>CANLGL010000022.1 GCA_947490345.1 Deltaproteobacteria bacterium
CTTTGCCTCCTCCACGCGCTCGGACCTCATCAACAGGCCGGCCGTGCGCATCCGCAACTCGTAGGCGTCGGGCTTGAGCTTGAGGAGCTTCATCAGCGCGGGAAGGTTCTTCTTCGGGTCCGCGCTGCGCAGGCGCTCGAGGTCGTGGATCCCCGCCATCAGCTCCGGGTAGTCCAGCGCGTCGGGCAAGGCGAAGGGGTCGACCGCCCCGGTCGCGCCGGAGACGTAGCCAAGCGCCTCGAGCTGGGCGACCGTGGCCGCGTCGAGGCTGCCGCCGCGGGTGGGCGGCGTTGCGTCCAAACCGTCGAGCAGGCTGGTGAGCCGCTTGACGTCGTCGGGCCGCGCCGCCGCCAGATTGGTCAGCTCGCCCGGATCGGCCACGACGTCGTACAGCTCGGGGCGCGGCTTGACGATGAGCTTGAGGCGGCCCTCGACGACCATGCGATGCGGCGCCAGGCGCAGGCGATCGGCGAGCTGGTAGCTCTCGGCGTACGGGACCGTCGGCTTGCCAGGCTGCACGGTTCCGTCGAGGCCTGTCGGGGCCTCGAGACCCGCGAGCGCCAAGACCGTGGGCATGAAATCCGCGCTTGACACCGGCTCGGCGACCACCCCGGGCTTGACGCCGGCGCCGCTGAGAATCCACGGCACCCGCTGGGTGGAATCGTAGGTGTAGAGCCCGTGCTCGCCCTCCTGGTGCTCCCCGAGCGACTCTCCGTGGTCGCCGATGAGCGCGAACAGGGTGGAGCGACCGGCGAAGGCCTCCACGAGGCGGCCGACCTGGTCGTCGACATAGGCCAGCTCAGCGTCGTAGGGCCGGCCAGGCTGGAGCTTCGCGTAGCTGTCGGGCGGCCGATAGGGCATGTGCGCGTCGTAGAGGTGCACCCACAGGAAGACGGGCTTTTCTTTCGGAACGGTGGCCAACCACGCCAGCGCGTCGCCGACCACCAGCTCGCCGGGGCGCTCGGAGTGCCAGTAGTTCTGGGCGGCTTTGGCCTGTTCGACCCGGGGCGGCATCTCGTCGAAGTAAGCGTCGAAGCCCTGGGCAAAGCCCCACTGGCGCGTGGTCACGAAGGCGGCGGCGCTACCCGCCGTGGCGTATCCCGCACCCTGGAACACTTCGGCCAGCGTGGTGAAGCGCTCGTTCAGGGGCGTCGCGCCGTTGTCCCGGACCTCGGTGTGGAACGGGAAAAGCCCGGTGAACAGGGTCGCGTGGGCCGGGATCGTGAGCGGCATGACACTGTAGGCGTGGTCAAAGCGCACGCCTGAAGCCGCCAGCGCATCGATGCTGTCGGTGCGGGAAAGCGCGTGGCCGTAGGCACCGATGCGATCGGCCCGGGTGGTGTCGAGCGTGACGACGACGACGTCCGGGCCCTCGGCAGCCGCCGCCGCCGGTACCGGCGCGGGCGTCTCGACCGGCTTGGAACCGTCGACGCTCTGACACCCGATTCCAACCCACAACCACACCTGGCGCTCCGAGCGGGGCCCACCCTACCGCCGCTTGACCAATGCGGCAACGGCCCCGGGGTCAGGGATTGTCCGTGCCCAAGCCACCGCTGCCGGATATCCGCACGCGTGCTCGCGCTCCTGGCCACCGCTGCCGCAAGCCCGCCGCTGCCCCAGCTCGCCGACGAGGGCTTCGCGGTGGGGCTCTCGGCCTCGGCAAGCACCGTCACCGATGTCCTCGTCGATCCCACCTGCGATTCGGGGAGCGCTTGCGACGCACACCGCCACCGAGGCGGCTACGGCGGCGCGCTGCTCCTCCAGGTCGCGCCTTTCGTCGGCGCGTGGCTGGCGGTGAACGCCGAGTCGGTGACGATTACCCAGGCGGAGTACCAGGCCGAGGGCGTGGCCCTCGAAGGGGGGCTCAGCGTGAACGCTCGGCCGCAGCAGGACTTCGGCGGGCTCATGTGGGCGTCGGGGGCGTACGCGACCAGCGGAGCCGACGGGGCGGACAACGCGCAGCGGTGGAACGTTCGCGCGGGGGGCGCGGCGCGCTTCGGGCAGCCCGACGATCAAGCCAGCGCCTGGGTGGGCGGCGAACTGCTGATCACCGGAAAGGACCTTACCCAAGTCCTCGGCGGGACCCTTGAGGTGGCCCTCGCCCCGGTCGTGCCCATCTCGGCCACCGCGGGCTTTGTGCTCTGGAGTCCGCCGCTCGGGGTCTCGACGCGGGACGTGCCGCGGGCGTTCTTCAGCGGCCAGGCCTCGATCGGTGCCGAGAACGGGTTCGGCGTTGGCGTCGGCGCCATCTTCTAGCCTCGCTACGGAAGGAGGATCACGACCTCGGCCGACCACGTGCTCCCCGCCGCGATCCCGGGCCACCCGCGCTCCACCGGATCGATGCCGGCGGCGTCGTCCAGCTCAATCTCGGTCTTCGCCTTGCTCAAATGCCAGGTGATACCCCCCGCGGTGGGCACACCGGCCGTCGCGGGCGACCACTCCAGGCTGGCCCCGCCCTCCGCGTCGATGGTCAACTCTTGGTCCTCCGCCCCCTCGATGGCGTACGCGGCGCTCCCGGTCACCGACGAAAGGGTGGTGACCCCACCATCATCGACGTCGCAGGACACCGCGGTGAACTGAGCCGTGAACGTGCCGAAATGGCCCGCGAAGCGGGCCGTCCACTGACGCCGGGCCTCATCGCTGGTCAGCACCAGTTCACCCACGTCGTCAAGGAACGCGACCGTCCCATAGTCGTAGGTGCGTTCGCCCGTCCCGGACAACTCTACTGACGGAGAGGTCACGTGGAAGGCCCGGAAGCCCTGGCCGGTCAGGGTGTAGGTGTCCAGGGTGTCCGCCCCGCAGGGCTCCGCCACGATGGCGCCGAGGGAAACGAACAGGGCGATGGACCGGTGGGCCTCGTCGACAAGGGCGCTGGCATGGGCCTCGGCGACTTGGGCCAAAACCTCAGGCTGGGTGCACGCAAGGGCGAAGAGCAACATCACGCGCCCTCCAAGAGCGCGAGGGTGGCCGCCTCATCGAGGACAGGGACGCCGAGCTCGCGCGCCTTGTCGAGCTTGCTGCCCGCCTCGGCGCCCGCCACCACGTAGTCGGTCTTCTTGGAGACGCTCCCCGCGATCTTGGCCCCCGCCCGCTCGAGCAGCGCCTTCATCGTGTCGCGGCCGAGGTTCGGGAGGGTGCCCGTGAGCACGAAGGTCCGCCCGCTCAACCCCCCCGACGCCACCGCGGCGGGCGGGACGAAGCGCACCCCCGCGGCCTGGAGGGCCAGCACCTCGTCCCGATTTCCGGGATCCGCGAAGAACCCATGGATCGCGGACGCGGTCGTCAGCGCGACGTTGGGCACTTCGTCCAGCGCGACGACGTCGGCTTGCAGGATCGCATCGATGCTCCGGAAGTGGCGCGCCAGCTCCTTCGCCGTGGACTCGCCGACCATGGGCACTCCCAGGGCCAACAGGCACCGGTCGAGGGGTCGGTCCTTGCTGGCGTCGATCGCGTCCAGCAACTTCTGAGCGGAGGTTTCGCCCAGCCGTTCCAACTCGACGAGCGCGGGACGCACCGCGCCCAGCGCGTACAGCGCACTCGGGCGCCGCGCGAGGCCGGCGGCAACCAGCTGGGAAACCAACTTTTCGCCGAGCCCTTCGATGTCCATCGCGAGCCGCGACGAGAAGTGCCGCAGCGCGCCTTCGACCTGCGCGGGGCAGCCGAAGGAGTTGGGGCACCGGATCTGCACCATCTCCGGTCGTTCCTCGTCGGCGAGAGTGCGCACCAGGTCGTGACCGCAGCCCGGGCAGCGCTCCGGGTACACGAAGAGCGGCTGTGCCAGTCGATGGGGGCCGTCCACCGCCGCCACCACCTCCGGGATCACGTCGCCAGCGCGCTGGATGACGACCGTGTCCCCGTGGCGAAGGCCGAGAACCCGCTGCATCTGGTGTTCGTTGTGGAGCGAGGCGTTGCGCACCGTGACGCCACCGACCCGCACGGGATGAAGCTGGGCGACAGGTGTCACCTGCCCAGTTCGGCCCACACTGAAGAGCACCCCCGCCAACTCGGTCCGCACCTGGGCCGGCTGGTACTTGAACGCCATCGCCCAACGCGGTGAGCGGGTGACAAAGCCCAGCGCCTCCTGCAGCGCCGTGTCGTCGACTTTGAGCACGGCGCCATCGATCTCATAGGGGAGGTCGGCGCGCGCCGCCTCGATCGCCCGCACCGTGGCGATGACCTCGTCGAGGCCCAGGCAACGCGCGCACAGCGGGCTGACCTCGAAGCCCCAGTCGCGAAACTGGGTAAGTGCCAGCCACTGCGACGGTGGCGGCTCGGGGTGCAGGCCCGCCGAGTGGGCGAAAAACCGGAGGGGCCGGCCCCGCGCCTGATTCGGATCGAGCTGGCGCATGGTGCCCGCCGCGCTGTTTCGTGGGTTCTCGAAGCGCCTTTCACCACGCGCTTCCCGCTGGTTGTTCATGCGCTCGAACCCGGCGAGGTCGAAGAGCACCTCGCCCCGGACCGTGATCCGACCGCGCGGGGCGCCGACAAGGCGCCGCGGAAGGTTGGCGATGGTGAGGAGATTGTGACTGACATCCTCGCCCACGCTGCCATCCCCGCGGGTACCACCCGACACGAACCCCCCATCCTCATAGACCAGCTCCATCGCCAGCCCGTCGAGCTTCGGCTCCACAACGTAGGCGATCACCTCGGGCGCGGCGTCGCCCAGCACCCGTCGGATCCCCCCGGGCCTCTCCGACTTACCCCGTTCAAACTCAATGATATCTTCCCACGGACCACCCCAGTCCGGCGCCGACTTGTGGTAGCCGTTGGCCAGAGACAACATGGGAACCTGGTGAACGAAGGGCCGCAGCTGCGCCACCGGCACAAATCCCACCCGTTGCGTCGGGCTGTCGGACCGTACCTCAGCTGGGTGCGCCGACTCGAGTGCCTGAAGCTCCCGGTACAAGGCATCGTATTCGTGATCACTGATCTCGGCGCGGTCCTCGGCGTGGTACAGCCGATTGTGACGGATCAGCTCGTCGACGAGCTGGTTCATGCGCACGATCGGGTCCAGCATCGCCGCGGCTTATCATGGCGGCGCCGCCAGAACCTCGGTAGGATCGCCAGCCCAGGACCGCCGATGAGCCCCGACGCCCTCGTTGCCGAGATGACCCGACGATATCTGCCGAACAAAGTACCGCGGGACCTTGTGTACTACCTGAGCATCGGCGAGCACAAGTACACGATGCGCCTCGACGCTGCCGCGTGCATCATCACAGAAGGCAAGGTCGAAGGGGCTGACTGCGTCATCAAAGCCCATCCCGATGTCTTCGAAAACCTGGTGATCAAACGCAAGGCCCCCGGTCCCCTGGACATCGCCCGAGGGCGGTTCAAGACCAGTGACGTGGGGCTGCTGGCGCTTTTGGGAGAGTGTTTTCGGTAGGCCGATGCGTCGGTCGCGGGCCCGGCCTACCAGCCCAGGAGCACCGCAGGCGCGCCCAGGTATCGGTACACCAGGTCGGCCCGGCCATCGCCGTCGAAGTCCCCGCCACCAACCAGCTTCGGCACTGCATCGTCGTCGCTGCTCCACGCACCATCGGCATCGTCGAGCGAGACCGTCGAAAATGGGGTGAGGCCTTCGCCCTGGAACATCCGGTACTGGCCGCTCCGGTAGCCCGCGGAGTCGATGGGGAGGCCGGACACGACGAGGTCGGCGCGCCCGGCGCCGTCCAGGTCGCCGCCCGCGGTCACCTGGTAACCCCAGCATTCTGCGAACGTACGCACCACCGGCCTCCGCGCGCCACGTCCGCGCGGCAGGGACAGAGCAGAGGGGCTGCGCCCCGTCGCGATGGCCCGGCGGCCGGGCTCCGCCCGGGCGGCCGCCGTGACCCGTCGGCACCATTGGGGTAGACTGTACATCCCGCCTCCCCTCCCCCTCCGGCCCATGACCCCTCCTGACCCCGCCAGCCTTCGCACCCTCGGCCTCACCGAGCTCGTGCAGGTCGCGCGCACCCACAACGTCGAGAACGCATCGAGCTTGCGACGTCGCGAGCTGATCGCGTCGATCCTGCGGCAGACGCCCAGCGCCAACACCACCGATGGCGAGGGCGTGCTCGAGATCCTGGCCGATGGGTTCGGGTTTCTGCGGGCGGCGGAGTACGGCTACCTTCCCGGCGCCGAGGACATCTACGTGAGTCCATCGCAAATCCGGCGGTTCAACCTGCGCACGGGCGACGTGGTCCGCGGGAACGTGCGCGCACCGAAGGACAACGAGCGCTACTTCGCGCTCATCAAGGTCGAGGAAGTCAACCGGGGGAGCCCCGAAGGCACCCGGGACAAGGTGTTCTTCGACAACCTCACGCCGATCCACCCCAAGCGGCGGCTGATCCTCGGCGCCGGCTCAGCGGGCGGAGATCCGGTCCGACAGGTCGATCAGATCGCGCCGCTCGGGTTCGGACAACGTTCGTTCCTCCGGGCCCACGGCCGGGCCGGCGTTGCCCCGATGTTGCGCGCGATCGCCGAGGGGATTGCTCACAATCATCCCGACGCCGCGCTGTACACCCTGCTTGTGGCGGAGCGGCCCGAGGACGTGACCGAGGCCCAGCGCGTCCTGCCGGGCGAGGTCGCGGCGACCACCTTCGACGAGCCGGAGCCACGCCATCTCCAGGTGGCCGAGATGGTCATCGAGCGCGCCAAGCGCAACGTCGAAGCGCGGGGAGATGCGGTGGTGCTTTTTGACTCCGCCAGCCGCCTGATCCGCGCCGCGGCCGGCGCCGTGACGCCCACGGGCCGACTCGTCGGCGGCATCGATGTGGGCATCGTCCAGCGCACCCGGCGCCTGTTGGCAGCGGCGCGCAACCTCGAAGAGGGCGGCAGCCTCACCATCATCGCGGTGCTCGATGACGACGATGCGCTCAGCGCCGAGCTCGCAGGCATCGAGAATCACCGGCTGCGCTTCGATCCGCGCGGTGAGCTGGACCCGGAGCGATGCTGCACCGAACGGCGCGAACTGCTTGACAAGTCGCTGCGATCGGGTGAGTAGCGGCCGCTTCTGCATCCGAGGGTCCCCATGAAAGCCGACATCCACCCCGCACTCCACCCCGTCGTCTTCGTTGACTCCGGCGCGGGCACCGAATTCATCACCCGCTCCACGATGACCGCGAAGACCCAGCGCGACATTGACGGTGTGTCGCACCAGGTCGTCTTCGTCGACATCAGCTCCAGCAGCCATCCCTTCTACACCGGAAAGCAGCGCGCGATCAGCGTGGCTGGCCGCGTGGAACGCTTCAACAAGAAGTACGGCGTCGCCAAGGCAGAGTAGGGTCCAGTGTTCCGACTCGACGAGTTCGAGGCCCGCCTCGGCGAGCTGGACCGTCAGCTTATGGACCCGGCGCTGGCCGGCCAGCGGGACAAGTTCAAGCACACCAGCCGAGAGCATGCTGAAGTCACGCGCATGGTCGACATCGCGCGCGAAGTGGCCAAACTCGAGGTTGAACGCGCGGACCTGAAGGAGATGCTCGCCGATCCCGACATGCGGGAAGAGGCTGAGGTCGAAAAGGCGCGCATCGATGTCCGGATTCCCGAGCTCGAAACCAGTCTACGCCTGATGATGCTGCCCCAGGACCCCTACGAGGGCCGGCCGCTGCTCCTGGAAATCCGCGCCGGAACGGGGGGTGACGAGGCCGCGCTCTTCGCGGCGGACCTCTTCCGCATGTACAGTCGGTACGCGGATCAGATGCGCTGGCGCCTGGAGATCATGTCGATGCACGAGGTGTACGTGGGCGGCACCGCCACGGGCTTCAAGGAGGTCATCGCGTCATTGACGGGCGAGACCGCCTACCGCTTCCTCAAGTATGAAGCAGGGGTTCACCGCGTACAGCGGGTGCCCCTGACCGAAACGCAGGGACGCATCCACACCTCGGCCGCCACCGTGGCGATCCTGCCCGAGCCCGAAGAAGTCGAGATCAAGATCGGCGAAAAAGACCTGCGAATAGACGTCTTCCGCGCCGGCGGTCCAGGCGGCCAGTCGGTGAACACCACCGACTCGGCGGTGCGCCTCACCCACATCCCCACCGGCCTCGTCGTGATCTGCCAGGACGAAAAGTCGCAGACCAAGAACAAGTCCAAAGCACTCAAGGTGCTGATGGCGCGGCTCTTGGAGAAGGAGCGGTCCGAACGCGACGCCGCCGAAGCGGCTGACCGCCGCGCCCAGGTGGGCACCGGCGATCGCAGCGAGCGCATCCGCACCTACAACTTCCCCCAAAACCGGGTGACCGACCACCGCGTCACCGGCAAGGACGGCAGCACGTTCACGCTCTACAAGCTCGACAAGGTCATCGCGGGTGATCTCGACGAGCTGCTGGGCGGCGTCGGCGGGTACTTTCAGGCCGAGGCCTTGCGGTTGGCGGAAGGGCGCTAGGCGCGGCGATGAAGCCCCTGGTCGAGGTCCTCCTTGCCACGACGGAGTTCTTCAAGGGGCGCGGCATCCCCTCGGCGCGACTCGACGCCGAGCTGCTCATCGGCGACGCGCTATGCCTCGATCGGGTGCAGGTGTACCTGGCGTTTGACCGGCCTCTTTTGGAGTCCGAGCTGGGCGAGATTCGCGCGCGTGTGCGGCGCCGGGGCGCCCGGGAGCCCTTGGCTTGGATCGTCGGCCACAAGGAGTTCTACGGCCGGGAGTTCGCCGTGGGCCCAGGGGTGCTGGTGCCCCGGCCGGACACGGAAACGTTGATCGAGGCCATGCTTCCGCTCTGCCGCGAGGCCGATCCCATCTATGTTGCCGACGTAGGGAGCGGCTCCGGCTGCATTGGTCTGACGCTCGCGGCCGAGGTGCCGGGGCTTCGGCTCTATGCGATCGACATCGGTGAGGCGCCTTTGGCCTTCACCCGAAAAAACACCGACGCCTTGGGGCTACAGGATCGCGTCGCGGTGCTGCGGGGGCCGCTGCTGGACGCGGTGCCGGCGTCCCGACCGGTAGACTGGGTGGTCAGCAACCCGCCCTACGTGCGGCGCGGCGATCTCGCCGGCTGCGAGCCCGAGGTGCGCGACCACGAACCACGGCTGGCGCTCGACGGAGGCCCCGACGGGCTCGATGTCTACCGAGCGTTGATTCCGGTGGCGGCCACGCGCGCGCGGATAGGCGTCGCGGTCGAGGTGGGCATTCATCAGACGACCGCCGTCGTCGCGCTGATGGAGGCCGCGGGATTGCAGCGCGTCGAGACCCATCGGGATCTGGGCGGCGTCGAGCGGGTGGTGATCGGGCGGCGGGGGTGAGGCCGGAGGCCGGAGGCGGCGCGGGCGTCAACAAGCATCGCAACTGCGACTATGCTCGATGGGGAGGCCTCACCCGGTGCGTTGTGTCCGGCGAATGAGCCCGCAGTCCGCCGCGGAGGCCGAGGGCGTCGCCTCCGCAGTGGGCGCCTCGCCGCGGAGACAGCGTAGCCCCCTCGAAAAGCAGCTTTCCGAGGCGTAGCCCCCTCGAAAAGCAGTTTTGAGGGTGATCGTGCCGTGGCGATCCCGAATTGTCGGCGTTGGTTCGTCGCCCAACCCGCGACAACGCGCCAAGTGTGCTTTTCGAGGCGGCTACGCGTCAGCGATGTGCTTTCGAGGCGGCTACGCGTCGCGGAGGCCCGAGGCCGGAGGCCGGAGGCGGAGGCCGGAGGCGGACTGTCGCTGGCGGCGAGACTCGGGTACCTCGAGCCGGAGCCCCACCGCGAGTTGTCCAGCCTCTGCATCGAAACCGGTAAAGTCCTCGCCGACCTGATCCGCGCGCTTCGAGAGTAGCGTCTGGGCTCGCCCTCCTCCAGCCTCCAGCCTACCCCCGGTAGGTCCGACTGGCACGCCACACGTCCAGCGCCCAGGCGCCCACCACGGCGAGCGCAGCGGTGACCGGCACCGCCACGATGATGCCGACGATGCCGAAGACGTTGCCGCCCACGAGGATGGCCAGCATCACCACCATCGGGTGCAAGCCCACCCGGTCCCCGACCAGAAGCGGCGTCAGGACGGCCCCTTCGAGCGCCTGAGCCACGATGAGCGTCGCCGCGACGGCGCCGACGTGCCAATCACCCCCGAACTTCAAGAGCGCGAGCGAGACCGCCAACGCGCCGGTGATGAGCGGGCCGATGTACGGAAGCAGGAAAAGCGCCCCCCCCAGGAGCCCAACCGTGACGGAGAGGTCGATGCCCGAGAGGGTGAACCCGAGCGAGTACAGCACACCGAGGACCACCGCAACCGTCAGCTGCCCGCGCACCCATCCCGCCAACCGCCCGTCGATCTCGGCCGCGAGCCGGTGAGTCGTCGCCTGGGCGCGGAGCGGCACCAACCGCCCAACGAACGCCACGAGCGCTGGCCAGTCGCGGAGGAGGAAGAACGTGAAGAGTGGAAGCAGACACAGCGACAGGACCGCCAGCAAAAGCGACAGTCCGCCGCTCGCCGCGCTGGTGAGCCAATTCTGGATGTGCTCCCGAACGTCGGGCGTCAACTTCTTCAGGTACTCCGGCGCCAATGCGCCCAGCTCGCCGATGTCCACGGGGAGATCGATACCGAACCGGGCCTCCAACCGGGCCACGAAGGGGCCGAATTCGGTGGCGGCCCGATCAAGATACGGCTTGAGGTTCTCGGCCAGATGGGCAATCTGCCGCGCGGCGTCGGGCACCACCCAGAACGCGAAGCCGATGACGGTGGCGAAAAGGGCCATCGACACCAGGACGATGCCGAAGTCGCGCGACGCGCCCCGGGCCTGGATCGCGCTGACCGGGCGGTCCAGCAACCACGCGAAGACCGCCGAAGCAAAACAGATCGACACCACCGACCGGCTCACCCACAGGGTAGCGCCGACGAGGACGACCCCCACAACGGCCCAAGCGAGGACAGACCAGGACCAGCCCGGACGTTCTGGCCGACGCATCGGGAGGGGCGCGTTCATCGCGAGGTGACCACGACCACGTTCCCCAAAAGCAGCAGGTCACTGCCGTCAGCCGCGGCCCGCAACTCCGCCGCGGCGGCGGCGTCGAAGACGAGATCGGTTCCGTTCTGGACCGACGTCGGGCGCAGGAAGGTCGGCACCTCCCCAGCCCGGCGCGCCGCCATCGGGTCCGCAGGGTCAGCGACGTAGACGACCGGACCATGCTGGCTGGCTGCGTACGCCGTCATGTCGCCGATCCCGTAGAGGTGCGTCCCGGCGGCATCGAAGAACTCGGGTGCGAGTGCGCAGCGGAGATTCAGGCCCCGCGCGTCGACGATGAGCCCGGAGGAGCCACCCTGGCGCGGAGGGCGCTCGGCCGCGTGGAGAAAACTCACCAGGGCCGGTCGCAACCACGTCTGCAAAGACAGCGCGGCGTCGAGCTCGACGGTGCCGCTCTTGTGGTAGCGCGCCTCGAAGACCTCCCACGCCGACAGGTTGGCTTCCAGCCGATCCGCCACCGCGTCGGCGGCGTCTAGCAGCTCTCCTGCCAGGCGGGTGCGGTCCACCCGGACGGCACGGGCGAGCGCCTGAACCCGCGGCTCGAGCTGCTCGCGGGCGTCGCCCTCGGCCGCCTCAAGGTTGTTCATTGCGCCGGTGTTGCCCCCGCCGGTGCCATGCACCACGAGGCGCATGTTGGTCCAATCGATAGCCCCCCCACCGAGGAGCTCCAAGACAGGCTCGACCGCGCCGGCGCTGGGGATCAAGAAAAGGAAGATCATGGAGTGAGCACCAAGGCGTCCGCGCGCCCGAAGAGGGAACGTACCCCATCCACAAGCTTCGGGGTGGCCTTGACTTGCCAAGCGCGGCTCACCCGCAGCTCAGCCTCGAACTGACCCGGCTCCGACACCACCACGCGGGTGCGGCACGGGCCTGGATTCTGGACCACCAACTCCTTGAGCAGTCGCAGCCGCTCTTCTCCGAGTTCGTCGACGCGCACCCGCAGCTCGACCTTGCCGATCATCCGCTCGCGGACGTCCTCCATCGGTTCGCACCCCTCCAGTCGCAACGACCTCGGCTTGTCGGGCTGCTGCTCGACCTTGGCTCGAATCGCGAGTGGTTTGCCACAATCCAGGACGTTGGTGAACCGCGCCAGCGTGTCTTTGAACAAGACGGCGTCGATGCTGCCGGAAGGGTCCTCAAAGGTCACAAAGGCCATCGGGTCGCCCTTCTTGTTCCGAATCACCCGCTTGCCGGTGACGATCGCGCACAGGCTCAACTCGCGCGCATTCCGAGAAAACCCAACCTCCACCTCCACATGCGCGAGGTCGGCGATGGTCTTGTACCCGAAACCCTCGATCTCGTCGCTGAAGTCGGTGCATGGGTGGCCGGTGAGGAAGAAGCCGAGCGCCTCCTTCTCCATCTTCATCCGCTCGCCGACCGTCCACTCGCCCACGTTCGGGAGTCGGAAGGCCGGAGAGACCATCGTCGATCCGCCAAAGAGCGAGGTCTGACCGGAGGCTTTCTGAGCTTGCTCGTCCGAGGCCGCCGCCATCGCGTCTTCGAGCGCCGCGTTGAGTCGCGCCCGCGGCTGGCCGAACCCGTCCATGGCTCCGCAGCGGATGAGCGCCTCCCAGACCTTCTTGTTGGCCCGCTTGGCGTCCACGCGACGCAGCACGTCCATGAAGTCGACGAACAGGCCCCCCGCGCTTCGTGCCTCTACGATCGCGACAACAGCGCTCTCGCCGACGCCCTTGACTGCGTGCAGACCGTAGCGGATCGCCTGTCGATTGTCGGGCCGAACGTCAAAGCGCCCGACACTCTGGTTGATCTCCGGGGGGAGCAGGTCGAGCTTGGCCCGGCGGCAATCGCCGCAGTACAAGAGCACCTTGTCCGAGTTTCCGGCGTCGATGCTCATCAGCGCCGCCATGTACTCGGCGCGGTGGTTGGCCTTGAGCCAGGCGGTCTGGT
The DNA here is from genome assembly GCA_947490345.1 of Deltaproteobacteria bacterium. Taxonomy (GTDB): domain Bacteria; phylum Myxococcota_A; class UBA796; order UBA796; family SXON01; genus SXON01. The sequence goes on from CANLGL010000022.1 coordinate 12,815, forward strand.
ACGAGATGAAGCCGTAGGCAGCCGAGTGACTCTTGTTGAAGCCGTACTCGGCGAATTTCGCCAGGAGATCGAACAGATCACTCGCCGGCCGCTCCGGATGGCCACGCGCCACCGCGCCCTCGACGAAACGGACCTTCTGCCTGCCCATCTCGGCCCCGTCTTTCTTCCCCATCGCGCGCCGCAACAGGTCCGCCTCGCCCAGGCTGTACCCGGCCAGCACCTGCGCACACTGCATGACCTGTTCCTGGTACACGATGGTGCCGTAGGTGTTGGCCAAGATCGGCTCGAGCTCGGCGAAGGGGTACTCCACCGCTTTGCGACCGTGTTTTCGGTCGATGAAGTCGTCGACCATCCCCGAGCTGAGCGGACCTGGCCGGTACAGGGCCACCAGGGCCACGAGGTCGTCGAGGCAGTTGGGCTTGAGCCGAGTCAAAAGCCCGCGCATGCCGTCGGACTCGACCTGGAACACGCCGAGCGCGTCGCCGCGGATGAGCATCTGCCAGGTTGAGGCGTCCGCTTCCGGAACGCGGGAGATGTCGATGCGCTCGCCGGTGTTGGCCTCGATCATCGCGACCGCGTCCCGGACCTGGTCGAGCGTCTTGAGGCCCAGGAAGTCGAACTTGATGAGGCCGATGGTCTCGGCCGACTTCATGTCGTACTGAACGACGGGCCCCCCCTGTGGCGAGTCGCGGTACAGCGGGGCCAACTGCACGAGCGGACGGTCCGCGATCACGACGCCGGCCGCGTGGATTCCGGTCTGCCGAACCGCGCCCTCGATGCCACGTGCCAGCGCAACCACCCGACGCACCTTGGGGTCGCTCTGGATGAGCGCCGCCAAGCGCGGTTCGTCCTTGACCGCGTCGGCGATGGTGATGTTCAGCCGCTCCGGCACCAGTTTGGTGATCCGGTCCGACTCGGGAAAGCTCATGTCGCAGACGCGAGCAACGTCTTTGAGAGCCGCCTTCGCCTGCAGTTTGCCATAGGTGATGATCTGGCTGACCAGCGGCGCGCCGTACTTGTCGCGGACGTGCTCGATCACCTCTTCGCGCCGATCCTGCGCGAAGTCGACGTCGATGTCGGGCATCGAGATGCGCTCTGGATTGAGGAAGCGCTCGAACAACAGGGCAAAGCGCACCGGATCGATGTCGGTGATGCGCATGGCCCACGCCACGACGCTTCCAGCGGCGCTGCCGCGACCCGGTCCGACCGGGATTCCCCGATCCTTGGACCAGTTGATGAACTCGGCGACGATGAGAAGGTACGCTGGAAAGCCCATCTTCACGATCATGTCCAGCTCATGCTCCAGGCGGTCCAGGTAGGGCTGGTGGGCGCTTGGATCGATGTAGGCGAGGCGCAGCCCCAGACCAGCCCGGCCATACCAGCGGAAGTACCCATCCAGGGTGCCACTTGCCAGGGGGCGCGGCGAGGGCTGCGGAAAGTCGGCGGCCGGCGGGAACGCGTCGAGGAAGAAGGCCCAATTGGCGTCGGTGTCGTCGTCCTTGTCCGGCGGGACCGACGCCGGAAAGTAGTACATGCCGGTCGGAAATGCGTACTGACAGCGCTGGGCCAGGACCTCCGTGAGCTCGATGGCGTCGTGGTCGTCGGGGAAAAGCTCGCGCAGCTCGGCTTCGCTCTTGAGGTATTGCTGGTCGGTCTGCTGCCGGGGCCGCTTGGGGTCGGCGAGCGAGGCGCCGATCGCGATGGAGTTGAGCAGATCGAGCTCGACCACGTCGGTGTTCCGGAGGTAACGGACCTGATTGGTGACGACCGTCTTGAGGCCGAACTTCGCCGACAGCCGCCGCACCTCGGCGTTGGCCGCCGGCTGCCCATCGATGCCGTGGTCCATCAGCTCGCCGAAGAGCCGCTCCGACCCGAAGATGTCGCCCAGCGCGGCAACCCGCTCCTCGCCCCCCTGGCGGCGGATGGCGCCCGTCTCGCCGTTTCCGGTGAGGCAGAAGAGCCCGGCGGCGTGGGCTCGCAGCAGCTCCAAATCGACGCGCGGCCGATGGTAGACACCCTCGAAGATCGCGCGGGTGACGAGCTCACAGAGGTTCCGATAGCCGACGTCGTCCTGGACCAGGAGGACCACAGCGTACGCCCCGCCGAGCCCTCCCTCGCGGCTCGCAATGCCGCCGGGATCAACCCACAGCTCCGCCCCCAAAACCGGATGGAGCTTCTTCTCCTTGCACGCCTTCACCAGCTCGACGGCGCCGTAAAGGTTTGCGGTGTCGGTCAGCGCGAGGGAATGCATCCCCAGCTCGGCCGCCCGGGCCACCAGCTTCTTCGGCGCGGGCACGCCGTTGAGCACCGAGAACTGGGAGTGGACGTGGAGGTGGGCGAAGGCCATCGCGGGCCCAGGCTATAGCCTGTGGTGGTGACCGCCGACCGCCTTCGCCGCGTGCTCGTTGCTGCCGCGATCACCATGATCGCGTTCGGGCGCGTCCTCGCCAACCCGGGCAGCGTCGTCGGCCGCCCCGAAGGCGAGCTTCGCGACCACGCGTGGTTGGCTTGGGTGTTTTCGCGGGAGCTGTGGTCGGGATCCTCCCCGCTTCAAAGCGCGCTCGGCGGCGCGCCCGATGGGATGCGCGTCTACCCCCTGGACCCCCTTCACCAGCTCATCATCGGGCTCGTAGAGCCGATCGCCGGCGTCGTCACTGGCCTCAACGTGCAGGCAGCGCTCGCGTTCTTTGCGCTGGCGTACGGGGCTCAGAAGCTCGCGGCGGGGCGGGGCGTGCTCGTCGAGCTCACGATGGCCGTGCTCGCGGCGCTGTCGCCAGCGTTCCTCGGTGCCTTCACGGACACCCAGACCGAGGGGATGTCCGCGGGGTGGCTGCTCTGTTTCTTGAGCGAGCTGTACGCGGAGCGCCCGCGCCCCTGGCGCGCCGCGGCATGGGGCGCGGTGCTCTTGGCTACGGGCCCGTACCTTGCCCACGGCATCGCCGTCGTCGCGGTCGCAACCTGGTTGATCCGCCGGCTGCCTCTGCTGCCAACCCTGCCGGTCATCGCGCTCGCCGCCGCGCTCGGTGGAGCGATGTGGCAGGCCGAGTTCGCCGATGGTGGCGCACTGACAGCGCGGTCCGAGCAGATGAGGGATGCGACTCGCCCACCACGATCCACGCCGCTTGGCGTCCGGGCACCCCCTCCCCTCCCCGACACCGGCGTGGTGCGCCACCTTTCCGACTACCCGGGGGCAAGCGAGACCGGGCCACGCCGAGCGGCACCCTGGCTCCTCGGCGCGCTGGTCGTCGTGTCGCTACGAGAACGACGGGCACGGGTCCCCGTCGCGCTGGCCCTCGGCTACGCGCTGGTCGCCCTCGGCAACCGCTGGGGGGCGACGCAGCTCCCCTTCACCACCCCCTACGACCTGTTCTGGAGGCTCTACCCGCTGGCGCACTACGCCTGGAAACCAGCGCAGTATGCGGTCCCGGCCACTGCGTTCGCGCTCGTCGCAGTGGCCCACGGCCTACCCAGCCTCGGCGGCCGATGGCGTTTCGCCGGGCTGCTGCTGGCCGGCGGCGCGATGATCGAGCTGATCGCGCGCTCCCCGACGCCGCTGCCCCTGCCGGCGTCGGCGCTGGTGCCCCGCGCGGTCTGGACCACGCTCGGTGCGGGCGGCGCCCTGGTCGAGTTCCCTTGTCGCGACCGCAGTCCGCCCGGCGTGCCGCCGGTTTCGGACGTGTTGCTCGGCCCGCTTTGGCACGGCCGCGCCCTCGGCGAGACCAATCGTGCGGCGCGGGGCGTTCACCTCCGGCTCCTGGACGCGCTCGAGCGGGGCGCCGCTGGAAATCCGGGCGCCTCCTTCGACGCGGCGGTGGACGCCGCCAGCGACGCCGGGTTCACCGACGTCCTCGTGCTCGGCGCGCTCTTGGGCGAAGGGGCGACAGCGCGTCTCGAACGGGCGCTGGTGGACGAGGGCGCCCAGTTGATCCCACCCCGGAGCGCGGCGGGGGCGTGGCCCGACGGGGTGCGTCACTACCGCCTGGGTCCCTCGTCGCGCTGACGCGGGGGCGAAATGCGCTCGCCAAACCCTAAAGGCGGCCCGCTCCGGCCCGATTCCGAGTTGACTGCGGAGCAACGTTGGTCAACGGAACGGGAATACTGGTCGTCGGCGGAAGCGGCCCAATGGCCGAAGAGACCCTGCGTCAACTTCTCCCCCACGCACCGGGCGCGGCGCGCGTTCTTCCGGAGCGAGGACCCAGCGCGCCTGTGTTCGCCATCGTCGCCACCGTGGCCAGCGGCGAACGCGCTTCGCTGTGCGTGTCGATCACCCGGCGCGCCTACCCCGGAGTGCCGGTGGTCGTGTACGCGGAGGGGCTGGGGACGCTTGAAGCCATCCAGCTCACGCGGCTCCCGCAGACCGAGGTGGTCCTTGTCGAGGAGACCATAGAAGCGCTGGTCGCGGCGCTCGCCCGGGCGCTTCCGTTGGCAGCCGCGAACCCGACGAGGCCAGGGGAGGCGATGGGCGCACGCCTGCGGGCGGCAGTGGCAAACCCGGTTTCGGTGACGGAAACAAGCGTCCGATCGCCGGGGACCCGCCCGCCGGTCCAGGCCCAGCGAGTCGGCGTGCCCCGGGGAGCCGACGAGCTCCCGATGATCGACTGTCGCGCGAGCAAAGTGCAGCGATTGATCGCGAAGGATGACTGCTCGGTCGGCGACGTCGAGGCCGTGATCGCGACCGAGCCGACGCTGGTGACCGCGGTACTGCGCACGGCCAACTCCGCCTTCTACCAATCGCCTCGACCGATCACCAACCTGCGCGACGCGATCGTCCGCGTCGGCGTCCGCCAGACCCTGAACCGCGCGCTCGAAACGCTGATCCAGCGGAGCTTCCAGATCGTGCACCCCGAAGGCAGGTCCGTTCTGGTCGGGTCCTGGGCCAACGCTGGGCTCACCGCCCAATTCGCGCGACGCCTCGCCGACGGGGATGGGCTGGGCCGCGGCGATGACATCTACCTGGCCGCCCTCCTACATAATATCGGCGAGTGCCTGCTGGTCTGGCGCATGTATCGCACGCCGGTGCAGCCGGGCCAGCTCGCCGCAGAGAGCCCGCGGATTGCGGCGCAGCACGAGTGCGCCGCCGAGGCCTGCCTCGAAAAGTGGGGAATGCCCCCCCTGGTGGCGTCGCTGGCCGCGTTCCACCATCGCCCCAGGCACGCAGAGAACCCCCGGGAGGCGGCGCTCCGGCGCGCCATCACCGGCTCCTGGGCCCTGGCGAGGCGGCTTCAGGGCGACTACCTCCCCAACATGGCGCCCATCGATCCCCACACCGAATTTCCGCTGGCCATCGCCCGGCGACTGGTCGTGCAGGCCGCGCCCGAGCTCGGGAAACACCCGTATCTCGAGGACGCGCCCCCGCCCCCGACCGCCGCCGACAGTCCACCCGCGTAGGTCTGGACTAACCGGCGAAGGCCCAGGCCTCCCTCAGGACAGACCGCCCTCCGGATGCGACGATGTCCCCATGGGAGACCACGATGCTGTCGATGTCCCAGGCATCGGCCATCGTCCGGACGCTGCGCCCCGCTGCCGAGCTGTCCTTGATGTACTGAGCGCGCGCCAGCCGCGTCACGCAGTAGCGGTCGTTCGCGTTGTTGAGCCACATCGCGAAGCGCGTGAGGCCGGTGAGCCCGTGCAAGTTGAAGTTGAGGTCGACGCCCAGGAGCGTGCGTGTAGCCGGCAGGAAGAAAACCCGCTCCTGTACGGCCGGGCATCCCTCCCATACCAACATTTCAGCAACGTCGGCAAGTACCTTCGGAACGGAGTGTCCCAGCTCCTCATGCACACGGAGGCCAGGTACCAGCGTCGCGACACCGGGGGCTGCGAGGATGCGGGCTTCTGGGAAAGCTGCGGCAGCCCGAGTGGCGAAGCCCGTGTGGAGCAGGTTGGGAAAGATGACGGTCGACACCGAGCCCAACGCCCGCACCGTGGCGAGCTGCGCCTCGTCCAGCGGCCCAGGAGCGTGCAACGCCAGGGTGCCGTCGGCGAGACGGATCACGTTGGAGCGGGTGCCGATTCGCAGCCCGCCCGTGGAATGGTCGCGGTGGTGGAAGCTCCACAGGCCGTCAGCGAGGGGCTGGAGGGGGGCGCTCATTTGACTCCGGGGCTGGTTCGATAGTAAAGTATGTTGACCAGTTCGTCAAGGAGCTTGACTTTGTCCCGACCCGCGGTTCCCGAGGCCCTCCTTCAGGCCAGCCTCGGCCAGGTCCTCTTCCGCGCGGCGCGCCTGTACAACGAAGCGGCCCTGCGCAGGGTTCAGGCGGGCGCCGCTCCGAAGCTGCGATTTGCCCACACGCAACTGTTCCCGCACCTGAGCACGTCGGGCATCCGGTCAAGCGCGCTTGCAAAGCGGCTGGGCGTCTCGAAGCAGGCTGTCGGGCCGCTGCTCGAGGATCTCGTCGACTGGGGCATGGTGGAGCGGGTCCCGGATCCATCCGACCGCCGAGCCTCGATGGTCCGATTGACACCGCGCGGCGGCGAGGCGATCCTTCACGGCCTGACAGTCCTGGGGCAGATCGAGGCGGAGCTCCGTGGCGAGCTCGGGGATGGGGAGATGAATCGGTTGCACGACACGCTCAGCCGGTTGACGGTGCTCTTGGGGGACCGTGGGTAAGGTGGTCAAAGGAGAGAGGTGGCGGGTACCGTGTACACCGGGGGACCGGTGAACCGAAGTGAGCAGGATCCTCGTGGTAGCTTGGCGAGGTGATCGCCCTCCCCATCTTCGTCGTCGCCGGCCTCGAGGGCTGGGCCGCGACACTCCTGCCGCTCTGGGCAGGCATCTGGCTTTACTGGACGGCGGCCGCGACGGCGTTTGTGGGTGTCGTGTACCTCGTCCGTCGCCCTCGCTGGTTGCTGAAGGAGCGATGGGCGGGGATTCTGCTCCTTCCCTTTCTGCTTTTTTCCCGCGCCGTGGCCGCTGGCGCCCAGCGCCTCGGCCTCTCGGATCGCCAGGAGGTGATTCCTGGCCTCTGGGTGGGAGCGTGGCCGCGTCGAGGCGCCCCCGGGTTCGCCCAGCTTGACCTCACCGCGGAGCTTCCCCGCCGAGGCGACGCCGACCACTACCGAAACATCCCGATGCTCGACGGTGCCGGGCCGCGCCGTGAGGATTGGGAGGCCGCGGTGGAGCAGGTCGTAGCGTGGCGACAGCAAGGTGCATCGGTGCTGGTGCACTGCGCCTACGGACACGGTCGCAGCGTGGCAGTGGTCATGGGCGTGTTGGTCCGCGAGCGCCTCGCGCATGACGCGCCCAGCGCGATGGCCATCGTGAGGCGCGTGCGACCGCGCGCGCGGCTGGCGCCGGGGCAGGCGAAGCTGATGATTGAGCTGCTGGGCGGGTGAGCCCTTCAGCCCAAGACCCCCCTCAGCTCCGCCGCCGCCCGCTCCGGAAAGACCCCGTGCCCCGGCAAGCCCACGGCGTCGGTCGCGAGCCCGAGCGCCAGTCGCGGTCGCAGCACGATCCTCCACGGCGTTCCCCACTCCACAGTCATCCGCACCTCGGGGCCGCCGAGCCACCTGGCCATCGCCCCCAGCACCCGCTCCGCCAACCGGGCCACACCGACGTGCGCCACCGGAAAGTCACCGTCACCGGCCTCGGGCAGCACCCAGACCTCAAACGGCGCCACCGGCGCCCAGGCGGCGATCGCCACGGCTCCATCCGACCGCGCGATCAACCGCCGCCCATCGACAAGCTCGTGGGCGCACCACGCGCGGGCGTCCGTGGGGGCGAGATCCGTGGGGATAGCAAACAACTCCCACAGCGGGTGCCGGCCCGGCGCCGCCCGACGGAGCAGGGAAAAGCCCCGCAGGCGGCGATCTCGTCGCAAGTCCTCGATACGTTCGAACGCGAGGATCAGCGCGTCAGGATCAGCCTCGTCGTGCCCGCCGAACATGAGCTCGTGCACGCCCACTGCGTCGCGGCGGACGCCGGGCCGTTCCACTTTGGCGCGCACCTCGCCCTCGACGCCGAGCGCCGGTACCGGATGGGGCACCGCGACCAGTCGACCCCGCCGGGCAAGCACCGGCCCCGGGTCGCTGCACGCCCAGCAGGGATCGCTCGGCGCCAGCGCTGGCAGCGGAGCGTCGGGCCAGGCGTCGTTGATCAGGACGACAACGCCTGTCGCCGGGCAGGTGCGCAGCTCTCTCAACTCCACCACTCCAGATCCAGGTCTTCGAAGCAGGAGTCGTGAAGCCTGATCTCCTGGAGCTCCGCGACGGCGACAGCGTCGTCCGGCACGCCACGCGCGCGGGCATCCGCGATGGTCGCCGCCTGGTCAAAGCGGGCGAGGTGCTGGCAGAAGCGGCGGTAGCCGTAGTCGACGGCGCCGCCGGTGTGGATGACGAACTGCCAGTCGCTGGCCTGGAGCAGAAGCAGCTCCCTTGCTGCCAGGCGCAGCGGCTCTGCGATCAGCTCATTGCCGCGCCAGTCGAGGCGAGCCAACAGTTCAAAGAGACGATCCTCCGCGCCGTGGGCGGCCTCCCACATCCAGCGGGTCTGGTCGTTGAGCCAGACGCGGTGGTCGCCCCCTTCGCCCCAGCTTCCCTCAGGCATCGACACCACCTTGTCGGCTGGCCAGTCGGCGAGCAGCGCCGAGACCGTGCGCGGACGCACCGAATCATCCGCCGCAAAGGCCTTCATCACCTCGCGGATAAAGCGCGGACCCTCGTGCCACCAATGGCCGAAGAGCTCGGCGTCGAAGGGGGCGACCACGGTACCGTGGCGCCCGGTGCGCTCGTGGTAGCGCTTCAAGATGCTCCGGACCACCGCCACGAAATGCTGGGCGTGGGTGTAGAGCGCGCCGTTGACCTGCTCGGGATGGTAGGGCTCCTTGGCGCCCAGGTCGGTGCTCGGCGCGGTGACCCGCCAATAGCGGAGTCCGTCGCGACCGTGGCGCTTGTGGAACTCCAAATAACGACCGTCGCCGGGGTACCCGACCTCGCCGCTCCACACTTGCTCGCTGACCTCGGGGTGACGCGCGAGCGCGACGAGCCGGCCAGGTCCGCCGTCGCTGCTGACGAGGTGGGGCTCAAGCACGCTCCGCCAACCTCGCTTGTCGTCCCAGGTGCCCTGGTCCCACGCGACCTTGGTGAAGCCCGCGGGGGACTGGGTGCCTTCGCTGCGGGCGCCGGTGAAGAGGTGCGCGTCGACGATGAAGTACCCGACACCCTCGTGGGCGAAGACCTCCTCGACGCCAGCCCTCCCGCGCACACTGCGGTCCCCGACCGGCGGCGTCCAGGGGCCGCCCGGGCGATAGGCACACTCGGGGAGCCACGCGCCAACCGGCCGACGCCCCAGGTGCTTCCGGCTGGTGTGGACGCCGGCGCGGACCTGCGCGCGAGCGGCGCGGTCGTCGCGCACCAGAGGCATGTACCCGTGCGTCGCATTGCTGGTCAAGAGCTCGATGGCACCGGTGTCTGCAAGCGCTGCAAACGCTTTTGGCAGGTTGCGCTCCAGGGCCTCGAAGCGCGAGGCGAGCGCCACGAACTGCGCCTCGGTCCGTTCTGCCAGCCAGGCCAGATGGGCATCGCCTCGCCCGGCAAACTCGGCGCGATCCGCTTCCGCGCGAGCCCGCATCGCCTCGAGCCAGCGTGGAAAGCCGTCTCGAAAACGCGGATGGCCGAGCTGCTCCAACAAGACCGGCGTCAGGCCGAGTGTGACCGGACAGAGGCCATCGGAGAACGCGTCCAAGAGCGGCATCCAGCTTTCCGCCGCGGCTTCGTACAGCCACACCTCACCATGAGGCCAGTGTCCATGGTGAAGCACCCATGGCAGGTGCCCGTGCAGCACCAGACAAAAGCTACCGTGCGCCACTCACGCGTCCACGGAGACGCCGATCTCGACGCGGCGCTTCTCCTGACCCCACAGCTCCATGGGCCACCAGAAGTACAGCGCGACGCCCTGGAAAAGCGGCATGACCCCGGCCGGTGCCCGGCTGACCGTCTCGATCGGGAAGTGCCAGACGCGCGCAGCCTGACGCGGGCTGAGCGTCACCCGGTAGCCTCGGGATGCGTCGACCAGGGACAGCTCGGTGACCTCCTCCAGGTCACCGATCTGGTCCAGAGGCACGCGGACGCCGCGGCTGGTTTCGAGGAAGGTGTCGGGCCCGAGCACGGAATCGAGGTTCAGGTCGATGCCGATGGCGAAGCGCGTGCGTACCGGCTCGTGGTAGCGGTTGGCGATCTCATACCGCACTTCGAAGCTGGGGAGATCGGCGTTGAACACGAAACGCTTCACCAGCCGGATCAACCGCAGCGCCGAGCCTTCGACCACGTTGCCATCGCGAGCCATGTTGACGCTGACCTCGGCCGGGTCCTCGTCCTCCACCGCCAAGAGCTGGTAGTCGGCGCCCACGAAGTCGCCGGCCTCGGCGTAGCGCCCCGTCACGAGGTTCTGGAGCGTCGTCTCCGGGCCGAAGAAGTGGTCTACGAACGCGCCGCGCACATGCCGATCATAGTGCAGCCGGCCCGCGAGGTTGACGCCCGCAAGCCGGACGAGGCGGTCGCTGTCGTCGATCGTGGACTCGTCCGTGTCGTCCTCGTCGTCGATGATGACCGTGGTGAGCTCGGGGGAGACCTCGATGATCTGGGGGAGGTCCTCGCCACGGATGACGGCGTCGTGGTGGGGCTCACCCAGCCGTGTGCGGATGTTGAGGATGTTGCCCGGCAGCGCCCAACTGTCCAGCTCGAAGAGCGAGCCCCCCTGTGAGGGAGACAGAAACGCGCAGAACGTGGGGGTGCGAACGATCACCTCATTGCGACCGTCGCCATCGTGATCGGCCTGCTCGACGACCAGCCGGCCCGCGTCACCGAGAGCGATGTGCACCGCGTACTCGGCGCGGATGAGGTTGGCCCAGGCCTGATGGCGGATGTCGCCGAGCTGGGCGCCGACGTCGATGCCGTGGGCGTAGGCGCTGCCATTCTGCCCGCGGTACAGGGCCGCGGTCGCCTCGGCCAGCGCGTCAACCATGCCGTCGCCGTCTTCGCGGGGGCGGCCGTCGGGACGCAACATCGACCGAAGGCGCGCCACCTCACGCGAGGTGCGCAACATCCGGCGGTGGAGGCGCAGGACTTCCGGGTAGGAGGCCAGGGTCGCCTCCCAGCCCGGGATGCGCAAAAACGGCGCCGCGCGCTCCAGCGAGGGGTCAGTGCCGCGGCGGATGTCCGCGACGAGCGTCTGCCAGGCTGAGCCTGCGGCGCCACCGAGCGCGGCGGCCGCGACCGAGGACTGGACGCTCGCGGGCGGGTACACCCGACCGGAGGGCCGGACCCGGTCAAGCACGGTCCCGAAGTGGACCCCCTTGAGCCACGGCGAAGCGTCGTTGAGGGCAGTGAAGAAACGACGGACCCAGGCTCGCTCCCCCCCGAACGAACGCGTCGATGAGCTGTCGATCGCCGCGCCGAAGTCCTCGCCGAGGACCGACACGGTCAGGACACGGTGGCCGAGTCGCGACCGCGAGGCGATCTCGTCGATGATGCGCGCCGGCGACGCAGTCGGGATCATCCGGCTGAGGATCGGGTCGACGCCGAAAAGCGCGAGGATGCTGCCTTCGCGCTCGGCCAGCCAATAGCCGTCGCCGGTGGCGCCGGTGCCGAGCTGCGCGACTTCCAACGCCGAGAACTGCACGCCGAGGCGACCGAATATCCGCGGAGCCACCGGATCCCAAGCGTAGCAGGGCAACCAAGCGCCGCGCACCCGCAGGTCCGCGTGCTGGCGCCACCAACGCAACGACAGCTGCATCTGGCCGACCGCATCACGCTCCGGGAGGCTGGGTAGCAGCGCCCCGCCATGCAGACCACCGAGGATCTCGATGCGGCCGCTGCGCGCCAGGGTCAGCAGCTGCTGCAACCGATCCGGCGCGTGCATCTCCATCCACTCAAGCAGCTGGCCGCTCCAGTGCATCGACACCTTGATGGTGGCGTACTCATCGAGCAGATCGAGCAGCGGGAAGTAGGCCCGATCACACGCGCGCCGAACGTCGGGACCCGACGTACCCGGGGGCTGGGTGTTCGCGATGCACAGGACGAGCCCTAGATTCTGCACAGGAGCGCGGGTATCATGTCACCGGGGATGAGGCCTCACGCGCCTAAAAGCCCCGAGCCCACGCAACGATCACCGCGCGCTCCTCATCCGTCATCGCCGTCAGGTTCCCCAGCGGCATGACCCGGGCTTCGACCTGGCTGGCGATCTTCTCGTGATTGGCCAGGATGGTGGCGCGGTCCTCGAGCGCCAGCCCCTTGGGCGGGGCAACGAAGCCCGGCAGGGTCGGCTCGGTGGCGTGACAGGGCATGCATCGTGTCGCGATGATCGCCTGCACCTGCGTCGTCGATACCGACGGCACCCCACTCGCAGAAGCGCTGGGTCCCGGACGCAAGGTGGCGATGGCCACCACCAGCAGGCCGGCCGCCCCGACCCAGGAGACGACGAACGGCCGGGGCCTCCCCTGCCCGCGCAGGTTGAAGCCGTGGCGCACCAGAACCCCGCACACGCACAGCGCGGTCACGATGGCCCAACCCCACGTCCCGCTCCATGCCGCCGGGTAGTGGTTGCTGACCATCACCAAAAGCACGGGCAAGGTCAGGTAGTTGTTGTGCAAGCTTCGCAGGGCGCCTGCCGCGCCGGCGGCCTGCGGGGGAGCGCGGCCGCCGACCATCGCCTCGACCATGGCCCGCTGCCCAGGGATGATGACGAAGAGCACGTTGGCCGCCATGATCGTGCCGAGCATCGCGCCCAGGTGCATCGCTGCCGCGCGAGGGGCGAGCAATTGGAAAATCCCCCACGTGCCGGCGACGAGGAGCGCCGAGCCGACCCCGGTGAGAACCCGAGGTCGCTGCCCGATCGGCGAGCGGCACAGCCCGTCGTAGACGACCCACCCGCCCACCAACGAGGCGGCGCCGATCCCGACCGCAGCGCCGGGACTCAGCGCGTACACGGCCGAGTCGATCATCATTGCGCTTGCGTCGTACCAGTAGGTGGTGCCCAGGAGCAAAAAACCGGTGATCCACGTGAAATAGGCTTCCCACTTGAACCAGTGCAGGATGGCCGGCAGGCGCGCCGGCGCCCCCTCGTACTTGGAGACCCGGTAGAAGGCGCCCCCGTGGATTGCGAACACCTCCCCTTTCACCGCCGGGTCCGGGTCGTCGCCCGCCGCTGGCCGGATATTGTTGTTCAACCAGTTGAAGTAAAACGAAGCCCCGATCCACGCCGCCCCGGTGACGAGGTGGAACCAGCGGAGATTCACCGAGAGCCACTGGAGGAGTTGGGCGTCCATCCGGGCACGGTACCGAAGCACCGTTGGCGCGTCAAGGCCGCGGCTCCCAGAGCCATGAGATGCCCAAGCGGCGCGATGTCCGGCGGTGAGGGGGAGAGCGCCACGTCCCAGCGCGTTAGCAACGCGCTGGGCGCCGCAGGCCGGAAACCGCAGGTTGGAGGCCGGAGGGCATGGCGCGGTAGGGGGAGAGGGCGGAGCCCTCTCCCCCTTTACGTGTTAGTCGCCGGGAATGTCAGACCGGGTCCTCGCCAGCCGCCGCGTCCTCTGGGACGGCCAACTCATTCGCGGCGCGGTAACCGTGCGCGGCGGCATCATCACGGCGGTCGAGCCCGGCCCGGCGCCGCTGCGCTCCTTGGACCTCGGCCACGACGTGCTCATGGCCGGCCTCGTGGACACCCACGTGCACATCAACGAGCCCGGCCGCACCGACTGGGAGGGTTTCCGTTCGGCGACGCTCGCGGCGGCCGCTGGCGGCATCACCACCCTCGTGGACATGCCGCTCAACACCACGCCGGTCACCACGTCCGTGGCGGCCCTCCACACCAAGATCGCGGCCACCGACGGCCAGCTCTACGTGGACGTGGCGTTCTGGGGCGGCGTGGTGCCAGGCAACGCGGCCGAGCTGGCGCCGATGGTCACCGCGGGTGCGCGCGGCTTCAAGGCCTTCCTCTGCCCCAGCGGCATCGACGACTTCCCCCCGGTCACCGAGGCCGATCTCCGTGAGGTCATGCCAATCCTGCGCGGGGCGGGCGTGCCGCTGCTGGTCCATGCCGAGCTCGAGAGCGAGCTTTCTTCAGTCGCGACAGATGGCGATCCGCGTGCGTACGCGACCTACCTTCACTCACGCCCGAAGGAGATGGAGGATCGTGCGGTCGCGCTGATCGTGACGTTGGTGCGGGACACCGGATGTCGCGCCCACATCGTGCACCTCTCCTCGGCCACCGCGCTGGACCTGGTCCGCGCCGCCAAGGCCGAGGGCCTGCCGCTGACCGCAGAGACCTGCCCGCACTACCTCTGCCTGCGTGCCGAGGAGATTCCCGACGGCGCCACCGGCTACAAGTGTGCGCCCCCCATTCGCGAAGACGCCAACCGGGACGCGCTCTGGGCCGCGCTGGCCGACGGCACCCTGGACTTCGTGGTGACGGATCACAGCCCGTGTACGCCGGCGCTCAAGCGGCTCGACACCGGAAACTTCGCGGACGCCTGGGGCGGGATCGCCTCGTTGCAGTTGGGTCTGCGCGCGGTGTGGACCGAAGCCCACCGGCGCGGCATCGGGCAGACGATCCTGGGCAAGTGGATGGCGGTTGGTCCCGCAGCGCTGGCCGGCTTCCCCGACCGCGGGAACCTGAAGGTTGGGGCGCGCGCGGACCTCTTGCGCTGGCGGCCCGAGTCGGGTGGGGTGGTCGAGTCTGCCTCCCTGCTCCACAAGCATGCCACGACGCCGTACGCCGGTCGGCACCTCGACGGCGAGATCGTCGACGTCTGGCTGGCCGGCGACCGCATCGTCGAAAATGGCGCTCCGCTGGGCCGGCCGCGTGGGCGAGCCCTGGTGCATCCGCGCGGCGCCCGCGGATAGGCTGGAGTCCTGATGGCCGAAGTCGCTGGAGCCCCTGCCCTGTTCACCGGCCTCGTCGATCTCGCGTCGGCGCAGCTCGGCGGCGTCGCGCTGTCGTGCAGCGACGACTTCTTCGCCGACGCGGCGCGCCTGCTCCTGCCCGGACCGGCCCGCTTCGATCCTACCACCTACACCGACCGCGGCAAGGAGATGGACGGCTGGGAGTCCCGGCGCAAACGCGTCCCCGGTCACGATTGGTGCATCATCCGGCTGGGCGTGCCTGGGCGCATCCGGGCG
This sequence comes from Deltaproteobacteria bacterium, assembly GCA_947490345.1. GTDB lineage: Bacteria > Myxococcota_A > UBA796 > UBA796 > SXON01 > SXON01. The sequence goes on from CANLGL010000022.1 coordinate 27,926, forward strand.
GTCGACATCGACACCGCGCACTTCCTGGGCAACCACAGTGCCTTTGCCTCGCTCGACGCCTGCGAGGCGCCCGCCGACACCACCCCCGACGCCCTCCGCGATTCGACCCCGTGGACCAACATTGTCGCCGAAACTCCGATGAAGCGCGGCTCCAGCAACGTGCAGGCCGTGCGCTCGGACCGGGTGTGGACCCACGTGCGTCTGAACATGATCCCCGACGGCGGCATCGCGCGGCTCCGGATCTACGGCGAGCCCGCTCCCGCCGTCGTTTCAGGACAGGTCGATCTGGCTGCGGTCGAGTCCGGCGGCGTGCCCCTGGTGGCCAGCGACAGCTTCTTTTCGCCGATGACCAACCTGGTGCTCCCGGGCGAGTCGCCGATCATGAGCAACGGGTGGGAGACGCGTCGTAGTCGACCCCCGGGATTGGACTGGATCATCCTCCGCCTCGGCCAGCCCGGCGTGCTGTCGCGCCTGACGCTCCAGACCCACCACTTCAAGGGCAACTACCCGGATCGCGCCGCCGTCGACGCCTTGCACTGGCCGGGCGCACCGCCGTCGAAGCTGGTCGACCACCCCGATTGGACCGAGATCCTCCCGCTGACGCGCCTCCGCGCGCACGACAGTCGCGACTTCGATCTGCAACAGAGCGGCCCGTGGACGCACCTGCGGCTGCGCATCGTGCCCGACGGCGGCATCTCTCGCCTCCGGGCGTTTGGCGTGCCTTCTGCGGCGTCCGGTCCGGATCCCCGCGGGTTGGTGGCCCACCTCAACGGGCTCTCAGCCCAGGCGGCCAGCGAGGCGCTCGTCCGCGCGTGTGGCAGTCGGCGTTGGGTCGAGGCGATGGTGGCGCAGCGACCGTTTCAGTCGGAAACGCAGCTTTTCGGCGAGGCCGACAAGATCTGGTGGCACCTTGGGGACGGTGACTGGCGGGAGGCGTTCTCGCACCACCCGAAGCTCGGCGCCGATGTCGCCGCGCTCCGAGAAAAGTTCGCCGCCACCGCCGACTGGAGCGTGGCCGAGCAGGCGGGCGTCGCCGCAGCATCCGAGGAAATCTTGGAGGTGTTGGCCGCCGGGAACACCGCCTATGAAGCTCGCTTCGGGATGATCTTCATCGTCTGCGCCGCTGGGCTCACGGCCGACGCGATGCTCGACCGTCTCGACGACCGCATCGACAACGACCCCGCCGCCGAGCTGCGGATTGCCGCGGGCGAGCAGGCCAAGATCACCCGACTCCGCCTGGCCCGACTGGTCGCATGACGCGACCGGCAAAGACGCTCCCGCTTGATCAGCTCCTCCAACGGGAGGGCTTCGGCACCCGCCGTGGCTGCCGCAGCATGGTGTTTTCAGACCGCATCACCGTGGCCGGCGTGCTCGCCGACGACCCTGATGTCCGCTTGCTCGCAGACGGTACGCCCTACACCGTGGACGGGGCGGAATGGGTCAGTCGCGAGCGGATTTACCTCGCGATGCACAAACCGCTGGGCCACGAGGTGTCGCGCAAGCCGCAGCACCACGCCAGCGTCTTTGCGCTCCTGCCGCCCGCGCTCGATGCGCGCGGCGTGCAACCGGTCGGCCGCTTGGACGCCGACAGCACCGGACTGCTCATCTTCTCCGACGATGGCGACTTCATCCATCATCTGGGCTCACCCCGCCACGCGGTCACCAAGACCTATGTTGCCACCCTCGCCGAGCCCGGAACGGCCGCATTCGTGCACGCCTTGCGCACCGGAGTCCAACTGCGCGACGAGCGCGTCCCGGTCGCGGCGGCGTCGGCGGAGCTCCTGGCGGCGGACACCCTCCGCATCGTGCTGACCGAAGGAAGGTACCACCAGGTACGCCGGATGGTCGCCGCCGCCGGCAACCACGTGTTGTCGCTGCACCGCCCCGGCATCGGCAGCCTCGTCATCGACGAGCGTTTGCCGGAGGGATCGTGGCGGTATCTGGACCCGGATGAGGTGGTGGCACTTTCGGGGTGATCAGCTATTCTCGCAGATTCCCGGCCCCCCACGATGTTTCGCCTGACGTTCCCGATGTGCTTTCTCCTGGGGTGCCCAAGCGACGGCGAAAAGGACACCTCCGGCTCCAACCGAATCGTGGACGTTCCGGTCGACCTGGACGGGGACGGATGGAGCACGGACGAGGGTGACTGCGCCGACGAGGATCCGAAGCTGTTTCCCGGCGCGGTCGAGCTTTGCGACGGCGTCGACAACGACTGCAACGGCCTCGTAGACGACGAAGCTGGGACGGTGACCTGGTACACCGACGCCGATGCGGACGGGTTCGGCGACGCATTGGCACCCGTGAGCGGCTGCGAACAGCCCCTGGGATCTTCCACCAACGCGACCGACTGCGACGACACCGACCCCTTGGTGAATCCGGGAACGCCGGAGTGGGACTGTGCCGACCCCACCGACCACGACTGCGACGGCCTCTTGACCTTCCCCGATGCCGACGCGGACGGCGTCGACCAGTGCACCGACTGTGACGATGCGGATGCGCTGGTCTTTCCCGGCGCCACCGAGCTGTGCAACGGCCTCGATGACGACTGCGACGCCGCAATCGACCCCGATACCGCCGCCGACGCCACGGCCTGGGCATGGGACGGCGACGCCGATGGCTACGGCGACGACGCTGCGGTGCTCCTGAGTTGCGACGCGCCGGCCGGCTACGTTGCGGCGGGCGGCGATTGCGACGACGACAACGCCGCGATCCACCCCGATGCCGTCGAGGTCTGCGACAAAACCGACGCGGATGACGACTGCAACGGCCTGGCCGACGACGCCGACCCCGGCGTGGAGGCGGACAGCCTCCTCGACTGGTGGGCCGACGCCGACGGCGACGGCTACGGCGACGACACCACGCTGGTGCAGGCCTGCGCCGGCCCCGCCGCCTACGTCAGCGCCGACGGCGACTGTGACGACACCGACCCCCTGGTGCACCCCGGCGCGGCGGAGACCGACTGCACCGACCGCAAGGACTACAACTGCGACGGCAGCGTGGCCTACGCCGACGCCGACGGCGATGGCAGCATCGCCTGCGACGACTGTGACGACGCCGACGGCGACATTCACCCCGGCGCCACCGAGGTGTGCAACGGCGCGGACGACGACTGCGACGGCGTCAGCGACCCGCCCGATGCGGTCGACGCGGTCGAATGGTATGCCGACGCCGACGGTGACACCTACGGTGACGTGGCAAACACGACAGACGGCTGCACCGCGCCCGCTGGGTACGTCGGTGACACCACCGACTGCGACGACAGCTCGGCAAGTGTGAACCCGGGCGCCGCCGAACTGTGCAACAGCGTCGACGACGACTGCGACGGCATCATCGATCCCGACTCGGCCATCGACGCCGCGGCCTGGTACGCCGACGCCGATGGTGACAGCTACGGCGACGCCGCGAGCGTCACCGCGTCCTGCGCCGAGCCCGCCGGGTTCTCGCCAGACGCCAGCGACTGCGATGACACCGATGCCGCGGTATTTCCGAGCGCCGTCGAGCTGTGCAACGGCCTCGACGACGACTGCGACGGCGTCGTCGATCCCGACACCTCGGCCGACGCCTCGGTCTGGTACGCCGACGCCGACGGAGACAACTACGGCTCGGCCTCCAGCACCACAACGGCGTGCACCCAACCGAGCGGGTATGTTTCTGACACCACCGATTGTGATGACAGCCAGACCGACGTCAATCCCGGAGCCGACGAGGTCTGCGACGCCGCCAACACCGACGAGGATTGTGACACCCTCACCGACGACGACGACCCCTCCACGGCCACCTCCTCGATGACCTCCTGGTACCTGGACGCCGATGGTGACACCTACGGAGACGCCAGCTCCTACGTCGTGCAGTGCGAAGCGCCCATCGACGCCGTGGCCGACAACACCGACTGCGACGACACCCGCGCCGCCGTGCATCCTGGCGGCCAGGAAAACTGCGACGCCCTCGATGACGATGAAGATTGCGACGGCCTCGCCGATGACGACGACCCAAGCGTGAGCGCGCTGAGTTGGTCCACCTGGTACGCCGATGCGGACAGCGACGGCTATGGCGCCGGCGCCGCACTCTACGCCTGTGACCTGCCCTCGGGCGCCGCCGCCATCGACGGGGACTGCGACGACGCGCTGGCTGGCATCAACCCCGCCGCCGCCGAGATTTGCGACAGTGCCGACACCGACGAAGACTGTGATGGCGACGCCGACGATGACGACACCAGCGTCGAGGTGTCGGGCTACTCGACCTGGTACGAGGATGCCGACAGCGACGGCTACGGCGACGCCGACAGCTCGGTCGACACCTGCGACGAGCCCACGGGCTTTGTCGCCGACGACACCGACTGTGATGACACCGACGCCACCGCGACCACGAGCTGCTCCGGCAGCTTCAGCGGGGTGACGGGTACGACCTGGTACACGATGACCAGCGGGCGCGAGCCCTTGTATTCGATGATGACCTACCACCCATCGACCATCACCTACATCTACAATATGTATGACTCGACGGGCCAATACTACGACACCGCCGCCAACACATGGACCAACCTTTCGGCAGTAGCGCCCTACAGCCAGCCGTGGACGTCGATGGCGCCCTATGGCGGCTACCTCTGGATGATCCGGAACAGCTCAGTCTACCGCTACGCCCCCACCACCGACGTGTGGACGCGCATGACCAGCATCACCGGCTCGGACGACTACAACATGACCGAGTCGGACGAGTACGGGGTCATCTACGGACACACCGCCGCCGGCCAGATCGTCGAATATGACACGACCACGGGCACCATCACGTATGTCACGACCGGCCTCGGCAGTGAGTACGAGACGCGCATGGCCTACGATCCGGGCACGCGTGCGATCTTCTTCGGCGCCTACAACGCTCGTAATCTCTACCGCATGGACATCGCTACCGGGGCCATCACCACCATGACGCCAATCCCGGAGTCCCAACTCAACGACATCTTCTGCAGCGATCGCTCCGGGCATATCTACGCCGCCGGCGCGACCAGCGGCACTACGATGTACCAGTACGACATCGCGACCGACGCCTGGACGGCCATCGCCGCGCTCCCCAGCAGCCATGGCAACAACGGATCGTGCACCGTGTCGGAAACCGGCTGGTTGTATGTGGGGACGGGTAGCAACTACTACCTGTATAGGCTTGAGTTGTTTTGATCGGGGGCGGCGCGGCGACGAGGGGCGGCGGTGTGGCGAGGGGCGGCGGTGTGGCGAGGGGCGGCGCGGCGACTATGCCCCCCCAGACGCGCGTGCTCGGCGAGTATGTCCTCCAAAACGCGCGTTTGACCGCATGTGGCGGGGGCCAGACAGGGCCGCCGCACTAGCGAACCTACGCTTTTCGGGAGGCGCGCTGTGAGAGTCGGCGCCGCCGCCCGGCGGGCGCGCATCTGGAGGTGGATACCCGCTCGGAGCGCGCTTTTTCGGGGGGATAGTCGGAACGGGAAGAGGTGGCGCGGCGGCGGAAGGCGGTGTGCCGAGGGGCGGCGGTGTGGCGAGGGGCGCGGCGGCCGAAGGCGGGCGGCGTCCTGGAGCCGCTCGATGCGACCACGCATGGCCCGGAGGCTCTCTTCGCGCGCATCACGAAGGCCGCCGAGCTGGCGCGGCGCTTCCGTTTGTCGTCACGTGGTTGAGCGCTTGTCGGAGGCGCAGGGCCCGCCTCGCGCCCGGGCCGGGGAGTTCGGCGGGCTGAGGCATCGCCCGACTACCCCCGCTTGCGAATCCGACAGACGAAGAAGCCCTCGAAGTCGTCAGTTGGGGCCAATCTGAGCGCACCGGCGAGGCTGGGATTGAAGTTCTCGCCGTCCCAACGTAGGACCGTCGGCCGCCGACCCGGAATCGGAAGATCGATCGCCTCCACCGCAGCTTCGGGACGGTGCAGGAGCAGGTGGTGGAGTGGCGCCTCGTTCTCTTCGGGCGCGAAGGTGCAGGTGCTGTAGACCAGCAATCCGCCCGGGGAAAGGAGTCGCCAGGCCGCTTGGAGCATGCTGCGCTGGAGGTGGTGATACTTTTTGATACGTGACAACGACCAGAAGCGGAAGGGCTGCGCGTGTCGGAGGTCGATCATGCCCTCGCCGCCGCACTGGGCGTCGAGGAGCACCCGATCGAAGGGCCCGTCGACGAACTTGTCGATGTATTGGCCCGGGTGGCGGGTGATGGCGTCGGAGCGGACGCCGAGGATCGTGGTGACCTCGGCGAGCTTGTCCGCGCGCAAGGCGTCGTTGAGGTGGAGAAAAGCGGCGTTGTCGACGAGGGCAGCGACGTGCGCCGACTTCCCGCCCGGCGCGGCGCAGACGTCGAGGATGCGCTGCCCGCGCTCTGGGGCAAGGACGATCGGCGGGACGAAGCTCGACGCGTTCTGGAGGAAAAGGTGGCCGTCCTGGAACAGCGGCGAGGCGACCAGCGCGGCTTTGTCGCCGTCGAAGTGGAAGCAATGGGCGGCCCAGGGGATCGGGCTGAGCGCCATCCCCAACGCGCGCGCCGCCGCCTCGGTCACGGCGACGTCGGCACGCAGCGGGTTGAGGCGCATGCTCGACCGGAGCGAACGGGAAAGTCGACCCTCGACATCGCCCACCGGCATTGAAAGCGCGCGTGAGGTGCGCTCCAGGAAACAGGCGCGGTCGGGGTCGCGGGGGCGGGCCATTGTGGGGGCGGCCTATCGTCCTGAACATCTCGTCGCCCATTGCGGCGCGATTCGTCGGGAGCTAGAGCCAACCGGCATGTCCCAGCCCCCTGTGCACGTCGGGATCGATCTCGGCACCACCAACTCGACGGCCGCGGTTGCCGACGGCGTCACGGTGACCGTGGTTCGAAGCCGTTCGGGCGGCGTGCTGACCCCGTCGGTCGTGCGCATCGACGGTCGCGGCGGCGTCCTCGTCGGTGAGCGGGCCCGTCGGTACCTGGACAGCGACGCGGCCAACACCCGGACCGAATTCAAAAGGCTGATGGCCTACACCCCGATGACCTCGACCACGTCGTCTTGATCGGCGGCCCCACCGCGATGCCGCTTTTGCGGGAACAGGTGGCGTCGCGGGTGCGCCCGCCCCGCGCCGGCTCCCTCGACCCGATGACCGCGGTTGCCCAAGGCGCGGCGCTGTTCGCGATGACCGTGGGCCTGCAGGCTCAGGGCGAGCCGGCCGCGCCGCCCACGACTGGACCGCGCGTGTGGCTGCAACATCCGGCAGTGACTGCAGACCTGGCGCCCTTCGTCGTCGGCCGGGTGCTCGACCCGGCGGGGCTCGTCGGGGTGCGCGTCGAGCGCGAGGACAAGTCGTGGACCACGGGGACCGAGGCGCTGGACAAGGAAAACACCTTCGCAATGCCGCTGGCTCTGCGGCCCCGCACCGCCAACGACTTCCGACTCTTCGCCGTCCAGTCCTCCGGCGCCGAGGTGCCCCTCTCGCCGCCGACCTTCCGCATCATCCATGGGCTCACGATCGGGGATCCGCCGCTGGCGCGGACCGTCGGCGTCGCTCGCGCGGACAACTCCGTGATGCCCTTCGTGGAGCGGGGAGTGCCGCTGCCGATGCGCCGCACGTTCACGCTGCACACCGTCGCACCCGTCAGTCCCAACGCGCCCGGCTTCGCACTCCTCGTCCCGATCGTGCAGGGCGAGTTCCTCCTGGCGCACCTCTGCCGCCTCGTCGGGACCATCTCTCTGGAGGCTGGAGCGCTCAAAGGTCCGCTTCCGGCGGGCTCTGCCGTAGACATCACCATCGAGCTGGACCGTGGCGGGCGCCTCACCGCGCGTGCGCTGATTCCGGCTCTGTCCCAGACTTTCGACCACGTGGCCCAGTTGGTCGTCGCGAGCCTGTCGCTCGACGCCCTCGGGACCACGCTTGACGAGCTGTCAGCGCGACTCCGGACCGCCCAAGGACAGGCCTTCCGGGACGGGGCTCACTCGACAATCGCCGCGCTTGGTGCCGCCCACGAACGCGTGGCGGACGCGGCCACGCAGCTGGACGTCGCCCGCGGTGGCGACGCCGACGCCGGTGAAATGGCGCGCCGGGTGCTGATTGAGGTGGATGCGGAGCTGGCGGAGTTCGAGGCGGAGCGCGGGTGGCCGCTGGCCGTCGACGACGCCCACCGGACCCTCTCCTGGGCCGCGTCCTGGATGGGGCGGTACGGGGACGAAGCGGAACGCAAGCTCTTCGCCACGTCGTTTGCCCGCGCAGAACAGTGGATCAAGGCCAAGAAGCCCCTTGAACTGGCCCGAGAGGTTCGTGTCGCGGATCGGCTGGGAAGCGCCTGCTATTTCCGCGATAGCCACAACTGCGGTTGGGAGCTGGAGTACGCGGCGTCCCGGATCTCCGAAGCGAGCGACCCGGTGGCGGCGCAAGCCGCGATCAACGCGGGCAGGACTGCGTTGGCGGCCAACGACAAATCTGGCTTCCATGCTGCGCTTCACAAGGTGCGTGACCTTCTGCCGCCCGACGTGGACGACCAGCGCCTCGGGCACGACTCCGGCGTCCGATGAACGCCCCGCGATTGACGAAAAACCCTTTCCATGTCCTTGGTGTACCGCCCAGCGTGGATCGGATGGAGGCCGAACGCGCCGGTCAGAAGCTCCTCGCGCTGATCGATCTCGGCCATGCCAGCACCGCTGAGCATGCCTCTCCGATCGGACCGCGGCCCCTCAGCGGAGACGACGTCCGGCTCGCGCTTTCAGCGCTGCGCGACCCTACAACGCGCGTCATGGCCGAGGCGGCGTACCTCCCTCCAGCGCCGGCCCCCAAAGCGGAGCCACCCATCGAGTGGGCAGCGATCGCCGCCCGGCTGTCACGGAGGCGGCCATTTTTCCCGTAGGCTTCGTCGGCCTGCTCGCCCTCTACCTGTTGCGTGGCTTCTACGAGAACCATCGCCAACACACGGAGAGTGGGCGCCCCCGGGGGAAAGGGGGATCGGCCGACACCCCCACGGACGGCGCGGTGCCATTGTTCGCGATCGTTCGCCTCGGCCTGCTCATGGTGGCACTCTGCATCGGCGCGGTTGACCTCAGGACGACAAGTGCCGTGGCCACCCTCGGGGGACTCGCCGCCCTGGGCGCCATCTCCGCGGTGGCGCTGTTCCCAAGCTGGGCAATGGAGCTGCTGGCGGTGCGCCGGGGACGCAGCCAGCTGGCCTGGATAGCGACCCGGTTCCTCGCGCCCTGGTGGAGCCGCATCGACCCGGAACACTGGTCGGGGCTGCAAGCCGCCCGCGCCGCGCTCCGCCAGACGTCGCCCTCCCAGAGGACCCGCAACTACCTGGGCCGTGGGCTGGGGTGGAAGCGGCCGCTGCGCTCGGCAACCCAGCTGGTGGGCAGAGGGCTCGCCTTCGCCGCAGTCGGAAAACTCGCAGAGGCGCGAACGGTACTCGGAGCCGCGACGCGTCTCTTGCCGAGCCCCGGCAGGGCAGGCGCAATCCGGCTGGCGCGAGGCTGGCTGATCGCTGACTCCGGCGCCCGCGGCGACTGGGCCGACGTGCTGCGTCGATGTCGCGATACCGCCGCCTCGCCCGAGGACGCGGCGATTGGCGATATCGTCGCCGCTGAGCTCGGTATCCCCCACGGCGGGGTGTCCCTCGAACCCGACGAGCTCCTCTGGCGCCCGTCGACGTGGTGGCTGCGGCATCGCGCGGCGGCGGCGCGAGCACAGCAGCCAACCGAGCCCGCACCTCGCCCGTCACAATCCGGCGACCCCCACCTGGACGCCCTCGCGACGCACGCTTGGCTCATCACGCTGCCTCCCCACCACCGGACCCAGGCCGCCTTCTCCTTGCACACCGGGCGCTGGCTCGCCGCGCGGGCGACGGGCGGCGCCGCAATCGGACGTCGTATCGCGACACTTGGTGCCAGAACCGAACCAGCCGCCGTCTTCGACGCCGTGGAGGAGGGCCTGATCCTCGATCTCGTCGAGCTCTTCGACCGCGACGACGATGGCGCCTACCCAGCAGGACTGGGCGCGAGCGCCCCCGCCGAACGCGCACGGGAGCGCGTCGCGACGGAACGAATCGAAGCGTATGTGGCCCAGTGTGAGGCTCTGTCCGGCAGCGGGACCAAAATGTCCCAGTTGAATGCCTGGCTCCGCTGGGGCGAAGCCCGCACCGCGTGGGAGCGGGTGTCCCGCATCGCATCACGTCACGAACGTACAAGCGCACTGCAAGAAACCAACGGAACGGTCTGCTCCTTCGCGGTGGACCGGTGCAACGAGCACGAAGAATTCCTGCTCTCCTGGGACGTTTTCCGTTGGCTGGAATCGGTGAGCGTAGCGCACGACATCACCACGGATCTGGCGCTGTTCCGGAGCAATCGCCAGGTGACCGAGTGAGGGGCCCGCCCGATTGTGCGATACTCGCACCCATGCCCCCCACCGAACTCACCGCGACCTTCGATCCCAAAGTGAAGATCTACCTGGTGCTGCAGGTGGGCGCGATCCTGTGCGCGACCTTCGTCGGCGTACTCCTGGTCCCGGTGTGGGCGCTCATCGGCCCGTTCTGGGCCGGAGCCTATTTCCCCACGATTCGCGCCACGCTCACCGATCGCGCGCTGCTCTACGAGCACGGGATCTGGTTCCGCAGCGAGATGAGCATTCCCTTGGACAAAATCCAGGACGTGTCCCTCCATCACGGTCCGATCCTCGACGCGTTTGGCCTCTCGACGCTGCGGATCGAGACCGCCGGGGGCCAGCCCGGTTCGGCCGCCGTGCTCACCGGAGTGGTTCGGGCGGCCGCTTTCCGGACGGCGGTGCTCGAGCGCCGCGACGCCGTGGCCCACCGGGGCGGCAGCGAGACGCTGGCTACCGCCGCGGCTGGCGCGACCGAAACCGAGGTGCTCGGTGAGATCCGAGATAGCCTCATCCGTATCGAACGCCTGCTGGCCAAGGAGCGCGCATGACCCTACTGTCGATCGCCATTCTGTTGCTTTGCGGATCGGCCGAGGCCCGGCTCCGCCCCGGCGGCGATCGCGACGGCGACGGGCTCACCAACGCGCAGGAGAGGGCGTACGGCACCAACCCGCGCCGTGCGGATACTGATCGCGATGGCGACGACGACCTGTACGAGACCAGCTACGGCAGCGATCCGCTCGATCGCACCGATCGCGTCGACGACGATGGCGACGGCATGGCCCAATACTACGAAGATATGTTCGGGTGCGACGACACGATTGTTGACACCGACGGCGACGGCGAAGACGACGATACGGAGTGGCGCTACGGCGGCGACTGCGCCGACCCGCTCAACACCTCCGACGACGACGGCGACGGCATGGCCCAATATTACGAGGACATGTTCGGGTGCGACGACACCGTTGTCGACACCGACGGCGACGGCGAAGACGACAATACGGAGTGGCGCTACGGCGGCGATTGCGCCGACCCGCTGAACACCTCCGACGACGACGGCGACGGCATGGCCCAATACTACGAAGACATGTTCGGCTGCGACGACACGGTTGTCGACACCGACGGCGACGGCGAAGACGACATGACCGAGTGGCACTACGGCGGCGACTGCGCCGATCCGCTGAACACCTCCGACGACGACGGCGACGCGCTCGCCCAGTACTACGAGGATCAGAACGGCTGCGACGACACCATCGTCGACACCGACGGCGACGGCTTCGACGATTGGACCGAGTGGGCGTACGCGGCCGACTGCGCCGACGCCAGCGTCACCCCCTGACGTGATAGGCGGCGGCATGTCGCTGCCCCCATCCCCGCCGGTGCATCCCGCCGCCGCTCTCCTCCGCGCCAGCAAGCACGCTTCCACCGTCACCGAAGTCGCCGCGGCCGTCGCTTCCGACGCGTTCGTCGTCGTCGGGATGGGCTGGAACCCGTCCGTGGGGAGGGCGCGCCGCGCGCTGACCGCCTCCGGCGTTTCGCACACCTACCTGGGCTATGGCAACTACGCGGTCGGCTGGCGCAAGCGCCTCGCGATCAAGCTCTGGGCCGGTTGGCCCACCTTCCCGATGGTCTTTGTGCATGGACAGCTGGTTGGCGGGGCGTCCGACCTTCAGGCGCTGGTCACCAGCGGTGAATTTGCCACCCTCGTCGGCGCAGGCCGCGCGACTCGCTGACCAGGACTTCCATGCAACCGCTCCTCGGGCTTCGAACCGCCTTCTACGCCGCTGCGGACCTCCCCGCGACGCGCGACTGGTATGCCCGCGCCCTGGGCATCCCGCCCTATTTCGACCAGCCGTTCTACGTCGGGTTCTCGGTTGGCGGGTATGAGCTGGGGCTGGTTCCCGATGCGCCGGTCAACGTGGGGGGCGTCGCGTGGGGGGTCGCCGACATCAAGGCCGCCCACGCCTGGTTCTTGTCACTCGGCGCGGTGGAGGTCGAGGCCCCCCATGATGTAGGCGGCGACATCCAATTCTCGAGCGTGCGGGACCCCTTCGGAAACGTGCTCGGTCTGCTGCAGAACCCGCACTTCGACGCTGCCGCCACGCGGTAAGCACCCAGGATAGAGCGCGCGGTGCCCCGCCGCCTCCGTCCCCCGCCGTCGTTGGAGCTGTCCGCGGCGGAGATGCGCGCAATGGTCGCGCAGTCGATGGACCGCCTGGTCCCGTTCATCGCCGCCCTCCCCACCGCGCCGAACCACCACATGGACGGCGCCCAGAAGCTCGTCCGTTCACTGCGCGAGCCGCTGCCGGAGAAGGGCGCGCCCTTTCGGCGGCTGCTCGGCCAGCTCTTCGAACGGGTCATCCCCTTCGGTCTGAACACCGCCGGCCCCGGCTACCTCGCGTACATCCCCGGAGGCGGCCTTTTTCATGCGGCGGTGGGCGACCTGCTGGCTGGCGCGGTCAACCGCTATGTCGGCATCTGGCAGGCGGCGCCGGGGTTGGTGCAGCTCGAGACCAACGTGATTCGCTGGTTCGCCGACCTCGTGGGATTGCCCGCTGGGGCAGGTGGCTTGCTGACCACGGGCGGATCGCTGGCCAACCTCGCGGCGGTGGTGGCGGCGCGCCACGATCGGCTCGGCGAGCACTTCAGCGACGGGGTGCTCTACACCTCGGCGTTGGTGCACCACTCGGTCTACAAGGCCGCGCGCGTCGCCGGCTTCCGCGCCGACCAGGTGCGAAGCGTGCCCGTCGACGCCCACTTTCGGCTCGATGTGGACGCGCTCGCAGCGGCGATCGCCACCGACCGCACCGCCGGACGACGCCCGGCGATGGTGGTCGCGTCGGCGGGCACCACGGCCACCGGTGCAGTGGATCCCCTCCCCGCCATCGCCGCGCTGTGCGGGCGCGAAAAACTCTGGTTTCACGTCGACGCCGCCTACGGCGGCTTCTTCGCTTTCACCGAGCGGGGCCGCGCCGCGCTCGTCGGCATCGACCGCGCCGACTCGGTGACGCTCGACCCGCACAAGGGCCTCTTCCTCCCCTATGGCACCGGCTGCATCCTCGTGCGCGACCTTCAGACCCTCCGCGCGGCCCACCAGATCCCCGCCTCCTACCTGCCGACCAGCGAGAGTGACCCCGCGTGTTGGGACTTCGCCGATCTTGGTCCCGAGCTCTCGCGCGACAACCGCGGCCTCCGTGTCTGGCTGCCCCTCAAAATGCACGGCGCCGCTGGTTTCCGTCGCGACCTCGACGAGAAGTTGGACCTCGCGTTGGACGCGCACGCCCGCATCGCAGCGCTCCCCCAAATCGACATGGTCGCGCCGCCCGACCTGTCGCTTTTCGCCTTCCGCGTGCGTGCGCCCACCCCCGAGCTCGGCGATGTTGCCACACGGCAGCTCGCCCAGGCGATCAACGACCGCGGGCATGTGTTGCTTACCGGCGTAGAGGTCAACGGGCGCTGGCTGCTTCGCGTCTGTGTGCTTTCCTTTCGCACCCACCAGAAGCAGATCGATGAGTTGGTGGCGGACCTGGAGTCGGCGCTGGCGGCCACGCCATGTTGATTCGCGAGCTTCGAATTCCGGTCACGCTCATCATCGCGGTGTTGCTGGTGGGAATCCTCGGCTTCCGCGTCATCGAGGGGTGGACCTGGCTGGAGAGCGCGTGGATGGCGCTCATCACCATGACCACGATCGGCTTTGGCGAGGTGCATCCGCTTTCGCCGGACGGACGGCTCTTCGGCATGGTCTACATCTTGGCAGCGGTCGGCACCGGTGGGTACGCGGTCGCCCAGCTCTCCGGCTACCTGATCGACGGCCGCTTCGCACTCCACCTTCGCAAACAACGCCAGGCGAGGCACATGAAAGCACTTCGAAACCACTACATCGTCGTGGGCTACGGTCGCCTGGGTTGGGAGGTCGTCGCCGACCTGCGCCACCACCGCTGCCAGGTCGTGGTCATCGACACCGAGGACCGCGCGCTGGAGGACCTCGGCGTGGGCGTTCACCACGTTCGGGGAGACGGGAGCTCTGACGCCATCCTTCGCGAGGCGGGCATCGAACATGCCCGGGCCATCGCCATCGCCACGCCGTCAACCGCGGTGAACGTCTACATCACCCTTTCGGCGCGCCAGCTCAACGCAAAGCTCTACATCTCGACCCGCGTCGACGAGCAGGGTGCCGACGAAAAAGCCCGTCGCGCCGGCGCCAATGCGGTTGTGTCACCCTTTCCGAGTGCCGGCAGCCAGATGGCTCACCGGCTGATGCACCCCCACGCCGCCGAGTTTCTGGAACAGCTCCTCAGCCGCGCCAACCCCGAGCTGGTGATCGACGACATCCGGATTCGTGCCGGCAGCAAACTCGCCGGGCGACTCGCCGATCTCGGTCTTCGCGAGCGCTTCGGCGTCGGAATCATCGCGATCCGGCGGCCGGACGGGTTCTTGGAGACCGTCCCGGGCAGCCAATCCAGCCTCAACATTGGTGACGTGGCCGTCGTTGCCGGTTCCGAAGACGCGGTCGCAAAACTTCGGGCGGCGTTCGAAGGCGCCTCGTCAGACTAGCAGGGTTTTCATCGCCCCGACGAAGACATCCAACTCCTCGAAGGTGGTGTAGACACTCGGCGTCACCCGGATGCCCTTGAATTGGGCATGGACGATCGGGGTGGCAAGGATGCGCCAGCGTTCCCACAAGGCCGTCGTGAGCGCCAGTGGCTCCGCACCGTCGATGCTCACGACCCCGATGGCGCCTGACCATTGGGGGCTTTCCGGCGTGATGAGCTTGACGCGGGGATGACTTCGCAACGCCTCCGCCCAGCGGCGCCGCAGTGTCAACAACCGCGCGTGTTTGCGCGCGGTGCCGATACCTCGGTGGAAAACCAGGGCCTCGGCGATTGCGTTGTGATTGGCGGCCGGATGAGTGCCGATCTCCTCGAACTTGCGAATGTCGGCCTTTTTGATCTCCGGCGCGGGTTGCAGCGGCCAGTGACCGGCGATGCGGTCCTTGCGCACGTAAAGAAATCCAGTTCCTACCGGCGCCATCAGCCACTTGTGCAAGCTAACACCATAAAAATCACACCCGATCTCGTCGAGGCGATAAGGAAAGTGCGCGAACGCGTGAGCTCCGTCGATGATGGTCGTGATGCCCCGGGCGCGCGCGATCGCGCACACTTCGCGCACAGGGAGGATCTGTCCGGTGATGTTCACGATGTGACACACGTGAATCACTCGGGTGCGAGGGGTGATCGCCGCCTCCACCTTCCTCACGAACTCCTGCGGATCAACCAGCGGCACCGGAAAGGCGAGCTTGGTCAGGACGATGCCGTTTCGTGCCACCCGTTGTTGCCAGGTGTCGAGCATCCGGCCGTAGTCTTGATCCGTGGTCAGCACCTCGTCGCCGGCTTGGAGATCGAGGCCGAGCTGGGCGATCTGGAGCGCTTCGGAGCTGTTGCGGGTGATGGCCAGCTCCTCGGGATCACAGCCGGCCTCCTTCGCGAGCTCGCGGCGCACGGCCTCGATTCCCGGCTCGAGCGTGTTCCACATGAAGTGGACGGGGGCCTGGTTCGAATGGTCGAGGTAGCGCACCAGCGCCTCGTGCACGACGCGCGGCGAGGGGGAGCAGCCGCCATTGTTCAGGTTGATCACCGTCCGATCGAGGGTGAACGCCGATTGGATCTCGCGCCAGAAGGCCTCGTCGTCCGCGGCGACGATCGCCGAGGTGGCGCTGGGGGGCTTGGCGTGGGCCAGCGTGGGCAGGAGTGCGGC
Organism: Deltaproteobacteria bacterium; assembly: GCA_947490345.1. GTDB lineage: Bacteria > Myxococcota_A > UBA796 > UBA796 > SXON01 > SXON01. The sequence goes on from CANLGL010000022.1 coordinate 44,013, forward strand.
GGCGGCGATCAGATTACGACGGCTGAGCATCTCGCCATTCAACCACGAACCGAGGCCCCCCGATGCTCGACGCGCCCGAGACCATCACCACCACCGCCGAGACCACGGCCATCATCCGCCTGACCATCCCCCGCGCGGAGATTCAGACGCAGATGGGCCCCGCCATCGGCGAGCTGATCGCCACCGTTTCGGCGCAGCGCATCGGCCCGACCGGCCCCCTGTACTCGCACCACCTACGGCTGGACCCCGAGGTCTTCGACTTCGAGATCGGCGTGCCGGTCAGCAGCGACGTTGTGCCCACCGGGCGGGTCGTCCCCGGGTCGCTCCCCGCCACGCGCGTGGTGCGCACCATCTACCGCGGACCGTACGAGGGGCTCGGCGCCGCGTGGGCCGCGTTTGACAAGTGGATGGTGGCACAGGGTCTCGTCGGCGGCCCCGACCTGTGGGAGTGCTACGCCAAGGGGCCGGAGTCGGGCAACGACCCGGCAAAGTGGCAGACGGTTTTGAATCGGCCGTTGGTGGGCTAGCTCCCCCACCACCGACCGATCAACCTCCGCTCCAGCCAGGCGATGACGCTGCCCAGCCCCAGCGCGAGACCCCCCGCCGCGACCACCGCCGCAAAAGCGAGGTCCCCGCGCGCCCCACGACTGGCGAAGAGCACCGTGTACCCCAGGGTGGGCGGGGCGTTGTTGCTCCCGATGAACTCGCCGACGATCGCACCGATGACGGCGAGCCCCGTAGCGGTCCGGAGCCCCGAAAACAGCGAGGGGAGCGCGGCCCAGGCGCGCAGCCGTACCAGCTCCTGCCACCGGGACGCGCCGTAGAGTCGGAAGAGGTCGACCAGGTCCGCGGACGGCGCCTTCAGCCCGGTCTCAGCGGCCGAATACACGGGATAGAACGATGCGATCGCGGCGGTGACCGTCGCCACGCCGCGGCCGTACCCCAGCCAGACTACCAACATCGGCGCGATCGCGACGATTGGCACCACCTGCACAAGCACCGTCCACGGCCGCAACGACAGCCGCGCCGTCGGACTCCACCAGCCGAGCGCCGCAGCGAATACCCCAAAAAACGAGGCGGCCACCAGCCCCGCGAGCGAGGCGGCGCCCGTCTCGTAGGTGGCCGACGCCAGGCGGGCCCGCTCGGTCCACAGCGCCAGGCAGACGGCATCCGGGCGAGGCAGCAGGAGCGGACCGACCCGCACGGCGACAAGCCACCAACCGACAAGGCCGACGCCCAAGGAACCAAGCGCGACCGGCCACGACGCGCGCCTCATGCCTGCTCCAGCGCGCGGACCACGGCGGCGAGATCGTCCGGGGAGCGCGGGCGGGCGGCGGTGACAGCCAGCTCGGTGAGGACGCGGAGCGGGGGACCGTCCACGCGGAGGATCCGATCGGCGAGCCGCGCCGCGTCGGCGATGTCGTGCGTCACCAGAACGGTCGTGCAGCCCAACGAGGCGTGCGCGTCGAGAACCAGCCGCTGCATGTCGCGCCGGGTCGCCGCATCCAACGCGGCGAAGGGCTCGTCGAGCAGCAGCAACTCCGGTCGCGTCACCAGCGCGCGAGCCAGGCTGACCCGCATCCGCTGGCCCCCCGAAAGGGCCGCCGGGAGCTTGTCGGCGTGCCCGCTCAGGCCCACCGCCTCAATCGCCCGATCGACTTCCCCTTTCTCGGTGTCGACACCCAACTCGGAGGGCAGGCCGACGTTGTCGCGAACGCTGCGCCACGGGAGAAGCGCGGGGTCCTGGAAGACGAAGCCGACGCGCGCGGGCCGCCCGGTGATCGAGCCGCCGTCGAGCGGGCGAACGCCCGCCAGGAGCCGCAAGAGCGAAGACTTGCCGCAGCCCGAGGGGCCGAGGATCGCCGTGATGCGGCCGTGCTCCAACACCAGGTCGAACCCATCGATGATCGAGGCGCCATCGGGCCGCCAGCACGCCCCGGCCACCTGGAGCATCGCGTTCAGGGACTGCCGCAAAAAAGCGACGCGCTGCCATCCCCGCGCCGCGCCACCGTGACGATCTCGCCGGTGGACTCGACCCCGCGCATCTCCATGCACAGTTGCCGCGCCCGAATCCGGACCGCGACCGGCGCCCCGAGGGCGGCGTGCAGATGCGCCGCGAGCTGGGCGCCAAGCCGTTCCTGGAGCTGGGGCTGCCGCGCGAAGTGGCGCGCCGCCCGGGTGATGGCGCCGAGCCCGGCAATGCGCTCACTCGGCACGTAGACCACGTCCACCGAGCCGAAGAACGGCAACAGATGATGGGCGCACAAGCTGTAGAAGGGGAGCGACAAGAGCTGCACCTCGTCGCCCGCGCTCGGGGCCGCGAAGGTGTCCAGAGCCGGGAGCGGCTGCCCGGGAGCGAAGTCCCGCAGCACCGTCAAGAGCCGCGCGGGGGTGTCCGCGCACTCGGAGTCGGTATCGTAGCCCAGCGCGCTCAGAACCCCGCGGAGCGCGGCCACATCCTGCGCAGTGATGCTCACCTCGGCAGGTTAACGCGCCGCTCCCGAGAGGCTGCGTGTCCGACAGTGGTGAGGGCGCCAAGGCGCTGCACGAGGCGATGACACTCCTACAGAAGGGGGAGCTTCCCCAGGTGTACGCCCTGGCGTTGTCCGCCCTCGAAGCCTTCTCCGGCGATCAGGACCGCACCGGCGCCGCAGCGGCGCATCAGGTGGCCGCGATCGCATCGGTGGGCATGGGCCGCTACGCCGACGCCGTGCAGCATGTGGACGCAGGAATCGTCTTGCGAGAGAGCACGGGCGATCTCGAAGGGGTCGCGTCGTTGTGGCAGGAGCGCATGGAGCTGTGCTTGCGCGCCGGCGACGTGCAGAACGCCCGCCTCGCTGCCCAAGCGCAGGTCGAGGCGTGGGAGCGGACGACCGACTCGGAGGGGCTCGCCCACTCGCGACACCAGCTCTCCCAACTGCTCTTGGAGCTGGGCGACGACGGCGTTGCAGAGGCGACCGTGCAGACCGCGCTCGGGGCGCTCGACCCTACGGCGCATGCCCGCGCGCGCTCGGCGCTCCTGCTCCTCTACAGCAACATCTGGCTGTCCCGACGCGAGCCGGTACGGGCGCTCGACAAGGCGCGTGAGGGCCTGGACAGCGCCCGCGCCGCCAAGAACCGCGCCGCCGAGATCGACGCGTTGCAGCAATGCGGCATCGTGCTGGCGGCGGGCGGCGACTGGACCCAGGCCCGACGCGCGCTCACCGAGGCGCTCGTGGGCCGTGAGCTGCTGAAAGACCTCCCCGGGCGCGCCGCGACGCTGCGCGAGCTGGCCGCCGCCGAGCTGGCCTTGGGCAAGGTGGACGACGCCATCGCACACCTCGACTACGCGGCGCGCACCCTCGGCCAGATTGGCAACATCGTGGGCCAGATCGCGATGCTGCAGGCCCTCGCTGAAGCTGCCGACGGCGCCGGCCAGACGGAGGTTGCCCTCAAGGCGGCCCGCGACCTGGTCACCGCCGCCACCCAGACCGGTGATCGCGAGGCCGAGGCGGGCGCGTGGTTCATGCTCGCGACGCGCGCCGCCGGCTCCGGCGATCTCGCTACCGCCATCCAAGCCTTTCGGACCGCCAACGAGATTCAGGAGGTGCTGGGGCTCGCGCATGAAGCCGCCGTCAGCCAGGGGATGCTCGGCCAGGTGCTGGCGGCACACGGCGAGGTGGTCGCCGGTCGCGCGGCGTTGGAAGCGAGCCTGGTGCGCCTCGACGCGCTGAGCAGCGAAGCGGCCGATACCGTGCGTGAGGTCCTTGCCGAGTTGGACGTGCCGGGGTGACCACTCGCACCGCCCTCATCACGGCGGGCGGCACCCGCAACCCGATCGATGCCATCCGCGCGCTCAGCGCCGGCTCCACCGGGCTCACCGGGATCGAGTTGGCAAGGCAATTGGCCGGGCAGTTCGACGTCCACCTGCTCGGCAGCACCGAGGCCTGTCTTCGGGCCCGGCTGATGAGTCCGGAGCTGGCTCACAGCGAGTTCGGGTCCACGCGGGACCTGATGGCGAAAGTGGAGGCTGCGCTGCGCGCCCGACCGGGCGGCGTGCTCATCCACAGCGCCGCAGTTGGGGACTACGAAGCTGCCGCCACCGACCAGAAGTTGCCCAGCGGTCAGCGCGAGCTGGTCCTGGGCCTCACACCCACTCCGAAGATCGTCGACAACGTCCGCGAGTGGGATCCCGACGTCTTCCTGGTCAGCTTCAAAGCGGGCAGCCCCGACTGGAGCGACGAGAAGCTCGAAGCGGTGGCCCGCGAGCAGTTGGAGCGCACCCACAGCGACCTGGTATTCGCCAATCGCCTCGGCCAGCTCGGGTCGAGCTGCATGCTCCTGGATGCGGTGGGGACTCGTCGCTTCGCGCGGCGTGAGGTGGCGCTGGCGGCGCTCGGGGAGCGGGTGATCGAAGCGCGGGGGTGAGCGCTGAGCTGACGTACGCATGCCAACCGGAGTATGGTGCCCGTGATGCCCGTGGCCCCCCTCCCTCGAATGGCGGAAGCGGAGTACCTGGCGTGGGAGGAGACCCAGACGGAGAAACACGAGTTCGTCAACGGCGAGATCGTGGCGATGTCGGGAGTGTCCGATGCCCACAATCGCGTTCAGGTGAACCTCGCGGGTGCATTGATCCCGCGCCTGCGCGGCTCGCCGTGCCGCCTCAACCTCTCCGAGCTGCGCGTCCGGATCGCTGAGACGGGCCTCTACGCCTACCCGGACCTCACCATCGTCTGTGGGCCGGCAGAGTACGCGCCGACGCGCCCGGAGTCGCTGGTCAATCCCCGGGTCATCATCGAGGTCCTGAGCGAGGCCACCGCGAACTACGATCTCGGCGCCAAAGCGGCCCACTACCGGCATCGGCCCAGCGTCGAGACCCTGCTCTTCGTGGACTCCCGGGCCCGCCTCGTCCAGCGCCAGGACCGCAATCCTGACGGCACGTGGACACTCGCGGAGCAGACGGCTGGCGAGGTTCGGCTGCTCGACTTCGTCGTGCCGATGGACGAGATCTACGAGGCGGTCGCGCTCAGCGGATGAGAACGCGGCTTCAGCGCAGCATGGTGACCACCCCGAGCACCGACGTCTTCCCGACGCCCCGACCCGCTACCGCGCCCGCGCACAACAGCGAAACCCCGTCGAATAGTCGTGGTAACTTCGGTCGTGGGCTGTGGTCACGTAGGTGCAGCCCTCCCCGTTGATCTCGGCATCCGCGTAAAAACCACCCCGGAAGCTCCCCGCCTCGTCGGCAATCCACTCGTGCAGGTTTCCGTGCAGGTCAAAGGCGCCGACCCCGCTCACGCAGGCCGCAAAGGCGCCCGACGCCGCGACGGTTCCCGCCTGCTGGTTGATGCCAGGGTCGTTCATGTGCTCGGCATCCCACACCCCATCGCAGGTGCCAAAGTAGTCGCAGACCGGGTGACCACCCGCGTAGTGGTCGTTGCAGGCAGCCACATCGTAAGTATTTCCGTACGGCCACGTGGTGCCCGCCGCGCCTTGACACGCTAGCAGCCACTCGGGGTCGGTGCACAGCCGCTTTCCGGACGCCTCGCAGGCCGCCGACGCCTCGTCCCCAGAGATGTAGCCCTGCGGCACCTCCCCGGTGGCCACAACCGCCCGCACCTCGCGCCCAGCGACTACTTCATAGGGCGAGGCCGCGACCCACTCGTCGCCCACCCGCTCCTCGAGCCGTGCCTCCGCGACATCGATGCAGACCGCTTGATCGAGGAGGACCATGCCATCGGGGCAGGGCCCGGTTTCGCCCGTGTCGGCGGTGTCGGCGGTCTCGGCGATGTCGGCGGCGCCACTGTCGCGCGCGTCCGGGCGTCCACCCGCCTCGCCGCAACCGACGACCAGCGCCAACGCGCCGGGAATCCCTAGCCCTCCCAGAGGACACCGTCGCTCGTCTCGACCACCTCGCACGCGGCGGTGATGCTGAACGGCGTAAAGACGATGGCCATGTTGCACATCTCGTCGGTCGACAACAGGCCGTAGTTCACCGGCGCGTCCCCATCATTGAACCAGCTACACGTGAACTCGAAGCCCTGCCCGGCGGGAATCACCAGCGGCGCGCTGTACTGGGTGATGAGCGGGTCGTGCCAATCGTAGTTTTCGTAGAAGACTGGGCCAGTGGTGACTCCATCGAACGGGGCGATGGTGAAGGCCGTCGCCTGGGCATGGGTGTGCGACGCGAGGAACTGCACCTCGACGTCCTCGTTCATCACGCACCGGCTCCACTCGGTGTGCTCGGCACCCACGGGAATCTCAAGGTTCTCGTCGCGCACCGTCCCGCCCCAAATGCCGTCCACAACGTCCTCTTGCGGGATGGTGAGGCCGTTGAGGTACGAGTAGATGGCCACGTCCTCGTCAGTCGTGTTGACGTAGTGCACCTCGTGGAGGATCTGAATCCCCGCCGGAAGGTTGGCGGCGACCCCGGCTGGCAGGGCCAGCGTGCCTTCCGCCTCCCCCTGGTTGCCGAACATCATCACCACATCCTCCATCACGGTGGTGTCGGCGTACAGATCAGCGCAGTCGTAGTCGCCCGACGCGATCGGCGTGTCGCCCAGCGCCGTGGTCGACAGCGTCATGTGGTGGGTGCCCGGCGTCTGGAGGTACTCGACCCGGTTGACCGCCGCGGCCTCGGTGGTCGGGAGGTCGTAGACCGAGCACAACCAGACCTCGGTGTGGGCCGGGGCGTTGCCGAACATCGTAAGCTGGAACCCGTCGCCCGCGGCGGGCGGCGCCAGCACGGGGAGCGCGTCGGCATCGGCGCTGTCGGTGGGGAAGGTCGAGCAGGAGAGGAGAAGGGTGAGGAGCATGGTGCCGGAGGTAACCCCCGCCGACGCTCGATCCGAGAGCCATGCCCAGCCATGCCCCCCGAAAAGCGACACCTTCCCAAGCCATGCCCCCCAATTTGCGACACTGGCGCCACCGACGGCGTCCGAGCCGCCGGCTGGTGCCAAATTCTCGGCGTTGGTTCGTAGCGGAATTGTCGAAAGCGCGCGGGCTCGGGGTCTACTGTCGCAAATTACCCCCCATGGCTCGGCCACTGTCGCAATTCGGGGGCCATGGCTGCGCTGCCTAGCGCTTCAAAACCCCGGCCGCCGCGAGCTGATCCAGAATCTGCATCGCGCACTCGTCCACCGAACCCTCACCGGTCTTGATGAGCATCTCGGCAGACAACGGCTCCTCGTAAGGAGCGCTGATGCCGGTGAACTCGGGGATCTGCCCGGCGCGGGCCTTCTTGTAGAGCCCCTTCGGGTCGCGTTCTTCGCACACCTCAAGCGACGCGTGGACGTAGGCCTCGAAGAAGCTGCCCGCCGGCATGATGGCGCGCACGGCGTCGCGATCGGCGCGGTAGGGCGAGATGAACGCGGTCAGGGTGATCACGCAGGCATCCGCGAAGAGCTTGGCCACCTCGCCAATGCGGCGGATGTTCTCCGTGCGGTCAGCCGGGGAAAAGCCGAGGTCCTTGTTCAGGCCGAAGCGGATGTTGTCGCCGTCGAGAACGTAGCAGACATGACCACGCTCCAGGAGCATCTGCTCGGCGCGGCGGGCGATGGTGCTTTTGCCCGAGGCGCTCAACCCGGTGAGCCACACCACCGCACCCTTCTGGCCAACGGTGGCCTCGCGCTCTTCGGGGGTCACGATGGCGCCGTGCCAGGTGATGTTCTTGCTCGTGGGCTGGGACATGGGAACTCCGGGGTGGCGCCTGCTACTGCATCGGCGGAGGCTCCGCAAGGGCGGCGGCGGCGCGATAGTTGGCCGCGGTGCGATGGCCAGTCACTCATGCCGCCGCTGCGGCTCCCAAAGCCATGAAACGCCCAGCGGCATGGGGGACTGCGGGGATGGGGAGAGGGCCGCGTCCCAGCGCGTTATTTTCGCGCTGGGCGCCGCAGGCCGGAAAGCGGAGCTTGGAGGCCGGAGGGAACGGCCCGGTAGGGGAAGGGGCCTCGCCCCTTCCCCCGAGTTTCCTGACAGTACTTGGGTACGCGGTGGTCGGCGCGGCGGTGTCCCTCGCGGTGGGGCTTCGCGGTTTCGCGGCCGATGCGGCGGCGCTGTTCGACAGTGGCTCGCCCATGGCGGCGGTGGCCAGGACGCTCGCGGGTCAGGTGGGCGAGCATCCGGCGCTTTTGATCCTCGCCGGCGTGGGCGGTGCGGTGTCCGGTGGCGGGCTCCGCTGGTCACTGGGAGAGGTCGGCGCGCGCCGGGAGTGGTTGGCGGTGGCCGCGCTGCTGTCTCCCGCGCTCCTGACTGGCACCCAGCACGGTCTCTGGGCCTCCTGGTCTCTGGGCCTCGCCGCCGCGGCGCTGTCCGCCTGGCCGGTCGCGCCAGTCAGGGCGGCCGTGGTCACCGGAGCCATCGCGCTCTTTTCCCCCCCTGCGGCGGTGGCCTGCGCGCTCGCCGGATTCGTCCTGCGCCCTGGCGCGGGGCCGGTGGTCCTGGCCGGGCTCGCGGCGACCCTCGGAGAGCGCGGCGCCATCGACGTCACCGGGCTCGCCGCCGTGAGCGTTTGGCGGGGTGCGAGCGGCCTCGGCACGGCGGGCGTGTTGGTGATCCCCGCGCTCGTGGCGCTCGGGGGTCCTTGGCGCCTGCGCATCGCCGGGATCCTCGCCGCTGTCCTCGCCTTCGGGCCGCTCGTCGTCCCTCCGAGCGCCAGCGGCAGCACCTTGCCGATCCCCCTCCCCGCCCTCCCCTTCGCCCTCCTGGGCGCCGAAACCGGCTGGATGGGGGCGGGCGTCGTGGCCGTGGCCGCGCTCACGATCGGCGCCATGGCGTCATCACCCCGACGTGCGGCCCTCTGCCTGGCGCTCTTGGCCGCCGAGGGGCTGGCCAGCGTGGCGCGAGCGCCGTCGCCCCTCCCCGTCGCGACCCCACGCGCGGTCGACGCCCTTGGGGAGCGGAGCGGCGTGATCCTTTACCTCCCCGTGGGGCTCGTCTCGGTAAGCGAGCCGGTGCGGGCCCCGTTGTGGCGTCATCAGGCGAAACTACACGGACGCGCCATCTACGCGGATGCTCGCTCGGTCACGGACGTCGATCCCATCCTCGGGGAGCCCGGCGTGATCGCCCTGTCGTCGCTGTTGCACCCCGAAGCCGGCTGGCTCATTCCCCCACTCGATGGGGGGACGGTGCTCCGGGCGCTCGGGGTGACCGAGCTGGTGCTGGACCGCGCCGCGCTCGACCGCGCTGCGCTCGCAAAACTCGACCCGGTGCTTGCCCGCCTGTATGGCCCTCCTCAACGTGATGTGGCCGCGGGGATCGATCTCTGGCGCATCGAGGCCGTGGGGGAACGCAACCTTCCGAACCCCCCGCACTTACGACAGGAGGGCGACGATGGCACGACGACCTGGCTGACGGTCGAGGAGCTCTTGGCGAGTGGTCGGCAGCCGACGCCGCCGACCCCGGTGGAGGAGGCGCCGTGATAGAAGCGCCGAATGTCTGACTCGAACCTTCGCCTCGCGCGGATTGACGCCGCCGCTGCGGCCCTCCGCGCCGCGTTCGGCGACCCTGTGGATGTGGTGATTGTACTCGGCAGCGGCCTGGGCGACGTGGCCCAACGCGTCGCGGAAGCCACCGTGGTGGAGTTCGCCACCCTCGGCCTGCCCACCAGCGGGGTCATCGGGCATGCCGGCCGCGCGGTGTACGGCCGGCTTGGCGGGCGGAGGGTGCTGCTGCTGCAGGGCCGGGCGCACGTCTACGAGGGCCACCCGCTCGACACCGTGGTGCTGGCGGTCCGGGCCTGCGCGCGGTGGGGGGTCAAAGGGCTCATCCTCTGCAGCGCCGTCGGTGGGGTGGACCCGACCCTGCTCCCAGGCAGCATCACCCTGGTGTCCGACCACCTCAACCTGTCCGGCGCCAATCCGCTGCAAGGGCCCAATCTCGACGCGATCGGGATTCGTTTTCCCGACCTCACCCACCTGTACTCCCCTCGCCTGCGCGGCATCGCGCAAGCGGCCAGCCCCACGCCGCTGCCCGAGGGCGTGTACGCGTGCATGCGCGGGCCCTCCTACGAGACGCCGGCGGAGATCAGGATGCTGGCGGGCCTCGGCGCCAACGTCGTGGGGATGAGCATGGTGCACGAGTCGATCGCGGCCCGACACGCGGGCTTGGAGGTGCTCGGCTTTGCGGTGGTGTCCAACGCTGCCGCGGGCCTGTCCGCGGCGGAGCTCACCCACGTCGAGGTCACCGAGGCCAGCCGACAAGCGGCGGGGCGCCTCGGCGCGCTTCTGGCGCGGGTCGTGGAGCAGTGGTGACCGACGCAGAACTCGTAGCGGCCGCGGCAGCGGTGCGCGAGCGCGCCTACGCACCGTACAGCGGCTTCAAGGTCGGGGCGGCGCTCATCGCCGGCTCGGGAAAGCTCTATGTGGGCTGCAACGTGGAGAACGCCAGCTACCCGCTGTGTGTGTGCGCCGAGCGCACGGCGATCGGCACGGCCGTGGCCGCGGGCGAGACGAGAATCGTGCGCATCGCGGTGATCACGGACACCGAACCGCCGGCCAGCCCGTGTGGCGGGTGTCGGCAGGTCATCTGGGAGTTCGGCCCGGACGCCGAGGTCATCGTGGCGTCGGTCAGTGGCCTCGTTCAGGTCACCACGATCCGAACGCTGTTGCCCGCGGGCTTCGACGGCAGCGCCCTATTGCGGTGAGGCCGCAGGCCCCCTCGCCCTCCCCCTTGCATGACGATCAGAGCGCCGGCTCGACCGCGTCTGAGGTGGCCTCGCCCGCCTCGTCGGCCGCGCCTCCACGCCCGCCCGCGCGCCCACCCCGGCGGCGACGCCGACGCCCGGCGCCTTCGGCGTCCGCCTCGTCCGATGCCTCAACCGCAGGCGCAGGCCCGGCCCCGAGCACCCGCGCGATGATGTCCAGCCAGGCCGGTCCGTACAGCGCGGCTTGCCACCGGCGAACGCCGGGCACCGCGGCCAGCTCGTCAAGCGTTTTCGGCGCCACGCGCACCAACTCCTGGAGCACGCCGTTGCTGACAACCGCGATCGGCGGGAGCCCGCTGTCGGTGACCTGGGCGTTTCGCCAGTCCTTGAGCGCGCCCATCAGTCGTTCAGCCCGCGGACCGCGGAGGCCGGGTTCGCGCTTGGCCGCCTGGGGCGGAGGCGGCAACGGGCCTTCCTCCGCCAGACCCTCCGACACGGCGGTGGCGAGCGCCTCGCCGTAGCGGCGAACGAACGGCGCATTACGACGAAAGCACGCAGTGAGCGCCTCAAGCGAATCGGGACGCCGAAACGCGATCTCGAGCATGATCTCGTCGGGAAGCACCTTGAAAGCGGGGCGATCCTGCGCTTCCGCCTCGCGCTCGCGCAAGCGGTATACGGCGCGGAGCACCTGGAGCCCGACGGGATCGAGCTCGCGACAGCCCTTGACCCGGTAGAAGTCGGCGGGATCACTCCGCGGACGTAGCCATTCCCTCGCCTGGAGCGCGATGCACTCCTCGGCAACGTGCTCGAGCCGGCCCGCCCGGGCGAGCCGAAGCTGGAACAGGTCGCGCAGCGCCGGAAGCCAGTGGCTGTCCCCGCGGGCGTAGTCGAGGTGTTCGTCGAGCAGCGGACGCGCCGCCCAATCGTGGCGCTGCCACTTCTTGTCGATGGTCCAGCCCCACCAGTTCTTGATGAGATCGGCAAGCCCGAAGCGCGGAAACCCAAGGAACTGGGCGGCGATCATCGTGTCGAAGATGCCGTTGAACTCGAAGTTGAAGTCCCGCTTCAGACAGACGACGTCGTAGTCCGCACCGTGAAAGACCTTGATGATGGCGGGATTGGCCATGATCGGCGCCAGCGGCGACAGGTCCGGAACAAAGAGGGGGTCGATCACGAAGTCGGTTTGAAGGTCGCTGATTTGAATCAGGCAGACCTTTTCGCGAAAGTGATGCATGCTGTCCGACTCGGTGTCCACGCCGATGACTCGGGCGCGGGAGAGCTGGGCGGCACATTCGGCGAGCGCTTCGGGCGTCTCTACCAGGACAAGGGGGGTCTCACCAAACATCGGGCCGGGGCCTAACGCGGTCCCACCGATGCGGGGGGCGGGCTGACCGCAGCCACACAATCGATCTCCACCCGCACGTCTTTGGGCAGCCCCGCAACCGCGACCGTGGCGCGCGCCGGGTGCGTGGAGCCGAAATAAGCCGCATACTCCGTGTTCATCGCGGCGAAGTCGGCCATCTCCCGCAGGTAGACCGTGGTGCGCAAGACGTGTTCACGCTCACTCCCCGCCGCCAAGAGCACCGCGTCCAGGTTGGCCAACACCCGTCGTGTCTGCTCGGCGACGCCCCCCTCTACGACCGCGCCAGTAGCGGGGTCCAAGGCGATCTGTCCGCTGCACCAGCAAAGGCCGCCATGGACCATGGCCTGACTGTAGGGGCCGATGGCGGCGGGGGCAAGGGGGGTGGAGATTGGGGTCATCGGCGCTCCTCAGGGCTGGTAAACCGCGACAAACGGCAGGTTGCGGTACAGCTCACCCAGATCGAGCCCGTAGCCGACGACGAACTCGTCGGGGATGGTGAAGCCCACGTAGTCGACCTGTACGTCAGTCTCGCGGTTTCCTGGCTTGTCGAGGAGGCACGCGACCTTCAGCGAGCGTGGTCCACGCACCGCAAGGGTACGCAAGAGGTAGTCCATCGTCAGCCCGGTATCGACGATGTCCTCGACGATGACGCAGGCCTGTCCCTCGATCGAGGCGCGGAGGTCCTGGGTGATCTGCACCGCGCCGCTCGACGAGGTGCCCCCGTGGTAGCTGGCGACCCCCAAAAACTCCAGTCGCACATCACCAGGAACGGCCCGCGCGAGGTCGGCAAGGAAAAGCACGCTGCCCTTGAGCACGGCGATGAGCGTGATGGTCTCCCCGGGATGGTCGGCCCGGAGCTGTATCCCAAGCTCAGCGACGCGAGAGGCGATCTGTTCGGCGGGGAAGAGGACCTTGAGGTTGGCTGACATGTCACACCCAGGAGTTGTTGAGGACTTCACCCAGGCCGCCGGCGCCGGGAACGATGTACTGATGGTCGTCCAGGCCGCTCTCTTCGGCCCGGAGCACCCCGGAGGGCGACGCGAGTGCGGCTGCGCTGGAGTGTCCGCGGTCCAGGCGCACGGCGTGGACGCGCACTTCCGGGTGCCGCGCATGGACGTTGGCAAGGTACTCGGGGGTGACGATCAGGTGCACGAACACGACACGGGAGGGCCGCCCGTACCCCGCGCGCAGGTAGTGATCGAGCACTTCGCAGAGGGATCCTCCGGTCGCTCCCATCGGGTCGGGGATGACGAGCACCGCCCCCTCGATGCTGCCGCCGATCTTCGCCCCGCTGACGGCGCTGCCGGTGACCGCTCCCGCCGCATCGGTCACCCGACTCACGAACATGTGGTCCTGACGCACACCGGAGGGCTCCAAAAGCTCGTTGAAGCGATCGTAGAAGATCTGCGATGGGAGGATGCCGGCCCGGGCGACATCCACCACAACGACCTGCTGCCTCGGCGCGATCACGACACCCTCGTACGCCTGATCCGGATGCTTCGCGGTCATGCGGGTGGGCACACGCGAGATGATCGTCGGCAACTCACCGCTGGCGACCTTGGTGAACAGGTAGTCGAACAGGCGGGTGGCAATGCGACCGACCTCGGGCTGGTGCGCGTCCGGGTGGCCGAGGCGGGCCAGAAGCGTGAGCGGCCAGGGCTCGCCGTGCAGGCGCAGATTTTCCCCCCACGCATGGGGGGTGCCCGTGATCGAATGCAGGGGAGTCTGCCAGGTGCAATCAGGCATCATCGCCTCCAAGTAGGGGTGCAAACAGGGCCAGCGTGTCGAAGAGGATGGGCAAGGTGCCCCCCACATAAAGCTGCGCGAGCCACGGAACGGGTCCCGGATTGGTGAGTTCTGTCGCCGTCAGGGCGCTGCGCACACCCTCGTTCTCGAGGACTTCGGCCAGGGGGCGCACCACCGCCGCGTCCTCAAGCACGCCCGCGGTCGTCGTAAGCACAAGCAGCTCCGGATCCGCGTCGACGAGATCCCGCAAGCGCGTCAGAAGCTGACTCGTAGCGGTATCCGCACGGTTGAGCAGTCGCTCGGAATTGGCGACCGCCTCCCACGTGCTGTCCCGCTCCATCATCGTCCCGACCAGCGGCTGGAGGCGCGCCCAGGTGTCCGCGTCCGCGAACACCAGCAGCACGTCGCACAGCGCGTCGATGTCGACGGGACGGACGCCCGCGGGAAACGCTTCGGTGGCTTGACGCAGATCCGGGTCGAGCAACCCCGGAATCGCCGCGAGCAGCGACCGACTCGCCGAGGTGCTCCCGACGTCGTACAGCAGCTCCTCGATCGGATCGACAAGATCGTGGTCATGGAGAGCGGTGGCGGTGTCGGCCACTGCGGGAATGTGCTCGTCCGTCGCGGCCAGCAGGCCGAGGAGGGCGCGCAGGAGCGCCTCTGCGGAGGGGTCGCTCAATCGATCGAGCGAAGCCAGGTCCTCGACCAGCTCCGCATCGAGCACCGGACAAGCGCCTGAATCGGCGACGAGGTCGAGGATCGCGGTGGTGAGCGGGTAACCGAGGGCGTCACCGAGCACGTCGACGCTACCCGACGCGGTGTCGGGGTCGATCTTGGCCAACGCCTCCAGGATCACGACCGCGAGGTTGCCGAGGTCCACATGAAGATCGGTCACCAGCAGATCGACCGAGCACTCCACCGGCTGGTTGGTGTCGTGCAACAGGCGCACCAGGCCGACGAGGGCGCTGTCTTCGCCGTTGTCGAGGTGCCCCCCCTGCCGGTCCACCCCGGCGAGGTAGGCGAGTCCCCCATCCAGCCGCTCCCAGCGGCCGGCGTCTTCCTCGTCCTCCACCCACCGCGCCAGGGCGTCCCGGGTGTGGTCATCCGACAGGATCGGCGACGCGGCGGCGACCAGATCGACCAGGGCGTCTCCTCCGGTCAGCGTGACGACTCCGTCGCGGAGTGAGTTCCCCGTGGCCCCAGGATCGCGGTCGTTGGTGCTGTCAGCCGTCTGGTCGATGATGGTGGCCACAATTGCCGGCCACTCCGCCGCGAGCGCGCTCAGCCCGGGGTCGGAGGCCTCGGACAACAGCGCCAGCGTCCATGCCCAACGCGGGGCGTCCGACGAGCGCAGCGCCGTCGCCACCGGCGCCAGCGGGTCCAGGTCGGCATCGAGCGTCGCCGCCGCGAGCGCTGAGCCGGTCTCAAGCGCCGGCCACAATACCCCGGACGACAACGACGCCGTGCTGTTCACGGACACGCCCAGCCCCAGCTCCGGTACCGCCACCGCGTAGGCGACCTCGAGGAAAAAGCGAGCTGTTTCAAGCGCTGCGGTCGGATCCTCGACCACGAAGACCGCCGTCCGCAAGAGCCCGGCCAAGGACAGGCCATCGTGAGCCGCCAACGCCGAAAGCCCGGCGACCGCAGAGCCCCCGACCGTCCCCGAGCGCGTGGGAAGGTCGAGCGCCGCGTCGAGCCGGGCGAGAGGCTGGACGGTCCCCTGCCGATTCAGGCACGCGAAGGCCGCGTGGAGCTCGGTGTTGTCCGTCCCGTCCACGCCGTCGGCGAAATTGAACTCGTGGCACGGCCCGGACGGGGCGAGGGCCTCCCCCCAACGGGCCCCGCTGTCAACGGGGACACAGGCCCAGAGGAGAAGGAGCACCACCACTCAGTCGAAGAGGTACCGAATCCCGGCGGTCATCTCGGCCGACGGGAAAAGGCGCTTGCGGTAGCGAATGCCGCCGACCGCCTCGGCATGAGCCTGCATGCGCCGCGCGAAGGTGTAGGTGAAGCCCACGCCGGCGTTCGCCCTGAAGAACTCGGTCTGGTCGGACGTCATGATCGCCGAGCCCAGGATGCCCAGGATGCACATCTGGAAGGCCTGGGCATCGCCCAAGACGCCAAACTGGATGCCCGCGTCCACGACGCCCAGACTCCGCCAATCCTCTGTACGCAGGTTGAACGTGTACTTTTCGGCATCAGGGGGAGGCTGCACCGGCGCGTCACCCATGTAGTACACGCGCAAAAACGCGTTGATCTTGTAGTCCTTGTCGCCCAGGACCAGCTCCAACCCGCCGCCCGTGTCCAGGTTCATCTGGTCGATCGGGTCCTGCTGCTGCGCTTCGCCAATCGAGTTTTCGGCGTAGTAGTAGACGCGATCACCGTGGAAGCCACCGCGGCCGATGAGGCCGACGCCGCCGGCAAGGGCGGGAGAAGCGAGAAGTGCGAGAGCAGAGAGCATTTGGGGGGGTGCTCCGGGGGGAAGAGGGGCGCCCTTCCTACTATTGCGGCGGGCCCTCGGCAACGGGCGATCGAGAAACAGGGGAAGGGCGGCATCGAGGACGAATCTGTAAGCAGTCGTACACATTTCACAATCGTGTGCCGTCGGCGCTCGCCTGCCGCCGTCAAGAGTTGTGCCCCTGCGAAGCCGATCGCAGCGAGCTTTTGTGGAATCTTGATTTCTATGTATCTGTTTTTATTGATTGTTGCGGATTTTTCATCTCGACTTCCACACTCCATGCCCCCAATCTGCTCGTCCACAGGCTCCTGATCGGGGGGTTCAATCGCTTGCCCTTATCAGCAGATTTTGCTACTGATGGCGGGTCGAAGCGAGCTGTCTGCTCGCCCATGACATCCCTGCAATCCATCCCCGGAGTCTCCCGTGAACAAGAAAGAACTGATCGCCAAGCTCGCCAAGTCCACCGGCCTGTCCCAGGCCAAGGCCGGCGACGTCCTCAACGCTCTCTTCACCGCCGACTCCGGCAAGGGCATCATCGCGGTCGAGCTTGACGCCGGCCACAAGGTCACCATCCCCGGCTTCGGCACCTTCGGCAGCAAGAAGCGCCCGGCCCGCACCGGCACCAACCCCGCCAACGGCAAGAAGATCAGCATCGGTGCCCGCACCTACGCCTTCTTCAAGCCCGGCAAGACCCTCCGCGAGCGCGTCTCCAAGTAGTCGCCTCGGCGAAGGTTGCCCTGGCAACCGCAACAGCGTCGGCCCGCGAGGGTCGGCGCTGTTTCAATATAGCTCCTAGCTTTTAGCCGTCAGCCCGCGGTATCGCCCGTGTCGCCCGTATCGCCCGCAGTATCGGCCTCACTCACCCCGAAGTCCACCCGCGCCGATGTCCCGTGGATGTTGGAGATCGTGACCGCAGCGGCGCCGACCGCGACATCGGGCACCACGAACGTCACCGTCTCGATGCAGGCCAGGCAGTCGACGGTGCAGTCCGTGCACGCGTCGCAGGAGGTGCACTCGGCCGAGGCGCGGCAACTGTCGCACTCGTCGCACGTCGCACGGGTGACGGCGTTGACGTGAGCGGCCGTCGAGCCCACGCGCACGGAGGTGTCCCAGAGCTCGGTCATCGGGCCGATGATTGCGACCACCTCAGTGCCGGGAGCCCCAGCGCCAGGGGTCAAAAGCGGTGCGGGCAGCTCGCAGTGCAAGGAAACCAGCTCCGACGAGGTGCTGCACGCGAGAATCAGCAGAAATACCATCACCACTCCGTCGTCAACAGGTCTTCCGTCGTCTTCTGGCCAGCCGCCGCGGCCTGGCCACCGGGAACCGTGCCCGGCAAGAACGGCATCGCCCTTCCGCCGGACATCGGGCGCCCCGAGGCCTCGTCGATCCCGACGAACGCCACGTTGCCGCCCCCCTTCCACTCGCGGTCTGTCTCTTTGGGCACGGCTCGGGCCATATACTGCATCCAGATCGGGAGGGCGGTGTGCCCGCCTGTGGCCTGGGCGCCCAGCGTGCGAGGGGTGTCGTAGCCGACCCAGACCACCGTCAGCACCGTGGGCGTGTAGCCTGCGAACCAGGCATCGCGATTTTCATTGGTTGTTCCTGTCTTCCCCGCAACCCGCAAGCCTAGTTTCTGGGCCTTGGCCGCCGTCCCGTTGCTGGCCACCTCGATGAGCATCCAGTTCATGATCTGGGCCACCGACGGATCCAACACCTGCTCCCACTCGGCCGGCGCCACGAACTGCTCCAGCACGACACCGTCCCGATCGGTGACCTTGTCGACGTAGTGCGGCTCGACGCGGTGGCCCACCGTCGCGAAGGCGCTGTAGGCCCGACCGAGCTCGGGGATGGTGAGCGAAGCCGAGCCGAGACCCATGGAGAGGTCGACATCCATGTGGCTCTCGATGCCAAGTCGTCGCGACAGCGCCACGACCGGGTCGAGGCCGATCACGTCCAGGACACGCACGGTGACGACGTTTCGGGACAGCGCCAGCGCTTTGCGGAGGGTGATGTCCCCGAGGTAGTCCTCGCCGTAGTTGGCAGGCTTCCACAACTGGTTGCGGAGGGTGTTGTAGACCAACGGCGCGTCCTGCACGATGGTCGCCGTCGTGAACTTCTTGGACTCGATGGCCGCGGCGTACACGATGGGCTTGAACGTGCTGCCGACCTGCCGCTGCGCCTGGGTGGCCCGATTGAACTGAGTGTCCTGGAAGTCGACACCGCCCACCATGGCGATGACCGCGCCGTCATCGAGCCGATAGCTCCACAGGGCGCCTTGGATCTCCGGCTTCTGGAACAGGCTGACGGCGGCGAAGGGTCCCGCGCCTGCTTCGGCGTACTTGGCCAGCGCCTCGCTCTTGCGGAAGTCCTGCGCCTCCACCTCGATGGTCACCACGTCGCCTACGCTGAGCGCGCGCGCCATATCGTCGATCTTCCGACCCTTACGCGGCTCCTCCGGCGTCACCGGGTAGGCCCAGTTGGTCCAGGACAAGGGCATGATCCCCGTGACCCCGCCGAGGTCGACGAGCGCGTGCTTCTTCTGGACCTCGGTGACGACGCCGGTGTAGAACTCGCCTTCGACAACGGCGCTGAGCTTGGTGGCGAGGACCTTTCGGCGCTCCTCCATGGCGGCGGGTTCGAGGTGCTCCGTTGCCCCGCGCCACCCCCCAATCTTCTCCTCCGCGTCGCCGACGCCGCCGGTGATTGCCCGCTGGGCCTCTTGCTGGAGCGCGAGATCGCAGGTGCTGTGGACGACGAGCCCATCGTTGTAGACCCGATCCTGCCCGTACTTCTCGACGAGGTAACGGCGGATGTGCTCGGTAAACCACGGCGCCTTGACGAGGAACTCGTTCTTCCTCGCCACGATGAGCAGCTCGGCTTCGTGGGCCTTGTCGCCTTCTTCCTTGGTGATGACTCCGTTGTCGGTCATCTGGTCGAGCACATACCGCTGGCGCGCCTTGGCTTTTTCGAGGTGGCGGTGGGGGCTGTAGTCGCTGGGACGTTGGGGCAACCCGGCGATCATCGCCGCCTCGGCCAACGTGAGGTCCGCGACGTGCTTGCCAAAATACACCCGTGCCGCGGCCTCCACGCCGTAGGCGCCAGAACCCAGATAGATCTGGTTCAAATACAGGTAGAGGATGTGCTTCTTGTCGAAGGCCTCCTCAACCCGCCACGCCAGCAGGACCTCCTTGATCTTGCGGGTGAAGGTCTTTTCGTTGGTGAGCAAGAAGGCGCGAGCCACCTGCTGGGTGATGGTCGATGCGCCTTGCGCCTTTTTCCCCGCCAGCGCGTTGCGCCCGACCGCGCGCACGATGCCCATGTAGTCGATGCCGCCGTGCTCATAGAAGGAGGCATCCTCCGCTGAGATGAAGGCGTCGAGCAAAACCTGTGGCATGGCGTCCAACTCGACGACGTAGCGGCGCTTCTCGTAGATCTCCCCCATCAGCTCGCCGTGCTGGTCGTAGACCACGGTCACCGTCGGGGGGCGGTACGCGCCGAGGGTCTCCACGCTCGGCAGCTCTCGCGAGTAATACCAGCCAGCCCCGAAGATCCCGATCGCACAGCCGACGGCGACCACCAGACCGAAGGTGGCACTGCCCGCGAACCCCGCCGACAGCCACCGCCGCAGTCGGCTCCGCGGCTTTGCTTTCGGCGCCGGCGCCTTCTTGCCCGGAGCAGACCTGCCCGAGGCGGGCGGAAGCGGGGGACCCCCTCCCCCCGGGGGAGCGAGGATCGGCCGCACCGGGCGTGGCCGCGGCGGCGGCAACGGCGTGCCCATCTGGGTCAGTTCGTCGCCATCTCCGTCGACCGCGGCGGCGGGAATGGGTCGGCCGAGCCCCGTCGCCGAGTTTCCCGGCATCTCCATGACGTCGGGAGCGGGCACGGTTCGCGGCGGCGCGACGCGGGCAGGGGCGACCGGCGTTGGCTCGGCGAGCACGGGCGGCGGTGCCGTGAGCGGACCGGGCGTACGTGCGGTCGTGGGGAGTGAATCGTCGGCGAAGCGAGCCCCCCGACCGCGCAGAAGCTCCATCATTCCGACGGGATAGCTGACGAGGAGGGGACGACCGCACGCACATTGCCGTTCCGTGCCAGGGAGCGGGTACGGCTCCCCCAACCGGGTCTTCGATGCACAGTGCGGGCAGGTGACGCTGAGTGCCATCCGTCAGGATTCGTCCCCGCCTATCTTCTCTGGCTTGCGCATGGCAGCGCTGGCGCCTAACTTCCGACAAACCAGCATGCGCAATTTCCGGATTCTCCTGACTCTCAGCGGCCTCGGGATCATCGCCCTCGGCGGCTACCACGTCGCCGCCCGAGCCAGCACCTTCGTCGCCTCGACGATCCTCCCGACCGAGATGGTAGGCGACTATGTCGATCGATTCCCCGACGTCTCGCTCCGCCGGTACGAGTTGGCGCAGCTGGCCATCTTGCGCCAGTCGCTCGGCGAGGTCTCGGAGCGCTACGTCGATCCCGATCGCATCGACTACCCCGCAATGTTCCGGGCTGGGCTCGAGGCGGTAGAACGGCTCTGCCCCGAAGTGGTGCTACGGCTCGACGGCGAACGACTCCACGTCATGGTCGACCGCTACACGACGATGTTGCAGGTCCGTCCTCTGGACACGCCGGAGGACGTGGTCAGCGAGGCGCAACGGGTCGCCCAAATCCTCCAGACGCAACTCCCCGCCGGCGAGTACGAGTTTCCGGAGATCGAGTACGAGCTCATCAACGGGATGCTCTCGACGCTCGACCCACACACCATGCTGATGCCACCCGTCGCCGCTCGAAAGATGCAGGAGGACAACGATGGCAGCTTCGGCGGCCTCGGCATCAGCATCAGCATGCAGAACGGCGAGCTGACAATCGAGTACCCGATGGCGGGTACCCCGGCGGCTCGGGCGGGGCTCAAGCCCCAGGACAAGATCGTGAAGATCGAGGGTGAAGGCACCTTCAACATGGACATCGACGATGCGGTCGCCAAGATGCGCGGCCCCGCGGGCACGCCCATCACCGTCTCGGTCACCCGCCAAGGCATGGACATCCCGCGTGACGTCAAGATGATCCGCGCCGAGATCCGTCAGGCGGCCGTGTGGGGCGAGCTCCTCGACGGAAACATCGCCTACGTGGAGATTCCCCAGTTCCATGCCCTCGTCGACACCCAACTCGACGCCGAGCTCAGCGCCCTGGCCCGCAAGGCCAGCCCCGGCGGGGGGCTCAAGGGGCTGGTGCTCGATATGCGTGACAACCCCGGCGGGTACCTCGAGCAGGCGATCAAGGTCGGCGACAAGTTTCTCTCGCAGGGCGTGGTCGTCGCGACAGTAGGCCCCAACGGGTCGGACCGGGAGGAGCGCGCGGCGCAGGATTCGGGCACCGAGCCGAAGTACCCGATCATCGTCGTGATGAGCGGCAACTCGGCGTCCGCCGCGGAGATCGTCGCTGGCGCGCTGAAGAACCAGGAGCGCGCCGCGATCCTCGGTGAACGCAGCTTCGGCAAGGGTTCGGTCCAGGAGATCAACAAATTCCCCGGCGACGCGCAGCTCAAGCTCACCGTCCGCCGGTACCTGACCCCTGGCGACCACTCCATCCAAGAGATCGGCATCCCGCCGGACATCGAGCTCAAGCGCGCCTACGTGGCGCCACCCCGGAAGATCGAGGGGTACGACGCCATGAGCGGGCCGTTCATCTCGATGTTCGCGCGCGAACACCTCACCCGCGAGGCCGATCTCAACGGTCACTTCACCAACGCGGTCAACCTGGAGACCCCCCCGGTCTACAGCCTGCGGTACCTCGGGGTCCTGCCCGACGATTCGGTGAAGTCTGACCGCAAGGACGTGAAAAAGGACTTCGAAGTTCAGCTGGCGCGGGATGTACTGCTCGCCACGCAGGGGTCCCGCCGGGCCGACGTGCTGCGCGGCGCCGAAACCGTGATGGCGGCGCGACAGCGCGCGCAGCAGGCCGCGATCGCTGAGGCGTTTGCTGCCCAGAAGATCGACTGGTCCGCGTGCAACGCCGCCCCCCCGGTAGCGGCAGACGTGGCGCTTGAGTTCGCCGTCACCGGCACCGACCGCTGGGGAAGCACCCTCGTTCCGGGTGAGTTGACGGATGTGCGCGCCACCGTCACCAATCGGGGCGCCACGCCCATCTGCCAGACGCTCATCCGGGCGGAGAGCCCCAAGGGAAATGACATCGTTGACGGCACTGAGTTCTACTTCGGGAAGGTTCGCCCGGGTGAAGTTCGTAGCTACACCGCACGGATCAAAGTTCCTGGCGGCTACCCCACCGAGGTAGCGCCGGTGCGCCTGCACCTCACCGACATGACCGGCGCCACCCTCGCGGAAAAGACGGTCGATGTCCACACCGCCGGACAGGAGCTTCCGGCCTACGCCTGGGATTGGGTGCTCTCCGACAAGGCCGGGGGCAACGGCAACGGACTGCCCGAGGTGGGCGAGACCGTGAGCCTGCAGCTCAAGGTGACGAACGTCGGCCTGGGAAAAGGGGGTGAGGGCACCTTCAATCTTCGTAAAACCGGAGAGATGGGTAAGTCGGTGGAGCTGAAGGAGGCGCGACTGGTGCACAAGGGGCTGGCGCCGGGTCAGTCGGTCGAAGGAACCCTGAGCTTTCGCATCGCCGCCGAGCCGCCGGACGCCGCGCTCAGCTTCGAGCTGACCGTGCGCGACAATGAGCGCTACGACTACGCCGCCATCACCCGCGGTGGGTACTACGAGGGCTTCGTCGCGACCGAGAAGATCGCGATGACCCTCGGTAAGCCGGTCGCCCCAGCGCATCGCCAGCCTCCGCGCATCGAGATCACCCGGGCGCCGAGCCTCGACGCCAACGACGGACAGTCCACGGTTTCCGGCGTCGCAAGCGATGACATTAGTGTCCGCAACGTGATCGTCTACCACGCCCAGCAGAAGCTGGCGTACGCTGGTGGTGGTGACGCTACCCACCCAGCCCCAACCGTCCCGTTCTCCGCCACGGCAGAGCTCGACGAGGGAAACAATCTCATCGTGATCACGGCCCGCGACAGCGACGGCGTCACCACCACGCGTACCTTGAGCATCCTGCGGCGTCCGGCGCTTGCACAGGCGCCCAAGCCGTAGGCGGATTACCCTTTGGGAATGCTGCCCAACCTGAAGCTTCCCGCCCAGGTCTCGATCGTCCACGCGGCGTCGGTGCCTCCCGTCCTCGTCAAGGGGCGCTGCGTCACCCAGACCGGCGACGAGCTGTCGATCGAGGTGCCCCAGGGCACCGAGCTGCCCCCCAACGTGCAGCTCATCGTGGATTTCGCCGGTGAACCGGGGGTGAGCCGCGCCATCGTCGCCGTGCTCGGACAGCGCGACGGCCGCCTGCTGGTGCAGGTCGTGCGGGTGCCCACCTCCGACAAGCGGGAATACCCACGGATGCACGGCGGCATCACCCTGCGCTACCACCAGTTGCCACGGGCAACGGCAGCCGCGGCCGCCGAGGACTGGATGCGCGGCGGACCGCCGGTGGGCCCAGAGCACGAGCCCGACCCGTTCATGAACTTCTCCGTCACCGGCCTCGCGTTTGACGACGTGCTCACCTGTCAGGAAGAAGACCTGCTCGGCATCCTGGTGAAGATTCCCGGCGACGACCACACCTGGCGCGGCGTCGCCTGGGTGATTCGCGTGTCCAAGATTCCCATCGACGAGCGAGACGAGTCCATCGACGCCACTCACCGCATCGCGGTGAATTTCCAGGAGCTCCCGGACGAGGCGCGTATCGCCCTGGGCAAGCACACCGAGCGCATCCAGGAGGCGTGGTTGTGATTCGCGATCGACTCAAGGGCGTGGCAAAGAAGGCGGCGATCAAGTTCTTCGGCATGGAATGGGATGCGGAAGAGCTCGCCCCGAACGACGGCAACACCAAACGAGATGGCCCGCAGACCTTTGATCCCAACCTGATTCCGCGGGTGGTCGATGGGTCGGGCGACACTCCCGGCCCCAAGCACCGCGAGCGGATCGGCCGGACTTGGTTGGTCTCGCAGGTGATAAGCGGCGTACCCGGCATACTCATCGACTTGCGCCACCCCCGTGAGGTGGTGGCCGGGCTGATCCCGCAGGCCATCCTCGTTCCTGGCCAGCAGCTACGCACCCAACTCGACCGGTTGCCGGCCAAGGACATCCGCATCACGGTCTACGACCAGATCGGGGGCGATGACGCCGAGGCGATGGCGACCTGGCTGCGGGAACAGGGTTGGGGCGTCGCTCGTTTCTTGCAAGGAGGCTACGCCGAGTGGATCCAGCACGACGAGCCGGTCGCTTTGCCACAACCCCCGCCGGGCGGGCGTTTTCACTTGGGCAATCCGGTCGAACTCAAGGCCGGCGGCCGCGGGTACGTCCAAGCGGTGTCGGCCGAGGGGGCGCCTCGCTACGCCATCCTGCTCGACTCGGGCGAGGTCCGCACCGGAGTGTCGGAGGCGGAGATCGCCGGGTGACACGGTGAGCGCGGCGCGCGAGATCGGGGTCTTGGCGCTCGGACTGGTCACCATTCGCCTTCTCACCGGCTTGTGCTTCGCCGCCGAGGCGCCGGGAACAGTCCTGCCACGTGCACCGAGCAGCCCGCCGGGACGCGCCGCGGCAGTCGCCCCAGACGCGCTCGCAGCCGCCATCGAGGCCCGGATGCAGGGCGACCTCCGCCGATCGGCCTGGCACTACGAAAAGTTCCTCGCTGGGAAGTCGGGGAGCAGCGGCACGCGTGCAGGCGCCCAGGTGGCCCTCGGCGTGGTGTACCTGGACCTCGGTGAGCCCAACGCGGCGAGCGCGCTCTTTTCCAAAGTGCGCTCAGGTGGCGGCCCCGTCGCTCCGTGGGGCGCGTGGTTCGAGGCCCTGGCCGACCACCAGCGCGGACGCCACAGCGTCGCCGCGAGCGAGTGCGCAGCGTATCGAAAGAACTGGCCAACGGGTCCGCATGCCGATGAATGCCTGGTGCTGATGGGCGACGCCTACGTCGCCGCGGGGCTCAAGGGTCCAGCCATCGGCGCGTACTCGGCCTACCTCGAGGCCCATCCGGACTCCCCGCGCGAGGAGCCCTTGCGGCTGGGCATCGCCCTCGCGGTGAGCACCACCGACCAGAAAGCCGCGATTCCCATGTTGCAGCGCCTGGTTTTGGACCATCAGTACCACTCCACGGGCGACACCGCGCAGCGCCGGCTGGACGAGCTGGCCACGGCCGGGTTCGCGACGGCGCTGGCCGATGACGGCGTGACCGCCTGCCGCATCGCCGCCGAGCGCAAGCGCTGCGGCTACGAGGGCGACGCCTGGGAGCGATTCCAGGCCCTCGAGCTCCGCGCCGCGGACGACCCGACCATTGCCGCATGGATCGAGGATCACGCCGACCAATTTCGTTGGGGCACCAGCCAGTACCTGAAGGTCGCCGAGCTGCTGGCGGTGCGCTACGCGCAGAAGCCCACTGCGGACCTCGCGTGGCAGCGCTTTCGCGCCTTGGCGCGGGGCGGCGACTGGGTGAGCGCCGAGAAACAACTTGTGGACGGGGCGACGGCGCACGGCGGCCGCTTCAAAAGCAAGGAGGAGCTGGCGCGGGCGCAGCTGTTGTCGGGCAACTACCTCGGGGCGCGGGACACCTGGACTGCGCTCGGCAAGGGTGGGGGCGCGTTTGGGCGTGAGGCACGCTGGTTGGCGGCATTCGCGGCCTACCGGGCTGGGGACGATGCCGACGCGCTGATACGGCTCGACAAGCTCGTCGGCGGCGACGAGTGGACGGCCGAGGCCGCCCGGTACTACCGCGCCCGGACCCTGCAGCGCATGGGCCGGCTCGAAGAGGCAGCGGCGCAAGCTGAGGCGATCATCAAGGCCGATCCGTGGAGCTGGTACGCGGCGCTGTTGCAGAACGAGGTCGCGCCCGAGCCGCTGGAAGTGGCCCGCGACGGCACCTGGCCGGGACCCCCGGCGGCCTCGCTCCCGGCCTTGCGGGCCCCTGCCACCGCCGGGGCGGCCATCGCGACGCCAGCATCGATGGCACCCAGAAGCCCGACCCCAGTGAACTGGGCCGCGCTCACCTGGGCCGGCACCGGTTTCGGTGCCGGCGCAAGCGCCGGAACGCGGCTCCCCTCCGCGCCGACAACCGCGCCTGGAGCCCCAAGCGGTCGCGACTGGGATCGCCGCCCGGATAGCTACGGATCAGGCATCGTCGATGTCGCGGAGGGTGCGCGGCTCCTTGAGCGGCTGCAGACCGAGTTTCCGGAGCTGTTCCCCCATGCCCAGGCGGCTGCCGACCTCGCGCGGGGGGGCGCGTTTGAGCTTGCCGCCCCGTTGGTGGCGCGAATGTACGACGCGATCGACCCTGCGGTCGGGGGTACGGCCCATCCCGAGGTGACGCTGACCGTGACCGAGTGGCGGCAGGTCTTCTTGTTGGTCCGGGACAACTACCACGTCGCTCGCTTTTCCTGGGGCCTCCACAAAGGGGCGAACACCCCCGAAGCCAAGGTGGCCGCGTGGCGGCTTTCTTACCCCTCGGCCGAGGCGGATGCGCTCTGGCGGCACGGCCAGCACTACGACGTTGACCCGCTGATGGCCCTGGGGCTGATGCGCCAGGAGAGTGTGTACCGGCAATGGGCGCTTTCAGCCACGGGCGCCATCGGGCTGATGCAGGTGATGCCGCGGACGGGCGCCCGGATCGCCGCCCGAATCGGCGACCGCACCTACAGTCCTGACATCCTCGAATCCCCCTCCACCAACGTGCGCTATGGCATGTGGTACCTGCACGTGCTGATGGACCGCTTCGGCGGGGCCTGGCCCCTGGCGGTCGCGAGCTACAACGGCGGCCCCCACAACGTCTCGGCATGGTTGCGCCCGTGGGGCGACAAGATCCGCCTCGACGACTTCGTCGAGCAGATGCCGTACACCGAGACTCGCGACTACGTCAAGAAGGTCACCGGGTGGTACATGGCCTACGTGGCGCTGTATGGCACACCCGAGGATCGGGTGAGAATCCCGCTGACCGTCACGCGCGACGACCCCAGTCTCGTCAACTTCTGATGGCGGAGCCGTTCAAGAATCTGGTGAGCGCGGCGAGCATCCGCCGGCTGGGCGAGGCGGTGGCCGCGGTCGTGCCGTTGGACGTCGACGCCTTCGAGGCGGAGGCCCTCCGTGGCCTCGATGCGCTCGAGCTCAAAGCAAGGGTCGTCCAGGTAGCGGCATGCTTGCAGCCGTGGCTGCCCGCCTCCTGGGAGGCTGCGGTAGGGGTGCTGGTGGCCGCGCTCCCGCCGCGCGATCCCGCCCTGCTCGGGCACGCCTGGTTGTGGCCCATGCTGCAGGTCGTTGAGGTGCATGGTGCCGACGCGCCGGAGGTGAGCCTCCCCGCCCTGCGCGAGATGACCTCCCGGTTTTCCGCCGAGTTCGCCATCCGACCGCTCATTGCGCGGCACCCGAAGCACGCCTACGAGGCCCTGACCCGTTGGTGCGCCGATCCCGATGAACACGTGCGACGGCTGGTATCAGAGGGAAGCAGGCCGAGGCTGCCTTGGGGAATGCAGCTCAAAGACGCGGTCCGCGACCCGACGCCGGGGCTGGCGCTCTTGGAGCACCTGGTCGACGACCCCTCGGCCTATGTCCGCCGCTCGGTCGCCAATCACCTCGGTGACGTCGCGAAGGACCACCCCGCGCGTGCGGTGATGGTCGCGACCCGGTGGCTGGACGCCAAGCCCAGCCGTCAGCGGCTGGTGCGACATGCGCTTCGCAGCCTGCTGAAGAAAGGGCATCCGGGGGCGCTCGCGCTCTTCGGGACCACGCAGGCGCCGGTCGAGGTGTCGCGACTGATGGTCACTCCGGCGCTCGCGCGAATCGGAGAGGCGGCGGTGGTATCGGCCGAGCTTCGTGGGGAGGGCAAGGTGCGGGTGGACGTGGTCTGGCAGTGGCCGGCGGCACGTGGCGGGTGGGCCGGCAAGGCCTTCACTGGCGGGGAGCGCACGCTGACGAACGAGCAGACGTGGGCCTTTCAGCACCGGCTGTCGCTCTTGCCAGTCACGACGCGGCCGATCCGCCCCGGCCCGCAGCGCGTCTGGTTGCGGGTGTGCGGTCTCGACGTGGGCCCGGTGGAGTTCGTGCTACGAGGCGAAGGAACCCTGGTCGGACCATGAAGTGGGAAATCGCGCCGAAGCTACGCGCCGATCTCGTGTGCTACGCGGGCATCAACCTGTCCGGTGAACGCCGGGTCGTGGACATTCACGTCGTCAGCGGTCGCCAGGGAGCTCAGATCCCGACCGCCGAGCTCAAATCCCTCGCGTTCATCGCGCCCCTCGGCACCCGATTGATCCTCAAGACCAGCGACGGCGACGACTGGGAGGAGCACCCCTGGCGTTGCATTCGCGTGATGAAGGGGTCCTGCTTCCGGAACAAGAACGGCGAGTACGTCGTCCGCGTGCCCGACCTGGAAACGCTCGACAAGCCGGATGCCCAGCGCACCGATCCCGAGCACGAAGAGAGCTACCCGTTGGTCGAGCGCGTCAAGGACGGCACCGGGTGGACCTTCGGCCGCCTCGGCGATCTGAAGGGGCGGGTGACGGTGATCGCCATCGAGAAAGAGGGGTAGCGGGTTCGGCCCGCTCAGGGAGGCGGCGCCCATGACAACGACAGCCCCGCCGACCATCCGTCGCGCGTCTCTTCGCTGATCTGGTCGCCCGTGGTCGTCTGCAACGGCCAATCCAACAGATTGGTGGCCTTGGCCCGCAGCTTGAACGCCGGACCGAGCTTCTGCGTAGCCAAGGCGTCGAGGCGGTGCACCGGCTGCTCCCAGGTATCGGGCAGGCCCGAGGAGCCGACTTCCACCAACCGCGGCCCGAAGACGTTGTACAGCAGCGAGAATCCCGTGCCCGTCGGGGCGAAATCCCACCCCACCTGCGCGTTGACCACCCAGGGCGACTGCCCCTGCAAGGGCCGCTTCGCCGACGTCTGAGAGCCATCCGCCTCCGACAGATCGACCTCGGAGTGGATCAGCGCTCCGTTGACCGCGACGTAGATGAACTTGGCGGCACCGGGCAAGAAACGCAGCTCCTTGCGGACGTCCACCTCACCGCCGGCCACGACGGCGCTGGTTGCGTTGGCAAAGGTGCCGACGCTGCCGCTGACGGCGGACACCGCCACCACCGACTCAATCGGATGGTCGAGGTACTTGAAGAACCCGCCGACGCTGAGCGCCTCGCCGTCGGACGGGTACCACTCCACCCGCAGATCGACGTTTTCAATCGTCGCGCGCTGCAGGTCGGGGTTGCCGAAAAGCAGACGGCCGGTCCGGTAGTCATAGAAGGCGGCCACGGAGAGCTCCCGCAGCTCCGGTCGCGACAGCGTTCGCCCGTAGCCGGCGCGCAGCTGGACGGTATCGACGTCCTCGCCGGCGCCGAGTCCGAGCGTGAACGTCGCGGCCGGCAGCACATCGAGCGTGGATATCTCGCTTCTGACCGACGCCGCTTCTTCGTTTGCAAAGAGCTCCGCCGTCTCGACCGCTTGGGTGGAATTTTCCACCCGTGCACCAACGAGCGCCCGGAGGCGGCGGAGAAGTTTGAGATCGGCCATCGCGTACCCGGCGATCACGCCCTGGGTGGCGCTGTAGTCGTCGGTGGACGCGGTGTTCTCGAGAAAATCGAGATAGCTCGTGTCGTCTTCCGACGTGGGGCCGATGGTCTCGGGGGTCACGATGTCGGTAACAGGCAGCGTAAGATCGAAGCCCTCGACACCGGAAAAGTCGAATTCAAAGCGTCGCGTGGCGGCGACACGATCGCGCTGGATGAGCTGTCCGCCGATCGCCACCTTCTGCTCTCCCCCGAGCGCCAGGAACGGGAGCGTCAGGTCGAGGCGACCGTCATGGGCGTGGTCGAGCAGCTGGCCGTAGCGGATCTCATTCCAGCTGCCGCTGGTGGCGAGGTACTCCGCCCCGTCGACGATGTTGTAGGTCCACTCGCGCCGGTCAGGCTCGTTGCCCTCAGCGGCGGAGTACGCGTAGCGGGCGTCGGCGACGATCGGCCCTACGATCACGTGGGCGCCCAGCTGTTGGTAGAAGAGCTGCCGTTCGCTCCAGCCGGTGCGGTAGTTCTGAGTGTCGCTGTCGCCGGTGGGATCGTCCGCCAGCCAGGTCAACGCCTCGGCCCGGCCGGAGTGCGAGTAGATGGTCGTGGCCTGCACGTACTGACCGCCGGTCCACTCTGCGCCCAGCGTGACCCCTCCCCCGAGTCGCCCGGTGTTCGACGTTTCCTCGAAGCTCGTGATCCGCTTGGCGACGAGCTCGTCCCCGTCAAGAGAGTAGACGCTGCGGCTACCGCGGTCGATGTCCCAGCTGTTGTCGAAGACCAGGCCGATGAGCCCGCCCAGATCGAGGCTGCCGAGCGACCAGCGCCGACCAGCGGCGAGGCTCAGTCCGACATTGGGCATGGCCTGGGTCTTGTCGAAGGCCCAGTGATCCGGGAGTGACTCCCCCAACTCGTAGAGCTGGTCGTGGGTGTACCCACCCTCGGTGAACCGGCCCGCGGGCTTGAGCACGCCAGCCTCCGAGGCTTCGGCGACTCCGTCGGGGAGGGCCCGAAAGTCGTTGCCGTACCCGAAGAAGTCCGTCGGCCCCTGGGCGCCGATGTTCCCCTCTTCAAGGGTGACGCCGCCGCGCCAGGTCCCGCTTAGTTGCAAGGAGAAAAGAGGCGCGACCGGCATGCGGCGGGTGCGCACGTCCACGAGCCCGCCGCCGAACTCGGCGGGCATGTCAGGCGAGAAGCTCTTTTGCACCGACATCGTCTCGACCAGCGCGGTCGGGAAGAGATCAAGTGGAACAACCCGTTTTTCGGGCTCGGTGCTGGGCAGGCCGCTGCCGTTGAGCAGGGTGGCGGAGTACCGGTCACCCATGCCGCGAACATAGGCGAAGCGTCCGTCCACGATGGTGAGGCCGGTCGCGCGGGTCAGGGCGGCGGCAGCGGTGCTGTCCCCCGACTTGACCATCTGCTCCTGGCCCATCACCTCGGCGACGCTGGCGCTAGTTTTGCGCTCTTCGATGGCGGCGCTGATCGCGCCGACGGTGATCGGCGCGTACACCGTCACCACGTCGATGTTGCCTTTGCCCAGGCCGACCATCCTCACCACCACCTCGCTGACGCGTCCGTCGACCACGCGCGCTTCCGGAAACTCGTAGGGATCGAGTCCGACGGCGGTGGGGTCGATGACGTAGTCGCCCGGGGCGAGATCGAGCGTGTAGCGACCTGAGGCGTCGCTCACGGAGATCTCGGTGCCGCCGATGACGCGGACCTCGGCGCCGACGACGGGAGCGTCGGCAGCATCGAGGACGAGTCCGGTGAGGCGCCCCAGGCCGGCCGGGACCGGAGAGGCCGGAGCCTCCTGCGCGAACCCGACCGAGAGGGTGAGGATGAGGATGGTCATGGCGCTAGTTCGCCGGGTACGCAGTCCACCCGTCGGTCCAGTCGGTGGTGCCGTCGAAGGCGCCCACGTAGGTGGCGGCGTCCCACCACGCCCCACTCGGCGCCTGCCCGGAACCGAGCAACGGCGAGCCGCTCTTCGGGCGCAGGTCGGGGCCGGCGACGGCCACGCCTGTGAGCATGAGGTCGGCCTCGATCGCGTTGGTGGGCTCGGCCTCGAAGACGTCTCCTTCCTGCATCGACTCCAGCTCGTCCGCGGAGTCCTCGTAGGGCTTCGCGCAGGCCATGATCGTGTGGTCGATGGCGGAGGTGGTCGCGAAGTTGTCGTAGGTCTGCTGGTCGCGGATGGACAGGCAGGCCTTCGAGAAGCCAGTGATCGCGATGTTGGTCAAGTGCCCGGAGGTGCCGCGGCGCAGCATGGTGCCGTAGTTGCTGGCGGCGATCGTCGACTCACCGACCAAGGTGATGTTGGACAGGGTCGGGTTGCTGATGGGCTCCGAGGCGAAGGCGCTCTCGTGATTATCAGCTTCTATCCCGTTATTACCGGCCGCAGCGTCCTGGATTACCAGCGCGTGCTGCATGTTGCCACGCCAGCCGAAGTCCCAGTCGATGCCGTCGTCACCGGGCAGGCTGCAGACGACGTGCTTGGCGCTGACCGTCCCACCCCAGAACTCGATGCAATCGTCGTTCTGGGCGTGGATCTGGACGTAGTCGATGACGGTACCGGAGCCGACACCGGCCAGGCCGAAGCCGTTGATCTCGTTGTCGGTCGAGATGACGACCCCGCCGAACTCGAGGCGAACGTACTTGACGATCCCGCTGTTGTCGGCGTCGTTGTCCCCCCCGTACTTGCCCACACCGCCCTCGGCTTCCGCCTCGCAGGGGTCCGAACCGTCGCAACCGTTGATCGTGGCCAGGCCGTTGATCGCAAGTCCGCCCCAATCGCCGCGGCCGCGCTGCCCGTCGAGCTGGTCAGAGGTGAACACGATCGGCGCCGTGGCGGTGCCCTCCGCGATGATCTTCGAGTGGCGCGCAATCGCCAGGAAGGAGACCTGGGCCGACTCACCGTAGACCGTCGTGCCGGGCTCGATCTTGATCGTGGTGGAGTTGACGTCATCGCCGATGGTCACGCCGCCCCGAAGCAGCCACGCCTTGTCGGCGGTGAGGCACAGGTCCTCGGTCTGCACGCCCTCCAAGGCACAGGCGCCACCCACGTCCACGCACGCGGTCGGCGTCTCGCAGAAGGGCGCGTCGCCGGTGTCGGTGTCGGCGGTATCGGTGTCGGTGTCGGCGGTGTCATCGGTGTCGCCGCTGGTGTCCGAGGAGTCGGTCCCGCCATCGCAGGCGAGGAAGAACAGAGGAAGACTGAGGAAGAGGCTCGTGCGCATTGCATTGGTCCGGGTTCCCGGCCAATGTAGGAGGCACTCGTGTCACCTCCATGACACCGGTGCCAGGACTTCGCACCGGGTAAGTGTCAGTTCAGAAACACGCCCCGTCGGGCCCGTTCAGGGCGAAAGGCTGCGCCCGCGTTGATTTGTCCCCTCCAAAAAAGGGAAAGCGCCGAGGCGGCTCCGTTTGGAGCCACCTCAGCGCCTCGTCGGGTCAGCCGGGTAAGCCCGGCGACCTCACGTCGTGATTACCAGCGGTCCCCGCCGCCACCGCCGCCGCCGCCGCCGTAGCCGCCGCCGCCGCCGCCGCGACCACCGCCGCCGCCACCGTAGCCGCCGCCACCGCCGCGACCACCGCCGCCGCCGCCGAAGCCGCCGCCGCCGCCGCGACCACCGCCGCCGCCGCCGAAGCCGCCGCGACCGCCGCCGCCGCCGCCGCCGCCGGTGCGCTCTTCGGCTTCGTTGACGCGGAGCGCGCGCCCATCGAGCTGGAAGCCGTTCATCTGCGCGATGGCGGCGGTCGCTTCGGCCTGGGAGCCCATGGTCACGAAGCCGAAGCCACGCGCCTGGCCGGTTTCACGGTCCATGACGACGTGCACGTCCTGCACCGACCCGTGGGCGGCGAAAGCTGCCTGAAGCGATTCTTTGGTGGCATTGAAAGAGAGGTTACCGACGTAGAGGCGATTGCCCATGATGATGTTCTCGAGGTTCACGCTCAGAAAGCGCACCGTACTGGTGCCAGAACCCACCGGCCGACGAGCGATCGGACTCGGGTGGGCACGATGTTCACCAAGGTTGGTGGCGTCGCGCCGGGCGTATACCCCGGTTTTCGTGGAAGGCACGCAAATTCGTTCAGAGGGGGCGAGATAAGCTCCCCCCATGCCCACTCCCCTCCCCCCGCTGGTCGTCAACGAGCGCGACATCCCCGAAGTCCACCAAATCAGGGGCCGTTGGGGCGGGTCCTACCGCAGTCTAACGCCCGGGATGCGCCCGCACGGCGGCACCCTCGGCGTGAACCGGATGCGGGTCCCGCCCGGAAGTGCGGCGGTGCCCTTCCACTGGCACCTGCGCGAGGACGAAGTGTTCTACATTCTCGCCGGTCGGGGCGTGCTCCGCTACGGCGACGAACTGCGCGACATCGGCCCCGGCGACTGCATCAGTTGCCCCGCGGGCTCCAGGATCGCCCACCAGATCGCCAATCCGTACGAGGTGGACCTCGAGTACTTGTCGATCGGCCCCTACGACCCCCACGAGGTGTGCGGCTACCCGGACAACGGCAAGCACCTCGTCCGCGGCATCGCTACCGTCGGCACGATCGAGAAGCAGGAGTACATGGCGGGTGAGCCAGAGGTGCCGAGGGTGTTCGAGCTTTTGGGGAGGAGCTAGTAGGCGACAATGGTGGCGCGAAGGGGTGTACACTTCCTGGGAGAGTTTCGTTTTGCGTAATGGAGACGATCCCGGAGCGGCGTAGAACGCCGGGTATCAGTGGTAGGATGGACGCAGGGCGGGAGGGTCGTGACCGCAAGTGATCCCCGGAGCGCTCCGCGGCGGGCATGACGCGATCGATGCTCATTCGTCCTCGACCCACGGGGGCA
>CANLGL010000023.1 GCA_947490345.1 Deltaproteobacteria bacterium
CACGATCAACGTCCGCGCCGCGGTGGTCGGTCGTCGTCTCACCAAAGGCGTTCCAGGATACCGGGGCGCCGTCCACGCTCGCGAGGCGGTTGCCGTAGTCGTAGGTGTAGGCCCGGGTGGACGAGCCGGCACTTGTCGTCTCCACCCGCGACAGCCGGTTGCCCGCGTCGTCGTGGGTGTAGTTCACGGTCGTGGTCTCGGTCGGCTTGACGTGGCTCTCCTGGGTGAGCCAGCCGGGCTCCGCGTACACGAAGCTGTCCGTCGAGGACCAGCCCGTCGAGTCGTCGGTGACGACGCCCTCCACCCGACCCCGGTGGTCGTAGGCGTAATCCTTCAGCCGCCAGTCCCCCATGGGCCGGGTCACCTGCCGCCAGTCGACTCGCCCCAGCAAGTCGAACTCCTGCTCGATGGTCGTGCCGCCCAACAGGTCAAGCGAAGTCGCCCGCCCCAGGTCGTCCCGCGTGTTGACCGACGCGTACGTCGTGCCGGTGGTGAGGTCGGCAACAGCCGACAAGCTGCCTTCCGCGCCGCCGCGGATGTACTGGAGGCCCGACCAGGCACCGGTGTTCCACCGTGACTTCATCGTCGAGAGCGCACCGGTCGCCGTGTGCGAGTAGACCGCCTGACCAGTGCGCGTGGGCGTCGTCAGTGAGAGGCTGTTGAGCCGGCCCATCACGTCGGTCGTCATCGACGAGGTCGATTCCGTCACCCCGTTGATGGCGCGGGTACGCGCGCGCGCCTGACCGTACAGGTCACGGTCGGACCAGCTCTGCGACACCCATTCCACACCGTCGTCGGTGTCCGCCGTGCTCACGCGGCCAAGGTCGTCGTAGCCGTAGTCGGTGACCCGCCAGTCGGCGCCGGCGCCGACGGCGCGACTGCTCAGCCGCGGGACGTCCGTCGCGTAGGCCAGCACCGTCTCGGAGACGCCCGCGACCTCTTCGGAGGTGGTGACGCCGTCCTCATAGGCCCACGTCGTCAGGTCGTTCGGTCCCGCTCGGCTCTGGAGCCGACCGGCCTCGGTGTAGGTGTACGCGAAGGCGTAGTCACCGGCGGCTGGATCGGGCGCCGACGTTCCGGTGCAGCTCCCGTCGTCGATGGGGCCGCACCGTACCTCGAGGCGGCCGGCGCTGTCGTAGGTCCACCCTTCCTCCGCAAGCATGGCGCCACCAGCGTCGGCGTAGGTGAGGCTGCGCATCTGACTGCCGACGTAGGTCCACGTCTGCTGGTCGCCGTAGGCGTCCTCGGTCCACACGGGCCGACCGACGAAGTCGGCCAGGGTCGTGAAGCTGCCCCCATCGGGCTCTTCGCGCTCCACCTGGGTGCCGTAGTGGCCCGCCGGCGTCGCGACGCCGTGCGTGTAGTTCCACATGCGCGCGCCTTGCCGCGGCAGGTCCTCCTCGATCGTCCGCCCGAAGTCGTCGTACACCCACTGGCTGATCCAGCCGGACTCGTCCTCGGCCGCGGCGACGTGCCCCGAGCGATAGTACGTCCATTCGCGGTCGAAGCCGTTGGGGTACTCGACACTCCGGACGTTGCCCAGGTCGTCGTACTCCATGGTGGTGGTCGCGGTGGTCGTGCCGTCAGCGAGCTCGCTGCCGATGACGCGGTCGGCCGAATCGTAGGCGAGCGTCGTCCAGCGCAAGGCCGCACTCGCGGTGCTCCCCCCCTCGGCAATGGTCGCGACCCGACGCAGCGCGTCATAACCGTACCAGGTGTTCACGCCGGCCTCGGTCGCGCGGGACAACAAGCCATCGTCTTCGTACGCATACTCGGACACCGTCCAGGCCGCGCCGCTGGCGCGCAGCCGGTACGACGCGGCGAGTTGCCCGTTGCGCTGGTAGTCGAACTCGGTGGTGACCCCGTCCCGGTCGGTGACGCTCACCGCCTGACCGACCGCATCGTAGACAAAACTCGGGGAGCCCACGAGGCCGTCACGGTACTCCTCGGTGAGTCGGCCCAGGCCGTCGTATCCGAAGGTGGTGACCAGCCCATCCACGTCGGTGGTGCTGGCCGGGAAGCCGCGGCTGTCCCACTGCGTCCACCACGTCGAGCCGTCGGGCGCGGTCGCGCCGAACGTGCGGCCGAGGGCGTCCGCGAAGGTGTAGGAGACGTTGCCATCGATGTCGCGATGCCAGCCGAGCGTGATGGCCGCACCGGCGGTGGTCGAGTCGACATACACGCTCTGCGACACCGTCACCGGCGCGCTGGTCGGGCCGTCCACCACGGTTGACGTGCGCCGGCCGGCGCCGTCGTAGGTGAAGCGTGATTCGACGCCGGACGCGTCGCTCGTCTCTTCCAGCCGCCCACCGTCGCTCCAGGTGTAGGCCGCGTACGGCGCGATCGCCCCGTCCGCGAACGACACTGACGAATCCAGCTCACGCCGGGCCAGTCGTCCGAAGGCGTCGTACTCCATCGTGGTCGCGACGCCATCCGGCGCGGTGGTGCTGACGGTACGTCCCCAGGCGTCCCGGGTAGCGCTACCGCGGCTGGTGCCCGCGCAGCTCGACGACGTCGCCAGCGTATCGAACTCGGTCACGCAGGTGACGCTGGCGGGGTCGGTCGACCAGCTTTCGCCGGGAATCCACCCGGCCTTGGTCAGCACATAGTCCTGCGCCATAGACGGCGCCGGCGTCCAGGTTCGCTCCGCCCGCCCGAACTCGTCGCGATAGGTCCACGCCGCGGTGAGCGTGCCGGGGTCCGCGACATCGGGATCGTAGGGGGACGTCGCGAAGCGCAGCGACCCGTCGGCGGCCCACCCCTGATCGACCCGGCTGGCCGTCCCCGACACACACGCGGGGAGCACGCCACCGTCCGACTCGCAGCCCACCTCGCTCTGCTGGCGACCCCAGTCGTCCAGCGTCGTGACGCGAAGCGACACCACCCCGTCCCCACCGGCGCCCCTCGTGGTCATGGCCGTGTTGCCATCCCGGACGGTGGCCTCGACCACCGTGGCGGACGCACCGCCCGGGTCGATCGAGCTGGTCGCGAGCCGACCCAGCTCGTCGTAGCTCCAGGACCCACTGCCGCTCAGGTAGCTCCAGCTCTCCTTGCGGCAGGTGGCGTCGTAGGTGAACGTCTCCGGCTGGCGCGGGCCGACATCGCGCGAGGTGACCTCGCCGCACATGGCCCCGAAGCCCGAATAGCCGTAGGTGACGAGCAGGCCGTCGGGATCGGTTTCGCTCGCCAGCTCCCCATTGGAGTTCCACGTCAGCGACCAGCTCCGTGTAGCGGTCGCCGTCCAGGTGCTGCCGCTGCGGACCTGCGTCGTCGCCACCCGCTCCGCCCAGCCGGCGCCGTAGGTGTACGACTCGGTCAGCAGGTCCGCGCTCTCGGAGGATGCGAAGCTGCGCCGGGCCAGCAGCTGGGAGCCCTGCACTGCGGTGTCGTAGGTGTCCCAATCGTAGCGGGCCGTCGTCTCGTCGCCAGGGACGTCGAGTTGCCCCCGGTTCCGATGCTCCGAGAGGCGATGGTCGATGTCGTACACCCAGCCCTCGGCCCGCATTGTGCTCACGGTGGCGCCGAACCCCACCCGAGCAGGCGCGGTGGCGCCTGGTTCAACGAGGCCGGCCGGCGCCCCAGTCAGGGTCGTGGCGTACCCAGACCGGCCGCTGCCGAGCACCAGCTCGAACAGCGACATCGCCCCCAGCGCCGGGGTCCACGACCCGTCGGGAAGGTCGTCGCCGCCGCTCACCGTGTAGGCGGGGCTTCCGGCGACGTTCCACACGTCGTCGCCGAGGTCCCCAGCAGCAGCGTCGAACTCCGCCTCGCGGCCGACCCAGCCGTAGATGGCGAAGAGCGCACCCGCGGCAGGACCGTCGCACGGCGGCCCCACCCAGGAGACCGGGCTGCCCCCGAGGTTCTGCTCCAGGTTGTTGTTGAACTCGCCGGGAGGGGGCGGGCCGGTCGGCGGCGGCGAGCTGCTGCAACTGCTGGTCCCGGAGCTCGACTGGGGGGCCTCGGGGTCCGGCGGCGGGCCCGTCGGCGGCGGAGGTGCGGTGGGGTCGGGACAGAAGCCGCCCCCCACGGGGCCCGGATTGATAGGCGGTGACCCATTCGTCGCGCCCAGGCTGCACTCACACTCCTCGATGAGTGTCGCGACCGAGACGGTTTGAGAGCCCGCGGCGGCCGGGTAGCCCACCCAGGCCTCGCAGCGGCCACCGACGGGGTTGAAGAACGGCGCGTCGAGGTCGAGCGTGGTCGCGCCCGTGGCGGGGTTGTTCGCCGTGTTGTAGGTGAAGAACTCCAGGCTTCCGTCGCTGCGGTGGTCCGATTGGTACACCGCCCGGCCACCCGCCCACGGCGCGACTGCGTACCGCACATGCGTGAGCGCACCGCTGGCACGGTAGGCGACGGCGTCCCGGAAGCCGCTGAACCGGCCGGCCTCCGGCCACCACGCCCCGCCGTCGAACGCGAACTCGGTGGTCCCCGATTCGTCGGCAACCGACCGAACGACCGCCACCGCCCACGGCAGGTCGACGCTCAGGTCCTCGTCGCTGGAGAGCCCATAGGTGAGGGCGATTTCGCCGCCCCAGGCGGTTTCGATCGACGTGACCCGATCCTGCGCGATGGTGCGCGTGCCCGGGTACAGCGTGGCGATGCCAGCCCCGCCACCGCCGGTGGACGCAAACCATCCGCCGCTTCCCGCCGAGGTCAAGCCGATCTCCACGATGGCCGTCTCGATGTACAGGACATCGTCAAAGCCGTCGCCGGTCCAGTCGGCAAGAAGCTGGGTGTAGCCGTTCTCGCCGCCGCCACCGCTGACCGGCGACTCGGCGATGTACGGGTATGGGAGGCCGACGACCCCAGGCTCCACCACCTCCACGACACCGTCGCGGTCGATGTCACCGTAGGTCCAGGCCGTGTCGTTGGCCCACAGATGTTCAGGAAACGCTGGCGCGCCGTTGAGCTCCCCCGCCCACTCGACGTACGCCCCCGCGTCCAGGGGGCTCAGCCCCGGATCGTCGCGAAACACGAAGGTCCCGTCGCCCACGCCGAGGTACACGCCGTCATCGAAGTCGGTCCCCGCGGCGACGCTGGTGGGATCGCTGAAGCTGGGGAGGCCTTGCGAGGCGATGGTCAGATCGACCGCCCCGTCCCCGTTGACGTCGGCCCAGACCACGCTGCCCTGCAGGCCCGTCGGTTGGGTAGGAACGAACGGCAGTGTCAAGGTCTCGGCGCTGGCCGTCCCGTTCCAATACGGCGCCGCGCCCCGGTTCCGGAGCCAGAGCGTGTCGTACCCGTCCCACCACACGAGGTCCGGGAGCCCATCGCCATCAATGTCCGTGAACATCGAAGCGCTCAGGGTCTCGCCGTCGAGTGCGCCATCGCCGTCGAGGTAGATGTCGGTCGTCGAGCTGTGAACGCCTGAGCCCTCACGACGGTGCAGCGTGGCCGGAGCGCCGTCGTGCACGGTGATGGCATCGGTCCGACCGTCTCGATCGATGTCGAGGAACAACATGGTCGCCGGCGAGCTGGCCGGATTGGCGGCGCTCATCTCGTCCAGCGCGGCGGTGAGCACGGCGTCGGTGGCGCCCTCGAAGCGCCCCGCCACGACATCGACTTCCCAGAGGTTCGCCACCACGTCGAAGCTGTCGCAACCGGAAACCGTGTAGCTGGGAATCCGGGCCCCGGCATTCGAGACTGACGGGCCGTAGTACGTCGTGACCGACACGTCGCAGATCGGGAACTGCAGCTCGAGCAGCTCCGAAGCCGGCCCGCCGTCGAAGTTCACCACCTGATGGCCGTAGAACGCCGGGTCCACGAAGTCCCGCGCGCTCGCGTAGGCACTGCCGAAGGTCACGGTGGGAGTCATCGCGCCTCCAGACACCGTCACGCTCGGCTCGGCCGGGAACGACATCGCTATCGCGTCGGCCGCCGGCCAGGCGTCGGGCTGGTCGGCGTGGTCCAGGCACCGGAGCTCCTTGACGTCGGCGCTGGTTGGGTCCGCCGCAGTGCGTACCACGCGCGTGAGTGACGTGCCCCCGACTTCAGCGGTATACGTCGTCGCGACGAGGCCCACCGAGTCGCACGTCGCCGCGGACTCGTCCGCGTAGCCCAGCGCGTAGTCGGAGTAGACCTGCCCGGCTCCAAGCGTGGCCGCCGTCCGCGTTTCGATTCCCTCCAGGCGACCCGTCAGCAACCGCAGCCTGCCCCCATCGGTGCGAACCGGCCCGTCGGGTCGC
Organism: Deltaproteobacteria bacterium; assembly: GCA_947490345.1. Taxonomy (GTDB): domain Bacteria; phylum Myxococcota_A; class UBA796; order UBA796; family SXON01; genus SXON01. The sequence goes on from CANLGL010000023.1 coordinate 6,186, forward strand.
GACTCGTACTGAAACGACACCCGCATGTCGCGGTTGGCGTAGAGGATGGAGACCAGCGCGTGCTGGTACGCGTAGTCGGCGTCGAGTTGGCCGGGGTCGCGATCGAGCGCGCTGTTCGACGCCCAGTTGTACACAATCTCGTTGCCCCACGGGTCGGTCACCGACGACAAAAGCCAAGCGGTGGTGTCGTCGAAGTCCGGGGCGTTGATCCGCGCCTCGCAGGGGTGCGACCAGTTTTCCGTCGTCGTCTCGACCGCGCAGCCGTCCATCGCCGCCTCGCTGTCGTAGCCGCCCCAGACCCACGTCCAACCGTCGCGACGAGCGGTCCACGTGTTGTCCCCGAGCTGGTAGTCGAAAACGCGCCCGTCATCGGTCTCGGGCGCCCACTCCGACCCCACCATACGCGAGGGCGCGAACCCGCCATCCACGGTGTACAACAACTGACCGTCAACGACGAATTCGTCGTTTTCGTCCCACTCACGGGGGACGCCATGTCCCCATGGGCCGCGCCGATCGATGCGCGACCCCGCCGCAAGCGACCACTGCCGCCCCAAGACGCCGTCCCCCGCTCGGAAATCGAAGGCCAGCGCCACGCTGGGCACCATCCCGGCCGGGGCGGGCGGGATCTCCAGGGGCACCAGATGCGACCAGCCTCCCGACTGGAGCGAGGGGTTCAGCCCAGCCGGAGCACCCCCGGCAGCAGTCGGGGCCAGGAGCAGCGCGAACAGAAGTGCGCGTTTGCCGAGATGTTGGTCAACCACCGAAACGGGGAGGGGGGGGTAGACATCGAAATAGTCCCCTTTCATATATGAATACTCACGCCGCATCGGCAGCGATGGTCGCGCGCGAAGTGCGCTCACCGAGAGCTTACAGCATCGTCGCGACATCGCGCAAGCAGTTCGCAATCGTTTTGTGCGGCAATCGGTCGCGGTCGTGGTCGCATGCGGCGATTGGTCGCAGGAGCCACTTGCGCCCGCTCGCCCCCCCAGCCTTGATAGCCCCCCTGGGCATGCACCGCCTCGCCCCCCTCGCCGTCCTCGCCCTTGTCGCGTGTCCCGATCCTGAGCCGGCGCCAAACCCGACGGGCGACAGCCTCTTCCTGAACGGCTGCCCCATCGCGGGTCAGGCCACCGCCCGCGCGCTGGTTGACCTCGACGAACGCCCGTGGGGTCCCGAGGCGCTCGCCCGTCCGGGAGACGTTCTCCTGATGAACGAGCACGCCGCGTTCGTCATCCAGGGGGTCGACGCGCCGCGCACCTACTACCACTATGGGGGCGCTCCGATCGACGCAGTAGCGCTCCTTGGCTGCGACCAGTCCGGACCGGAGCTGTTCGAAGAGCTGGGCTTCATCGTGGGGCAGCTCCAGCTCGCCGATTTCAACGCGTCCACCTTGCACCAGGTCCGCGGCAAGAGCATCGAGGTGGTCAACGACGGTGCCGACGGGAAGGATGCGGTCGTCGAGGTCCACGCCACCGACGACCGTTTCTGGCTGGTGGAGATGACCCTGGTCCGCAACGTCTGGGAGGCAGGCGGCCGCAAGGAGCTCGGCCCGCTCTTCGGGCTCGACGTGACGTTGCGGTACACGCTCAAGCCCGAGGCCAAGGCGCTTCAGATCGACGTGCTGCTCGGCGGAAAACCAGTAACCGACGGGTTTTTGGTCGGGGCCCTGGTCTTCCCTTCTGACGAGCTGTCGGTCAACACCTTCTCCACCAGCGAGCTGGGAGCGGGCGGATTCTCCCTCGATGTCGGCGTCCCGTGGTTGGCAATGGCGGGCACGTCCGGCTCCCAGGCGGTGGCCATGCCCGACTCGACCATGGCGTACACCGAGGTCAGCGGCGTGCGCGCGCTCCTGGACCTGAAGCAGGCGGTCGAGCCGCTCTTGGTGACCGGCGCGGCGACCCCGCCGACGACCCGCTTCCTGCTCGGCGTCGGCGCGACCGACGGTGCCAGCGCCAGCGCGGCGTTGGAGCCGTGGATGGGCACGCTGGCGGAGGACGGCGCCTGGGCCGCAGTCAGCGGGACGGTGTCGGACGCAACCGGTCCCGTGGCCGGCGCCACCGTGCTGGTAGAGGCGACGACAGCGGCCGGGATTGAAGGCGTCGTCGAGACCCTGGTGACCGACACCAACGGCCATTTTTCGGGGCGGAGCATCCACTTCGGCACACCGTGGACCCTCACGGCTACCGGCGACGGGCGCGACAACGGTTCAGAAGTTTCCGCGGCGCCCGGCGCGACGGCCGCCCTCCACATTGGTGCCGCGGGCGGACTGGCGCTCGACGTGGTGGACGGCGACGGCGTCGCGATTCCGGTCCGCGTGGCGCTGGCCCGAGGCGATGGCGCCCGGCGTGTGCTCTACGCGCTGCCCGGCGAGACGCTGGCGGTGCCCCCCGGCACCTGGGAGGCGACGGTGACGCGGGGATACGAGTACACGATTGCGCATGAAACCGTCGCGGTCCCTGAGGGCGGCAGCGCCACGCTCTCAGCGATGCTGGAACATATTGTTGACACGACGGGGTGGGCTTCGGTCGATACCCACGTGCACGCTGAGGCCAGCGCCGACAGCACCACCCGCGCCGCAGACCGCTTTCGCACCTCGGCGGCCTCCGGGCTCGATGTGACCGTGAGCACCGACCACGAGGCCATCATCGACATGGCTGCCTACGTTGACGGCGAGGGCCTGGCCGACTGGGTCAGCTACGGCTTGGGCAGCGAGATCACCGGCTCGATCCCCGAGCACGTCAACGCGTGGCCGTTCCCGCCCGACCACACCGACGTACGCGGCAATCCGGTACGCTGGTACCAGCTTGGTTTTTCGGGCATCTACGCCGCGGCTCGTGAGCGCGGCGCGCGCGTGGTCCAGCTCAACCATTCCCGCGTAAACGGGGAGTGCGGCATCCTCTGCATCCTCGACTGGGACCGGGGCGCCGACGACCCCGCGACCAGCGACCCGGAAGCGCTGGCCCTCCCCACGGGGACCGAAATCTGGTCCTGGGATTTCGACACCTTCGAGCTGATCAATGGCCTGCGCTCACCGCTCCTGGACCTGGAGGACCCGCGCCACACCGGGGCTCTGCACGACTGGCTCGCGTTTCTGAACCTCGGCCACCGTGTCACCGCGACAGCCGTCACCGACGTCCACGGTCTCCAGATTCCTGGCGAGCCGCGTGTCTACGCTCAGGTGACCGACGACTCCCCTGGCGTCGTGACCGCTGACGACGTCGCCGATGGTGAACTCGACGGCGCTGCCGTGCTTTCGGCCGGCGCCTTCGCCACGGTCAGCATCGGCGGCGCCGGGCCAGGGGCGCTCGCGAGCGCGCCGGGTGGCGAGGCCAACCTGGACGTGTCGGTCGTGGCCCTTCCAGAGATCGACGTCGTTACCGTATATGTGCTCGTAAACTGTGATCTGGTCGCCATTATCGACACCATAGCGCCTCATGAGCTCCAGAAACTGAGCGCCGCCATTCCCCTCACCCTCGCGGCCGACGCCCATGTGGTCACCCTCGGTTTCGGCGCGGAGCCCATGCCGGAGGGCCTCGAGGACTACGATCCGCTCAACGTGCCGCGCTTCGTGACCAACGCGATCTACGTCGATGCAGACGGCGACGGCGCCTGGACTCCACCCGGGGCCAAGACCTGCGAGACCGGGCGCTTCGTGCAGTGAAATGAGGCCTTACAAACGGTAGTGCATGGTGTAGGCGGCCAGCAGGCCCTCTTGATCGGCGCGAATCGCCCGAATCTCAAGTCCGGTGTGGTCGCGGACCGCCGCCAAGGCCTTGGTGTTGAGCGGGTCCTGGAGGGCCACCACCAAGACCTCGCCCTCACGCCGCACCGGGACCACGAGGTACTGCCGGACGAGCCAGGTTGGAAGCAGGTCCAGCACCTTGGGGTCGAGCCGGGTGCGCTCCAGATCGATGTCGGGAGGCGGAGGCGCTGGCTCCTCGTCGGGGAGCGCGTCGCCAGCACCGTCGAAGACCGAGCCGGCCGGAATCTCGGGCTCCGCGGCGAGGGCGGTTCCCGGGCCGGGCACCGACGCCGGGGGGGGCGCGAGCGCGGTCTGGCGCGCCGCCGACGGCACGGCCGGGGAGGCTGCCGCGGGGGCGGCTGCCGCGGGGGCGGCTGCCGCGGGGGCGGCGCTCACGCGTGGCGGCTTCACCGGCCGTGGCGGCAACTGCGGACCCAGATCGACGGTGGGCGCATCCGCGAGCTCCGCCGCGGGCCCCGGCACCGGCCGCCCGCTGAAAACCGCCGCCCGCTTGCCCAGAAACGCGGTGAGTCCCTCCTTGGCGTCTGCCGACGTGAACAACCGCTGTTGGAGCTCGCGCTCCAGCGCGAGGCCACTCTCCAGCGGCAGGTCGCTGCCGGCAACCACGGCCCGCTTGATCAAGCCGACCGCACCCGCAGCGCGGGTGGGCGCACAGAAACTCTTGGCGTACTTCAGGACTTCCTGCCACCAGTCGTCCGCAGGGAGCACGTGATGGACCAGGCCCAGAGCGGCCGCCTCTTCTACCGGGAGGTTGCGTCCCTCCACCATCAACTGCATCGCCCGGGCGCGGCCCACGATCCTTGACAAACGCTGCGTTCCTCCGGTGCCCGGCAAGACGCCGAGCGCCACCTCAGGGAGCCCGACCAGGTTCGCCTTCGCGCCCGACTCCTTTCCGATGCGCAGATCGCACGCCAACGCGATCTCCAACCCGCCGCCCACGCAGTGCCCGTTGAGGGCGGCGATCACCAACTTTGGCGTGTTCTCCAGGCGAAGCAGGGTTTCGTTCGCGTAAAGGCAGAAGTAGTACTTCTCCTCGGGCTCCAGCCGTTGAAGGTAGCCGATGTCGGCGCCGGCGCAGAAGAACCGATCCCCCGCCCCGCGAATGACGATGACATCGATCCCGACGTCCATGCGGAGGTCACAGACATGCGCATCCAGCTCACGATGCATTGCGTAGCTGTAGCCGTTGGCAGGCGGGTTGTTGAGGGTGAGCACGGCGACGCGATCGACGTCCTGGCGGTGTACGAGCATGCAGACCTCTGACGCCAGAGGACTATCCCACGGGGCGCTTTGGCAGGGTACGAAGGCAGATGTCCCTCGACGCACTCTACGCCGCCATGCCCCACCGCCACGCCATCGGCCGCCGCCGCCTCGGGCGTGGGCTGACCCTGGCCGAGAAGGTGCTCTTCTCGCATCTTGCCACCCCGGAGATCGCGCCGTTCCATCGCGGTCGGAGTTTTCTGGACCTGCACCCCGACCGCGTCGCGATGCAGGACGCTACGGCGCAGATGGCGCTCTTGCAGTTCATGCTGGCTGGCAAGGACACAACCGCCGTCCCCACCACGGTTCATTGCGACCACCTGATCCGAGCCCGACGCGGGGCCACCGACGACATGGCCGTCGCCACCACCGAGAACGCCGAGGTGTACGAGTTCCTCCGCAGCGCGAGCCAGCGGTACGGCATCGGCTTCTGGAAGCCGGGCGGCGGCATCATCCACCAGGTGGTGCTCGAAAACTACGCGGCGCCGGGGACCCTGCTCATCGGCACCGACAGCCACACACCGAACGCCGGTGGTCTCGGGATGCTCGCCGTCGGCGTCGGTGGTGCGGACGCCGTCGACGCCATGGTCGGCTTGCCCTGGGAAGTGCTCTGCCCCACCATCATCGGCGTCAGACTTACCGGGGCGCTGTCCGGTTGGACCTCGGCCAAGGACGTGATCCTGAAACTGGCGGGACTCTTGACCGTCAAGGGCGGCACCAACGCGATCATCGAATACTTCGGGCCGGGCTGCGAGAACCTCTCCGCGACCGGGAAGGCGACCATCTGCAACATGGGCGCGGAGCTCGGTGCCACCTGCTCGATCTTCCCCTACGACTGGCGCATGGGCGACTATCTCCGCGCGACCGCACGAGCCTCGCTCGCGACGAAGTGCGACGGGATCCGGGGCGCCCTCGTCGCCGATCCCGAGGTCGAGGCCAGTCCGGCGGCGTACTTCGATCGCGTGGTTGAGATCGACCTGACGACGTTGGAGCCGCATCTGGTCGGACCGCACACGCCCGACCTGGCGAGGCCGCTCTCGGCGATCAAGGAGGCGATCGTGACGGAAGGCTACCCCCGCCAGCTCAAGGTCGCGCTCCTGGGTAGCTGCACCAACTCCTCCTACGAGGACATCGAGCGCGCCGCGCACATCGCGCGGCAGGCCTCCGCCAAGGGATTCCGCGCCCGGGTGCCTTTTCTGGTCACTCCCGGGAGCGACCAGATTCATGCAACAATCACTCGCGATGGACAGCTCCGCGACCTCGAAGCCATCGGTGCAGTCGTGCTCGCGAATGCGTGCGGACCGTGCATCGGGCAGTGGAAACGCGACGACATCAAGCCTGGCGAGCGCAACAGCATCGTGACCAGCTTCAACCGAAACTTCCCGGCCCGGAACGACGGTAACCTCGAGACGCTCGCCTTCATCGGCAGCCCCGAGACGGTCGTCGCCATGGCGCTGTCGGGTGACCTCGGCTTCGACCCGGCGCGCGACAGCCTCGAGCAGGACGGGGTGACGTTGACCCTGGAGCCACCTCGCGGTGAGGAGCTGCCCCCCGCGGGTTTCGTGCCCGACTTCGTGAGCTTCATCAAGCCGGATCCCGCCAACCGCGGCACAGAGGTGGTGATTCGGCAGGGCAGCGATCGTCTGGAACGGCTGAGCCCCTTTCCGGCCTGGGACGGGCAGGACCTCTCGGGACTGGTCGTGCTCCTCAAGGCGAAGGGCAAGTGCACGACCGACCACATCTCTGCCGCAGGACCGTGGCTGAAGTACCGTGGGCACCTGACCAACATCTGCGGCAACCTCTTTTCGACCGTCCACAACGCGTTCACGGGGGTGATCGGCCGCGGTCGCGACGTGCTCGCCGACGAAGCCGCCGTGGCCTTCCCCGACCTCGCCAAGCGGTACCGGGCGGCCGGACAAGGCTGGGTTGCCATCGGCGACGACAACTACGGCGAAGGCTCCAGCCGGGAGCACGCCGCGATGGAGCCCCGGCTGATGGGCTGCCGCGCGGTGATCGCCAGGAGCTTCGCGCGCATCCACGAAACCAACCTCAAGAAGCAGGGCGTGCTCCCCCTCACCTTCGCCGCGCCGACCGACTACGAAAAAGTCAGGGAAGACGACCGGATTGGACTGGAGGGTGTCGCGGGACTGCGCGGCGGCAAGGCGCCGACCCTCGTTCTGCACCACGCCGACGGCACCGTCGACCGCATCCCCACCCGAGCCTCACACACGCCTGAGCAGTTCGGGTGGTTTGTGGCGGGGAGCGCGCTCAACGTGATTGCGGGTGGCTGATTCCCCGCTCTTCTGGAGCGTCTACGATCGGCTGGTGGAGGCCAGCGCTCCGCCGGCGCTCGCCAACCTCGTCGAGGCGGCCTTCCAAGGCGACGCCGCCGTCCTTTCAGCGCTGACAGGCTCCGACGGCGCCACGCGAGCAGCACGCCCGCTGGTCCGGCCACGCCCTCGCCCCTGCTACCTCACGCGGGTGGAGGTGACCTCCTTTCGAGGGGTCGGACCCAAGGCCACCCTCGATCTGGCGCCGGGTCCCGGCCTGACGCTGGTCACCGGGCGCAACGGCACCGGTAAGTCGAGCTTCGCCGAAGGGCTCGAGGTGCTCCTGACCGGCAGCGCCAGGCGCCTGGACGGCAAGGCGAAGGATTGGAAGGAGGGGTGGCGGTGCCTGCACGCGGTAGACGCCCCCCAGGTGCGCGCGACCTTCACCGTGGAGGAACAGGCGCCAACGACCATCGTGCGCCGTTGGGCAGCCGGCGCCGAGCTCGCCGACAGCACGGTCGAGGGGCTCGCGCCGTTGGGCTGGTCCGACGCGATCCAGACGCACCGCCCGTTTCTGGCCTACGCCGAGCTGGGAAACCTGCTCGAAGCGGGACCGACACGGGCGTACGACTCGCTCAAGCCAATCCTCGGCTTGGAAGAACTCAGCGCGGCCGTCCAGCGGCTGTCGGACGCGCGGCTGGCACGGGAAAAGGCGATGAAGGAGGCGAAAGCGGCCCTCCAGCCGATTCTCGCCCGTCTGGGGGCCTCCGCCGACCCGCGCGCGGCCGTGTGCACGACGGCCCTGGGAAAGAAGTGGAACCTCGACGCCATCGAGCCCACCTTGACCGGGGAAGCAGACAACCCGGTTCCGGAGGCCCTGCGTCGCCTCGTCAATGTACGCGCCCCGACGCTGGACCCGGAGCCGCTTCGCCGCGCGGTTGGCGATCTCGCCGCGATCGCTGCCGGGGACTCGGCGAGGCAACTTTCCGCGGCGGAGCTGCTGCTCAGAGCCTTGCGGTGGCATGACGCGTCTCGCGACGCCGCCTGTCTCTGCCCGGTGTGCCACATCGGCACCCTCGACGCGGCGTGGCACAAAGCCGCCACGGCCGAGGCGGCGGAGCTGGAGAAGGGCGCCCGAGCCGCACAGGACGCGACGGCGCTGCTGAAGCGTGCCCACGAGGCCCTACGCCCGCCCGCACCCCCGCTCGACCTGAACCACCCGCTCGCCGCGGACGCGCTCGCGGCCTGGACGGCCCTCCATCGGGCGCCGGAGGACGCCCTCGCGCTCGTCGCCCACGTCGAGGCGCACGCGCCCACGGTGGCCAGCGCTGTCCAAACCATGGTGGCCGAGGCGCAACGTCAAATCGCTGTGCTCGAGGACGCCTGGCGCCCCTTGCGGCTCGAGCTGCTCCTCTGGCTTGGGAAGGCCAAGGCAGCCATGGCGATGGCCGTTCAGCTCGAAAGGATCGCCGCCGCCGAGACCTGGCTCAAAGACGCAGAGACCGAGCTACAGACGGAACGCTTCGCACCGATCGCCGAGCGCGCGGCGGCGACGTGGCTGGCGCTGCGCCAGCAGAGCAGCGTGGGCCTCCGCGGCATCAGTCTGCAGGGGGGCGGCACCCGCCGCCGCTTGGACCTTGCCCTGGAGGTGGATGGCGCCGAAGCCCCGCTCGGGGTGATGAGCCAGGGGGAGGTCAATGCGCTCGCCCTGAGCCTGTTCATTCCCCGTCTGGTACACGACGACAGCCCCTTTCACTTCGTCATCATCGACGATCCGGTCCAGTCGATGGACCCGTTCAAGGTGGACGGGCTCGCCCAGGTGCTCCACGACGCGGCGACGACACGGCAGGTGATCGTCTTCACCCATGACGACCGACTGACGGATGCGGTCCGTCGCATGCAGCTGCCCGCGACCATCCTCGGCGTGACGCGCCGGGCCCGCTCCGACGTGGATGTGCGCGTCCTGATGGACCCCGCCGATCAGATGCTCTCCGATGCTCGCGCCGTCACCAAGGATGCCGAGCGCGCCGGGCGGAAGGTGCTCCAGCGCGTGGTTCCTGGACTGTGTCGAACCGCAGTGGAGTTTGTGCTCCAGAGCGCAACGCGACGCACCCTGCTCCGGAAGGGCGGTCGCAACGAGGAGGTGGAGTCGCGCCTTCGGGAAGCGACCACGCTGCAAGAGATCGCCGCCCTGGCGTTTTTCGACGACCACCAACGCGGCGCTGACGTCTTCGGGTGGCTCAATCAGCTCGGACCCGACGCGGTCGACCTGTTCAAGGAGCTGAAGCAGGCCACACACTCCGGCGAGGCCGACCAGCGGCTGGTCGCGAGGACCGAAGCGCTGGTGAAGAGCTTGCGGCAGAAGCTCTCGTGAGCGCGACGCCAGCCGAGCTCTTGACCGAGGCCTCGACGCTCCTCGCAGAGGACGACCCGGCCACGCGCGGCCGGTGGGGGCGAATCGCAACGCACCTGACGCGCCAGGCGCTGGAGACCAGTCTCCGCGCCTACTGGGGCGAGCGCCACGCGGGTCTGGCGAGCGCCAACTTCCGCACCCAGTTCATCTGCCTGGCGGAGTATCACCCCGACCGCGCCCTGGTCCGCCGGGTGGCATGGGCCTGGGAGGCGCTCAGCGACGCGGGGCATGCGCGGGGTGCCCTGCCCGGCCAGGCCGACCTCGAGGATTGGATCAGGACCGTCGCGGCGTTCGGCGCCACCGTGCCCACGCGCCCCGCTACTTGACGGGCGCCTTCCCTCGATCCTCGATCGGCCGAAGCGGCGCACATTCCACCGAAAGCTCGAACGGCCCGACCGCGCCCTCCTTCCCGTCCACGACGATGAGGTACTGGCGTTCGTGGAAAGCCTGCATCATGACCGACCCACCCGGACCGGGGCGCACGTCGCCCTCGCATTCGGTGATCGGGTGCTTCACCGTCGGGCAGCGGCCGTCGTAGTCCCACGCGACCGCCGCGAGATCGAGGTCCACACACGTGCTCGTCATCCGGACCGTGACCTGGGTGTCCTTCGGCGCGGTCAGCGTGTAGACCCGCTCGGCGCCTGAGTGGTGCTGGCCGGCCGGGAAGCAGAAGGCGGTCGCGTAGAAGTCGTCATCCCACGCCGAATCTCCACCGAGCGTCGTCCCCGACAGGCGGCTGCCGCACGCCAAGGCGCCGCTGAGGCACCCCCGGGCCGCGGGGGCCTCGCCTTCGGTGGCGCAGCTTGGCAGCACGGGGGCCGCCGACGCACCAGGGGCGACCTTTCGCGCAAGATCGCCCATTTCTGCGCAGCCAAGGACCAGAAGAATCATGAGGACGCCGCCGCGGCCGGCAGGCGCTCGTCGCGGAGGAGCCCGAAGAGCAGGCAATCTCCGCCGCTCGCGCCGCGGCGCAGGGTGCCCTCCTGTTGGAAACCGAGCCCCTCGAGCATCCGCACGCCCGCTCGATCATCAGCCGCGACACGGGCCTCGACGCGCAGGAGCTCGTCGGAGCTGGAGTAGAGGTGCTCGACCAATGCGGATACCGCTTCTGTCGCGACTCCGCGGCCCGCGGCCTGCGGATGCAGCACCCAGCCCACCTCGACCTGAGGCGGCGCGACCCAGACCTGCCGCCAGCCGACGCCGCCGATAAGCCGCCCTTCCAGGGTGACCGCGAGGTCTGCACGGGGCGGACGCCCGTACCGCGACACCGTGTCGGCGATGTAGCGGGCCGCCTCGCTCGGGTCGTCGCCGCCGAGCCAGCTGCCATATTGCGTGGGCGGCCAGTCCTTGGCGTAGGCGTGCACCGCTTCCAGGTCGTCCACGCGGAACGGGCGGATGATCAGCCGCCGGGTACGCAGGACGGGCGGCGCCCAGGCATCCGCGTTCACGAGACGACCTCGCCCCCCGACTCGCGCCAGGCCCCAAGCCCCCCCAAGAGCGCAAACGTGTCCTCCATGCCCCGCTCTCGGAAGAACGCCACGGCCTGCGCGGATTGCACCCCGTCATCACAATAGGTCACGACGAACTGGTCCCAGGGCAACTCGCTGACCCGCACGTTGATCTCGGCCATGGGGATGTGTAACGCCCCCCGGACGTGACCCGCACCCCACGCGGAGGCGCTCCGCACGTCGACCCACGCGACCGGCTTCTTCCCCGCCATGTCCCGCACCCCGGCCGCGGTGATGGAAAGCACCGCCGCGTCGACCTTCACCGAGGTGACATCGGGCGACGTGGCCTGGCCACCGACCGGCACCGTTCCCGGGTCGTGGGCAGTCCCATACTTTTCGCGAGCGCGGGCGTCGTCGCGGTCCTGGAAGGCCTTCGCCGCCCGGCTGGCCACGGTCAAGGGGAGGTTCATCAAGCGGCGGAACATCCGCTCCGCATAGCCTTTCGGATACAGGGCGGCGATGATCCTCCTGCTCGCAGCCGCCCTCGCCGCGAACCCAGCCACGCCCAGCGCCGACATCGTCACCGAGGCGATCGTATCCCCGAGCCCCGACGCGCTCGCCGCCGTCCTCACCGACCTCGACCGCTTCAAGGCGGCGCTACCCACCGATTGCGTGGGCCGCTTCGAGGTAGGGGCCCTTCGTGCCGGCAAGGGCGCCACGGCGCGGCTGCGCTACGACATGGCGGCGATGCACCGGGCCTTGACGATGACGATCACGCGCATCGAGGTCCTGCCCGAGCGAACGATCGTCGACTTCGATCACGCCACCGACCGCGGCTTCGTCACCCGATGGGTCATGGAGCCGGCACCGACCGGCACCCAGGTTCGGATCCGGACCGCGCTCAATGCCCCACCCTGGCCGTTTGCGGCGTACTACTTCAAGGCCGTTCTGCCCGAGTGGACGGATTGTCAGGCGCGTTTCTTGTCCGCGGTAACCAAGTCCGCCACTGGCGCGTAAACCTGGGGCGCTACCGAACGCCGCATCGCCCGTGGTACCGTTGACAAATATTTCAGCAAAACCGCAAAAAGCCCGATTAGTAGATTGCCCCAATGATCCGAATCTCCATCACCGGAATCCTGGTCGTACTCGGTACGGCGCTGCTTGCGACCGGAATCACCGCGGCCGTTCCAGCGCGTTCGTGGGAGCCCGTGTGTCGGGCCACCAACACCTTCCACGACCCCTGCCAGCGGATGCTGGTCCGCCTCGAACTGGGCGCCTCCGCGCCCAGCGTGCCCACCGACCGACTGATTGACTGGTGTCGCGACGACGAACTATGCCGAGTGGACGTGCTCAACGGCCGCCCCGCGGGCGATGCACACGCCGAACGTGCCCTGTGCGAGATGTGGGCGCCGTCGTACCGCCTTGCGTGCGAGCAGGGAATCACCAGCCGGCACGGCGCCGCGCACTGACGACGGCGGTCAGGCCGGCCACCAGGACGATGGCCGCTCCCGGCAGCGGGTCACTCCCCCGTCGCAGGACGTCGCCTACAATCCAGGCCGCCGCGGCGACCAGCACGGTCCAGGGCGTGCGGGAGGAGGCGAACGACGCACCCGTAACGCTGGCCAGAACCAGCAGGAGGGCCGTGCCCGGCCAGTCGGTCGGCGAGCCCCACGACGCGGTCAGCAGCGCGCCCTGTCCTGGCGGCGCCGCACCAGGGTCCGCAAGCACCGAGCCGTGAACGATCCAGGCGCCCGCGACCCGCGCGACGTCAACGCGCGGCTGGCAGCCCTGCCCGACGACCATCGCGAGGAGCGCGCATGGCATCGCAACCCACAGTACGCTCATCCGTGCGCGAAGTGGCGAGACGCCGAGGGTCCCGAGGGCGAGTAGCTCGCCGGAGCGCGAGAGGCGCGCGGAGGTGAGCGCCGCCGCGGCCAACGCCAACGCCGGCGAGAGGAGCGCCCAGGTGTAGGGCAGCTGGCTGGTCAAGCGTCGAAGCACCTCGGCCGGCGGCTCGTCTGCCGCCTCCGTGGCCACCACAACCGCCAGAAGCCCGACGCCGCCGAGCTGAAGGAGTAGAAACCCTCGCAGCCAGGCAGCGACCAGCACCCTTCCGAGCGCTGTCATCGGCGCCAGGCCCACACCGCCACGCCGATGGCGCCGAACAGCACCAGCGCCGCGCTGCCGAGGAGCCCGGTGACCTGAAGCTGCGTGTCCAGCAGCCGAAAGACCACCCATGTCCCCAAGACCAGCCCTCCGACCACGCGGCCCTCGGCCAAACGTCGGCACAATCCCGCCGCCGCGGTGGCCAAAATCGGCAGAATCACAGGAAGGAGCGTACGCTTCCAGAGCGTCCATCGCTCGTATCGGTCACGACCCAGCGACGCGCTCACCCTGAGGTGGCGCAGGAGGTCAGGGGTGGTGCGCTCGAAGATGTGAACGCGCCCACGCCCGCCGAGCGCCAGCGGCAAGCTGAGCGCGTCGGCGTGCAGCCGCGCCCCGTCGGCCAGCGCCAGCTCGACGCCGGTGAGCTCCGCGAGCACCCCCCCTTGCCGCGCCGACAAAGCCCATCCATCCGCGAGACCGGCGATCCGCCCATCCGTGAATGAAAGTGAACCCGCATCCTCGGCAATCCACCAGGTGCCCACGCGCACGGGCCCGGCGCTGCCCGGACGAATCGACGTCGCGACATCGACTCGCGTATCCCGCACCAGCGCGCGCGCGACGGGCTCGCCGAAATGGGTGAGCCCGGCCTGGGCGACGGCCCAGGGAATCGCGATCAGGCCGCAGAGCAGGGCGAGACGCCACCGGGCGAGTCCGATCGCGGCGAGCGCTGTCAAGGCGCGCTCATCGCGCAGCCGCGAGACGCCGGCGGCCACCCCAGCCACCACGCCCACCCCGAGCGCGACGGGCAAGACCGAACCCAAAACGCCAACCGTGAGCCGAAACAGCAGCGCCGGTCCGGGTGCCACGGACAGCACCAGGAGCGCCTGCGCGAGGCTTCCCAACCCGAGGAGCAACACCGCCATCCCGCCGGTCATGAGCGCCGGAGTGACGGTCGCGCGGACCAAAAGCCGCACCAAGGGGGTTGGGAGCATTGAAATCAGGCCATCGACGGGTTAACGGCCGCGGCGTTCGAGGGCAGCATGCAGTTCAATGTGGGCGACAAAGCGGTCTATCCGGCGCACGGCGTCGGGATCATCCGCGACGTGATCACGATGGAACTGGATGGCGAGAAGCACACCTTCTACGTGCTGAAGATCCTCGACAACGGCATGACCATCCGGGTGCCGGTCAACAACGCCCAACAGATCGGCATGCGCACGGTCGTGGGCCTCGGGCAGATCGACAAGGTGTTCGACATCCTGCGCGATCGCGATGTCCCGACCGACAACCAGACGTGGAACCGGCGCTACCGCGACTACATGAGCAAGATCAAGACGGGTGACCCGCTGGAAGTGGCCAAGGTCCTTCGCGATCTCGCCCTGCTGAAGTCCGAAAAGCCGCTGTCCTTCGGCGAGCGCAAGATGTTCGACCAGGCACGAAGCCTGCTCGTCCAGGAGATCGCCTGCGCGCGCGACCAGAACGAGCAGTCGGTCGGCGCCGAGATCGAGGCCCTGTTCACGACGACCAAGCCCTCAGCGGCGTGATCTGGCCACGTTGACGGAGCGTCCGTGATCCGCATCTACAATACCCTGACCCGCACGACCGAACCCCTCGTCACCAACGAGGCCGGCAAGGTCGGACTCTACGTCTGCGGCATGACCGTGTACGACTACTGCCACATCGGCCACGCCCGCGCGATGATGGCGTTCGACGTGGTGGTCCGGCACCTCCGTCGCCGCGGTCAGCAAGTGAACTTCGTCCGCAACCACACCGACGTCGACGACAAGATCATCAACCGCGCCCGCGAGGCCGACGTCGCTCCGCTGGAGCTGAGCGCCCACTTCATTCGCGAGCTGGACGCCGATCTCGACTCCGTCGGACTTTTGCGCCCCACCCTGGCGCCGCAGGTCAGTCAGCACATTCCAGAGGTCATCACGATGATCGAGGCGCTCGTCCGCAAGGGCCACGCCTACAGTGCAGACAACGGTGACGTGTATTTCAGCATCGAGTCGTTTGCCGGATACGGAAAACTCTCGGGCAGGCGCGTCGACGACTTGCGCGAGGGCGCCCGCGTTGCGGTGGAAGCAAGCAAGCGTCACCCTGGCGACTTCGCCTTGTGGAAGGCCGCGCCGGACGCCGCCGATCTGGGTTGGGACGCGCCGTTCGGTCGCGGGCGCCCCGGCTGGCACATCGAGTGCTCGGCGATGGCGGCCCGGCACCTCGGGGACAGCTTCGACATCCATGGCGGCGGCATCGATCTGGTCTTCCCGCACCACGAAAACGAGATCGCCCAAGCCGAGTGCGCCAGCGGCCACGAGCCCTTCGCGCGCACGTGGATGCACAACGGGCATTTGACCCTGGTCGACGCCGGCGGCGATCCGGTCAAGATGTCGAAGTCCCTGGGCAACGTCGTCCAGATCCGCGACATCGTGGCGCGCGTCCCGGCCGAAGCGCTGCGGTTGATGTACGTCGGAACGCACTACCGCTCGCCGCTGCCGTTTTCGGATGCTGGCCTAGGCGATGCGCTCAGCGTGCTCGACCGGGTGTACCTGGCGCGGGAAACGCTGGACGACGTCGTCGCCCGCGGGGTCAGCGCGCCGTTGGACGAGTTGCCCGAGACGGCGCGGGAAGCCAACCGGCTGGCGGCAGGCTTCGTGGAACGCTTCGACCAATCCATGGACGAGGACTTCAACAGCGCTGCCGCCATCGGCCACTTCTTCGAGCTGGTCCGCGCGATCAACCGCTTCGGCAACGACAAGAAGGCTCGCGCTCGCGGCGCCGACGCCCTGCGTCCTGCGCTCGCGGCGTTCGATGCGGTGGCGGACGTGTTCGGGATCGCCGCCCTCTCCCCCAACGCCTACTTCGACGAAGCCAAGGTCAAGCGCCTGCGCGCGCAGGGTCGCAGCGTCGAGGCCGTGGACACCCTCGTGGCCGAGCGCACCGCGGCGCGCAACGCCAAGGAGTGGGCCCGGGCAGATGCGCTCCGCGTCGAGCTCGATGCCCAGGGCATCGCGGTGATGGACAGCCCCGGGGGCAGCACCTGGCGCGTACGGGTGGATGCGTGAACGACCGGCCTCCGGTCTCGCTGATCCTCGCTTCCCGCAACGCTCACAAGATCGTCGAGCTCCGACGCATGGTGCCGTGGATCGACTGGCAGGCGCTCCCCGAGGCGCTCGGCGACCCGCCGGAGACCGGCGACACCTTCGTGCACAACGCGCTTCAGAAGGCCAGGTACGTCTTCGAGAAGACAGGAAGCTGGGCGCTCGCCGACGACTCCGGGCTCGAGGTCGACGCCCTCGGCGGCCGGCCCGGCGTACACAGCAAACGGTTCAGCGTCGAGGCGAAGGACGAGACCAACAACTTCCTGCTCCTGCAGAAGATGCGCGGCGTTCGCGACCGGCGTGCGCGTTTTCGCTGTGTGATCGCCGTGGTCGGTCCGGGCGGCGAGGGCTTCGTGGAGGCCAAGTGCGAGGGGCAGATCGGCAGTGGCCCCCGCGGCTTCAACGGCTTCGGCTACGATCCGCTCTTCTTCCCCTTCCGCACTCCGGGCAAGAGCATGGGGCAGCTCGACGCGGCCGCCAAGGACGCGAACAGCCACCGCGGCAGGGCGGTGAGGCTGCTGCCGGGACTGCTGGCTACCCTCGGGTTGAGCGCGACCGACGGCGGGTGAGTCCGGGGCGATGTGGCTCACTCCGGGCGTCGCTGCCGGGGCAGCGGCTCCACCACATCGCGGCGCGGTCAGCCCAACTATCCTCGGTCTGAGCACCTCCGCCGCCGACCAACCAGCAGCCAACCACCCACGAACCCGCCAACCGCGCTTCCCGGCGCGGCACTGCACCCCACCAGCGTCACGTCAGAGACGTCCAGCGGAATCGGCGGCGGCGGCGCCGGCAGGATTCCCGGCTCGTCGCACCAGACCCGGCTGTCGTCGTCGCAACGCGCCTCCATCTCCTCGGCTACCCAGTCGCGATAGAAGTTCACACGAGTCTCAACGGCGCCGGCGGTCATGCAGTCGTTCTCGTCGTAGGTGTGCGACGCGACGCCCAGCTGCCGATATATCTCGGTCGAATCGGTCTCATACGCCCGAAAGGTGGGACCACCCGAGTCACCGTGGCACTTGCGGGTGGAGTCGCCGTCCTCGCCGACCTGGAATTCGTAGTCCGCGATCTCCGCCACCGCCTCGACACCCTGCTGCTTGAGCCCGTAGGACAACGGGTCGGCGGGATCGGTCATCCCCCACCCGACGATGACCACCTCGTCGCCCGACTCCATCTCCGCGTCCTCCTCCGGGGAGGCCAGCACCGCGAGCCGGATGTCGGTGAGGGCCTCGTCCAGGAAGACCAGCGCGATGTCGTGGTTCTCGGCCAGACCGATGCCGAGCGCATCGATCGACCAGTCGGGATGCATGATCCAGTCCGCCGCGACCACCGCATCGGGCGGGGCGTTTGGCTCGGTGGAGCCGTCGTACCGGCGGAGGTCCGCCTGCCGCGACCAGTAGAGCGCCTCGAACGCGCCGATATACGCCTCGTCAACACAATGCGCCGCGGTGAGGACCACATCAGGGGCGATGAGCGTGGAGCTGCACATGATCGCCGGGGCCATCCCGACAACCTGCGGCACGATTGCCCCCGCCTGCGGCCAGTCTTCCACCTCGGCATCCTCGCCGTTGATGATCGGCTTCGCCTCCGGCCCCGGGCGGGGCGTCGCGAGCTCGTGCAGCTCGGCGGGCTCGGTCGTGAGGGGAAGCATAGCCCCCGAGTATGCACTAGTTCCTACGCGCCGACTACGCTCCGGGCTATCGTTTGACCGTGTCGTTCTTCGCCGCGATCGTCGTCCTGTGGACCAGCCTTCCGGCCCTCGCCGGAACCCTGCTGGTCGCCATGCCGCCGCTGACGGGGGACGGGGAGACCGTCGCGACGGTGCAACTCTGGGTCGACAGCGGCGCGCGCGTGCGGCCCCACGCCGAGGAGGGGAGGATCGGCGCGGTGCGCTACGAGGCCGGTGGGGTCGTGTCCTTCGCGTATACGCCTCCGGCCGTGACCGAACCACGCACGGTCACGCTCCGCGTCACCGGCGGAGGCGAGAAGACGACGATCGAGCTGGCGCTGGTCCCCCCCTTCGCAGGCGGGTTGGGCCTGAGCCTGGAGGCGGACGCGCGAGGGCGGCGCCAGCTTCGGATTCGCCCGCTCAGCCAGACGCCGGTGCGACGCGACGCCCGGCGATTCTTCGCTGCGAGCTCGGTGGGAACGATGTCCTCGCCAGTTCCGGCCGGGGATGGCACGTGGCTGTCGGCCTGGTCTCCCCCGTCCACCGGCACCCCTGCGCAGGTACTTTTCGCGGCCGCCGATGCCGCAGCGCCGGACCGCATCTGGGGCTGGGCCAGCGCATCGGGAGACGGCGCGCCCGCAGCCCAGTTGCTCTTCGTGCCGATGCCGCCCCGGCTACCCGCAGACGCTGGACTCACCCTTCCGGTTCGGTTGCTGTCGCTCTCGGCCACCGGCGAGCTCGAGCTGGTCAGGGCGCCAACGCTCACGGCCTCGTCGGGGTCGATCGATCCGGCAAACGCCGAGAAGGCAGCGTGGCAAGCACTGGTTCACCCGGCGCCGAGCCCCGGAGAGCTCACCCTGACCGCCGTCGTCGGCGAGGCACGCGCACAGGCTCGCGTCACCTTGGTCCCGGCCCTGCCGACCGTGACGCTCGTCGCTGATCCGCCGACGCACGGAAAGAGCACAAAGAGCATCAAGCTCACGGCGCAGGTGAAGGACCCCTCCGGCGTAGCCCTCCCGGGCCGTGCGCCGGCGTTCGAGGCGCTGGGCGCGTCGACGTCAAGCTCCGCCCGCGATGGCGGGGACGGCACGTACAGCGGGAGTTGGCGGCTCGCGAAGGGCGCCACCGAAGCGCGTTTCCTCGCGCGTCCGACCGTCGATCTCTCGGCTTTGTCCGTCGCCCACCTGCTGGCCTGGACGAGCGACGCTTCGGTCCCCGCGGACGGCAAGTCCACCCTTGACGTCCTCGTCGTCGGGGTGGACGCCTATGGGCTGCCGGTGCCGAACGTCGATTTGCGTCTCGCGGCCCCGCGTGGCGATGGCGGTGTTGCCCCTGGGGCCCGTACCGACGCGCGCGGCATCGCGAAGGTTCGTTATGGAGCAGGGACCACCCCGGGCCTGGGCACGATTCGAATCGAGGGCGCCGGGCTCGTCAGCGAGGTGCCGGTGTGGCAGACCAGCGTAGCGCCCGCGCCCGCGCTCACCAGCCCCGGTGACCCGGCCTGGAGTCGACTGCTTTCCCGGTGGCGCGCGGCCATGCCCACGTTGCGCGTGGGTCCGGAGCCCGAGGTCGTCGCGGCGGGGCCAGCCTTCGACCCGCAGCCGACCCGCAGCTTCCGGCGGCCGGCTGGCGTCCCGCCAGCGCGCACCGGCGCGACCGCCAATGCCCGCGCTGCGCTCACGCTCGCGCTCACGACGGGTCAAGGGGAGCAGGACAGCAACGGCGGCGGCCATCTGCTCGATGACGTCGACATCGCCGAGCACGGTGCCGCCGGGGTGGAACTGGACGGAACCTGGTACGGTATGAGGGTGGGCTCGGGGCGCGTCGGCGTCGCCGGCGCCCTCCGCCACCTGTTCGACGAAGTCGACACCGAAGCGGTCCAGGGCGCCGCAGGCCAGACCGATTTCGGGGTCGAGGCCGTCTACCGCCATCCCGTCGTCGGCCCGGTGGACATGCAGGCCGGCCTCGGCCTCCATGTCGCCAACGCCTGGCTGTTCCGCTATGCCGACACCACCGATGCGGAAGCGGCCCTGCTCGCCTACCCGCTGGCCGGTGTCAGGGTGTCGGTGGCGGGCATCTACGAAGCCGGCGACGACTGGCTGTCGCTGGAACTCTCGGAGCGCTTTCTGCCGTTTCCCGTCGCCACCGAGGCCGTGCTTGCCTACGACCGTCGCCTTTTTTCGGCGCTCACCCTCCGGGGCGCGCTGGGGCTGGAGGGGAGGTCGTTGGCCTTCGAGGCGGACGAGGACGGCGAGGCGCGGGTGACGACGGCCCGCACCTGGTTTCGGCTCGGCGTCGGCGCCGCGTGGTGAGGCTCAGGCCCCCCCGTCCCCACAAGCGTCCAACCCCCAGGCGATGGTCTCGCGGACGCGCTCGTTGGTCCGCCGCACCTTCACGGCCATATCGGTCAAGAGCACGCGCGCGACATGGGCGAAGAGCGGCCGATCGCTGACGAGCATGCGCCGGAAGCGGTCGGCGGCGAGCTCGATCACCACGCCGTCTTCCTCGGCGATCACCGTGGCCGTGGCGGTTTGTCCGTCCACGAGATCGATCTCGCCGAGGTGGTCACCGGGGCCGACACGCGCCACCAGCGCCTCGGTCACGCCGACGACACCCTTGCACACCACCACGCGGCCGCTGGCAACGACGTAGAGCCGCGCGCTCTCCTCGTCCTCGCGCAAGAGCACCTCGCCCGCGGTCGTCGGGCGCAGCACGAACCACTCCGCGAGCTGCGCCAGGACTGGCTGCGGGAGCGTTCCAAACAGGACACTGGCGCGCAGCGCGGCAACGACAGTCATCAGCTCTCTCCGGGGTCGACGGCGGCGGACTCCAACGACCAGCGCACCGCCTCGACGAGGCGTGCGTTGGCCATGCGCACCTTGCCGGCCATCGCCCGGAGCAGTGCCCATGCGACGTCGGGCTCACCGACCAGTCCCTGGATGCCCCGACGCTCGACGCGCCACACGACCGCCCGCTCTTCGGCGGTGACGGTGGCCGCCGCGGGCGCGGGGTCGAAGACCGAGAGCTCTCCGAATGACGCGCCGGGCCCGAGCTCAGCCAGCACCGACTCAAGCTCGCCTCGGACCGCCTGCGACACCGACAGTTTGCCGTGCAGGACGATGTAGAGCGCGTCCTGCGGCTGGCCCTGCCAGACGACCACCTGGCCGCGAGCATAGTTGAGCACCGTGGCGTGGGGCTCGATGGCGTCGAGAAGAGAAGCGTCCATCACCAGGGGGATCGGATCGATGCCACCGCGGCCTGAGGGCTGTGGAAGCCTACCCCTCTTCCGGTTCGTCCGGGCCCACCTCGGACAGCTCCTCGCCGATGGCGACGATCTCGCCGGGGACGAGGCGATCGCAGATGCTGCGCAGCGTCGTGAAGTCCACCGGACGCTGGAGAACGATGGCGCCGAGGGCGACCAGGCGCTCGCGGGTGGCCGCTTTGATCCCCGGCGGCACGACCACGAGGCAGTTCCGGCCAAGCTCCGGGGCGGTCTCAGTCAGCTTCATGTATAGGCGGAGCCCGAAGCTCTCCGGGCGCGGGAGGCTCATGACGACGACGTCGACGTGAGTGCCGGGGAGGCCGGCGATGGCGTCGGCGACGCTGTCGACCGCGTGGACCTCGAAGATCTCGCCCAGATGGCGCTGCATGGCGCGTCGGAGGAGGGCGTCTTCTTCGATGAGGAGGACGCGGCCGCGGCGGGCGGCTTCGGGGCGTGCGGCCTCGATGGGACGGACGAGGCCCGGCTGGTCGGCGCTGGGGAAGGTCACCTTGAGCCGGGCGCCGGTGCCGATGGCGCTCCCGAGCTCCAGGCTGCCACCGGCCGCGCGCATGGCCTCCCTGGCCATGCCGAGAAACAAGGGCGCAAAGCCGGACTGTGCCGAGAGGAAGTCCAGATCGGCGATGCGAGACTGGACCTCCGAGCTGTACCCAGCGCCGTTGTCACGAACCTCCAAGACCACAAAGCCGCCCACGACCTTGCCGTCGACGTGCAGCCGGCCGGTCTGGTCGGGAGGGAAGCTCTCGGCGGCCGCCAGCAAGAGCAGGCAGAGGCCACGCAAAAGCGGCCCTCGGCCGGCGCGCGCCGCGGGAAGGTCCTCGACCAGGAATTCGGTTTCGATCCGGTTCTCGAACGCGTGCCCCACCAGATCGCGCGCTGCCTCGAGCTCCCGCGAAAGGCGCACCGGCGAGGGCGCTTCCGGGTCGAACTGGGAGAAGCGCACCACATCCTGCGCCAGCGTCCGCAAGCGAGACATCCCCTCGCCGAACTGGTCCATCACGGTGTCGAGCTGGCGCTCCAGATCGTCCGGACGTACCCGCCGAAGCACCTGATCGAACTCCCGCATCGGGGCGCCGGCGCCGACGAGGCGGGCCAGCGTTCGAAGCTCGGCGAGGCGGGCCAGCACCACGCGATGGTCAGGCTCGAACTGCGCGAATCCGTCGAGCATGCGCCGAACCAGCCCCTGGACGAAAACGCTGTCCAGCGCCCGCTCCTTGGTGGCGCGAGACTCGGCGATCACGGCGTCGGTCTCCGCGCGGTCGACAAAGAGGAGGAGGACCGTGTCGATGGCGCCGTCGGGCGCTTTGAGCGCGACCGCATCGAGCTCAGCGCGGGTGCGGGTGCCATTGGCGCGGACCACCTCGACCTGCATGGCGAGCTTCCCGCGGACGGCGAGCCGGGTCAACAAACCATCCCACCCTAGCTCCGGCACCAGCATCACCTCGTCGAGGACACGGCGACCGCGGGCCCTGGCTGCCCCGATGGCCGCCAGCCGTTCCGCCCCTCGGCTCCATGCACGCACGGTCCCGTCCGGAGCAGCAACCACCGCCGGGACGGCGATCAGCGCCGATACGGCTCGATCCAGCTCGCGAACCCCCTCGCTCGGCTCTGCCCGCGGCGGGACGACGACCGGCGCGACCACCGCCTGCGCGATGAGCGCGAGGGCCACCATCTTCCCGCGTTCGTTCTGCACCCGGGCAACGTGAACCTGGCATTCCACGCTGTCGCCCCGCTCGCGCCGCAGGACATGCACCAGCTCGAACTGCCCCTCCTGCCGCGCCCGATCCACCCACTCCAGAAGGCGCTGTCGGCTGTCCTCACCGCCGATGACGTTGGACAGGGGCCGCTCCAGCGCGCTGCGGGGGCTGTAGCCGAAAAGGCGTTCGGCCCCCGCCGACCAGTGCAGGATTCGCCCCTCGGGATCGGCGAGGATCACCGCCTCCGGAACCTGCTCAATCAGCGCATTCTGGAGCCGAACCCAGTGCTCTAGCTTCCGACGGTCGGTGACATCTTCCCCCAGGGCGATGCAGAGCCGATCCGCGCCCTGGCCGACGCCGCTGAGCTGCCAGCGCACCTGCCGCGTGTCCCCGGTCCGAGACACCCAGGTCCACTCCACCTCGCGTGCCTTGCCCCCCGTCGTCACCGCGCCCACCGCCGTGACCACCGCCTCTCGCGCCGATGGCTCGGCGCTGACGACGCGCAAAAGGGCACGCAGGTCGGGAAGTTCCATCCCGTCCAGATCGAGCCGCTCGCTCATGGCGCGGTTGACCGAGCGGAGCGCCAGCGCGGCATCGACGACGAAGATCAGCGCGCCCGACCGGTCGAGCAACGCCTCCAGTGTCCCGGCCGGAAGGGCCGGCAATGTGCGCGGCGGCGCCTTGGCCATTCCGTCCTGCTAACGCGCGGGCTACTGTGGGGGCGTGCCCAGACTGCTCTTCCCCCTTCCCGTGCTCGCTCTCCACGGTTGCTGCCAGGCGCCGCCCGAGTGGACCGAAATCGACCCGCTCACGGTGGGTTTTGGGGTCGACGTTCCACTGACGCTGAGCGACTATGGCTCGGGCGATCACCTCACCTTCACCGCGGAGGCCGACCCAGGCGTCACCCTCAGCCAGGTGGGTGACGTGCTTCACGTGACCGGCGAAGCGGGCTTCGACGGCTACACGACCATCCGAATCGTCGCCCTCGACCAGTGCGGACAACGAGCCGAGACCAGCGTTTCGGTGCGCGTCAGCGACCGGGAGCGCTCCAACGGGTGCGTGGTGTCGGTCAACACGCGCAGCACAGCGGCGAGCGTGATGATCGCCGGAGACTTCAATAGTTGGTCAGCCAGCAGCACCCCGATGGAGAAACAGGCCGACGGTAGCTTCGCAGTCGACCTGACGCTGGCCCCCGGGGCCTACGCCTACAAGTTCGTGGAGGGGGGCGCTTGGCGGTGCGACGCCGAACAACCGATGGTCCAGTGCAAGGATGCACAGGAGTGGACGGGCGACTGTCCGTCGGGTGGCAACAGTTGCAACTCACTCCTTGTCGTCCGCGACTGTGACAAGACCGAGGTGAGCGTCACCCTGGTCGACATCGATCGCGACAATCATTCGGTCACCGTTTCCGGACGAGCCGATCGCCCTGTCACCGAGGGCTGGGCCACATTGGACGGCGAAACGATCACCGGGTGGACCGACGACGAGTTCCAATACACCGGGAGCGGGCTCGCGCCTGGACGCCATACGCTTCGCTTTGGCGCGGACGGCTCCGAGGCGGCCTACGTGCCCTTTTGGCTGGACGAGCGTGACTGGAGCACGGGGCTGCTGTACTTCGCCTTCGTGGACCGATTTGCCAATGGCGACGAGAGCCTTGATGGCAGCGAGCTGGCCGACGTGGACTACGAAGGCGGCGACTGGAAGGGGCTCCGGGAGCGCCTCCCGTATCTCGACGAGCTCGGTGTCACCGCGCTGTGGTTGACCGCACCCGTCGACAACGCCGAAGGGGCCTTCACCGGGTCGTGTGACACGACCTATTCCGGCTACCATGGTTATTGGCCCGACAGCGCCGGGCTCGAAGAGCACTTCGGGGACCAGGCCGAATTCCAGGCCTTGGTCGACGCCGCCCATGACTTGAACATGCGCGTGCTCGTGGACTGGGTCGCGAACCACGTGCACGAGGACCACGATGACTGGCAGACTCACCCCGAGTGGTTCAACGACCGGCTGATCTGCAGCGCGGACGAAGACGGCGATGGCCAACTCAACTGGGATCAGCGACCTGAGACGTGCTGGTTCACCAGCTACCTCCCGGACTACGACTACACCCAGATCGAGCCGCTGACGGCGTCGGTCGACGCAGCGATCGACCTCGCCAAAACATACGACCTCGACGGCTTTCGCATCGACGCCGTGAAACACATGCCGCACAGCGTATTCGTGAACAGCCAGGCGCGAATCCGTGCCGAAATCGAACACGCCGACGTCGGCGGAACCGAAGATTTTCGCACCATCGGGGAGACCTTCGATGGGGCCGAGCGGATCGCTGCTTACCTTGGTCCCAAAGAACTGGACGCCCAGTTCGACTTTCCGTTGTATTGGTCGGTGCTGGCCACCTTCGCGCGAGACGAGGCGGGCCTGTCCGACGGTGCCGGCTCGCTGCAAGCAAGCGTCGCTGCATCGAGCGCCGCGTACGGCGGAGCGGTGATGTCGACCTTCCTCGGAAATCACGACGTCTCCCGCTTCATCGCCCACGCCTCAGGCGAGGTCGCCAGCTTCGGCGGCGACAGCGCGTGTGACGACGGAGGCGGATTGCGCGTGCCGGACGAGGCGCCGACCGGGAGTGACCCCTACGCGCGGCTACGCCTCGCCTGGACCTTCCTGCTCACTTCGCCCGGGCTACCCCTCATCTACTACGGCGACGAATACGGACAGCCTGGCTATTCCGACCCCGACAACCGGCAGTTCATGCGCTTCGATTCGGAATTGAGTGCAGACGAGAGTGCCACCCTGGCGCACGTGCAAGCGCTCGGGCAGGCTCGACGGACGCATCCGGCGTTCGCGCTGGGTGAGACCATCGCCTGGTGGGAGGGGGAAGCCGACCTGTGGGCTTATGCCCGGGTCCACGAGGAGGACGAAGTGCTGGTGCTACTGAACCGTGCCGACAGCGAGCGCGCCTTGACCAACGGGCTCGCGTTCGCAGGACTACCAGGAGGCGTCTGGCAGGACGTGCTGACCGGCGACACGTTCGTGTCGGCGGGCGACAGCCTCAGCGTGACGATTCCCGCCCGCGGCGCGCGGGTGCTGGTGCAACCATGATGGGCCTATTGATCGCGTGCGCTTCGGCTCCCGCCGTCGAGCCGTTCTCGTCGTCGCAGACCCACTTGAGCGCCAACGGCTACGGCGTGTTGGTCTACGACGGCGACCGCCTTTCCCACGGCTGGAATCACGTCTACCAGAAACTCAACTCCAGCGCGACCTCCCTCGACATCCTGTATGACACCTACTTTGGCTACACCGACCTCGACGGCTCCGGAGCGTGGCTGCTCCAGCCGGAATCGGTGGGAACGCTAGGGGGCACCGGAATTATCGTCTCGGCAGAAACACGCGGCGACTTGGAATTCACCCAGTACGCGTTTATGCCAATGACCCTCGATGCTTGGGGTGTGGTCCAGGTCACCCGCGTGCGCAACACGAGCTCCACCGACAACGCCCCGCGCTTCCAACTCACCTCTTTGCACAACTGGAAGCCCGGCTCTGGCGAGACGGTGGCGACCTACGCCAGCGACGAAGTCGTGGAGCGCGGGTCGTCCATCGCGCTCTGGTACCGGGCGCCCGACGCCGACGAAAATAGCTGTGAGCAGGTCTACACCACCGTTTTGGAAGGGCGGCGAATCGCCGGCGAGTGTGCCGGCTACTCCTCCGACAACGTGCCCGGATTCGGTTGGAGCATTCCGGCCCTCGGTCCCGGCGCCGAGTCCTGGCACGGCGTCTTCATCAGCCAGGACGCCAGCCCCGACTACCGAGTCTACGCCGACGGTCCGCAAGCATGGCTCACCGAGGAGTTGGCGTGGTGGGGAGCATTCCACGAACGGGCGGTGGTTCCCGACGGACTGAACACCGATGAGACATCGGTGTATCAACACCAGCTCGCGCTCCTGGCGATGTCGCAGGTCCGCGAGGTGGGTGCTCCCTACGGCCAGATCCCCGCGTCGTTCCCTGTGGCGGCGCCGGATGTGGAGTTTCCCCACACCTGGAACATCACCTGGGTGCGCGACTCGTCCTATGCGACCGTCGCGCTCGCCAACGCCGGCTACGTGGCCGAAGCCGAAGCATCGGTGCGATTCCTCTTTCAGGAGGGCAAGGCTGGGAAGTACAAGTCATGGCTCAGCAATACCAACTACGGTGTATCAGTGTGTCGCTTGTACGGCGACGGCTCCGAATGGTCGGATGAAGACGCAACCGGTCCCAACATCGAGCTCGACAACTGGGGCCTGTACCTCTGGGCGCTGGCCGAAACTGTCGCCGCTGCTGGCACAGATAGCAGCTTGCTCACCGAGCTTGGGCTCCGTGCGCTCGACGAGGTGGCGGACCCGCTGGTGGCAATGGTCATTCCCGGCACCAACCTCATCCGGGCCGACAGCTCGATCTGGGAGCGGCACTGGTACGGGAACGAGAAGTCCTTCACCTACACCAGCGTGATGGCCGTGGCGGGATTGCGCGCCGCTGCGGAGTTGGCCACCCTGCTCGCCGACCCCCGTGCGCAGGGCTACCTCGATACGGCAGACGCGATCGCGCTGGCGATCAGCACCCACCTCGTCGATGACGACGGGGTCGTGGCCGGAAACCTGACCGAGCTCAATGCCGGTTCGGGCTACCTCGACATCGCCGCCGCAGAGGCATGGAACTTCGACGTCTTGGACGCGCGCGGCGAGACCTTCGCGCCCACGATCGCCATGTGGGACACCTGGCTCGGGTCACCGGCCAGCGTCGGGTACCGACGCAACGATGACGGCAGCGCCTATGACGAGCAGGAGTGGGCCTTCGCCGACCTGCGGGTGTCCACGGCCATGCGTCGCGCCTGTGAGGTCGATCGCGCCCGGCTGATCGAAGATTGGGTCACCGACCAGGCGCTGGTCAACGGGCGCCAGATTCCGGAGTTGTACGACCCGGAGACCGGCAGCTACGAGGGCCCAACGCCGATGCTCGGCTTTGGTGCGGGCCTGTACCTGTTGGCGATGCAGGAACGGGCGTTGGTGAGCGAGGGGTGCCCGGCAGAGTCCATCCCTCCGGATCCTGTCGACACCAGCGGGGACACCTCCGAGCCGCCCGACGATACATGCCAATGTGTCAGTGGGGGCGCCTCGGCGGCGTGGCCGGCGTTAGCGGCGATGTGGTGGGTCCGCCGGCGGGTCAGCTCCAAGAAACGGTGAGGGTGCCCCCGCCCCCGAGCTTCCACTGGTTGGCCCCGGGCGCCCACGTCACGCTACCGTCCGCGTGCACGATGACCAACTTGAAGGTCTTGGCGGTGGCGTCGAGCTCCACCCGGCCGGGGACAACCACGCCCGCCTCGGGGCGCCAGTCGCCGAGGGCCTCGCACCCACCCACCAAGCGCACCTGGTCGTTCGGCTTGAGGGCGGGCAGCGCCGCCGCACGAAGCATCGTCCAACCCCTGGGGACCGGCTTCGCGCGCAACCGCAGTTTGTTGGCGTCGAAGACACGGACCGACCCCGGCGGGACCGGATCCGGCCAGGACCCCGGAAGGGCCGCGACGCTCCCGTTGTACACGACCCAGCGCCGGTCACCGGTGGACTCACGTTCGATGACGAACCAGTCGGTCCCGAGCGCGATCGTGCGCGAGGAGCCCTCCCGGAGCGCGGCGGACGCCTTCCGACTCGCCGCCAAGGCCGTGAGCCGGCTCACACGCTGAAGGTGCGCGATGTGCTCCACCGGACTGTCCCACGCCCACTTCATGTCGGCGCGATTCTCCGGCTCACTGGCCCCGCGCGCACCCCATTCGGTGCCCCAGGTGATCATCGGCCGACCACGGAGCGCAAAGAGAAGGTCGAGCGCTGAATCAACGCGCCCCGAATCGTCGCGACACACGGTAGTGATACGCGGTGTATCATGGTTGTCGAGGAAGGTGATCCACGCGTTGTCCGGCGCGGCAGCGGTCCGGTCGAGCACCGCCGGAATCGCAGCCGCAAGCCCACCGTCGCACACGACGTCGCGCATCGCGTAGTGGAGCGGGAAGTCGAAGACCGCGTCGAGCCCCGCATCGGTGCGACTGTCCAAAACCGTGCGGACGTTTCCGTCGAAGACTTCGCCCCAGAGCTCGAGCTTGGGTGCCGTCGCCCGCAACTCTTCGCCGATGCGCCGCAAGAATGCCGGATCCATGTGCCGCACGGCGTCGAGGCGAAGGCCCACGGGGCGGGCGGCAGATAGCCACCAGCGGGTGGACTGCAGGAGCCAATCGTAGACCTCCGCGTTCTCCTGTGCCAGGTCGGGGAGTCCGTGCACCCGGTGGGTGACGACCTCGACCGGATCCTCCCAGCGCCGAATCGTCCCAGTGTCGTGAAACCACGCCGGCCGCTCCGTCACCCAGGCGTGATCGGGAGCCACGTGATTGTACACGATGTCAAGAACCAGCCCGATGCCAGAGGACTCGGCGACGGCGGCCAACGCCGCGAGGTCGGCGGCCGTGCCGAAGCGGGGCTCCAAATCGGCAAGGTTCTCCGTCCAATAGCCGTGAAAGGCACCGTGCCCATGGAAGGGCTCGTCCCGCATCCTGGCGATCGGGCCGAGCCAGACGGTGTCCACGCCCATCCGACGCAGCTCGGGAAGGCGCTGGACCACCCCCGCAAGGTCACCCCCATGGAAGGCCTGCGGGTCGGCAAGGTCGACGGCGCCATCATTGCCCAGGTCCCCGTTGGCGAACCGGTCGACGAGCAGGAAGTAGATCAATCAGCCGCCTGACCGGAGCCAGTCGTCCACCAACTCCGCCACTCGCCGCGCCACCACTCCGCTGGCGGCATCCACCGCTTCCGCCTCCCGCTGGTGGTGGTACCGCAAGAAGACCGGCACATCGAAGACGACTTGTTGGTTTGGCCGGCTGGCGCCCGAACTCAGCGTGAGGGTCACACCGACCACCCACCGATACTGCCCATTCATCTCGGCGTAGAAGCCAGGGCGCGTTTCGACGAGCAGCATCGCGTCGACAAACTCCCCTTGCAGGCGCCGCACGCGCAAGGATGACTCTCGCGCTGAGCTGAGCGCAGCGAGGGTGTCCTGGCCCTGCACCAGCTCCGGCGACAGGCCCCGCGCCGACAGGGCCGCGAGCACTGCCGAATCGAAGCGCTCGGGCGTGTCGACCGTCGCGGCCACCCCGGCACCGTCCGCCACCGAAACGACCGTGATTGTTCGGCCGGCCTCTGCAGTGGCGGGGGGCGTCGGCTTGATGCAGGCGAACAGCGTCAGAAGCGGGAGGACTAGAACCATGCCTCGGCCTCCAGCGCGACCACGTTGTGCCAGTGCCGCTCGACGTTGCCGAAATCGTTGTATTCGTCGATGGACTCGACAAAACTATTCCCGAAGGCATTGTTCTGGGTGCTGTATTGGACACCGTAGAGGACACGCAGACTGGGCCGAGTGTAGATGCCGGGCCCCAACGGATTGAGCACGATGCCCGCCTTCCCCTGCCACGTCACCCTCTCGGCTGCGTCACCGTACTCCAGGCCTTGGGTGTCAGAGGCCCCGTCGCGGCTGGAGAAGATGGAGTCCTTGTGATTTCGCCACTGGTTTCCGTTGTGGGACGTCTCGTTGGCCAGGCTGGACTCGGCGAGCAGATGGACCGTCGGGGACAGGTACACCTGCATCCGTAGGACAACCGAAGCGAACGTGCGGTCGTCATCGCTTGGGGCGATGTCGTTGTCGCCGTCGCGATAGTCGCCGTACAGGCCCGCCAACGCGACGTCCCACCGGTCCTCGACGACGCTCAGTTGCAGCTCGTCCCCGATGCTGAACTGGGTCCGTTCGTCGGTGAGATCGTGAGCGTAGATGTCGACCGATTCCCCTTCCCAGGTCTCGGTGACATGACCGCGGGGATGGAGCAAGGTGTAGTGCACGTACAGGGCGTTCCACTTCAGCGGGCCGAAGCCACCGAAGCCAAGGTAGCCGACCGCCTTCCAACTGCGGGCGTCGGTCGCTACCGGATCGGGGAAGTTGATCATCTCGCCCGGATTGTCCCGGAGAAAAGTCTCCACGACCTCGCCGCGGACGTAGTCCTCGTACTCGACACCGGGTGTGCTGTGGGGCGCATACCGGTTGCCCACCACCATCGGCTCATAGTAGCCCTGTCCGCCCACGCCGAGCTCCAGGTGGTCGAGGATGTTGACCCGGGCCGTGACCCCGCCGCTCACGACGGTGTTGTATTCGGCACCCTTGAGCGGGAATCCGGCATCGCCGAGGCCCGCAGTCAGCTCCAGCGCGGGCGTCTCCAACCGAGCCTGGCCGCCCACGGTGTCGCTCAGGACCTGGGCGAGACGCATGTCGTAGAGGCCCAGGTCGCCAAAGTTCGACTCCAACGTCCCCATCCGCCACGTTACCCCCGACAGGCCGATGTTTCCTGCCTGAGCATAGAGTTGGGAGAGGCGCAAAAAAGCGAGCGAGCCGTTCTGGGCGTCGGCGCCCTGCACCGTTCCGCCTTCGATACGCACATGGACATCGGTCCACGGTGCCAAAGAGCCCGGCTTCCGCTCGAGGATGCTCTGTCGCAGCTCTAGCGCCGCGTAAGGACCTTCGTTCAGGAGGCGGCCGTACAAGTTCCAGTAGCCGAGACGGCCATCGCCGCCCTCGAGATCGGGCCGCGTCATGATCCGCACGTAGCCGGCGACATCGGCGGCGAGCGCGGCGGCAACCAGCAGGATCATTCCGCTTCTTCCAGGATGACGATGGTCGACCCCGGGACGGTGTAGCTGCCGGAAACCAACAGCGGCGCCGCACGCGTCACGTTCGCGGACGCGCGAAGCTCGAGCCCTTCGGCCAACAGGTACTCGTCGCCGTCGAAATACTGCTGGGTGTCAACAACCCGGCCCCAGCTGCGACCGCCCGGCAGCGAGTACGTGACCTCATCGCGGTCCATGTTGAGCAACACCACCAACTCACGCTGGCCCGAATAGGGCAGGCCGGCCGCGCCGTCGTCATACCAATGGATGAGCAGGCTGCGGGAGCTCCAATCGGGATCGCCGCTGTTGGTTGGGTCCTTCCACGCCAGCGGCATCGCCCCCCCGTACTCTTTGGGCGAGAATGCGTAGGTGTGCTCCCTCCGGAAGCGCACGATCTGCCCGACGAAGTCCTGCATGCGCCAACGTTCGGAGGCCGCTGTCCACTCCCCCCAGCGAAACCAGTTCC
Organism: Deltaproteobacteria bacterium; assembly: GCA_947490345.1. Classification (GTDB taxonomy): domain Bacteria; phylum Myxococcota_A; class UBA796; order UBA796; family SXON01; genus SXON01. The sequence goes on from CANLGL010000023.1 coordinate 38,379, forward strand.
ATTCATTGTCGGCGGCGGTGCTGTAGGCGTTGTTGTTGCCATACTGGGTCCGGAGCCACTCATCGCCGCCGTAGAGCATCGGCGTGCCCTGCGAGATCATCATGCCCACGTAGAGGTTGCGCATGAGTTGGCGCTTGAACGGCTCTGCGCCTTGCCCCCAGTCTCGGGAGCGATTGTTGTCTTCCCCACTGTCGGTGTCACACCACGGCGAGGCGGGCGCGCTGCAGCAGGTCGGATTCAATGGCCCACAGAAGTTCTCCTTTTCGTCGTAGGAGAGCAGGTCATACATCGTGAACCCGTCATGACAGGTCACGAAGTTGACCGAGTGGTACGGCGACCGACCATTGGCGCCATATCGAGCCTGAGTGCCCGTAAGCACCCCGCCGCCGTCGATGCCGCTCTCCGCCGAGTTGAGCGCCCACTCGTCATTGTTGACCATGGCGCGCCACCAGTCCCGGAAGCTTGCATTCCATTCGCCCCAGCCAGTGCCGGGTTTGTTGGACGAGGCGGGGAAGTTGCCAATCGACGTGTAAGAACCCCCCGCGGTCCACGGCTCGGCGATGATCCGTACGTTGTTCGCTTGCAGGACCGGATCGTCGATGATGTCCTGCAGCACCGTGTTGGCCGGATCGTCCCAATTGTTGTAGTCGCCGTCCCGTTCGCCGAGGATGCCGGCGAGGTCAAAGCGAAAGCCGTCGATGTGAAGCTCTTCCACCATGTAGTGCAGCGAGTCGAGGATGAGCCGACGCCCTGGGGTGAAGTTCGGGCGGGTCTCGTTGCCGACGCCAGTGTTGTTCCAGTACCCACTCTTGTCCGCGGACAGCGCGTACCAGGCGTCGTTGTCCAGGCCGCGCAGGTTGTAGACGGTGGCCGCCTCGACGGTGTCGAGGTTGTAGGCATCGGACGCGCCCAAAACGTCGTCGGTGAATATCCGGTCCCGCCAAAGCCCCCCTTCGCCGGTGTGATTGTAGACCACGTCCACGATCACCTCGACGCCCTGTTGGTGGAGCGCATCGACCATGAACTTGAATTCGTCGATCACCGCGGCAGGGTCGCCTCCCAGCTCATAGTCGGCGCTGTAGCTGAGCTCAGGAGCGAAGAAGTTGATGTTGTTGTAGCCCCAATATCCACCGTCCAGGGGCTTTTCGTGGACGGGCAGCAGCTCAACACCGGTGACGCCCAACTCGGCCAGATACCCAGAGCCCTCTGCGAACCCGCGCCAGGTTCCGGGGTGGTCCACGCCGGGTTGCCCATTGGCCGTGAACCCCTTGGGATGGACCTCGTAGAGGACAAGCTCGTTCCAGTCGTGACCGGCCATGCTGTTGTCAGCGCGCTGCCGCCGCCACTCGGCTTCCGCCGCGCTCCACGCGTAAGCGCTCTGCACGACGACACTCTTGGCTGAGGCTCCCCAGGTGCACGATTCGCGACGACTCTCGCCGGTGCCGGCGGAGCCCGCATCCCAGTCGTGGTCACGGGTAAGGGCACGCGACCAGGGGTCGGTCAGTAGCTTGTTGGGATTGTAGCGATTGCCCAGCGCATCGACATCGGACACAAACGCCGTCTGTTGTCCACACGTCCAGGCCGGATCGTACGGCCAGTTCGGCCCCCACGCAACGTAGCCGTACAGTTGTCCGGTCCCCACACCCTCGACGTATAGATTCCACACATCCCCGAACCGGTCCAACTCGAAGCGTTGCACCGGCCGCTCGTCGTTTGCATCAGCGAAGAGCAACAACTCTACGCGCTCGGCGTTGCGAGCATAGACGCCGAAGTTGACACCGCGGTCGCTCAAGGTCGAGCCCAGGTGTTCCAGCGCGGCAACCGCGTCCTCCTCCAGGCTCGGCGCCACCGATTCGGTGTGGTACAGCCGCGTGTATTCGCCCAGATCGCAGCCGATGAGGAGGATGAGGGCGAGCATCCAGGCAAGGTAGCCCGATATGCTGGCCCCGGCCGATGTCCGACTCACCCCGACGGTACCGCAGCTTGGAAAACATCGGGCTCCCGTCACGGCAGGCCTTCGCTCTCGATCGACCCTTGCGAATCGTCTCCTGGAACCTGCAATACTGCGGGGGGCGCCAGGGAGTCTTCTTCTACGACGGCGGCAGGCGGGTCCGGGTGCCCAGCGCCGATCAAGATCGCGCGTTCGCCGGAATCATCGAGGTGCTCCGCCGGCTCGACGCCGATGTGCTGATCCTCCAGGAGCTTGACCGGTGCTCGGCCCGCACCGATCGTGTGGACCAGCTCGCCCGCCTGTGTCAGGCCGTCCCCGGCTACGCCGCGGTCAGCACGCCCATCCACCGCAACCACTTCGTGCCCCACCCGTGGTGGCACCCCTTGGGTCGCGTGGACTTCCACCTGGCCACCCTGGCCCGGGTGCGGCCGGAGACCCCGCGCCGCGTGTCGCTGCCCCTGTTGCGGGAGTCGCCGCTGGTGCAACACTTCAACTTGCATCGGGCGCTCCTGACCACCGAGCTGCCCCTCGCCGATGGGCGGCGCTTCGCCGTGGGAAACACCCACCTCAGCGCCTTCAGCGGAGGCGACGATACACTGTCGCGACAGATGGTCGAGGTTCAGCGGTGGTACGAGGACGCTGGCCCGCTCGCACTCCTCGCCGGCGATCTGAATCTGCTCCCGCCTGGTGACGACCCGGCGCGGCTGGGCAAGGATGGCGGGGACCACCCGCGCGAGCGCCCCGAGATCGACGCCTTCTTCGCCCGACACCAAAGCGCGCTCGATCCCACGGCTCAACGGGCCCCGCTGGCAGGAACATACCTGCCCCCTGGGTCGGATCGACCCGACCGCACGCTCGACTGGGTCTTTTCCGGCATCGGGTGGGAGGTTTCCGCAGCGTGGGTCGAGCCCGTAGACCCGCTGGTGAGCGACCACTGGCCGATTGTCGCGGAGCTGAAGCTGCGCTGAGCGGGCCGCCTCGCGGTGCCAGGGGCGAATCGTCGAGCGAGCCGGTCCATTCTATGCCAACAGGCCAAGAGGGTGCCCCCGCGGCGGGTCGGAGGTCAGACACACCGCGCAGCACGCGAGGGCCAGCAGCAGGGCCGCGGCCAGCAGCGTGAACCGCCACCTACGTGATGATGATCGGTCCACGCGGGCCCTCAGGTCCGGGGGGAGTATACTCGACGCATGCGGTGGGTCGCCATCCTCCTCGTCGTCGCCCTGCTGTGCGCGGGCACCGCCACGCTGCTGGTGTACGGCGGGTACGAATACAACCGCGTCGCGGACGCGGCGCTCCCCGAACCCAGTGTCGCGACACCGATGGGCGAGCCCATCGTGGACGCGCCGGCCGCGGCCGGGCAGTCGTGCGCCGACGGGAAGGCGGCCTTCTTGGCGAAGGACTACGAGAGGACGACCACGCTTTTGGCGGTCTGCCTCGACGCCAACCCCGCCGATGTCGACGCCCGACTCCAACTCGGCCGGGCCTACGCCGCATCCGGGCGCTACGAGCGCGCCGACGCCGAGTTGGCAGCGGCCCTGGCCGCGCGACCGGAAGACGCCGCCGCGTGGCAAGCCTTGGCCTACGCGCGCACCCAATCCGGAAACGACCGCAGCGCCGAGAGCGCCCTGGACAAGTGGATTGCCTGGGACCCGTCGGCCCCCGTGGCGTGGCGCATGCGCGCCGAGGCGCGCTACCGAGTGGGCGACAGCGAAGGAGCCGGCCGAGATGCGGCACAAGCCTGCGCGCTGGGCGACGAGGACGGCTGCACGCTCCAGAAGCGGATGAAAGACGTCAGCCGGCGCCGGTGACCGGGAACCCCGATGCTGCGGTGCTGTCCGAGCGTGGACCCCGGAGGCTCCAATGGCTGGAAGCGGCAGCGCTCAAGAACTGAACCTCGTCCCCTACCTCGACGTCGTCACCACCTTGATCATCGGCATGATGGTGCTCGCCACCGCCGCCTCCGATGCCTTGAACCTACGAAGCCCCGAGGTGGAGGTGCCGACCTACGTCCCGTCGGACACCCCCGGCTCCTCCGGGAACAACCTGCTGTCGGTCCACATCAGCCGCGAGTCCTTTGTCATCCAAGGGACCGGCGGCACGATGCAGCTCGACGCCCCGCCCAACCAACCTCTTCCATATGCGGTGCTCGCGACCGCACTACGCACGGCGCACGACACGGGCGGCGCCACGGTGAGGGTCAGCCTTTCCGCCAATGCCGACGTACCGTATTCGACTGTCGTACATACGCTCGATACGATGCGGAGTGACGAACTTGGCGACCTCTATCCGCGTGTGGCGTTGGCTGTCGCGACCAACATCGCAACCGCTAACTAGCGGCGAGCGTCCTCCCCCTCTTTTCATGACAGTCGCTCGGCCAACCACCAGGCGCCGGCCAGCGCGACTCCGACAGATCCCGCTGGCACCGCGACGCGATCCCACCACCCAAACCGGCGCAGGAAGAGCATGACCGGCAGCGCTACCGCTACGACGGCGGCCTGACCGACCTCGACGCCCGCGTTGAACGAAACCAGCGCCAGGGTCAGCGCGTCGCGAGGCAGACCCAGTTCACCCAGAAGCCCGGCAAAGCCAAACCCATGCACCAAGCCGAGTAGGAACGTCACCGCGACCCGCCGGGCCGGCCGCGGGCGCCAGAAGTTCTCGATACCGACGTAGACAATCGACAACGCGATCGCCGGCTCGACCAGCGCGGGGCTCAGGTGCACCAGACCGAGCGCGGCCATCGTGAGCGTGATGGAGTGGGCGACGGTGAACCCGGTGACGATGGCCAGCATCGGGCGCAATCCCGGTGCCGCGAGCAGAAGCGCCAGGAGGAAGGTCAGGTGGTCGTACCCGGTCAGGATGTGCTCCACGCCGAGCTTTCCGAAGCGCGCCACCACCTCGCCGCGATCGGATGTGCCGGTGAACGTCGCGGTCAGATTCGCCGCGTCGAGCACCGCGACGGGCTGACCGAAGGCCTCCACATAATGCCGATGACCGGGCCCGAGACCCGGCAGGAACGACGCGGTATAGACCCCCTCCCCGCCGCCAGGACAGTCGAGTTCCACGCTCAGTTCGATGCCATCGCCTTCCACCGCGCGCACCACTGGCTCGCTCGCGCCGCAGGGCCCGCCGATCTCCACCGCCGTCTGGTCGATGGTCAGTTCGGCCAAAAGCACCCGGGCCGCCGATAGATCGTCCAACGGAATCCGCGTCGCAAGTTCGGGACGTGCGATCGTCACCGTGAGCGAGTCGGCATCAATTCGGGCGTACGACAGGCCCGGTCGGTGGGCCAGCGCGACCCCGAATAGCCACAACACGCAGTCACCGCCTCGGCGTGGATGTAACCAATCCCCAATCCAGTTGGACGGACGCGGCAGGGACCGAGCAGAGGGCCGGTCGCCGGCCCGTCGCGAGGCCCCGGCGACCGGGTTCCCGGGCCACGGGCCCGGCCCGGGCGGCCGCCCACCCGGATACCTCAGCCCCCCGCCGCCTCCAGGTGCAGGACAGTGAGGAGGGAGTTCGCCGTAGCCGGGTCGTTGGTGGCCAAGACGCCGTCGGCCAGGAGCCCGTCGCGGAGCGTCAGCGGACGCGCGGCCTGCAGCTCCGAAAACCATGCCGCAGGCGGGGCACCCAACCGTGAGACCGCATGGAAGCGCCACCTGGCACGCGAGGATGGGTGAATCCGAGGATCGAGCGCCAGGGACAGCCGGCCCATCGTGAGCCGGGCGTTGACCTCGCAGAGCGGGTCGAGCTTGAGCGCGGCGCCGTCCCGGTAAACGAAGGCGTCGACGCCGACCGCACCCCGAATGCCAAGGGTGTGGAGCCGGGGCCCCACCAGCGCAGTGATCCGCTCACCCAGCGTGCGCAGCCGACGGGAATCCTTGCCGTCCCCGTTGAGGAACCGCGCGACGTCCCGGTCGAGGGTCTCGGCCCATCGGCCGGGCCGCGTCCCCACGAATTGCCCGCCGGGCGCGGTGTCAAAGCAACACACGCCGACAAAACGACAGCGAACGCCGACGTCGAACTGGAAGCTGAGATCGAGGACACGGTCGCGCCAGGGCTCGACGCGGACGCTCCCATGCTGGGCCAAAACTCCATCCAACCAGCGGCGGTCCGACGGAGCGAAGGGCCCACGGCGACGATCGCGGCCCGCAGTGGAAAACGGCGCCTTCACGATCCAGCCGCGCTCAGCCGCCAGAATCACCTCTTCGGCGGTGTCGAGCACCGCTCCCGTTGGTTCCGTCAGCCAGTCTGCATCGAGTTCGCGCACCAACTCCGTACGCCAGGTGAAGGCGATGCGCTTGTCGAAGGCGGACCGCTGGCTGTCGCTCCAAATCACGTCGCGCCCCGGCAGCGGGTCGAAGCGTCGATCCACCACCGGGCTCGGCCCCCAAGGCACGAGCTCCCCCACCTGCCGATCGGCGATCTCCACCGGCGAGCTCACGAATTCGGGCTGCCCCAGACCCGCCTGCAGCCACGCCCGACACCACCCCGCGGTGGGCAAGCGCGGGGTGATCACGACGTCGTCGCGCGAAGCGACGAGGGCCAGGAGCGGCGCGAGGTCCTGGGCGACCGCCACCGCGGCGGCGCTCGGCTGGCGGTGAGGATGGGCGATCTCCTCTTCACAACCCGGGTTGAAGGCGAATACTCTCGGCGGCCGACCCCGAGACCGTGCGTAGATCTCGAGGCGGTCGATCCACGCGGGGGTGAACCCAGCCTTCAGCCGGGCGTCTCGATCCACCGCAGCGCCACGGGCGCGGGCGGGGCTGAGTGGCATGTGGAGGCCAGCCTCGAAGGCGGCCCACTCGCTCAGATCGGGGTCCTTCCACTGTCGAAACAGCACGAGGCCGCCGCGAACATGCCCGATCTCGTCCTGGTAGACTTCGTCCAGAAGCGCCGCCGTCTCCACGTCACCCACCGCTGCGAAGCGCTCCCGCCAGTGCCCGGTGAAGTCCAGGTTGGCCTGCTCGAAGGTGAGCGCCATGCGGAGGATGTAGTCCATCGGCCCGGTCATGGACTCGCACGCGCGCCAGAAAAAGTCGTTCACAGGCACCGCGCCGGGCTCCACCCCCAACGCCGACATCCGCGCGAGGTAGCCGGCAAGGTGTCGCTGCTCTTCCACCATGGTGCGACCGAGCCCGAGACGAAAACCGGCCGGTGCATCTGGGAAGCGTAGGAGCGTGCTGGCCATGATCTCCAGCGCGAGCAGCTCGTGATTCGCGAAGCGGTGGAGGAGCTTGCCCCGTTCAGTGGGGTCGTCGAGTGTGGACGGCGACGGAAGAGTGTCGCGAACTCGGGCGTTTGGAAAGGCCAACTCCGGCGGGCGCCGCGGTCGCTCCGTTGGCGCGGGGGCGCCGGGTGAGAGATCCGAAAACGAACTTGGTCCGGCCAACTTCTCGGGAAGCGTGCCGCCGTGCAGCACCCGCTCGGCGTAGGCCCGCAACTCCATCCGCTATCCGCCCCCTGCCTTGCGCTCCGTTCGTTCCTTCAGCTTCTGCACGATGTTCACCATCTGGTCCTTGGCCAGCCAGTTGCGGACCCAGCCTGGCGCCCAGATCTCGCTGACGAACTCGGAATGGAAGACGATGGCCGAACCTATCGGTTCGGGACGCACGATCAGGAAGCCGACCTCGCCGGTGACATCGCTGTCCCGGGTTGGGTCCTGAATCCAGGTGCAGCTCATCGTCGCGGGCGTGCAGGTCCAGTGGTCGTGGATGACGACGCGGATACCGAACACGCTGAGCTCGAAGCGGACGAACCAATCGTCAGGCGAGGTGCGCCCGTACTCCTCCATCTGCTTGAGGGTCGGGTTTTCGCCCCGCTTGGCCTCAAAGTCTAGGGCTTCCTGCCAGAGGAGGGCGGCGGGCGCGGCGACCCGGGAGATGCCGCTGGACGTGGTGAGCGGCGTCGACGTGTCGGCGCGAAGGACGAGATCGCCCCGATCGAAGCGCGCCTGCTCGTCGGCGGTGAACACCGGCCACGAGGGTGCGGCAAGGGCGAGCGTGGTCCAGAGAATCACGGCCCGAGCTAACCCGCGGCCAGGGCAGCGCCGTCCCATACGGGCACTACCTCGTCGACGCGCATGTCGTGGGCGTCAAGCGGGAGTGACTCGACGATCTGGCAGGCGTAGCAGACGCCGATCCGGCGCGTCGTCGCCGGAAGCGCGGCCAGCAGGCGATCGTAGAAGCCCTTGCCCCTGCCGAGTCGCGCCCCGGTGCGCGTGAAGGCGAGCCCGGGCACCAAGGCGACATCCACCAGCGTGGGCGACACCTCGGCCGACCCGGGACCCGGCTCCTGCAACCGAAACGGACCCGCCCGCAGGCTGGTCAGGTGCGGTACGCGGTGAAGCGTCAACGCTGAGCCGTCCACCCGGGGCAGGGCGAGCTGGCCGCGGGCGGCGATGGCCTCCAACAGCGGCCAAAGTCCGATCTCGTCGGGCAGCGGCGCGAACGCCAGGATCAGGCCGGCGCCCAGGCGAGGCCGCAACCATCGGCACACTGTACTCGACTCCACGGATTGCTCTAGTCGCGACATTGAACGGACGCGTTCGCGACTCGCGATCCGCGCCTGGGACTTCTCGGCGGCAACGTCGGTCAACCCACTCATGAAAGGCGAAAATTCCACAAGCTGGCGACGGAGTGTTGCGAATTGGCGCCGAACCGTCGCATGCGGCAGCTTGTCGCATACGATAGCCTGCTCCGACATGAAGGCGACATGAAGCAATTGACCGATCTGGACGTGTTTGTAAGGGTAGTCGAGGCCGCCAGCTATGCGACTGCGGCCAAGGCCCTGGGGATATCCAGATCGCACGCCAGCCGCATGGTCACCGCGTTGGAGGGCCGGCTTGGTGTTCGCCTGCTTCATCGCACCACCCGCCGCGTTTCCACCACCCAGACGGGCCAGACCCTCTACGAGTCCTGCGCCCCCTTGCTCGACGCGCTCACGACCGCAGAATCTCGCGCCGCGTCGGAACGGGATGACGTCGTCGGCACGCTCCGCGTCTCCGCGCCCGCCCAGTTCGGTTTGCGCTACCTCGCCGAGCCGATCGTCCGGTTCCAAAAACAACACCCCGGCCTGGACACGATCCTCGACTTCACCGACCGCAAGGTGGACCTCGTGGCGGAGGGCGTGGACGTGGCCATCCGCGGCGGCACCGTCGACAATCCATCGCTCGTGGCCAAGCGGCTGTGGCCCATCCAGATCGCCTGCTACGCGTCGCCTGAGTACGTCGCCCAACATCCCCCGCCGACCACGCCCGCAGGCCTGGTGGGACACCGTGCGCTGCTCTTCGGTCAAAGTGCGCTGCCGCGCCAATGGCGACTCCAGCGCGACGGCGACGAGGCGGTGGTCACGGTCAACGGGCCGCTGATGTCGACGTCCAGCGAGGCGATCGTCATCGCGGCGAAGGCTGGGCTGGGGATCGCCTACCTGCCCGACTCAGTCCTGTCCGACGCCGTCTTGCGCGGAGAGCTTGTCCGGGTGCTCCCGGACTGGGCCGCGCCGACCATGCACTATTGGGCCGTGCGCCCACACCGCACCCACCTTCCGGCCCGCGTACGCCTGTTCATGGAGTTCCTGTCGGGCCTCTACCCCAATCCGCCCTGGTCACAGGTCCCCGCCGCCGCCTGATCGACGCCCGGCGCGATAGATGCGCGCGTGCGTCAACTGACCTTCCAGCGGGTGATCGGCTCGGGAGCCTTCGGGACCGTGTACCTGGCCGAGCTGGTCGGCGCCCGGGGCTTTCGCCGGAGCGTTGCCGTCAAGGTGCTCCTTGCGGGCTCGGACGAGCAGGAGATGTTCCTGTCGCGTGTCCGCGACGAGGCCCGCCTCTTGGGACTGCTCCACGACGAGCACATCCTCCGCGTCCTCGAGCTTGTCCGGATCGGCGAACGGGACGGCGTGGTGATGGAATACGTCGAGGGCGTCGACCTGAGCGCCCTGATCGCCGCGGGGGACCGGCCTCCACCGCGCGCCCTCGCCGAGCTGGGCGCCGCGATCGCCGGCGCGCTTCACGCCGCCCACACGGCGCGGCACCCAAGTAGCGGCGAGCCACTGAACGTGGTCCACCGCGACGTCAAGCCCGCCAACGTGATGTTGAGCGACCGGGGCAGCGTCAAGCTCCTCGATTTCGGGATCGCACAAGCACGATTCGCGGCCAGGGAAAGTCGGACCGGTCAGTTCGTTCTCGGGACGCTGAACTACATGGCGCCTGAATACATCATCACCGGCGACGTCAGCCCGGCCGCCGACGTGTACGGATTGGCCTTGACCCTCTGGGAGGCCGCCGTCGGCGAGGTCTTCGGGCAGCCGAAGCTGAAGCAGGAGTCCCACGCCCGGCGCGTAGAGGAGCGGCTGATGCGCCTCGCCGCCACGCACGCCGAGCTGACCCCCGTCTTGCGGCCGATGCTGAGCTGGGACCCGCACGGCCGCCCCTCCGCAAGCGAGGTCGAACGGCAACTCGTGGGGGCGGCCGATCGGTTCGCCGGTACCGGCGTACGCAGCTGGGCCGCGTTGCACGTGCCACCGGCGCTACAGCAGGTTCGTACCAGCGCTCGGGATGCGGTGGGGCTGGCCGGGAAAACGGTCACGATTGCCGATGAATCGCCGGAGTCGGTGATCGCCCCCACCCCGACGGAAGCGCCGCCGAACCCGGCCGCCACTCCAGCACCGACCCCGACCTTGGCGCCAGCGGCCGGCGCGCCAGCGCCACCAGGAGCGGAGGAGCACACCCTCTTCCGGGTCGAGCGCCCGGCTTTTTTGAACGAGCCTCCGCGCCCGGCAACGCCGCCTGCCGCGCCCCGGCCCGCGCCCCGGCCCGCCCGCCCAGCCAAACAAAGCCGCCAGGGCACCTCGGCGCTATGGGTCGTCGCACAGGGGCTCCTGGCCGGCGGCTTCGTCGGTCTGGCACTGGTTGCCGCCGTCGGTGTCTACCTGCTGTTCAACCGAGGAGGACCGTGAGCACGCCCCGCATCGTGGTCACGCTCGCCGTCCTCGCGCTCGGCGGCCTCGCTGGCGTCGTCTTCGCGGCGCCCGCCCCGCTGGAGCAGCCAGCGGCAGCCACGCGCGCGGCCGCACCTGCACCGCCCACGCCCCGGTATCGGACGACCTCGCACGAGGTAGCAGCCGGCGACAACGCTGGCCCGCTGCTCCGTTCCATGGATGCCCCGGCCGCTGAGCTGCTGGCCGGGGCGGGCAGCGCCCTCAACAACATCTTCCCCGGCGACCAGGTGCACCTCGATTGGCGCGACGGCGACGAGCGCCCGTTTCGCCTGCGGCTGGTCCACGACGCTGCCACCACGACCGAGCTCGTCTGGACGGGCGTCAAGTACACCGCCCGCAAGATCCCGGTGCCCTACCGGGTGCAGGAACAGGCCGCCGCGATCACGGTGACGTCGTCGTTGTGGAGCGCGGCAACCGCCGTCGGCTTCTCCGCTGGACAGATCATCGAGCTCGCCAAGATCTTCGAGTACGACGTGGACTTCAATACGGAGCTGGTGCAGGGGGCGCGCTTTCGTCTGGTGCTGGATCGCCTCACCGCCGACGACGGCGCTGAGCGCGTCGGCGACATCCGCGCTGCCATTCTCGACAATGGCAAAAAGCAGTACGTGGCGATTCGGCACCGCACCCCCGACGGCACCGTCGGCTGGTATGGAAAGGACGGCACCTCACGCCGGAAGTCGTTCCTGCGCTCGCCCATCGAGTTCTCCAGAGTGAGCTCGGGATTCAGCACCGGCAGGTACCACCCCATCCTGCATCGGATGCGCGCCCACCGAGGCGTGGACCTCGCGGCGCCCACGGGCACGCCCATTCGGGCCGTTGCGAACGGCGTCGTGACCAAAGCGGGTTGGGCCGGCGGGCACGGTAACCACGTCGAGCTGCGCCACGACAACGGCACGGTCACCGGCTACTCGCACCTCAGCAGCATCGCAGTCAAGCGAGGCGCGCACGTCAGCCAGGGCCAGACGATCGGCAAGGTCGGGAGCACTGGCCAGTCGACCGGACCCCACCTCCACTACGAGTACCTCGTCAACGGGGTGCACAAAGACCCGATGAAGGCCATCGTTCCGGTCCTCAAGCCCCTCGACGAGTCTGATCGGGTCGATTTTCTGGCAGCGCGCGACCGGGTGCTTCCGCTCTTGGAAGCAGCAACAGAGCTGGCGGTGACCGAGGGCGTCGCAGAGAATTCTACCGCGGAGCGCTAAACTCACGGCCCGAGTGACCGAGGCGAGTTTACGGCGAGATACCAATAATATTCCCTCAAGCGCCGTGGCTGTGGGTCGATTTGGCCGAAGTCCACTTCGTCATCACACCTTGCCCGCCAGCGAGGCCTCGCAATGCCCTCTACTCAGCCCACGTCCTCCGAAACCGGAGCCCCAACAACCGTTCTCACCTGGGAAAACCCAATCCGGAAACGGCGGCTCGACCCGCAAGCCCGGACGGAGTTGCTCACCCGTCACATCGGCATGGTCCGCCGCGTCGCCTTTCGGATGGCGAGCCGCTACCCGAGCTGCGTCGACGTCGAAGACCTCGTCAACATGGGCATGCTGGGCCTGATCGACGCGGTCGACCGCTTCGAGGAGGACCGCAGCATCAGCTTTACCGCCTACGCCCGCATCCGGGTCAAGGGCGCCATCGTCGACGAGATGCGGCGCACCGATTGGGTGCCGCGCTCGGTACGCGATCGCGGGGACCGCCTCCGTCAAGCCCGCGAACAGCTCGCGAAGGACCTTGGAAGAACCCCAACGGAGCCTGAGCTCGCCCGCCAACTCGGCGTCAGCGAGGAGCGCCTCCGGGAGCTCGCGGATCACAGCCTCATCCACAACGTCGTGAGCATGGAGGAGGGCGCCGAGGACGAACACACCCTCGGCGACGCCATCCCCGGCGACACCGACGCCCCCGATGTCGAGTTCGAAGCCTCCGACTTCCGGCAGGCCGTGCGCTCGGCCATCGGCAGCCTGCCCGAGCGCGACCGCATGATCGTCGAGATGTACTACTTTCGCGAGATCGGGTTCAAGGAGATCGGCCAGATGCTCGGCGTGACCGAATCCAGAGTGAGCCAGCTGCACACCCGAATCATGGAACGGCTCCGACCCAAGCTGGCGGAACTAGCGGCTTAGGTCAGTCCGTGGCGCTTGCGCACTTCGCGCAAGGCCCGGTTGAGCGCATCCTGTCGTTCTACCGACCCTTCCTTCACGTTCTTGATGCGCTCTTCGGCTTCGGCGCGAAGGGCGCGTTCGTCAACGTCGAAGCTGGCGACCACGTCGAGGATCTTCTTGAACAGCTCGCGATCGTCGGTGTAGACCTCACCGACGAAGTTCGAGATCATGAAATTCTCGATGAACTGGCGGGCCAGGAACCGATCGACCTCGTCCCCGGTCGGATGACCCCAGCCCTCCGCGATCGCCCCCTTGACCTTGCCATAGTGGTCGTAGGGAATGTTCTTCCGCTCCATCTCGTCGCGCACCGCCTCACGCAGATCGTTGTCGCGATGGAGGTAGGACTCGAGGATGGCGACGAGATCGCTTGCGGCTTCCTCGCGGTCGGGGCCGGCCACCTCGATATCGCCGTCGTTGGTGAGACGTTCGATCACGGCGTGGGCGATTTGCGGGACGCGGGCGCGGTAGAGCTTCATGGTCGCACCAAAGGCGCGGGCGTATACCCCAAGCGCAGCCTCCCCGCTACCGGACGCGCTCAGGTGAGCGCGCGCCACGCGACGCCGAGCCGCTCCAGATCCAACGGCATCACTGTCACCGTACGAGGAAGCTCGCCGCTGAGTTCGGTCTGCGGCACAAAGCCTTCGCGAATCTTTGCCTGCACGAAGGCGAGGTATGCGCGGTCCAAGTTGCCATCGGCGTCGAAGGCATGCATATCCACCAGCCGAGTGCCGTAGGGGCGGCCGAAGACAACCCGATCTCGCTCGACGTAGCAGGCATATCCGGCGAGGAGGAAGTTGAAGTCGACGACCGGGGCGCGTTTCGGCTTTCGTTCGACCAAGGCGGCCGACACCGGCGAAGGCTCGCCCGAAAACTCCGGCAACGCAAAGGCGGCGCCGGGCTCCTCGGGCGGGGAGGCTTCGGTGACGATATCGAAACCGGCCACCCCCTCAAAGTACGCCGGCGGCGGGGCGGCCGGAGGCGGCGCCTTTTGGTCGCCCACTGGGATTCCGAACGCGTCGTCAAACGGGTTGGACGAGCTCACGTGCTCGCGCGCGGGGCTCGCCGGCCCGGGGATGCTGGTGGGTTCGGCGTCATCGTTGAACGGATTGCCCGCCGGCACCGGGGCAGAAGCGGGCACATGCACCGGCTCCATGGGGACCGTTGCCCTGACCGGTGCGCTGACCGGTGCGTCGTCGACGGCGGCGCGTTTGGGCCGGCGGACTTCGTGGCTGCCCTCGGGCCGCCCCGCCGCGGCCTGAGCCTCAGGCTTGGCCTCCGTGGCCAACGCCTCAGGCCTGGCCTCCGTAGCCGGAGCCTGGGGCGCGGGCGGCGCCGCAGGAGCGTTGGGCTTCGCCTCCGCCACCTGGGCCGGCTTCGGCCGCGGGCGAGCGGGCGCCGCGCCGGCTCCCGACAGGGGCGGGGAGGCTGCAGAAGCCAGAACGGTCCAGTCCGCAAACGTCATCTGGACTGCCGCGCTGGCATCGGGAAGCTCGGCGATTGGCACCACCACCAGCACGCCGCCATCGAATTCCCAAGCGGCATGGACCCCCGGCGGCACCGCCCCGGGCACCGGCGTCAATGCGGCGGCGCGCAGAAGATCCAACGTTGCACCGTCCAGCGCAGCGGCGTGTCCAGCAAGTCGGCCACGATCGAGGATAATCTGCTTGTGACCAAGGAAACTCGCCGGCCGACCGGGGAGCGGCAGGTGCGCCAGCAGGCTGAGCGCGTCCTGAACCGCAGGGCCGGCAAGTCGGAGTACCTCCCCGTCGCTTCCTCCCGAAAGCGGGCCTGTCGCGACTGCGGCGGCAGGCGGGGGCAGGCCGGTGGGAGACCGCGCCCCAACCGTCGCCGCGAAGCGAACCGCGGCGATGGCGTCTGTGAACACAAACCACGCGATCGGGCCTTCCAAGCTGGACACCGCCGCCGCACCGGTGACCTCTTTCCACGCCGCGAAAAGGGAGGTGACCTCCCGGCTGAGCGCCACCTGCTCGCTCGTCGCCGCCGCGATCATCCCCGTGCTCACGGCGACGACGGTGGCGTGGACGGGCTGGCCACGCGGAAGCAACAGCTGCCGCGATACCGAGGACTCACCGGTCGGGGCAATCGCTGCGAGCACGCAGGCGACGACCTGAGCCGCCTGCCAGCCGCGCGCCGCCTGGGCGATCGTGGATGCTACCGCAACCGCGACGTCGACGCGCAACAGCTCGGAGGCCGCCGCCGCCGGCACCCCCGCCCGAACCAAACCCGCGTCATCGACCCAACCCGAGAGTTGGGGCAGGACGACCGTCCATGCGTCAGGTTCGCCGCGGAGCCGGGCCAACGCGTCTCGTGTGCCACTGGCCTGGAGCGCGGGAAGGCAGAAACGAAGGGAAAGTGACGCATCGCGCGCGTCAAGGGTCCGGTCGGCAACGCGGGCGAGGACTCCGCTGACGACATGATCGAATGCCACCGAGGCCGCGGACATCAACGCGTCTTCTTCGGAGCTGCCGAGAGCGGCAACGGCGAGATCCAGGTCGATGGGGAGGGGGGTGCTGTGCGGCAAGACCCATACCAGGGGCGTGTCGGTCAGCATCGTCACCAAGGAGGGGACCCGCAAGCCCACGCCCGCCAGCTCAGCGCAGGCAACCGCCAGCCGGGCACTCATTGTCGAGGCAACCGCGCGGAGCGCGGCAGCGCGCGCCGGCGGCGGAAGATCGGCCACCCGACGTACACCGTCGACAAGAAGCGGCGTGGGGGCCGCGAACCGACTTGAACACGCCCGCGCATAGTCCAGCGCCACGAGCGAGCCGGCGCCGGGGGAGAGCCCCAACCCTTCTTCGAGGAGCCGAGAAAGCGCGCGGGTGAGTGAATCGTCCTGCAGCCGCCGCGCCAGCTCCTCAGCGGGGATCGGACGCATCTCGGCCAGGGCTTCGTCGACCGCGGCTCGGAGCGCGCGATCAACCAAGGGAGCGAGGAGCTCGCTCGACGCGACTGGGAACGTGATCGGGCGGTCATTCGGTGGCAGGGGAAGGTCAGGCAAGCCGTCGCAGAGCGACGGAACGCGCACGAGCGCGGCCGCCGCGAGCGAGCCGCTCAGCGGCTCACAGCGACCTCGCACCATCCGCGCAATCAGCTCAGGGTTCACCGCCGTCCTCCACGCGAACTGTAGCCGAGTTGCCTCACGGCGTCCCGCCGGCCGCGCCGGCATCGTCGAGGACCGTGCCGTCGGCAAGGCAAAGGGGGGCGCGGCTCCCCGACTCCCCCCGTTGGGGACAGGGATGCGCGGCTCGAAGCACCGCCGCCGCGGGCGTGGTCCGCAACGCCCCCCGGCTGACCAGCGGCTGACACGCCCCGCCGGCGCGGCACAGCGTGATCTCCAGCGCCCAGGTGCCCTCTACGACCTCGGTGCCATCCAGCATCACCGTGGCACCGAAGTGCCCGCTCCCCGTCCAGCCCGTGGCGGACACCACCGCGAGGGTGGGCGACCATCCGAATCGCCGCCCCTCCCGGGCCCATGCCCCCGTGGCGACCAGCCGCGTCTCGTCGCGACCCGGCCCGCCGATGGGCCAACTGCTGACGAGCCCGCTGGTCAGGTTGACCCGAGCCGAGAGGACCGGCCAAAGCCCGGCCGTCAGTGCGCGCACGTCCGCGGGCCACGCCGCCATTCCGCGCAAAGCGAGGACCTCACCGGTGTGAAAGGCGCGAAGTTCGGCACAGTGCGCGCCCGCCGCCTCGACACATACGATCCAGCCGTTGCTCCCATCCGAAAACGCACGCGCCCACTGGCGAGTCAGCGGGTAGCTTTGGCCGTCGGACTCGAGCAGATAGCTGGTCACCAGGTCGGCGGTCCCGGCGCCGAGCGCCCCGTGCGGAAGGCAAGCCGCCAACAGGGCGACCACGATCATGCGTCGCGCAGCGCCCGCAGCTTTGTTTCATCCAGAAGAATCACCCGCTTTCCCTCGGTCTGGATCAGCTCGTCTTTGCGCAGGTCCAGAATCGCGAAGCTCACGGTCTCGCGGGTGGCGCCGATGAGACTGGCGATTTCCTTGTGGGTGAGCTTCAGGTTCACGATGCGCCCGCGACTGTCGCGAACGCCGAAGCTGTCTCCCAGGTCCAGAAAGAGCGCCGCCAGCCGGGAGTGCGCGCTCTTGAACAAGAGGCTCTCGACCCGATTCTCCAGCTTCTGCCGACGCTCGCCCACGAGGCGGATCATGCGCATGGCCAGCGGCGGGTGCCGCATCATCATCTTGATGAAGTCATCCTTGGGGAGCGCCAGGACCTGGGCATCTTCGTAGGCCTCGCACGTGGTGTCGTGGGGGGTGTCGTTGACGATTCCCAGTTCCCCAACCAGCTGGTCGCGGGTGTAGAAGCCGAGCGTCAGTTCGCGGCCCTCGTCGTTGGTCTTGCTGACCTTTACGATGCCAGCGCGAAGAATGTAGATGGTGTTCGCCGGATACCCAGGTTCCCACAATCGGGTACGCCTGCGAAGGTCGAGCGAATCGCTCACCTGGTCCAGGACGTCGAGCTCACGGTCGGCCATGTCCGCCAGCATCGGCGTCTGTCGAATGAACCAAGCCTTGGTTTTGATGATCACGGTCGATATATAACCAGGTGGCTGAGTCGAAGTCTTCCGTACAGGATGCCATCGTGCTCGCCGCCGGCGGATCGTCACGGATGGGGACGAGCAAATCACTGTTAGAGGTCGACGGCACCCCGCTCTTGTTGTTGCACGTGGAGACCTTTCGGGCGCTTGGGCTTCGGGTCCACGTCGTCCTCGGATGCGACGCCACGCGGATCGCGGCGGCGTTGCCTTCGGAGGTGGTCGTGCATCACAACCCCCGTTGGGCCAGCACCGGACCCGCCGAGTCTGCCTCGATCGCCCTCCTTGGGACCGGAGCCACGCTCCTGACACCGGTTGACGTGCCGCCAGCCGCGCCTGAGGATCTGCGCCGTCTCCTCGACGCCAACGGGCCAGCGGTGCTGACCTACGGGGGGGCCGACGGGCATCCGGTGCGCCTCGACCCGCCGCACCATCCGGGCCGGCTGGACCATCGCCTGTCGGGCGCGCTCCGCATTCCTGTCGGTGATTCCGGTCGGATATTGAACCTGAACACACCGACTCAGTGGGAGTCCTGGTTGAATGGACGTCAGTAAACAAAGAGAGTGATTCTGCTCAAGCTCGGCCCGGCGTGACCGAACGGAGGAGTGGATGGCGATCGAACCCGAGCGCCGGTCGAGAGTGGGTGGCGGCCCGCAACGACTGGCAGCCCCGGGCTGAGGATGTCATATCAGCCGTGACAGGCGATTATTTTCCCATCCGGCCCGATTTGGGCGTCGCACCCTGGCCCGTACCGGGCTCGTACCGCGGCAGCGTGCGCGGCGAGATCGGCGTACAAGTCGCTCAACGACGCGCGCACCCAGGCTTCGACTGCCGCAGGCGGGATGCTGCCCCCCAGGTCCGTCCAGACCTGGTAGATCGCGAGGGTGTGCCCCGAATCAACGGGCACCAACAGCCAGTTGCCACGGTTGTGCGGCAAGGTCTCCGAAGCGTCGAACAAGGCGACGTCCGTTTTTTCGCGCACCGAGGCGAGCGCGTCCGCGTCCTGCGTCCACGCCCGCTCCCACACCCCCGTTTGCTGGGCCAGGACGGTGGTGTTGGCGACGTCGAGAACCCAATGCCGGTCGGCGAACGGCCAGGGAAGATCGAGCCGCTGGTAGATGAGCTTGGGCTGGGTCCAGGCCCCGCGCAGACGCACCTCCGTCAGCGACTCGACGTCGTCCGCGAGGCGATCGTCGGTCATCGCCAACCAGGCGAGCTCCCGCGGGACGGGCAACAGCCCCCACGCGCCGACACCCTTACCCGGCAACGACATCCGACCGACGCGACCGGCGGCGGCCTCGGAGAACACCGCCTCCGGGGGGGCGGGCGGCGGCAGGCGCGCCAGCTCGCCAACCGGTCCAGCGACAGTGGCCCAGAGCGCGGCGAGCGCGGCCGCGTCCACGTTTCAGAAGGCGAAGACGTGGGAGGCCGGGACCACTCCGCCGCGTGGCGCGGGGAAGGTCAGGCGCTGCACTGACTTTTGCAGGCACTCCTGCAACGGTGGGTTGCGGATCGACGATTCCTTCACCCGCAGCTTGTCCACCTTGCCCTCAAGCGTGATTTCCCAGGCGAACTCGACGCGGCCGTCCAAGGCCTTTCCGGACAGGCGCGTGACGCAGTCGGTCACCGCCCAGTCGTTCTTCTTCAACACATCGCTGACCGCGTTCTTGGGAAGGGTCCCCTCTTCCGCATCGAGATCAACGACCTCTTCCTCCTCGACGGGAGCCGGGGTGGTTGCGACGGGGGTCGTTTCCCCCGCACGGCCGAGGGCGCTGAAGGCGAAAACCGCGAAAGCCAAAATCATGCCAGACCCGATAGCAGCGCGAGCGTAGCGCGCCATGCCCCTCCCCGTCAGCCCCTCCGATCCCTACCGCAGCATCGTTGCGGCCTACGACGCTGAGTTCGACGGGGCAAACGCGGATACTGCAGGCTACGCCTCGCGCGCGGTCGGTGGATCGCTCCTGGTGCTCGGCTGCGGGACGGGTCGGGTTTGTCGTGGCCTCGCGTCCACCCGGCCGGTCACCGGGCTCGACCGGAGCACGGCGATGATCGAGGGCGCGCGCCAGCGCGGGCCGGAAGGGGTCCGCTGGGTGGTCGGCGACATGACGGACTTCGACCTCGGCCCCTTCGGCGAGATCATCATCCCCAACGCCTCGTTCGCGTTCCTACCCGACCGGCGCGCACGCGCGGCCTGCCTCGCTCGGTGCTTGCGCGCGCTGGCCGGGAGCGGTCCGCTCACCATCGACCTGCCCGCGCCCGACGCCGCGCTCTCGGCCGACGCCCACACCCCTGAGCGTCTGGCCTGGGAGGGCCAGGTGGACGGCGCCCGCGTGCGCCGGACCCGCGAAGTCTTCCGGTCGCCGCGGATGGGCAACCTGCGGCTCATCGATCGCTACTACATCGATGGTGCCGCGCCGATCGAGAGTGTCCTCGCCCTGCACCTCTTCACACCCGACGAGCTGGAATGGATGCTGGAGGCCAACGGATTCTACGTCGAGCAAGCGTGGGGCGACCACGTGGGCGGGCTGGTTCGGGAAGGATGCGATCGGCTTTTGGTTCGGGCGTTGCCGGTGGGGTGAGCAGTCGGTGGCCTACGGCGTTCAAAACTACGTAACGCACACTACCGAACCCGCCCCATCGTCGCTCAAGGGCAGCGGCCCCGCGCCGATACACTGCAGTGCACCCTGGACCAAGGATCTGCGGATGACGCGTGCGGCCGTTGCCTCGACGTGGCTGCTCACCAACGCAACCGTGCTCACCTCCTGCCGGGGCTATCCGGCTGAGACTGAGACGCGCGAGAATCCGGACTCCAACTCGGTTGCGGTGCTCCCCGGCGACACGGCGGCCGCGGGCGACCCCGCGCCTGAATGCGCGGTCATCTCGGATCTGGCCGACGCGAACTTCCTCGAGGGGGGATGCGGTCCACTTCACCGTCGCGTGTTCGGGGGCCCTGCCGACGGACGGTGCCAGGTTCACCGCAGACGGACTCCCCGCGGGCGCCGCGTTCGACGCGGACACACGTTCGTTCACCTGGACCACGGGCCCTGCGGATGGAGGCAGGATCGACATGTCCTTCTCCGTGCTCCCCGTCGACGGTTCCTCCGACAGGCCCGACCGCGGCACCGTGACCTTCTGGATCGCCGACGATCCCAAGCGGGCGGATAACGTCGCCGTCTCGCCGGAGACCTACACCGAGGAGTGGGGCCTGCCGGTGGTCCACGTCGCGACCAGCGCGGTGTTGAACTCGGCCACGGACTCCGAGGCCACGGTCACCTGGTACGGTCGCGACTACCCCACCGGGATGCAGATCCACGGGAAGACCAGCGCGCTCTATCCGAAGCTCAGCTACGGGCTGAAGTTCACCGAGGAGGAGCTGCCGATACCCAACTGGGGCGTCACGCGTGATCACCTGCTCCTGATCTCCACCTTCGACGACAACAGCTATGTCCGCCAGAAGTTCACCTACGATCTCTGGGCCGCAATCGCCGAGTACTGGGGTCAACCCCGCCTGACGCCGCGGACATTCTTCACCGTGGTCTACCTCAACGGGAGCTACCTCGGCCTCTATTTGGGCGAGGACCGGCTCGACGACGAGTGGGCGGATCAGCTCGGTTTTGAACGGGACGCGAACCTCTACAAGGCGGTGGACCCGGACGCCAACTACGCGCTCACCGACCAGTACGGCGCCGAAAAATCGTCGTTACATCAGGGCTATGAGAAGGCGGAGGGCGCGCCCGAGGACGACTTCGGCGACCTCGATGCCCTCGTGGAGTTCACCGGAAACAGCTCACTGGAGGCGATCATCTCCGGCTCGCCCGACTGGATCGACCTCAACGAGTGGATGGACGCGCTGGCGCTCCTGTTCTATGCGAACGGGGAGGACTCCTACGTCAAGAACCTCTACCTGCATCATGCGCCCGGGGAGTTGTTCCGGTATGCACCTTGGGACTTCAACGCGTCGTGGGGACAGAGCTGGCGCACCTACCGGATCAGTCCCGACTTCGAGGGCCAGGGCGCGCTCAACAACCGCATCTTTGCCGCGATCCTCACCGATGCCGGGGCGTCGTCGTGGTTCTGGTCGCGCTTCGACCAGCTTCGCCGAGTCGGCCCGCTCCGTGAGTCGTGGCAAACGGCTACGCTTGACGACTACTACGCGACGATCGACCTATCGGCCCAGCGCGACTGGGATCATTGGTCCGACGAGTACCGGGCGTACGACCGGTGGGCGGCAGCCCGTGACGAGGATGCGGACTGGACGGACTATGAGGGAGAGAAGGCCTATGTCTACGCCTGGGTCGCCGATCGCGCGGCCCACTTCAACGAACCCCAGTAATATCCCAGCTCTGGTTGCGGCAGTCGTAGCAACTACCGGCGTACGAAGCGGTGAAGGTCGCGGTGAAGTTGTCGTGATCCGAGAAGGCCCCGACGATGGCGTAGGTCTCGGTGCAGGTGCCTGAGAGCTGCTTGTCGGCGTCGAAGTCGCCCGTGCCGGTCACGACGCCCACCATCTGCCCCGGCTGGGTGCCGCCGCCGTTGAACTTGATGATGGGGTTCATGTCGGTGACCACCACCTGATCGAAGCTAAGGTTTACCAAGCCGAACGCACAGCTGTAGCTGACGACCTGGTCGAGGTCCCAGGTGCCGCCGTAGTCGCAGTCGTTGTCGGGCGTGCCGTCGCAGTCCTGGTCGATGCCGTCATCGCAGGTCTCTTCGTTGCCCGTGAAGCGGAGCGGGTCGTTGTCGTCGCAATCGTCGCAGAAGTCGTCGCCATCGCCGTCGCCGTCGGGGCGATCGGCGGTGAGCTCGTCGCAATCGTCGTCGATGTCGTTGCAGGTCGTCTCGACCGTGCCGGGATTGATGCGCGGGGCCAGGTCCGCGCAGTCCTCGCACTCGGTGTACCCGTCGGCGTCCTGGTCCAGCCCGTCGAGCGTGGCGTCATCGCAATCGTTGTCGAGCAGATCGCACTCGATCTCCGGCTCACCCGGATTGACCGTGGCCTCGTTGTCGTTGCAGTCGTCGTCGCACGCGCTGTAGCCATCGTCGTCTTCGTCGGCGTCGTCGATCGTCGCTTCGTTGCAGTCGTCGTCGTCCCCGTTGCAGGTGACCTCCGTCCCGTTGGGATTGACGTCGGCATCCTTGTCGTCGCAGTCAAGACGATCGGCGTCGTAGGCACCGGCACACTGGTCGGCCTGGTAGAACCCGTCGCCGTCTTCGTCGAAGGGGCTGTCGACGACATCGTTTTCCGCAAGCTCCAGCTGGCCATTGCACTTGGCCGTCTGGCTGACGCCAATGTCGCTGGCACAGCTACCAAGTAGCGAGAGAAGTCCCAGTGTCGTTGCCCGCATGCCGCCTCCGTGAATAGTGTAGCCGCGTCAGTAGCGCCGCGCGCGAGGGCTCCCGTAGCTCAACTGGACAGAGCACGCGATTTCTAATCGCGTGGTTGCTGGTTCGAGCCCAGCCGGGAGCACCACGTCCGCCAAGCGCGCCGGCCCTGTAAGCGCAGGTTATCCTATAACTTGCGCTAGGGAGGTCTCCGATGGGCAGGTTCGTGGAGTGCCGATGGGAGCCCGACCTCGCGGCGCCGGGCCCGCGGCGAGCGCGGGCGGCCGGACGGTTCCGAGCCTTCGTTCCGGCCCCCCTCGCCCAAATCCCGTTTGCCCTCGACCCAAAGGTGGCCGCCGACATCGCCGACGCCGAGCGCGCGATGGTACTGCTGGACGCGGGCGTCGCCCGCGAGGCTGGCCCCCACCGCCTCGAAGTACTGGCGCGGCTGCTGCTCCGCGCCGAGGCCGTCGGCTCGTCGCAGGTGGAGGGGCTCGTCGTCAGCCCGCGGCGGCTGGCGCTCGCCGACTACGATCCATCCTTAGACACGACGGGGCGTGCGATGGAGGTGGTGGGCAATATCCGCGCCCTGGAAGACGCGCTCGCGCTAGGGCGTCGGCCCGGTCGTTTCACCGCAGTCGACCTTTGCAGCATCCACGCCCGTCTTCTCGCCGGCACCCGCGATGAGCACCTCGGCGGCCAGGTCAGGACGGAACAGAACTGGATCGGCGGCCACACTCCTCTAGACGCCGTCTTCGTCCCGCCGCCCCCGACCGCCGTGCCCTCGCTGCTGGATGACCTTTGCGCGTACGTCAGCGGCGACGACCACTCGCCCCTCGTCCAAGCGGCCCTCGCGCATGCCCAATTCGAAACCATCCACCCCTTCGCGGACGGCAACGGCCGCACAGGGCGAGCGCTCCTCCAACTCGTGCTCCGCCGGCGCGGACTCTGCTCCCGCTTCGTGCCCCCGATCAGCCTGACGCTGGCGACGCGCTCGAAGGCCTATGTGGACGGCCTGACCGCGTCGCGGACCGACGACGAAACGGCGCACACCACCGCGCTGAACGGGTGGTTGGAGTTCGTCGCCGCGGCCGCCTCGACGGCGTGCGCCCACGCCGAGGACTACGATGCCCGCATCGCGGTGCTCACCCAGACCTGGACAGAACGAGTCCGTGCGGTCCACGGCGAGATCCGCGCCGACGCGGCCATCTGGGCGCTGCTTCCGCGCCTCCCCGCCGCCCCTCTGGTCACCGCGCGTTCGGCGGCCACGCTGACGACGCGCTCGGAGCGAGCGATCGACGCCGCCATCGCGCTGCTCGTCGCGGCCGGCGTACTGAAACAGGTGGCCGGCGGCCTCCGCTACCGCCTCTACGAGGCCACGGGTGTCTTCGACCTCGTCACCGCAGCCGAGCGGCGCCTGGCCTCGCCCATCGGCGACACGGCGAGGGCCCCGCCGACCCGAGCCGTCCCGGCGCGACTCCGCCGCTAGTTCAGCCGATCGTAAATGCCGATCCGTTGGGTCGACGCGGCGGCCCGGCACGCGGAGCTCGAGGCGTTCGCCGACGACGGCGTCCACCCGAGCGTCGCGAACGGTCGGGACCCGAATCGCGACACCGTTGGCGCGTGGTCGGCCCGAACGCGTGGAGAAGTGGCGCCGCGAGGGAGCCTGCCCGGGCATGGCCAGGGGCTGGCCGCTCGGCGAGCCGCTCGTCCCGGAACCATCCACCCCGCGGCACCTGAAGCGGCCTACAGCTTCGCCACCAGCGCATCGATCCGACTGCGCACCGCCGAAGAGCTCTCCTTGGCGCGGCGCTCCTTGAGCACGTCGCGGGCCTTGTCACGCCGACCGGTGCGGTCGCCGACCTCATAGACCGCCTTGACGGCCGCCAGGCGGATGTCGGGGTCGCCGTCGTCGATCTGCGCGCCGGCACGCTCGACGTTGCGGCTACGGTCCCCGATCTCGGCGATGGCCTCGGTCCGCGCGTCCTTGGATCCGTTTCCGGCCAGCCAGGCTGCGGCCGCCTCGTGCTCTGACGCCGTGCCGATCTCCTTCTTCCAGCGCGCCCGGACCACGCGCCAAGCCTTGAAGCGCACGCCCTCGTTTTCGTCGTTCTTCATCACCCACACGATCGCGGCGGTCAGCTCCGGGTCGCCTTCGTGACGGACCAGCGCCTCCTCCCGGCTGTCGGCCGAACCCGACTTGAGATCGGCCGGGATGTAGAGCTCAGCACTACCCGGACCCGACGCGCCGAGCAGTCCGGGTCGAGCACCCAGCCGGCGACCCGGCTTCACCTCTGGGATCGCGGCCAGCGCCGTCTGATCGTCGACCGCGAGCGCTCGGGCCGCCATGGTTGGGGGCAGCTCGTCGACCAGGCGGACTGGGATCAGTCGGGCGCTGTCGGCGGTCACCTCGCTGACGCGAGCGCTCCCGACCACGGGCTGCGGGCCGCCGGCGGCAGGCGCCGGGCCGACCAGCGCCAGGGTCATGTCGACGATGAGGCCCTGGGTCGAGCCTGCCTTGACGCTGGCGAAGGCGCGCAGCGGCGCCGGGACCGCGTCTGGGTCGGGCACCACCTCCCACAAGGTGGACACGGGAACCAGCGCCGCGACCGGCAGCGGCTCCACGGCGGGCACCGCCGCCTCGTCCCCGTTCATCAGTCCGCCGCACGCCAGAAGGAACACACTCAGCGGGAAGACACTCAGCCGGGAACCGATGTGGCGCACGGAAACCTCGTTCAGTTCGCCTTGTACTGAAGCGCGACTCCGCCGTCACCCACGGCCCACACGTTCTTCGAGGAAACCCCATGAACCCCGTAGAGGTTCTGCTCGGTGTCGGTGTTCATCGGCAGCCAGTCGTCGCCGTCGTACAAGAGCGCGGTCCCAGTGTTGCCGACGGCGATGGCCTCGTCCCCGTCCATGAAAACGGCGTTGAGCGTGGCGCTGGTATCGCTGCCGACGCTCTCGAATTTGGAGCCGTTGTAGTGAAGGGTCTGCCCCTGATCGCCGACCACCCAAGCGTCCTCCGACGAGGCGCAGGCGACGCCACGAAGATTCGCGGAGCGGCCGCTGTCGAGCTCCGTGCAGCCCGACGACGTGCAGGAGAGGACCAATCCCTCGGCGCCGACCACAAACGCCCCGCTGGAGTACGCGCACACATCGAGGAGCGCCACGCCCGGCGTCGCCAGCATGCTCCAGATGCCGCCATCAAAGTGGAAGACGCCGTTGTCGCCGACCGCGTAGATGTTGGTGAGCGAATCGCCGGCGATGGCGACGTTGTCGCGAGGGCCGATGTTGTAGACCGACCAAGTGCCCGACGCGAAGAACGCGACCATGCCCTGATCCGCGACGACCGCGAGGTTCAGCGAATCTTCCTTCCCGCTGCCCCAGACGTCGCTGATGTCGACGTTGGCGAGCTCGGGCGGAAGCGAGTACGCCGCGAAGCTCTCGGCGGTGCCGACCCACCCGGTGCCGCGGGTGCCGACGATGTAGACGCCAGCGCCCGAAGAGTAGACCGAGCGCAACGACGCGGTGCTGTCGGTCTTGTATTTGTCGAAGGTGCCGGCGAAGGGAGCTTCCCCGGTGTGGCCCGTCTCAGAGCCTTCGGAAGTGTCCTCCGCCGAGTCACCGGTATCGGTGTCGGTGGGGGTGGCGGTGGGGAAGCAGGCGAGGGCGGCAAAAAAGAGGATGTTCATGGCGGGGGAGTGTGCCGCCGCGCGGCGAACCTGTCAACCCCGGAAGAGCGCCGGGCGGTCAGGCGACGAAGACAGCCGGGCGTGGTCTGAGGCGCAAGAGCTCCACTTCATCGGCGACTGCCCAATGTAAAAGCTCTGTCACACCCACCCCCACGGTCGGGGGCCGTCCCCAGGGCAGATGATTCTCCGTGTGCAAGCACCGAACGACGCGCTTCATCTCGGCCTCGCTGGTGAGATGCCCCACATGCACCAGCATGTACGCCGCATCGAGAAGATTCGCGGTGCCGAGCCGGTACCAGGGATCCATGACCGAATCGTGCCCGACGCCGACGATCGCCCCCGCGGCCCACAGCTCGTCGACGCGGGTGAGTCCGCGGCGCTTCGGGTAGCCGTCGTACCGGCCTTGCAGCACGACGTTGTCGAGCGGATTGCACACTACCTGCACCCCAGATGTCGCGACGAGTTCACAGACTCGAGCGGCGTAGGGATCGGGGTAGCTGTGCATCGCGGTGCAATGGCCGGCAACGACGTGGGGCACGCCGCCCGCGAGGGTCTCCGCACAGACGACCTCGAGGTTCCGCGAGCCCGGATCGTCAGTCTCGTCACAGTGCAGGTCGACCCCAAGGCCCAGTTCCCGCGCCAGCCGGAACGCGAGGCGGACGCTTTCCCAGCCCTCCTCGGTGGTGCGCTCGAAATGCGGGATGGCGCCGACCGCGTCACAGCCGCCTCGCACCGCGCGCTCCCACCCGTCGCGGCGGCCGGGGGCCCGCAAGATGCCTTCTTGGGGGAAGGCGACCACCTGCAGTCCGGGGGTGGTTGCGCGCAGCGAAAGGAGCGCATCGACGGCGACATTGGAGCCCGTGTCCACGTGGGTGCGCCAACGGAGGACGCCCCAGCTTCGATACATCGCCAGCGTCGCCGTGGCGCGCGCCGCAACGTCATCCGCGGTGAGGTCCTCACGTAGCCGCGACCAGTTGGAAATGCCCTCGCGCAGCGTCCCGCTGACGTTCGGCGCCCGTGCGCCAAGGAGCGCCGCGTCCAGATGCACATGCGGCTCTGCAAAGGGGGGGGTGAGCAGACCGCCGTCGACGAGAACGTCGCCCGCGCGCGCCGTCAGCGTGCCGGGCCCGGCGACGGCGACGACACCGTGGTCCCAGAGCAGGTCGACCGTTTCGTCAAGGAGCCGCGCGTGGCGGAAGAGGGTGCGTGCCATGCGAGGGAGTGTACGCCAAGGAGGGGCCGCCGCGGCTCCTCCCCCCTTGGCTTGAGCGTGGTACTCTCGCCCGCCTGGAGCCCAGAATGTCCTCTGTCCTGACCGACGGCACCCTTGCCAGCACCGTGAACGGGCTGCGCTTCCTGAATCCCTTCATCATCGGAAGCGGCCCTCCGTCGACCAATGCGACCGTCATCGGCAAGGCCTTCGCGGCCGGGTGGGGCGGCGTGATCGCCAAGACCACCAGCTTGACCGACACCCACGTCGTCAACGTCCAGCCGCGGTACGGGAAGCTCCAAACACCCGGCGGGGAGACCATCGGGTTCCAGAACATCGAGCTCATCAGCGACCGGCCCTTCGAAGACTGGGAGGTCGACTTTCGCAAGGTCAAGGACGCCTGGCCGGACCGGATCCTTGTGGGCTCGATCATGGAGCGCTACGACAAAGCCCGCTGGCAGGAGCTCGCCTGGCGCTGCATCAAGGCAGGATGCGACTCGCTGGAGCTCAATTTCTCCTGTCCGCACGGCCACCCGGAGTCGGGCATGGGCGCGGCGATGGGTCAGAATCCGGCGATGGTCAAAGAGGTGACCAGCTGGGTGGTCGAGGCCGTCGGCGGGCGCCCGGTCTGGGCAAAGATGACGCCAAACATCACCGACATCCGCATCCCAGCCCGTGCGGCGAAGGCCGGCGGCGCCGCGGGCGTCGCCGCGATCAACACCATTCTCTCGACGGTCGGCATCAATCTCAAGACGCTGCGCCCCACGCCGACGGTCGAGGGGCACTCGACCTACGGCGGCTACAGCTACCGGGCCGTCAAGCCCATCGCGCTGAGGATGGTGGGCGAGTTGGCCACCGACATGCCCGGCTTCACCATCTCCGGCATCGGCGGGGTGTGCAGCAGCGTCGACGCCATCGAGTTCATCCTCATGGGCAGCTCCACGGTGCAGAGCTGCACGGGGCCGATGCTTCAGGGGTTCGAGATGGTCGACGAGCTCGGCGAAGGCCTCGCCGCCTTCCTGGCCCAACACAGCTTCGCCAACGTCGAGGCCGCGATCGGCAAGTCGCTGCCGTACTTCGCCACCCATCACCACCTCGTCGAGCTGCAGGGCGCGCGCAAGGCGGCGAAGGCAGCCGAGCTGGCCAATCGCGACACCGAGTGGGGCAAAAAGGACTTTGTCGCCGAGGCCGGGCAGCTCGTCTCGAGCAAGGAGTAGGGCGTGCACGACCCTCGGTACGCCGACGAAGCGCTCGAGCTCGTCGGCCGCGATCTCGCCGACAGCCCCCTCTACAACGCCGATCTGGCGCCGATTCCAGCGCGCCATCGCGACTGGGGAACGTACACCTTCATGGCGCTGTGGATCTCCATGGCGCACTGCATCCCGACCTACACGCTGGCGGGCGGCCTGATGTCGAAGGGGATGAACTGGTGGCAGGCGCTCCTGACCATCGGCCTGGGGAACTGCATCGTGCTGGTGCCAATCCTGCTGAACGCTCACCCAGGAACGAAGTACGGCATCTCGTTTCCGGTGCTGGCGAGGGCCAGCTTCGGCACCGAGGGCGCGAAAATCCCCACCGTGCTCCGCGCGCTCGTCGCGTGCGGGTGGTTCGGCATCAACTGCTTCTTCGGTGGCGAGGCCCTCAAGACCTTCTTCGCCACCGTGTGGCCCGGGTTTGCCGCGCTCGGCGGTAGCTCCGACATCTTCGGGCTGTCCATCCCCTCCGCGATCGGCTTCGGCCTCTTCTGGGTCATGAACATCGTCATCGTGTACCGTGGGATGAACGCGGTGCGGCTCTTCGAGAATTGGGCCGCGCCGATCGTCCTGGTCCTCGCCGTCGCGCTCTTGGGCTGGGTCGTCAACCGGGCCGGCGGTTTCGGTCCGCTCTTGGTTCAACCCTCGAAGTACGCGACGTTCGGCGCCTTCTGGCCCGTGTTGGTGCCGTCGGTGACCGCGATGGTCAGCTTCTGGAGCACCCTTGCCCTGAACATCCCCGACTTCACCCGCTTCGGTCGCGGCCAGAAAGAGCAGATCCTCGGGCAGAGCCTCGGTCTTCCCACCACCATGATCGCGTTTTCGGCGCTGGCGGTGATGATCACCAGTGCCTCGTCCGCGGTGCTCCCCGGCAGCGAGCTGAAGGACCTCTGGAACCCCGAATACCTGCTGGGGGTGATGGCCTCACCCGCAATTCCAGCCGGGCTGACCGAGCCGCTGATCACCAGCGGAGTCGTGCGGCTGTTCGTGGCGATTGTGGCCGTGTTCGGCATCGTGCTCGCCACGCTCTCGGTGAACATCGCCGCCAACGTGGTCGGTCCGGCCAACGACTTCGCCAACCTCGCTCCCAAGCACGTCAGCTTCCAGACCGGAGGGCTCATCACCGGCGTGCTCGGCGCGCTTGCCATGCCGTGGAAGCTCCTGGCCGACGCCGGCACCTACCTGGATGGTTGGCTAGGCGGAGTCGGCACGCTGCTCGGGCCGGTCGCAGCGATCATGATCGCCGACTACTGGGTGGTGCGCCGTCGTGAGCTGAACGTACGCGCTCTCTTCGATCCCAATGGAGGCGAGCCCCGCTTCAACACCGCTGCCATCGCGGCCCTGGTGATCGGAATCTTGCCGAATCTGCCCGGATTCATGGTCGCGACCAAGCTGATTTCGAGCGCCCCTGCCCTGTTCCTCGCCATCTACCCCTACGCCTGGTTCACCGGCGTCGGGCTCGCGTTCGGGAGCTACTTGTTGGCGGTGCGGTTGACGCGGCGGTAGCGGCCCCTCAGCCCCGAGTAGGCTCCCAGCTGACCTGCCGCAAGAAGCTGGCGTTCAGGTACTCTTTCTCGATGACCGAGGCCATTTCTTCGGCGTCCCGGAAGCGGTCGTAATCGACGGTGATGACGGGGATCGTGCGCGAAATATCAGCAATGAAGCGCGAGTATTCCTCGTACAGCGCCACCAGGTACTCCATGCTGACTCCCGACTCCACGTCGCGCGATCGCATCTGGATCCGCTCGAAGGACCGCTCGGGTTTGACATCCAGGTAGACGATGACGTGGGGCCGACACATGAAGTTGCTCATGTGGCGGAACAACGACAGGTAGGTGCGGAAGTCGCGGTCCTCCATCAGGCCGATGTTCACCAGCATGCGCGCGAAGACCGCGTCCTCGTAGATCGTGCGATCCTGCACGCCACCACCCCCGCGCCAGATGATCTCCTGATGTTGCTGAAAGCGGCGATTCAAGAGATATATCTGAGTCGCAAAGCAGTACCGCTTGGTGTCGCGATAGAAGTCGGCCAGATACTCGTTGTCGGCCACCGGCTCGAAGTACACCGGAAGATCGAGGTGTTTCCCGAGCGCCGTCGCCAGCGTGCTCTTTCCGGCACCAATCATGCCGGCGATGCCGATGAACAGGTCATTGAGGGGTGCGACTGCGGAGGGCTGAGTCATACGGGCTCGCTACCCTCGGGCAACGCCCAAGGCCAGGGCGTCTTTGGGCCGACATGCTCTCCAGGGCGTTGCTCGCGGCCCGAAGCCTACGGTTTTGCCGAAAGGAGCTCCCGCCGCTCCTTGAGCACGGATACCGCCGCGCCTTCCCACTCGACCTGCTTCGCGTAGCTCACCCCCCGCTCGTAGCAGATCAGCGCCTTGGTCCTGGGACCTTCCGCCTTTCGCGCGATCTCCGTTCGATAGATCGCGGCCTGCTCCTCGGTGAGCGAGGCCGGCGGCGGAGAAACCACAAGATCGTCGGCCAGCGCCGCGTAGGTGTCGCCGACGCGAAGGAGCGCCGAGGTGATCCACTCGGGCTCCTCGGTCTTGATCACTTCGTAGAGGAGCTTCTCCGCTTCCGACAAGGCGCGGACACGCTCGCGGAGGTCTCGCCTCAACCGGGCCGAGCGCGCGGTGAGGCTCAGCCGATCACCGCGGTCGGCAGCAGAGTCCAAGAGGGCGAAGCGACCCCGGCCCACCATCCACGAGTGGCGATCCGCGTCCTTGACGTCGGCCAGGCCGCGGCGAATCAGCCGCTTTCCCCGCGCGGTGCGGCCGGCGTGCACGTCCAGGACTCCCTGCTCGATCCGCAGCACCGGCACGAAGTCGGGGTTGAGGCCGTGCGTCGACTGCAAGGCGCGCAACTCCCCGCTGGCCTCTACCAGGCGGCCCAGATCGTCGAGTACGACCACAAGATGGTAGCGGGCCTCCAGCCCGACATCGCCCCCGAGCTCGATCGCGCCGCGCAGATAGGGCTCGGCCGCCTCCGGGCGCCAAGCCAGCTCCTCCACGATGCCCCGCTCCAAGAGCCAACGACCCTCATCGACCTCGTCAACCAGCGGGTGAAGGGTGTCCAGAAGCGAGGCCGCGCCCACCAGATCACCGGCGCGCCGAATCTCGATGGCCTGGTCCAGGATGCCGGCCATGGCAGCGGCGACGAGGAGGAGCGTCATGGGGAAGCCTGACCATCAGGATGCCACCGAGTTCCCGAGATCGCAGGGAGACTGACACCCAGCACCGCCACCCAGACGAATGCCGCGCGGGCGACCTCCAGGTCACCCAGCGTGTCCTGGGTGAGCCCGCCGACCAGGACACCCGCGAGCCCGGCCACCGCTCCCCGGGCGCCGAAGCGCCAGATGACGGTCACCAAAGCCAGCAGGGCGATCCAACCCGCGGCGCCGAGGGTCGCGGCCACCTGGATGTAGCTGTCGTGGGCGTGATTGGGGAACCAGAACCCCGGCTGCAATGCGTCATAGGCGGGGGCCGAAGCCACACGGTAGCCTCCGGCGCCGGCATGGCCGGGGGCCAGAAGCAACCCTCCAGTCCACAGGACCGCCCGCTGCCCAAGCTCGGAGGCGCCGGCCAGCCACGCGAGTCCAGCGAGTGTCGCGACAGCACCTCCCGCGAAGGACCAGAACGCTCCGGCGCCGGCGGCGACCAGGGCCGCGACGACCACCGCCACCGGCGCTGCATCGCTGCCGCTTGCCAGGACCCCGAGGCCCAGGAGTCCCGCCAGCGTCCAGTTGCGACGAGCCACCGCCACCGCGAAGGGCGGCACCAGCGCATAGGCCAGGGTCAAATGATGGCTCTGCGTGCCTCGGGGATCCAGTCCGGCGACCCGCTGCGAGAGCGCCATCACCGATGCGACCGCTGCCGCGGCCAACCCAACACGACACCGCCGCTCGACCCATTCGGGCGCATTCGGCAGGGCCGCAAGGCCAACCAGCGGGGCCAGCGCCCACCCCCAGCCAAGCCCAGCGCTGAGCCCTCCGCTGGCCAGCGCCCCCAGCGCGCCCACCCCAAGCACCACCAGGCCCGCCGAAGCCCACGGCAACTCCAGGAACCGCCACGCCCGTCCGTCGATGAGCGCGAGGACCAGGAGCACGGCGCACCCCAACTCGAGCGCCGCCGTCGACAGCGGCAGCGCGGCCAGCGTGAACCACACTGCGCCCTCACGGCCTCGCTCGGCGAGGGTCATCGTCCCGTCACGCGCTGGTACACGGCCATCGTCCTTGCCGCGACGTCGTCCCAACCGAAGCGCGCGAGGACCCGCTCCCGCCCGAGCGCGCCCATCCGCGCCAGGGCCTCGACCGGGGCGGATTCCGCCTGCTGCAGGGCCCGCGCCCAGGCCGCGACGTCGTCCACCGGCACGCGCCATCCGGCCAGGCCGCCGTGCACCTCATCGTTGGCCGCGATGTCGGAGGCCAGCAGTGGCAACCCCGCCGCCATCGCCTCCATCAGCGCCACCGGCAACCCCTCCACGCGGCTGGGAAACACGAACCCACGGGCGTGGCCGAGCAGCATCCGTTTCTCCAGCCCGAAACGGGGACCGGTGAACACCACCTGGGCCTCGGACGCCGCCCGGCGAAGCTGCGAGACGAAGCCCTCCGTGTACGCCGCGCCACCGGTGATCACCACGGGAAAGCGCGACCGGGCGCGGTTCGCCGCTGCCACCAGGGTCTCCAGGCCTTTCTCCGGCACCAGCCTACCCAGGAAAAGAAAGTACTCCCCGGGCCGCAACATCGGAAAGATCGCCGGATCCCAGGCCACGCGGACGTGCGGTTCGACCCCATTCGGAATCACGTCCACGGTGGCAGCCCCCGCCTCGCGACACCAGGGCGCCATCTCCTCCGAGACGCTGACCACGGCATCGGCGGAGCGTGCACCCACAGCCGCCCCCGAGAGCAAAACCCGCCGGGCGACCGGCCCCCATTTCTGCCGTGTCCAATCCCGGCCGTGGAAGGTCACGACCGACCGCCGGCCCAGTGCGCGCGCCACCGGCGCGAAGAGCGCCGGGCCACAGGAGTGGAGATGCACGACGTCATGACGCAGACACGCTCGTGGCGCCGCGAGCCCCGTGTGCACCAGCGCCTCGCCGCTGCGGGTGTAGATCGTTGGGGAGTCCGCCAACCGGACCCCCTCGCGGTAGCTGGACCCGTGCGGGTTGTAGCGCTCTCGACAATAGACGGTCACGTGGGCGCCCAACGCCACGAGCCTCGGTGCGAGCGCTGCGACGTGGGCCTCCACGCCACCCTCAGGTCCCCATGGCGCGCGCAGGCCCGCAAAGGCCACGAACAACCGGTCCCCGCCGCCGTTGTTTCTCACTCCAGGAGGCCGACGGCGGCACAACGGCGCGCGTACTCCGCGTTGACCCACCCCGAGTAGTCGTGGAGGTGATTGGTTGCCACCGCCACGCCACGTTGAAAACGTCGGGCTCGCTCGCTCGCTGAAAGCCAGGCGTAGCGGCGTTCCCAGAGCCGATCGATGGCGCGCGCGCCAGCGCGTTCGACGGCCGTCGGTACCATGGCCTCCACCCTCTCGCGGATGGCAGCGCCGGGGGCGTTCGGCGCCGCCTCCGCGCGAGCCAGCGCAAATGCCTGCCCGGGGACCCGGGCGCCCATCCAAGGGTTCGCACGCAACAGCGCCGAGCATGCCTGCGAGCCGAACATCGGGACGGCCGTGGCCAGCTCCACCGCGTGGAACATGCTCCGCTGGGGGAGGGCCAGTGCATCCGTGGAAAGCAGGTAGTTGGTGCAGAGGCTCTCGCGGAGGGGGCCGGGCAGCACGCGGCGGGCGGCGTGGAGCCCCGCCTTCACCGTCCACACCCGACCCGGCTCCACCAGCAGCATGAAGTCGACATCGCCGCCGGGTTCGGCGCTGAGCTTGCTGAGCCCGCCCGTCACCAGCACGCCGCGGACGAACGGCGCGGCAGCAAGCACGGCAGCGGCACGCCGCGCTCGCCCCCACTGCCGCTCGGCCTCGAGGCTCCGCTCCTGACGCCGCGTGCGGTCCCCTCCACGGCCGGCGCGGAACACCCACACGCCATCCACGTCGATCGCGCCCGACGCCCGCGCCTCCGCCACCGCCTCCTCCGAAGCCGTGCCACAGAGCGCGGCCAGCTCATCCCGGCGAAGTGGGTGCCGAAAGACATCGAAGTACAGCACCATGCGGACGACATCGTCCGCGCGCGCTCGTCCGAGCTTCGGGCTATGCTCGGCGACGGAGGAAGAGATGCGCTTGTCCATGATTGTGGTGCCGCTCGTCGTGCTCGTTGGCTGCCCTGGTCCCGAGGACACCGGCAAGGGCGAAACCGCCGCCTCCGATGATACCGCGAGCGGCGGCGGAGAGCAGGACAACTGGTCGCCGGCTGGAAGTGGCACGGCCTACTTCGTCGACGGCGAGTCAGACAACTCCTTGTTCAGCCTGGAGCTGACCGGCGCCAATGAGCCCCGGGACGGTGAAGCCTACTACGGCTTCGTCAGCGTCGGCGAGGACGGAGACCCGGTCGCCCTGGGCGAGATCCAGGTCAATGGCGAGGACGTGTCGTTCACCTCCGACATCGGAGAAAATGCCATCCTCGCCGGGTACAGCCACTTTGAGGCGTGGGCCAGCGACGGGGATGGGGACGAGCCTGGAGGCGACGCCGTCTGGGAAGGCGACCTCGACACCACCGTATTCGACGTGCTCCAGCGGCTGCTCATCGCCAACCCGGACACCCCGACCGGCGAGGGCTCCCTGCGCGCGCTCGAAACCCAACTGGAGTTCTTGCGCGACGAGACCGAAGCTGCGTCAAACGGCGGGCTCACCCTGGACGAACTGGCGCTCATCGGGGAAAAGGTCGGCAACGCCCTGCAAGACCCCCCGGTCGACTCCAACAACGACGCCAACGAGGACTTCTACGACGACAACCTCGCGGTGCACTCAGACGACGAAAAGGGCGACGGCTTCGGGTACTACGAGCTCATCGTCGCCGACTTCGCCGCCGCCGCCGCCGCGGTTCCCGACCCGCGCGATCCGATCCGCGGCTACATCGAAGAGGCCTACGACGGCCTCGACCTGACGCTGTACACGGTCGAGACCTTCTCCCAGGACTCGGCGCGCGACACGGGCAGCGCCAGCACCACCGGCGTGAGCGAAAACCTCCTCGACGACGTGTCCGAGCAGATGACGACCTGCCTCGAAGGCGGCGATGTCAACGAAGACGGGGTCATCGATCCGCAGGTCGAGGTCGGGATCGAGTGGGCGATCGAACGGTCGAGCTTCATGGCTCACATGACCGTGAACGTCGTCCGCTAGGGCCAGTTTGATGGCCGCGGTGGCCGCGTTGTACGCGGGGGTGCTGCTGGTCTTGGCGGCGCAGGCCGGTCACCGGCTGGTGCACGCGTTGCGATTCTGGCGGTGGCGAGGGAAACCGCCGCACGTCCCCCCGCTGCCGGTCGAGCTGCCGGCGGTCACGGTGCAACTGCCCGTCTTCAACGAGCGCGATGTCGTGGCGGGCCTGGTCGACGCCGTCGCGGCGCTGGACTGGCCGGTCGATCTCCTCTCGATCCAGGTTCTCGACGACTCGACCGACGACACCGCGATCATGGCCGCCGGCGCCATCGCAAGGGCAAGGGCGCGCGGGCTCTCGGTGACGGTCCTTCGCCGGGACCAGCGGCTCGGATTCAAGGCGGGCGCGCTGGCCGCCGGGATGGACGCCTCGCCGGATGCCTATTTCGCGATCTTCGACGCCGACTTCCGACCCGGGCCCGACTTCCTGCGCCGAATGATGCCGAGCTTCAGCGAAGCCCAGATCGGCATGGTTCAAGCGCGTTGGGGCCACGACAATGCCGATATCAGCACGCTCACAGCGGCACAGGCAGTGATCCTCGACGCCCACTTCACCGTGGAGCATCTCGGCCGCAACCGCGCCGGACACTGGTTCAACTTCAACGGCACCGCGGGCGTCTGGCGCCGCGCTGCCGTCGACGATGCGGGCGGCTGGGACGGTGACACCCTGACCGAAGACCTGGACTTGAGCTACCGTGCCCAGCTCGCCGGGTGGCGATGTGTGTACCGGGACGACGTCGTGGTGCCCGGCGCCCTTCCTCGCACGATGGCGGCGCTCCTTGCCCAACAGCGCCGCTGGGCGCTGGGTTCCATCGTTACCTTGCTGAAGCTCGGTGGGCGGATCGCACGGGCGGACGCCCCAACCGCGACGAAGTGGGAGGCCTTGGCTCACCTGTCCGGCAATCTGGGCTGGCCGCTGGCCCTGCTCCTGGCTGGCCTGCTGCCGATTCTGGCCCCGCTCGGCGCGCTGAATCCGACCGTGGAGTCTGCTGGCATCGCCGTCGTCCTCCTGGGTACCGCATCGCAGGTACTGGTACTCGCTTTGCCGGGGCGCCGGGGCGCGCGCGACATCGGGCTCGCGCTCGCGCTGTGCCTCGGCCTCGCCGCCGCGCAGACACGGGCCGTCGTCGACGCGCTTTTTGCGCGGCCGGGCGAGTTCGTTCGGACGCCGAAATCCGGGCCCGAGGGCACCAGCTATGACGACCCGGCGGGCCCCATCCTCCCGATCGAGCTCGTCCTCGGCGCCTGGCAGCTCGTCGGCCTCGGCGTGGCGCTGGCCCAGGGCAACGTTCGGAGTGTGCCCTTCCTGGCCCTCCTCGCCGGCGGATTTCTTTGGGTCGGCACCGGTCGGCTACACGGAGGGAATGGCGCGGTAGGGGAAGGGGCGGCGAGCCCCTTCCCCGTCACGGGAGAGTCACTCATGCCGCCCGCAGGTCGGCTCCCGAGGCCATGAAACGCCTGGGCGGCATGGGGGACTGCGGTGAGGGGGAGAGCGCCACGTCCCGTCGCGATATTCATCGCGACGGGCGCCGCAGGCCGGAAACCGCAGGTTGGAGGCCGGAGGGAATGGCGCGGTAGGGGGAGAGGGCGGCGAGCC
>CANLGL010000024.1 GCA_947490345.1 Deltaproteobacteria bacterium
GGACGGTGATGGGGACGGCTACTCCGAAGCGGACGGGGACTGCGACGACCGCGACGCCCTGGTCAGCCCCGACGCGGACGAGCAATGCGACGATGGCCAAGACAACAACTGTGACGGACGGACGGACGAAGGCTGCGGGTCCACCGGCCACACCGGCGACGCGGACGGCGACGGCTACTCCGGTGGTGCGGACTGCAACGGCAACCGCCATCGGGTCAACCCCGGCGAGCCCGAGCTCTGCCGCGACGCCGTCGACAACAATTGCGATGGGACCGTCGACGAACGCTGCGCTGCCGGCCGCCCCGGGGATACCGGCACCGCCTACCTTTTCAACCACGGCACCCACGACTACGACGGGTCGTCGCTGAGCGTGAGTTTCGGACTTGGGGCCAAGGACCTGGCCAACAACGCCTGGGTGTGCGACATCGTCGCCGAATATCGCAGCACCTCGCCGGGTCCGCCGGGCTGCCCCGCATGCACCTTCGCCTTCCACACCCAGGTCCTCGAGGCGAACACCTACGGCGCCTACTGCTCCAGCTGGGCGTATGGCGGCGACGTGTTCGCCTACTACACCGCTGCAGACTTCTGGTGGAGCGACGATACCATTCGCGACGGATGGGGCTGGGCCGATGCCTACACCTACGTGGCCGGCGATGGGACCGAATACGACCTCGAGGACGTGCTCTTCGACCACATCACCTATTCCTATGGCTCGACGTACTACAACGGCTGGTACTTCCGAGCGTACAACTTCCCCGCGGGCGGGGTCGTCAACGTTGTGGGGGATGCATC
Organism: Deltaproteobacteria bacterium; assembly: GCA_947490345.1. Classification (GTDB taxonomy): domain Bacteria; phylum Myxococcota_A; class UBA796; order UBA796; family SXON01; genus SXON01. The sequence continues at coordinate 793 of CANLGL010000024.1, forward strand.
CCGGTCCGACTGGCAGTCCTACTCCTACTCGAGCAGCGGTTCGAGGGCGTACTACTACTTCTACTATTAGGAGCGTCCGAAGCGGTTGACGCGCGGCCAAAGGGGGGTACTATTCCCGCACCAGAGAGCCTGCGATGCGCGTCACCTCCACATTTTCGATCCTGCTCCCCCTGACCCTGGCCGGCTGCATCTTCGGCAAGCCGCCCAGTTCGACGGACAGCGGCGACGATTTCGCCGATGCCGACACCGACACCGACTCGGACACCGACTCGGACTCGGATTCAGACAGCGATACCGACACCGATACGGACACCGACACGGACACCGATTCGGACACTGATTCGGACACCGATGCCGACACCGACACCGACCCGAACGCCACGGATGACGATGGCGACGGCTACTCGGAGGATGACGGCGACTGCGACGACACCAAGTCACGCATCAATCCCGACGCGGAGGAAAACTGCGATGACCGGGTGGACAACAACTGCGACGGCCAGGTCAACGAGGACTGCTCGTCCAGCGGCGACACCGGAACCGCCTATCTTTTCACCAAGGGCACCGCAGACTACGACGGCTCGTCAGTGGCGGTCACCTACGCATATGGCGCCCAGAACCTCGCCACCGGAGACTGGGTCTGCGAAATGGGGGCCGAGTACTACGGCACCAGCGACGGCCCGAGCGGCTGCCCCGATTGCACCTATGCCTTTGACACGAGCGTCACCGGCGGGGGGACCACGGGGGCTTACTGCTCATCGTGGCTCTCCGGATACGGGTACATTTTCACCGACTACAGCTACACCGACTTCTGGTGGGCGGACGACAGTATCCGCGACGGCTGGGGCTGGGCCGACGACTATACCTACGTCGCGACCGACGGCACCGAATACGACCTGGAGAGCGTGCTGTTCGACCACATCACCTACAGCGGCTACGACAGCTACGGTGATCCGGTCGAGTACAACGGCTGGTACTTCCGGGCCTACAACTTCCCGGACTCCGGAATCTACCACGTGACCGGCAACTCGCGCAGCGCCGAGTGGCAAGCCTACGACTACGACAGCGGCGGCTCGAAGACGTACTACTACTTCTACTACTAGCGGAGGCCCCGTATGGCCCGCCTGTCGGGATTCAGTCTGCTCGGCCTCGTCGCTTGCGATTCGGCCACCCCGACCGACACCAGCGCCGACGCCGAGTTGCCTTGTTGGGAGCGCATCGGCGGCTCCTGCGGCGACACCGGCGACACCGGCACCGCCTGGCTGGTCTGGCACGGCGACTTCGCCGTTGCCGACGGCAAGCTCTCCGCCACGCGAGGCCTCGCGGCCAAGAACATCGCCACCGGCGAGTACGTCTGCGACATCGCCGCGGAGTTCGAGGGGACCGACGCGGCGGCTGATCCCTGTCCGGACTGCACCTTCAGCTACAGCCTGGCGAGAACCGCGGGCGGCACCAGCGGAACCCACTGCGATCGCTGGGTTCGCTCCTCAACCATCTTCGATCAGGCCGGGTACCAGGATTTCTACTTCGGGCGCGCGATGGACGGGTTTGGCTTCGCGCAGGTGTACGAGTACAACTCCGGAACGTACAGCTTCACCCTCGAGTCGGTGGTGTTCGCCCATCTGACGTCCGACAAGTACGAAGGCTGGTATGTGTACGGCTACAACTACCCAGTCCAGGGCGTGTACCACGTCCGGGGCACCGCAGAAGCCGCCACCTTCGAGGGGTACCAGCGCAGCGCCGAGGGCTCCGCCTACTACTACTACTTCACCTACTGAGCTCATCAGAACCGGGAAGTCACCCTGGCGGCCACCGGAACGGACGACCGCCGAGCAGGTGCAGGTGCAGATGAAAGACGCTCTGCCCGGCGCCGGCGCCGTTGTTCACGACGACTCGAAAATCGGCGAGCCCCTCGCTGGCGGCGACGCGATTCACCGTCTGTAGCAGGCGGCCCAGGAGCTCGGCGTCGTCGGCGCCCGCGTCCGACAGTCGGGTGAGCGGCTTCTTCGGGATGACCAGGATGTGCGTCGGCGCCTGCGGCTGGACGTCACGAAAGGCCAGCGTCGCCTCATCCTCGTACACTATGTCGGCGGGAATCTCGCGGGCGATGATCTTCTGAAACAGCGTCGGCATCATGCCCAGATCAGTAACTGACCTTGAGCGGCAGGAAGAGCACGCCACCCTTGTACTGGGGCCCGCCGACGATGAAGGTGCCGTCGCGGTTGATCTTCACCGTCGTGTCGATGAGCTTCCCCTTCTTTCCGACGATCTCGACCCGCACCCGCGCGTGGTCGCCGTCCTTGTCCACCAAGGTGACCGTCAACGTGCGGCCACCGGCAATCGCAAACGCGGCGTCGGCGCCCGGCGCGAGATCGGCCGAGTGAGACTCCAAAAGGCGATAGCCTTTGTACCGGAACGAGCGGAGCTGGCCGGCCAAGGACTTCGACAGGCTTGGGTCCATGCCCACTTCGTCATCGGTGCCGTGGACGACATTGACCTCGATGTGGGCGCGGCTTGACGCCGGGCGCTTCGCAGACGCGGGCTTTTCACCCCCGGCGAACGCCGGCGATGGCGAGACCGCGGCGACGGCAAGGATCAGACCCAGGAAAAGTGCGCGCATCATCCCTCCGCTTCCGTCACGAAGATGATCGTGGGACCACCCTCCTCGTATTGCATGACCGAGACGGTTGCCCCATCCGGAGTGTCGAGGGACTCGACGGAGGCTTCGTTGAAGCTGGCGAGCAGAATCGACGGCGCGGGCGCTTCCGCCACGATCTGAACCGGGGCCGGCGACTCCCCCCAGCCCCCGAGGAGCGCGAAGAGGAGCGCCGCCGCCATCGCAACCGCAGCGCCATAGCCGCCCAAGGAGGCCCAGCGAGGCATGGCGGACGGCGCGTTCGCCACCACGAGAACTGGCCGGGAGACGACGGCGGCCATCACCTGATCGGCCACATCGACGCCACCCGAGACCGCGCTCTGCAAGCCGAGGGTAAACATCACGTCGTCCGCGACATCCACGCCGCCGCCGACGGCCCCAAGCCCGAGCGCGCCCTGCAGCGCCAGCGACAACATCACGTCGTCAGCGACATCCACCCCGCCGCTAACTGCGCTCTGCAACGACACTGACAGCATCACATCGTCAGCGATATCGACCCCACCCCCAACTGCACCGCGTAGCGACGCACCGAGCGCTCGGAGCGCGAGCGCCTCAGAAGAAGCGGGCCCGGTTCCATCCACTTCGTGGAGGAAGGCGAGCTCGCCGGAGGTCAGTGGGGCGTGGGCCATTCCCCCCTTCAACGTCTGGAGCCCGGGTTCATTCACTCGTCACGCCCAGTTTTGAGGAGACTCTGCAACTTCTTCCGAGCGTAGAACAGCCGGCTCATCACCGTGCCCTCGGGAATGTCCATTCGCTCAGAGATCTCCTTGTAGGACAGACCCTCGACCTCACGCAGCAGCACGGCCTCGCGCATGTCCTCGGAGATCTCGTCGAGGGCGGCGTGGATGCGCTCATGCAGCTCTTTCCGCGCCAGCGCGTGCACGGGGCTCTCCTCGTGATGCTGCTGAGCGACGGTGCCATCTTCGTCGCGACTGGCAATGGCCTCGTCGAATCCCGTCGTTTTGCGACGCTTGCCCTTGCGGCAATGGTCGATCGCCAGGTTCATCGCGATCCGGTAGATCCATGTGTAGAAGCTGGAGTCGATCCGAAAATGGGCGAGGCTCTGATAGGCCTTCACGAAGGCCATCTGAACGATGTCCTTGGCGTCTTCCTGATTGCGAACCATGCCCACCACCATGCCGTGGAGGCGGTTCTGATAGCGGACGACGAGGGGGCGGTAGGCGGCCGTTTCGCCCGCGAGCACGCGGGTGATGAGCTCGCCGTCGGTAAGTTCGGTCATCGTGCCCCTTGTATCAATGCGCCGCCGCCCAGGTATCGCCAACCCCCGCGTCGACCTTCAACGGTACAATCAGGGTCGCGACACCCTCCATCGCCGCGGTGATGCGGGGGGTGAAGGCGGCCACGCTCGCCGCGGGGCACTCGAACACCAGCTCGTCATGCACCTGGAGCAACATCCGCGCACCCGTGCCCACGAGCAGGCGATCGACCTCGATCATCGCCAGCTTGATGAGATCAGCCGCCGTCCCCTGAATAGGCGTGTTCACGCAGATCCGCTCGGCTGCCGCGCGATCACCCTGATTCGATGCGTCGAGCCCGGCGATCGTGCGCTTCCGGCCAAACAAGGTTTCGGCATAGCCCAGCTCACGCGCCCGGGCGGTGGCCGACTCCATATAAAGGCGAACCTGAGGATACCGGGCGAAGTAGCCCTCGATGTAGGCCGCAGCGGCAGTCCGGGAGATGCCCAACTCGTTGGCCAGCCGGAAGGCGCCCATCCCGTACACGATGCCGAAGTTGATCGCCTTGGCGGCACGGCGCATTTCGCCGGTGACCAGCGCCGGCATCACGCCGAAGACCTCCCCGGCGGTGCGGCGGTGGATGTCCTCCCCGTTGAGAAAACTCTCCACCAGTGGGCCTTCTTTGCAGTAGTGGGCCAGCACACGCAGCTCGATCTGGCTGTAGTCGCAGGACAGGAGCACGTGACCGGGCGGGGCGACGAAGCACTCGCGGATGCGCCGACCGTCCTCGGTACGGACCGGGATGTTCTGCAGGTTCGGGTCGTTCGAGGACAGCCGACCGGTCGCGGCAATCGTCTGCGCGTAGGTCGTATGGATGCGCCCGTCGCGCACGTGCCGCGGCAGCGCGTCGACGTAGGTGTTCTTGAGCTTGAACAGCTCGCGGTACTCGAGAATCCGCTTCGCGATCGGATGCGTGATCTTCTCGAGACTCTCCGCGTCCGTGCTCCGTGACTTCTGCCGGGCCGGGCCCACTTGCATCTTGTCGTAGAGGATTACCGCCATCTGCAGCGGGCTGTTCAGGTTGAAGGTCTCACCTGCCAGTTCGTGGATCTCGCGCTGGGCCACTTCCACTCGCGCGCCGAGCGCGACCGAGATCTCGGCGAGCTTCGCCACGTCGCAGGCGATGCCAGCGCGCTCCATCCGCACCAGCACGTCGACAAGCGGAAGCTCGATCGTGCGGTAGACCTTGTCGTCACCCAGCTTGCCCTCGAAGAAGCGGTCCAAACGCCAGACATCGGCCGCCTCGGCCGCCGTTCCCTCCCCCGCCGCCTCCTCCAACCAGCGCTTCTTGATGTGATCGAGCCCGCGACGCTGCTCGGGCACCAGGAGGTAGTCGGCCAAGGTGACCTCACCGCCGACGCCGTGGAGCGGCGCTCCAAGCGCCGCCAAGGTGTGCATCAACGCCTTCAGCTCGAAGCCCGTCTTGAGGACGCGCTCGTCCGCGAGCAAGGCGCGCAGGGCATCGTAGCGAAGGACGTCGGCCGGGCACCACACCCAACCTCCGTCCCAAGCCAATCCGAGTCGAGTCGCGACCCCGGCTCCGTCACGCTCCAGTGACACCGCGAAGCGCCCGGCCCGGCGGAGCGTGGCGCACAAGCGATCGACGGGCCCTCGGCCCCACAGATCTTCCAATACCGCCGCGGCGCGAGGCGCCCCCGCTGGCGGCGCCACCTGTGTCGCGGCAGCACGGTCGCCCAACCCGAGCTCGTTCCAAAGCGTGCGAAAGTTGTAGCGCAGTAGCCGGCGTTGTAGCTCCGGCGCATCGGGCTCCACCGGTACGAGGTCGGCAAGGGTGCACTCGATCGGCAAGCGGGTGTCGATCTCGACAAGTTGGCGGGCCAGCCGGGCCGTCGCCGCCGCATCGCGAACGGCTTCTCCCGTTTTGCCGCCAATCTCGCTCCAACGGGAGAGGACCCCCTCGAGATCGCCGTACTTCTCGATGAATTGGGCCGCCTTCTTGGGGCCGACGCCAGGCACCCCAGGGACGTTGTCCGAGGTGTCCCCCATCAGCGACAACAGATCGACGATCTTCTCCGGTGGGACACCCCATTTTTCGATGACGCCCGCACGGTCCATCACCGCGTTCTTGCCGATGTCGAGTACGTGGACCCAGTCGTTGACGAGCTGACCGAAGTCCTTGTCACCAGAGACGATTTGGACCGTGACGTCCGGCGACGCAAAACGAACGGCCAACGTGCCGATGATGTCATCGGCCTCCACCCCGGCAATGCCCATGACCTTGAATCCGAACGCGGCACACAGCGGCTCGAATTCGGGCCACTGCTGCCGCAGGTCGTCGGGCATGTCCGGCCGAGTTCCTTTGTATTCGGGCCAGAGCGCCAGCCGCGCGTCGGCCCCATGGTCAAACGCGCAGACAACGAAATCGGGCTTGAGGTCGCGTACGAGCGCCTTGAGGATGCGCGTGAAGCCGAACAGAGCGCGGGTGGGGAAGCCGTCCGGCGAGCGCATGTCCGTTTGAATGCCGTAATACGCGCGGAAGATCTGGTTCGGCGTGTCGAGGAGCAGCAGCTTCTGGGCCATGCGCCGATGTAACCGGCACACTCGTCAAGCTTCGATGTGTCGCCGCCCGAACCCTGGCGGCCGCCCGCCTTCCGGTTAGCGGCCGGCATGTCCGAAGGGCACGATCCCACGCCTGAACACGAGATGCTCCGCGAAATGGTGCGCGGTTTTGTGCGTGATGAAGTCAACGCGCAGGCCGAAGCATCGGACCAAAAGCAAGCGCTGAACGTTCCGCTGTTCCGCCGGCTTGGGGATCTCGGGCTCCTCGGGGTGACGGTTCCGGCCGAAGACGGCGGCGCGGGCATGGACACCACCGCCGCAGTCATCGTCCACCACGAGCTCGCGAAGAGTGACCCGGGCTTCACGCTGGCGTACCTCGCGCACGCGATGTTGTTCGTCAACAACTTCTACTACAGCGGCAACGCCGAACAACGCGGCCGCTACCTCGAGAAGGTGTTGAGCGGGGAGTGGATCGCGGGCATGGGCATGACCGAGCCTGGCTACGGCACCGACGTCCTGGGCATGACCACCACCGCCGTCCGTCGGGGCGCCAGCTACGTCCTCAACGGCACCAAGACCTTCATCACCAACGGTCCGGAAGGCTATTGCTTCCTGGTGTATGCGAAGCTTGATGGGCGCATCACCAGCTTCCTCGTCGACCGGGGATGCCCCGGATTCCGAGTCGGCAACCCGATGCACAAGATGGGGATGCGCGCCTCGACGATGTCGGAGCTCATCTTCGAGAACTGCGAAATCCCAGCCGAAAACCTGCTCGGTGCCGAAGGGCAGGGCATCACCCACATGATGCGCAACCTCGAGATCGAACGACTCACCCTTGCGGCGATGTCCCTGGGGATCGCCGATCGGTGCCTCGAGATCATGATCGACTACGCGGCCCAGCGGGTAGCCTTCGGGCGTCCGATCCACGAACACGGGCAGATCCAACGCTTCATCGGCGAATCCTACGCCGAGGCCGAGGCGGCGCGATGCCTCATTTACACGGTCGCGAAGTCCGTGGGTCCGAACCGGCGGAACCGCGTCGGAAGCGATGCGGCCAAACTCTTCTCCGCGCCGATCGGCAAACACATCGCCGACCGCTGCATGCAGGTCTTGGGCGGCAACGGCTACTGCACCGAATACCCCGTCGAGCGTTTCCTCCGCGACGCCAAGTTGTTGGAGATCGGCGGCGGAACTCTTGAGTCGCACCAGAAGAACCTCACCCGCGACCTGGTCAAGGCGCGCGCGCGGTGAGGATCGTCGCCGGCTTGCTGGTCGCGACCGGCTGCCTCGACTACGAGGAGGGCCGCGCCGCGGAGGGCGAAGCGGCGTGTCGACTCCGCGATGAGTGCAACCTCCTGGGCGAGGTCGGCTACGACGGCGCTGCGGACTGCATCGCGGAGGCGACGTCGCAGCAGTGGCCTGTTTGCGATGCGTACCAGGCGGAGCGGATGCAGGAGTGCTTGGACGCGTGGGACGCCGCCATCGACGACGCGGCTTGCGACGTACTGCGGGACCCGCCGGAGGTGTGCGCGAAGGTGTGTGGCGCGGCCGAGTAAGATAAGCGCTACGGTTTGGTGGGGGTCCGCCGAAAGAGTCCCGACACCGTCTCAGCGGTGCTGCCAACCGTGGCGCCGCTCTGCGATTTCTCGTGTCGCGACTGGTGGAGGCGGATCTCCCGTTGCGCGTCCCGATTCTCCGGATCGGCCTCCACCGCCTGCCGGTAGCGCCGCATGGCTTCGGCGCTGCGGCCGTCCAGCTTCAAGATGTTGCCCATGGCGACGAGCACGTCGGCCCGCTTGCGCATGTCCGGGCATTGGAGGCTGTCGAGCGAGCCGAGCGCCGCTTCCGTGGTGAGGCGCTTGGAGAGCGCCCCCGCACGAAGCGCGAAGAACGCGTGAGGCCAGGTGGTGGCGTCAACGCGCAGAGCCTCCAGGAAAAGGGCGTCGGCGCCCTTCCAATCGCGATTGCGGAACAGGACCTCGGCGCGCTTGAACGCGACCCTCGCCGTCTGGTGGTCGCGCTCGCTGACCAGGCCGCGGCCAGACGCACGAGCCGTGAGGAAGCGTTGCCCCTCCGGGATTCCTCCGGGGGACCTCAACGTCTCATAGGCCGCATTGATTCTGGCGAAGCACGCCTCAGCCAACGAGCGCACCAGCGGCGGCGCCGAGAAGTACGTGTCGGGATGGTACTGCCGACTCACCGCGCGGTACCCGGAAACGACATCTTCCTCGGTGAGCTTCTTGAGGTCTCCGAGGCCGAGCACGTCCAACGGGTGGGCTCCCTCCGCGGCGGCCAGAACCGAGCGAAGGCGCGCCACCCGCGGGTCGTCACTGGTGTCCGAGGCGCCGGAGGACATGGCCGAGGCCATGCCACCGACATGCCGTTCGAGCGGGCCGCCATCGACGAGCACCAACCCGAGCATGTAGAGCAGATCGAGCCCGCGGAGCATGTCCCCGCGCCTCTGGCCGTCACCCGCTTCCGCCGCGGCCAAAAGTGTCCCGACCGTGCTGGTCTTGCTGGCGAGACGGAGCAGCCGCATGGACGTGGCGTCCAGGCCCCAACGAGTCTCCGGCGAGTCATCCGGAACGCGAACGCGGACCCGCGCCTCGTCGACCGCACGCCAGTTGCGCTCCACCGTAGCGGCGGCACGTCCAAGTCGCATACCCGCCGCCAGCACGCGAGGGAGCGGAGCGGGCAACGGAAACGAGCCCGCAGGGGGCGCTACGCCGGGCTCAAAGCGCACCGCACCGCCCCTGAACTCTAACGAACGGGCCAACCACTCACCCAGCGACGACGTCGCGACGTCAAGAATACTCTCGATGGGATGTCCGGCGCCCACGGCCTCGGCGACGTCTCGTTGCAGATGCCGATGGTCGGGTAGCGTCGGCGAAAGCGCCCGTAGCGTCCCGGGCAGGCCCTCGAAATGCATGACGCGCGCGGCGCGGAGGACGATCCTGACCGTACCGTCGGCGGTCTCCACCACCAGGACCCCCGTCGCATCGAGACGGTGCGCCAGAAAAAGCATTCTCAACGGAGGGACACGCTCAATGGGCCCACGGACCGAGGCCAAGAACGCGGCTCCGCTCCAGTCGCCGCCACCGGATGACCGCGTCACCTGCTCTACAAACGCCGTGATTCGCCGCGGATCGGGTGGCCTGCCAATCCCGCCCAGAACACGGATGCCCCGAGCACGGGCTAGCCCGACCGCATCACCGGGAAAGTCCCCCACGAAAAGCACCACGCCCGGCGGGTGGTCCAACCGCCCCAGCCTCTGGGCCAGCTCGAATCCATCCATTCCCGGCATCGCAATGTCGGTCACCACGAGGTCGTAGCCGTCTTGGCCCACCATCCGAAGGGCGAGAACTCCGCTCTCGGCGGACGCCACCTCGTGGCCGAGCCCCTGGATCAGCTCCGCCAGCTCCACACGGGAGGCGGGGGTGTCGTCTACAACCAGGATCCGAGCCAAGGCGCCGCTCCGGGGCGCATCGTATCGCACCCACGCGCCAGCGGGGACGGGGGCGGTTACGAGCCAGCCCTCACTGGTGTGATCATGGCCGGCGTCCCGTACATCTCCGATAGCGAATTCAAATCCAAGGTCCTCGACAGCGCGGTGCCTGTGCTCCTGGACTTCACCGCAGCGTGGTGCGGGCCGTGCAAGGCCATCGCGCCGCTTCTGGACCAGGTCCAGACCGAGAAGGGCGCGGCGATCGCTGTCTACAAGCTCGACATCGACGACAACCCCGACACGCCGTTGCAATTCAGCGTGCAGTCGATTCCGACGCTGCTGCTGTTCAAGAACGGCAAGCTGGTCAACCGCAACGTCGGCGCGCTCAACAAGGGCAAGCTCGACCAGTTTGTCGCGACGGCGCTCTGACTAATGAGAGGGGGACGGGGCCTGCGGCCCCTTCCCATCCCGCCCAGCCGCAGAGCGGCCTCCAGCAGCCTCCGAAGGGTGCGAAGACGAAGGTCTAGCTGATCCGACGCCCGGTCAGAGGATCGAAGCGGAGCGTGCGCGTCAGCTCGACTTGAACGCGGCCGGACGGTACGGCGCCTTCAACACGGGCAACCACCGCCTCCCCGCCCAGGCGAAGGTGGACGTGGGACTCGTGACCCAGCCGTTCCACGACCTCAACCTCCGCGGTGTGCGGTCCGGAGCCCAGCCGGATCGCCTCCGGGCGCACGCCGACCACGGTGCCGGGCTCAAGCCGCTCGAGGAAGTTCATCGCGGGCGAGCCAATGAACCCGGCGACGAACCGGTTCGCCGGCTCGAGGTACAGCTCGTCGGGCGTGCCAACCTGCTGCACCACGCCCTGGTTCAGCACGACGATCCGGTCGGCCAGCGTCAGTGCCTCGGTCTGATCGTGGGTGACGTACACGGTCGTCGTCCGAAGCTCTTGATGTTGCCGCTTGAGCTCCACGCGGACCGAGGTGCGCAAAGACGCATCGAGGTTTGACAGCGGCTCGTCGAACAAGAACACCTTCGGCCGGCGGACGATGGCGCGCCCCATCGCGACACGTTGTCGTTGGCCACCGCTGAGCTCTCGTGGATATCGGTCCAGAAGCTGGCCCAGGCCCAATTGGCGGGCGGCCTCGTGCACCCGCGAATCGGTGTCCGGCGCTCGCCGAAGCCGCAGTGCGAAGCCCATATTTTCCCGCACCGTCATGTGCGGATACAACGCGTAGCTCTGGAAGACCATCGCGACATCGCGCTCACGAGGTGCGACCTCGTTCACCCGGCGCCCATCGATGCGCAGCTCGCCACCGGTCACGTCCTCCAGCCCCGCCACGCAGCGCAAAAGTGTGCTCTTTCCGCAGCCTGACGGTCCCACCAGCACCACGAATTCGCCGTCAGCAACATCGAGATCGACGCGGTGAAGCACCGCGACGTCGCCGTACCGCTTTTCGATGCCATCGAAGCTGAGGGTCGCCACCCAGGCGCAATAACCGGCCTCACCGCCGCTTGAGGACCACCTCGAGCTCCGCCTCACCCCCGCTACCGGGGCGGCAGCGCACCACGTCGAAGTGCGCTGATACCGCGTGCAGAAGCGCGCTGGCGTCGACGGCGAAGGCCCCGAACAGCTGACCGCCGGGCGCCAGCGCCCGCGCGGCGGCTTGCACATACGCCACCCGGTCCCCACCAGCGAACGCGCCGCGCTCACACACCAGATCGAAACGACCACCAAAGTCGGTCGCCCCGAAGTCCGCTGCGAGCACCGGCAGGTCGCCGACCGGCGAGGCCTCGGGGTCGACGATCGTCACATCGTACCCGCGCGCGTCCAGCGCCCGGGCCTCGTGGCCGCTCCCGGCACCGACCAAGAGTACCCGCGCGGGCGGTGGCTTCACATGCGGCAACAGCCGCACGATCACGGTGGAAGGACGATCAACACGCGCGCCGGAGCCGTTCATCGCCGGGGGCTAACGCGCCTCACCCACAGTCGATGGACAAACGGAACGGCGCGGCCGCCGCCCCAGCGGTGTCGACCACGATCGCCCAGGTGTTGTTCTCTGGGAAACCGCCGAAAAGCACCGAAATCGAACCCGTCCCCTCGTCCCCTTCACAAGCCGTGGCACTTCCTTCTGGGTCCGGACACACCGCCGCATCGGCCCATCGCAAGACGGACAGCCCCATATGCGCGCATGGTGCGTCCAGCCGCGCGTGGGCGTACACGTCGTCCCCCGCGTCGACGAAGTACACCCGTTCGGTGCCGGTGTAGCCCTGGGCCGCGAGGTCGGTCAGGCAGAACAGGTGCCCGTAGTCCTCAGTTTCGTAGGTGGACAATCCGCCAGCGGTCGTGGCCGTGACCTCACCTCCGCAGGCGAGGCTGCCGCTGTAGCAGTCCGGTCCGACCGGAACCGAGGCATCTTGTGCAGAGGAGCAGAGCGAATCGTCCGCCGCGTCGCTGTCCTCCAACGCGGTGTCCCCCGAACCATCTGGGGCGCCGACGAACCCTACGCAGGCAAGCACGAGCATGAGCATGGAGAAACCCTATCAACGGTCAAGAGTTGCGGCCGCGTCAGCGAGGCGTAAAGACCGCGGCACCGCGGGCATCGTCGCTTGCCTTCAGCCCCCGTTGAGCCTAGGATGCTATGTGACGTTCAGGTGACGACAGTCGTGCAGCGGAAGTATCGATTCGAGATCAAGTATCGACTGGATGTCGACAGCGCCGCCGCGATTCGCCGTTGGATCCTCAGTACCGGCCACCTCGCCCCGGACGCCTTCGGTGAAGGTGGAAGTGCAGCATATAACGTGCACTCCTTGTACCTGGACAGCGCGGACTGGGTGATCTACCGGGAAACGAGGGCGGGGCTGCAGCAACGCTACAAAGTGCGGGCCCGCTGCTACAACTGGGCGTCCCCGCGAAAGGTCTTTCTCGAAGTCAAGCACCGAGCGAATGAGAGCATGTGGAAGACCCGGGCTGAGGTCACTCTGGCGGACGCGGTCCGGGTGATCAACGGCGAGCCTCCTGAGTTGCCCGTCACCAGCGACGCGATGGAAAACTTTCGCGGCCTCGTCGACCGTCGTCACCTGTTCCCGCGGTGCTGGGTCAGCTATCGACGTCACGCCTACGTAGGCGGCGTGCGGGACCTTGTCCGCGTCACCTTCGACTCGCGGGTCGTTGCCGCCCCCCCGACCGGCGACCTGTCCGAGCCGCCGCGGTGGTACACGATCCCGGAGTCGGCAGGAATTGAGATTCTCGAACTCAAGTATTCTGGTTCCTACCCGTCTTGGGTTGCTGAGATGGTCCGTCGGTTCGATCTGGAGAGGAAGGCGTTTTCGAAGTTCCGTTACGGAATCGATCTGATCACGGACCCCGAAGGTCCGGTCGTTCAAGAGCTCGGCGCGGCCGCCGCGGGGATGGCCCAGTGACCAACCCCCTCGACTGGGTTCAAACTAGCGGTAGCGGCCCGAACGCGGCCACCATCGTGCTCGATCTGCTCCTGTCCTACGTGCTGGCCCAGCTCGTGGCCTGGCTGTACATCTGGACCCACCGTGGGTTGAGCTACAGCCGTAATCTGACCCACAGCATCATCATCATCGCGATGGTGGTGACCTCGGTCATGTTGGTCGTGGGCGACAGCATCGCGCGCGCGTTCGGCCTCGTCGGCGCGCTCGCAATCATCCGATTCCGCACCGTCCTGCGCGACACCCGCGACACCGTCTTCATCTTCTTGGCCCTGACCATCGGCATCGCCATCGGTGCCCACCACTATGCGGTCGCGATTGCCTCGACCGTTGTCATCGGGTTGGTCGCGGTCCAACTCAGCGTCACGGGGTTCGGGCAGCGGCACACCGACACGGGCGTGGTTCGTATTCGGAGCACCGCCGCCATCGAGACCCTTGAAGGCATTCTCGCCAACTGGTGCCGTACGCACCAGCTCCTGTCGCTCAAAGAAGCGACCGGGGGCGAGTCCGAGTACAGTTTTGAGGTGCGCTTGTACCACCCGGCTGATCGCGAGGACCTCGTTGCCGCCCTGCGAAGCGTAGGCGGGACGTCCAGCGTCACCGTAGCCCTCGAAGAGCGAGCTGAAGAATGGTAAAGCGAACGATGCCCCTCGCGCGCAGGGTACGCGCCAATCTCGGCGCAATCGCCAACGCGGCGGTGTGGGGCGGCAGCGCCATCTTCTGCGCGCTCTTGTACCTGGCAGGGGGCTCGGAGGGCGGCACGCGAGCCGTGGCTGTGGTCGTTCGTCACCCCGTCGTCGTGCCGATCAGCGGCCGACTTGCCGCGATCGAGGTCGTAGTGGGTGCTCGCGTGGAGGCAGGGCAACAACTTGGGCTGGTGGCGGTTCCCGGTCTTGAGCAGCGCATCGTCGCCGCGCAGGCCGAGCTCCAGGTGCTCCACAGCACCCTCGCCGCCGGCGACCCCGCCGAAGCCCGCCGCTACGCCAAGGACACCGCCGGAGCTCAGGCCCGTTGGCTGTCGGCGCGTGTCGAGTGGGAATCGGTGCGAGCCGAGCAGGTGGGCGTGGACGCTGAGCTGTCGCGGCTGCGGTCGCCCGGACTGGCGGTGTCCGCGATCGAGGTGGAACGCCTCTCGGCGCGGCGCGACACCCTCGCTGCCCGCGGCGCCGCCCTGTCTGAAGGGGTCGACGCGCTGGAGCGCGCGTACGTCGTGGCCAGTGGATTCGAAGCAGCCGGGGCAGACACGGTGCTGGAGGCCCGCGTCCAGGCTGCTGCCGCGCGCGTTGAAGAGTTGCGCGCCCTACAAGAGGCCGCAATCCTGCGAGCGCCCGCGGCCGGCACCGTGGCCGCTGTCCCGCGCACGGTGGGCGCCACCCCCACCGACATCGGCACGTTGCCAGCGCCGGGAACCTGGGTCGAGGCCGGGATTGCCGCCCTTTCGGTGGTCGAGACCTCGTCGCGCGAAGCCGTCGCCTACCTGCCCCCATCGGTGGCCAGGGAGCTGAAGACGGGCGAGCCCGTGACCCTGGTCTCGACCGACCGGCAGTCCATCGCGTCGACGGTGGTAGCCGTCGGAGCCGCGGTCGAGCCCGTCCCGCTTCGGCAATTGGCCGATCCGACGCTGGTCGAGTGGGGCGTGCCAGTGACGGTGCGCACCAACGCCGCAGTGCTGACGCCCGGCGAGGCCTTCAGCTACATACGCTGAAGCCTCGGTCGGTATCAGGGCCCCGCTACGTCGCCGCTGGTGTACAGCGTGGCCATCGCGGCACCCGCGTCTTTCATCGCTTTGGACACCGCAGGCACGTAGGCATACGACGCAGCCACGACAGCGACCACCAGGACGCTGAGCAACAGCGCCCATTCCACGGTTGATTGTCCTTTACGTTGGCTGCGCATCAGGTTTGTTCGCATAACGCGATAGGCTGCGGCGTCGCCCTCGGCCCTCATGTACCCGCATCAAAAGCTCGAATGGACCCAGGCCCGCCTGGAAGAGCGGCTTGAAGCTGCACCAGACGACGCCGAAGCACGCGCCGAGCTGGCGCGCGTCTGCCTGTCGCGCGCGCTGTACCACGGGGGCGGTGAGGCCCTGGCTGCCCAGGCGCTGCAACACGCACGCAAGCTCGCTCACGATGATCCCGACAACCCAGAAGGTCACGTGCTGGCGGGGGCGGCGCTCGTCGCCGGGGACCGCCCCGAGGCGGCACAGAAGCACCTTGACGAGGCGATGCGGCTCGCCCCCGAACGCGGGGACCTCCACCTGGCCCTGGGCGCGCTGTATCGCTCCCAGCGCGACCTCCACCTGGCCATCAAACACCTCGAAAACGCTTGCCGGGCATCGCCGGGTAGCTGGGAGTGTCACCTCCTGCTCGGCCGGGCGCTGTCCGAGCGCGCGCGCCAGATCGGGGGCAGCCGCCTGGTGGAGCGCGCGCAGTACCACATGGTCCAGGCGCTCTCGCTGGACCCGTCACCGGACCTGCTCCCCGCGCTGATGCGCGATCTCGGGCTCTTGTGTCTGAACACCGGGCGCTTCGCCGATGCCGAGAAGATGTTCATCCGGCTGCGCCAGAACCCGCGTTTCTCCGCGCAGGCCCGCAAATACCTGGGTCAGGTGGCGTTTGCCCTCGGCAAATACAAAGGCGCCATTCAACACGACCGGCAGTACCTCGAGGGGCTCGTGGCCGCCGGCCAGGGAGAGGACCCGGGCACGCTCGCCCAAATCGGGCTGAGCTACCTGCACCTTGGAGAGCTCGACCGGGCGCGCGAGTACTGCAACCGGGCGCTCGTGCTTGATCCAGACCTGCTCGTGGCGCGACATGCGCTCGGGTGCGTGATGGTCGAGGAGGGCCAAATTGGCGACGCCATCAAGCTGTTCCGCGACACCCTCCAAGACCACCCCGAGCACCTCCCCAGTTACGTCGAATTGGCGCGGACCCGGCGGCGCGCGGGTGACGTCAACTGGCTCCAGAAGGCCCTGTCCGTCGAGGCTTCGGAGTACGACAAGCTCCCGGTGACTGGCGGGCCGGCGGCACCCCGCACCATTTCGCGGAAGCGGATCGATGTGCTTCTGGACGAGCTCCGTGCGGTCGGTCCCAGCTCGGTCAGCGCCGTGCTCGGTGCGCTGGAGCTGACCGAAGACGAGGGGTTGCGATTTGCCCTCTGGGAGTCGGCCTGCGGGCTTGCCGCCGGCCATGTCGCCGACGAGCTCGCCACTCGGCTTCGCGAGCCGGGCCGGTACTTTTCGGTGCCGCTCGCGCGAAACGCGCTCAGTGCGGCCGCTTGGATCCCCGAGCCCGCGTTGACGGCCGGTCTCAACGTCACCATTGACGACGTCCAGCGGGCGTCCATCGATCGGCACGGCAACGCCCACGACCTGGTCGCCCACCGTCGGGCGGTCGAAGGTGAACGGGAAGTTGCGCGGGCGTGGCAGGCCGTGCTGCTTCTGGCCATCGCCACCCGGCGGAGCCGTTCGGCGCGCCAGTTGCTGGCCAGCTGGGGACAAGGCGTCGATCCCGAACTTGCGGTGGCCGTGCACGCGGCGCAGGCCATGTGCGGGGAGCCAGACGCGATCAAGGCACTACACCGCCGCGGCCAGGAAAAAGGCGCGGGTATCCTTGTGGATCGACTTCTGGCACGCATCACGCCGCCGCCTCAGCGCGGTGAGCCCACCGCCGTCGCAGGCGGTGACACCCGCTGCTCGGCCTGTGGGCGCGTCGGCAGCGAGGTGACCCACCTCATGACCGGGACGCGCGCGGTCATCTGCGACTTGTGCATCGGCGAGATCCTGCAGAACCGTCATTCTCTGATCGCACCGGACGATTCTGCCTGCCATCTCTGCGCCCGGACGCACTTCGAAGCGCGGAGCCTGTGGCGCCTCAATGGGGTCGACGCTTGCGCGCACTGCGTGGACCTCAGCGTCGGGCTTCGCGAGCGCGAGGCCGTGGATCGCTTCTTGACGACCTGGTAGCTAGGGCGGGGCCACGTCCTCCGGCGAGTCGAGTCGGGAGCACGAAATCTTGGATAGATAGGTGGAATAGTCAAACTTGGGGCTGTTGGCCTCGTCGTGGCAGCCGCGACACGTCGCCTCGGTCACGGGGCGGCTGTGCGGGCCGCTTCTGCCCGTGTGGCCCTTCATGGGTCCGTGACAGGCCTCGCATTGCACGTCCCGGAAGGCGCCGATGGCCTTGTCGTCGACGGCGGCAAAGCCGCCTGCCTGGCCGAACCCGGTGGTGTGGCAACCGACGCACTCCGGATTGTCAGCCTTCTTGCTGGTGATGAGCGACTCGAGCGAGCGTGCGTGCGCGTCGAAGCTCCATGAGGCCATGCGATCGCGGTGGCAGCCAGAGCAACTGGAGGCCGTGGCGTAGCCGCCGTTGTCCAACGGCACGGCGCTCACCCGCGCCGCGCCCAGGATCGCCTCCCGGAACCGGCCGAGCTGGCCGTCCACCTTGCTCGGACCCTCGAGATCTGCGCTGAGCGGAATGTCCTCGACGTAGCCCAAGGCGCGCCCGGCGCTCCGCCGCACCAGTCGTCGGTGGTCGGTGGCGGTTTCGGCCTCGCGCACTCCCGGCTCGATAGCATCGAGCTCGCGGCGGTATCGGGTCGCGGCGACGTCACGCCAGATCCCCGAGGTGACCAAGTCGAGCGGGCGATTGTCGGTCGCGAGCGAAAGATGAATGAGGGTGACATACCGCCCGCGCCCGGGCGCCTCGACGATCGGCGCACCAGCGGTCGCCATCGGCGGATCATGCCGGTCGCCCTCGGTCGCGAGCACTGCCGCCAAGCCCGGGACACCCTCGGCAACCAGCCGGTTGGTGGCCAGATCAGCATTCGAGAGCACGAACCATGCGTCCGCGGTCTCGGTCATCGCCGCGCGCACCGCCTCGACAGGACTGCTCGTCGGGTGAGCGTCGCTGGCGGCCGCCAGTCCTACAAAACCGAGGCGGACGCCACTGCGCTCCACCACCCGCGCGGGAAGAAGTCCAGCATCACCGATCCAATTTGCGGCGAGCGCTCCGTGGCGCGCGAGGAGCTCGACGCCGCCCGGGGTCAGGTCGATCGGCGAAGCGGCCCAGGCATCCAGGCCGGTGCCCTCCGCCAGCCCCAGCACCGCTTCGGCCCTCACCCGTCGGTCCAACTCGTCGCGCGCGCTCATGCCCTTGACCAACATCTCTCCGGCATCCACCGAAAAGAGCGGCACCGGAGCCTCGCTCAGCTGGGCGAAGAGGGCCGCGCGCCGCGCGAACCCGCCGTAGGGGGTGGTGGGACATCCGCAGACCTCAACCTCGCCGCGCACCGCGCCAGTCAGCGCCACGATCGCCTCCTTCAGCGGGCGCTCGGGGCCACGGACCAATTCGGCCGCGTCGACCGGCTCTGGAAGCGGCGGCAGCTCGGGCAACGCACGCGAGCCTCCGTCGGAAGAGCAGGCGGCAACGATCCAGAGGTAGGCGATCATGCAACAAGGTCGTGACGGCAGCGACCGCACGCAGGCAAGTGTAGTCCCCCACGGCGCGCGCTGCGCCTCCCAGAACCATCAAACGCCGAGGCGCCATGGGGGATTGCGGTCAGGGGGAGCGCCACGCCCCTGCGCGGTACCAGCGCGCAGGGCGCCGCAGGCCGGAAACCGCAGGTTGGAGGCCGGAGGGGATGGCGCGGTAGGGGGAGAGGGCGGCGAGCCCTTTCCCCCCGTGGCATGATAGACGTTGCACGCCTATCGGGGAAACGATGTCGGGGATTCTCGCGCTTCTGGCCTCGGCCGCCGCCTTCGCTCCGTCCGATGAGGTCTGGATCGGCCGGGAGCCGACGCGCATCTTCCGCACGCACCACCGCACGCAGGCCACGCTCGCGCATCAGCCGGGGTGGGTGGAGTTCACGCAGGGAGAGGGCGTCGGCTGGCAGGCCCGGTTCGACGAGCGGACCGGCACCCCCCACCGGGCGTGGGGGCCAGGCATCGTGCTGGGCTCGGTGAAAAGCGAATCCGAGGTCCGCACGGCCATGGAGCGCTTCCTACTGCGAAACCGCGCCATCGTCGGGGTCGGCCGGCAAGAGTTGCCGTTTTCCCGGGCGCGCTACATCGCTCGCACCGACACCTGGCTGGTCGACTTCGACCGCACCATCGACGGTCATCCGGTTTTTCGCGGCGGCGTGACGGCGCGCATCCGCTTCGGTAGGCTCATCATGCTCGGCGTGGACACCTACCCGGACGCGGTTCTGCCCCAGGCGGAGCTCTCTGAGGCCGATGCTATCACCATCGCGGAGCTTCATGGGGCGGCGCCGATGGCCGCCCACACGGGCGTCGGGGCCACGTTGGTCGCCTTGCCGATGGACGGGGCCGGCGGTCCGAAGATCCGCCTGGCCTGGCAGGTTCGCAGCGAAACCGTCCTACCCCGCGGGATCTGGGTCACGTTTGTTGACGCCGCCACCGGTGAGCTGCTCTCGGTACACAACGAGATTCGCTTCTTGGAGGGCATGGTCTACGGCACCCACCGTGAGCGCACGTACGACAGCGCGATGGTGACCTCGCCGATGCCGCGCGTGTCGGTGTCTGGAGAAAGCAGCGTCAACGCCGATGAGTTTGGCGCCTACGCGGTCGCCGGAGACAGCGCCGCCACCTGGCTCAGCGGCACCTACTTGGACGTGAAAAACGCCAACGGCGCCGAAGGGGAACTGGAGTTCGCCGAGTCCGACCCCACCTGGACCACGGACGACGCCACTCAGGCTGAGATTGCCAGCTATGTCTACATCCACCAGGTCAAGGACTGGGCCTACGCGCTGGCACCAGAAGTCACCATGTCCTCGGTGTCGCTCACCAGCAACGTGAACGACACAAGCAGCAGTTGTAACGCCTATTATGATGGAAACGTCAACTTCTATGCGGCAGGCGGCGGGTGCAACAACACCGGCGAGATCGCCGACGTCAACTACCACGAGTGGGGCCACGGTTTTCACGCTTACAGCGCCGGCACCTGGTCCGTGGACGGGACCATCGGAGAAGGCTCCGGGGACGTCGTCTCCACGCTCATGACCCACGACAGCTTGATCGCACCCTACTTCGGCACCAACGGCGCGGGCATCCGGGACGTGGCGCCGAACTGGACCTACCCGGACGACCTTTCGGGCGAGGTGCACTACGACGGCCTGATCTTCGGCGGCTCGGTGTGGGACGTCTGGGCCGAGCTACTGGCGACCTATGCCGAGAATCGCGAGGACAGCGGTACTGCCTACGACATCGTCGCCCACCTCTTCGTCGATGCGCTGAAAGCC
Organism: Deltaproteobacteria bacterium; assembly: GCA_947490345.1. GTDB lineage: Bacteria > Myxococcota_A > UBA796 > UBA796 > SXON01 > SXON01. The sequence continues at coordinate 21,389 of CANLGL010000024.1, forward strand.
AACCCCACGCTCGAGACCGCCTACGACGAGTTCATCGTCGCGGACGACGACGACGGGAACCTCGCCAACGGCACGCCACACTTCTGCGAGATCGCCGAAGGCTTCGCGCTCCACGGGCTGGGCCCCCTCGCCAGCGACGGCGGTGGGCTCACGGTCGACCACGTGCCAGTCGAGAACCAGAGCGCCGGCACCGGCATCACTGCCGGCGGCACCATCGTCAACATTGCGGCGGCGTGCCAGGCGTTCGCGCTGGACACGGTCACGCTCAACTGGTCAACCGACGAGGGGGCCAACTGGTCGACGAGCACGGGCACAGTGGCGGGCGACAGCTTCACCGTCGAGTTTCCGGAGTTCCAACCCGACACGATCGTGCACTACTACCTCAGCGCCGAAGGCAACGATGGTCAAGGAGTCGACGCCCCGGCCGGCGGCGACATCGCGCCGTTCACGTTCTACGTCGGGCCCCTGACCGAATTGTGGTGCGCGGACCTGACCGGCGACGACGGCGCCATGGTGCACGAGCTCCTGTCTGGCACGGACCGAGAAGGCGCGGACGACTGGACGCACGGCACGCCAACCGGGTTGGCCAATGATCCGGACGCCGCCTTCACCGGGCGTAAGGTGTGGGGAAATGATCTCGGCGGCGGCGAATACAACGGCGAGTACCAGCCTGACATCCACAATCGCATCTCGACTCCGGCGGTGGACGCCCTCGGCAACGAGCGGCTCATCGTGCAGTACCGGCGCTGGCTCAACGTCGAGGACGGCTACTACGACCGGGCCCGTGTGCTCGCAAACGCTGGGGTGATCTGGGAGAACCACGCCTCGAACGAGCAGCGGGGCGACGAGGACACCCTCGACGACCAGTGGATGCTCGCCACCCACCGTGCCACCCCCAGCGACGGCGCGGTCAGCGTCTCCTGGGAGATCGAGAGTGACGGCGGCAAGGAGCTCGGCGGCTGGAACGTCGACGACATCTGCGTGTACGCCGCACCGGCGTCGACTGACGATACCGGCGACACCGACACCGCTGACGACGGCGGGGGAGACGAGGACACCGACGAGGGCGTAAATCTCAGTCCGAGCGAATGCGGCTGTGACAGTGGTGGCACCTTGCTCCCAGCGAGCTTGATGTCGCTCCTGGTTGCGACGATGGCGGCGCGGCGGCGGCGGCAGTGATGCTGCTTCTGGCGCTCGGCATCGCCCGCGCCGAGCTGGCCCCTCCCGACTACGACGTGACCCTGACCGAGGCCGCGGGCGCCGAGGTCGCGCGTGTCGGCCGCGAGCGGGATGCGACGACGGCCGAGACCTTTGCCAAGCGGTGGATGCGTACCTTCGGCCCCTCGGCGCGCGTCACCTACGAGCTGGGCCTGGTCTGGCGCCTGGCTGGTGACGACGCCCATGCGATGGCCTATCTGCACCAGGCCGTCGAGCTCGACCCTGACCTCGCTGCTGCCCGCTACGATCGTGGTGAGGTGCGCCTGGCCCGCGACGACGTGGCCGGCGCGACCGAAGACTTCGAGGCGGTCGTGCGGCTGCTCCCTCAGGCGTGGCCGGGCTGGTTCCGGCTGGCGCAGCTCTCGGGACAGGCGGGTGACGCGCGCGGCTTCGAACGGAACCTCGTCAAGGCGCTGCGTCTGGGCTTCGCGGTGCCGGCCGTCGCGCAGGATCCGACCTGGCGGGGCTTTCGGCGCGACGCCACCATTGGCCCAGTCCTCGAACGATTGGTGCTGGTGTATCAGGGGCAACAGGCCCTCGACACGCTGGGCGACGCGCCGGGATAAACCGCGCGTGATGCTCCTCGCCCTGTTCGCGTCCCTCGCCAGCGCCGCCGAGTCTGCCACTGCCACCGCGGCAACCCCGATGGCCGCGGCGGAATCGTTGATCAATCGCGACGCGGAAGGCATCGGAATGGGGCTGATCCTGGGTGCGCCAACCGGATTCTCGGCGGCGTGGCGGCCTGGGGGGCGCTTCCTGGTGGACGGGGGAGTGGCATGGTCGTTTGTGCCCACGTCCGGCGGAGTGCGGAGCTATGCACAGATCCACATCGACGCCTGCATCGACCTGGCCGATCTCCGCACCTCCGAAATGCCCAACATGCACTTCCCGGTCTGGATGGGCGTGGGTCCGCGCACCCGTCTGGGTGATGGCACCGGCTACGAGGCCTTCAACGTCGCGGTTCGCATTCCGTTCGGCATGGGCTTCTGGCACGACGGTGTGCCGGTAGAAGGGTTCATCGAGATCGCGCCCGGCGTGGGCGTTTTCCCTCGAACCGAATTCATCGTCGATGCGGCGCTGGGCGTGCGCTTCTACATTCCGATGCCCGGCGGGGCCCCACGGTTCAGATCGGCCGACCCGGACACCGAGAACTACTGACCGGCCGCCAGGAGCTCCGATGTTCACGCTGCGTGGTGGCCCAGCCCTCTCGACTTTTCGCCTTCAGCGACTGTTCGTTGCGCTGGTTGCGCGTGCCCCTGGACTGCGCGCGCTCCACGCCGATCATCTGCACCTCGTCGATGTGGCACGGCCGCCGGACCAGCAGTCGCTCGGCCGGCTCCAAGCCCTGTTGAGCTACGCGCCACCGTCGCCACCGCGCTCGGGGCCCTGCGTGGTCGTGGTCCCCCGCCTGGGCACGGTGAGCGGCTGGTCGTCCAAGGCCACGGACATCGCCCACAACTGCGGCCTCGCCGCCGTGCATCGCATCGAGCGCGCAACGGTCTACCACTTTGACTGCGATGCCATCGACCTCACCGCGGTGGCGCCGCTGTTGCACGATCGGATGACGGAGTCGGTTTTGGCGGGCATCGACGAGGCCGCCGCGTGTTTCGGTACCGCGCCTCCAGCCCCACTCTCGCGGGTTGACGTGCTCGGTGGCGGGGCGCCCGCGCTCCGTGCGGCGAACGTGGCGCTCGGGCTTGCGCTGGCCGACGACGAGATCGGCTACCTGGTGGCGGCCTTCGTCGGCCTGGGCCGCAACCCGACCGACGCCGAACTGATGATGTTCGCGCAGGCGAACTCCGAGCATTGTCGGCACAAAATCTTCAACGCCTCGTGGACGATCGACGGCGACGAGCAGCCGCGCTCGCTCTTCGCGATGATCCGCAACACCACCGCGATCGCGTTGGCGGCCAACCCCAGCGGTCCCGGCGCCGTCCGCTCCGCGTACCACGACAACGCCGCGGTCACCGAGGGTTGGCCGGCGCGACGACTCTTCCCCGACGCAAGCGGCCAATGGAGGTACACCGCGGCACATCCGCTGCACCTCCTGATGAAGGTGGAAACCCACAACCACCCCACCGCCATCAGCCCCTTCCCGGGGGCCGCGACGGGCTCGGGCGGGGAGATTCGCGACGAAGGCGCCGTGGGCCGGGGCGGCAAGCCCAAGGCCGGCTTGTGCGGGTTCTCGGTGTCGCATTTGCGCGTCCCCGACCAGGAGCTCGAACCCTGGGAGCTTGACGACCCCGGCAAGCCCGATCGCATCGTCAGCGCCTGGCAGATCATGGTGGACGGTCCGCTCGGCGCCGCCGCCTTCAACAACGAGTTCGGGCGCCCGAACCTCGCCGGCTACTTCCGCAGCTTCGAGGCGCGCCTGGACGGCGAGGTGCGGGGTTACCACAAGCCGATCATGATCGCCGGCGGCGTCGGCAATATCGACGAGCGGCACGTCGACAAGTTGCCGATTCCCTCCGGTTCGGCGCTGATCGTGCTCGGCGGGCCGGCGATGCGCATCGGGCTCGGGGGGGGCGCCGCCAGCTCGATGGCGTCGGGCCAGAGCGCCGGCGATCTCGATTTTGCCAGTGTACAGCGGGATAATGCTGAGGTGGAACGACGTTGTCAGGAGGTCATCGACCGCTGCCAGGCGTTGGGAGAAGACAACCCGATCCTGTCGCTGCACGACGTCGGCGCGGGGGGGCTCTCCAACGCCTTTCCTGAGTTGGTGCACGGGGGCGCCGCCGGCGGATGCTTCGACCTCCGGGCGATTCCCAGCGCTGAACCAGGAATGTCGCCCCTGGAGGTGTGGTCCAACGAGGCGCAGGAGCGCTACGTGCTCGCGGTGCCGGAGGATGCGGTGGCGGCGTTCGCGGCGCTATGCGCGCGCGAGCGATGCCCGTGGGCCCGGGTGGGCACCGCGACTGCCGAGCCGCGTCTACGCGTCGACGACACGCTCCTCGGTGAGCCGCCGGTCGATCTCCCGCTGGACGTCATCCTCGGGAAGACGCCACGCGTGCACCGCATCGCGACGCGTACTCAGCGGACGCTCCACCCCGCAAACCTCGACGGGATCGAGCTTGCGGACGCGGCGCGGCGGGTGCTCCGCTTCCCCGCCGTGGCCGACAAGACCTTCCTGGTGACCATCGGCGACCGCTCGGTCGGCGGGCAGGTGGCCCGAGATCAGATGGTGGGCCCGTGGCAGGTGCCCGTGGCCGATGTCGCGGTGACCACCCACAGCTACGAGGGCCATCGCGGCGAAGCAATGGCGATGGGCGAACGAACGCCGCTTGCGCTCCTCGACGGGCCCGCATCGGCGCGAATGGCCGTCGGCGAGGCGATCACCAACCTCGCGGCCGCCCCGGTGGAGGCGCTCGGGCAGGTGGTGCTCTCCGCCAACTGGATGGCGCCGGCCGGCCACCTCGGCGAGGACGCGGTGCTGTACGACATGGTCCGGGCCGTCGGGATGGAGCTTTGTCCGGCGCTTGGCGTCGCGATCCCGGTGGGCAAGGACTCGATGTCGATGCGCACGACCTGGGACGGGAAAGCCGTCACCTCCCCGGTCTCGCTCATCGTGTCCGCCTTCGCCCCAGTCACGGACGTACGTCGGACACTCACGCCTCTGTTGCGACGCGCGCCGGCGACCGAGTTGTGGCTCGTGGACCTCGGCAACGGTCGCGATCGCCTCGGCGGGAGCGTGCTCCTGCAGGCCTACAGCCAGCTTGGCGACACCGCGCCCGACCTTGACGACGCCGACTTGCTGAAGACCTTCTTCGCCGCGATCCAGACCGCCAGCGCTGCCGGTGAGCTGCTCGCGTACCACGATCGCAGCGACGGTGGGCTCTTCGCCACCCTGAGTGAAATGGCATTCGCCTCCCGATGCGGCCTCGACATCGATGTGCCCGGCGCCCTGTTGCCGGCCCTTTTCGCGGAGGAGCTCGGCGCCGTGATCCAGGTGCGCGCGGCGGAAGCGGACGCGGTGGCTGCACGCTTCCGGGGGCTGCGCCTGGTCCGATTGGGCAGGCCCATTTTTGACCTGCCCGAGGCCTCGCTGCTTCGGTTCTCGCACGAGGGGCGCGTCGTCTTCGCCTCGGGGAGGGCCGATCTCCATCGCGAGTGGTCGGCGGTCACCCACGCGTTTCAGGTTCGGCGCGACGACCCGGACTGCGCCCGCGAGGAGCTGGCGCGGCTATCGGACGAGGCGGACGGCGGGCTGCCCGCAACGATCACGTTTTCGCCGGCGGGCCCTCCGGTCTACGCCACCCGCCCGCGGGTCGCGATCCTCCGCGAGCAAGGCGTCAACGGGGAGATCGAGATGGCCGCGGCCTTCGATCGGGCCGGCTTCACGGCCATCGACGTGCACATGACCGACATCCTCTCGGGTCGAATCGACCTCTCCGACATGGCGGGTCTCGCGGCGTGTGGGGGCTTCTCCTACGGAGACGTGCTCGGCGCCGGTGGCGGATGGGCCAGGACCATCCTGTTCAACCCTCGGGCGCGGGAAGTGTTCTCCCGCTACTTCGCCCGGCCGGACACCTTTTCGCTGGGCGTGTGCAACGGCTGTCAGATGCTCTCGACCTTGGCCGAGCTCATCCCCGGCGCCGAAGACTGGCCCCGCTTCCACAAGAACCGCTCCGAGCAGTTCGAGGCCCGCCTCGCGGCGGTCCGCGTCGAGGCCACCCCCTCGCTCTTCTTCCGGGGGATGGAGGGTAGCGTACTTCTGGTGCCCTCGGCGCACGGGGAGGGGCGACCGGTCTGGCGAGACGAAGCAGGGCGGAGCCGCTCGCAAGCGCTGATTTCCGCCAGATTCGTCGATGGGGCCAGCGCCGCGACCGAGCGCTACCCGTACAACCCGAACGGCGCTGCGGGCGGAGCCTGCAGCCTGACCACGCCAGACGGTCGCGCGACGATCATCATGCCGCATCCGGAGCGAGTCTTCCGTTGGACCACGCTTTCGTGGTGCCCCGACTCCTGGAAGACCGCCTCGGACGAGAGCCCGTGGATGCACGCGTTCGGCAACTTGCGGCGGTGGGTGGGGTGAGGCTGGGGCCGAATCTACAATCGATGTATTTGCCCCTCAAGCGATAGATCGATCGGGCCGCTGGGAGGGTCACCCACCGCGTGCAATTCCAAATAGCCGCCCTTCTTCCTGCCTGGCACGGCACGTGCAACGTCATCGGTCACCACCCCTGGTGCCCTGTGCTTCTCTCCCTCTTCGCCTTCGCCTGCGTCACCTCCACCGACTCTGCTCTCCTCGACACTGCCGGGTTCGCCGACTCGGGCGCGCCGCTCGTCGCGCTGCCGGCAGCCGCGCCGCTGCACGCGGTCGTCGTCGACGAGGAGCTCCGCCCCGCCTGCCCCATCGCCAAGGCGCTGGCCCCCGAGGTCGCCGTCGCCCCCGAGGTCGCCGTCGCCCCCCTGACCACCGCCCCCCGCGACATCGACGCCTGGCTCCGCACCCACGGCGAGCTTCGCTACCTCGCGCAGCACCGCATGGAGCCCGGCGAGACCGCTTGGGCCATCGGGCAGGACATCGGCGTCCCGCTGTGGGTGCTCCGCGAGCTGAATCCCCACCAGGACCTCGACCGGCTCCTCGTCGGCGACTGGGTGGTCTTCCCGATCACCAACACCAACGTCGAACGCGCCAGCGCCTGGTACACGGAAGAGGATTGCGGCTGCTGAGGCGACAGGAGGCCGGAGGCCGGAGGCCGGAGCGCGTTCACACCTGGCCCGGCTCTGGCGTATGGTGTGAAACCGGACGCCGATGCTCACCACGATACTCCTCATCGCCTGCACCGACGCGCTCGACGTCGCCCTCCCAGCCCTGGTCCTGGCGCCCGATACGCTCGCGCTGAGCGCCGTGGCGGGGAGCTTCGCGACCGCCGAGTTCACCGTGAGCAACGGAGCCCAACCCAGCGAGGCGGCAGCGCCCTACTCGCCCGAGCTGCTCCTGGGCGAGAGCGCCGAGCTGCCAGGACTGACGACGGCGGGAGGACCCTACTGCCTGCACTGGACGGCGCCGAGCTGCGGCGTCGTCGTAGCCGCAGTGTCCACCCGCACCACCTGTGCCGACGGCGTTGCCGAGGGCGGACCGCAGCTCGCGCTGCCTGCGGGCTGCGCCGCAACGGTGACGGCGGTCTTTGCCCCGACTGTTGCCGGGGAGCTGATCGGCGCGGCTCGCGTCTCCACCTCCTTCGGCCCGTGGTCGTCGGTGGACGCGCCTGAGGTGTGGGAGCAGAGCGGCGATCCAGCCGACCCCGTGCAGGAGGTGGCGCTCTACGGGAACGCGAGCGCCGAGCCGGCCGGCCGGCTCGTGATCGACCCACCGCTGGCGGAGATGCCTTGGCGCTGGCCCGACGGCGCCGCCACCGACCTCGCGATGACCCTCCGAAACATCGGCGGCGCCGCGATCACCGTGGGCTCGCCGTCCTTCTCGTCGTGCAGCCCGGCGTGGTCGGTGGTGGATGCACCGAGCCCAGGCACGCCGATCGCAGCCGGGGAGACCGCGGCGTTCACGCTGCGGCACACACCCACCGAGCCGGACGCCGAGGTCTGCGGGCTGGTCTTCGGTGAGGACGACGATCCCACCTCCCCCGCCGGTGAGCTGCGCTTCGCCAAGCCCACTTGGGGCATGGCTCCATTGGTGAGCATCTTGTCGCCCGCCCCCGGGGACGTGCTGCCCGTCGATGAGAAGGTGACCATCTCGTTCACGATCGATGACGACGACTCCCCCCCGAGCGGCGTCTACATCACCATCTGGAGTGCGCAACACGGGACGCTCGGCGCCGGGGTGGCGCCGGACGACGACGCGATCGTCGAGTTCGACGTCGACGCCGGCGTTTTCCAAAGCGGTGCCGACACCATCCGGGTATCGCTTTTGGACTGGGAAGGCTTCACCGCCACCGACGCCGTCGCCTTCCGGGTGTACAGCCCCGCGGCCGAGGACTGGGACGGCGACTCCTGGGGGTACCACGAAGGCGACTGCGACGACGACAACCCCGCCGCGTTCCCTGGCGCCCTCGAAACCGGCGACGGCGTCGACGAGGACTGCGACGGCACCCCCGACGACGGCGCGCCCGAGCTCGACAACGATCGCGACGACTTCACCGAGGCCGAGGGTGACTGTAACGATCACGACGACGATGTCAGTCCGATCGCCACCGAGACCGCCAACAACACGGACGACGACTGTGATGGCGTCGTGGACGAGATGACCGGGCGACATGATGACGATGGCGACGGCTACAGCGAGCTGGGCAACGACTGCGACGACGACGACGCGACGGTCAACCCCGCCGCTGCCGACGCCTGCGACGGCGTGGACCGTGATTGTGACGGGGTCTTCCTGGCGTGCCCCGCCGCCACCGGCGGCTTTTTGCGGGCGACCGGAGATGTCTGCCATCCCGGGGACACGGTGGCGCTCGCGGCGTTCACTCCCGAGGGCGCGACCGCGTGGGGCTGGACCGCGGAGGACGGCAGCATCAGCGACAAGACCGAGGCGGTCACCACGCTGAGCTGTCCTGAGGAGCCCGGCGCGTTGCTGATCTCGCTCACGGCGACCGACGCCGACGGGGTGCAGGCCTTCGATCTATCGACAATCGAAGTGGTTCCGGCCGACTGGAGTCTCGACGCTGTCGTCAGCCTACGGGCGCGCTGACGGTCGCCGCGGCATCCACGAACTCACCGATGTGGCCGGTGCGGCCGATTCCCGCTCAGGTCGGCGGCGTGCTCTGCCCGTAGTTATCCGACCCCCAGCAGAGGATCTGGCCGCCGGTGGTCAGCCCGCAGTTGTGGTAGTACCCGACGGTGACGTCCTGGTAGGTCTCCACCGGGGGCTTGGTCGAGTCGGAGCCCCAATAAAGGTGGGGTTCGCCCCAACACACCACCTCGCCCGCGGGCGTCAGTCCGCAGGCGCTGCCCGTCATGAGTCGGAGCTTCTCGAAGGCCACCTCCGGCGGCTCGTCGACCCCCCACTCGGAGTGGGGGGGGTCGTCGTAGTTCCACCAAGTGGTGCCGCCGGCCGCGTCCAGCCCGCAGCCGAACAGGGCACCAACTCCCACATCGGCGAAGCTGCCAACGAGGGGGCTGAACTCGGACCCGTCTTCGCGCCAACAGACTATTTCACCCGAGGCGCGCACCGCGCAGAGCTCTTCCGGTCCGTTGCCCCACTCGACGGCAATGAATGCGCCCTCCGGCGCAGTCGGAAAGGAATAATAACCCCAGGTCTGCATCGCGCCAGCCCGATCGATCGAGGCGCAGTTTCCCGCCCCACAGCTCACATAGACCCATGGCCCCGCGGGCGGGGGGAACTCGGTAAACGCTTCGTTTCCCCAGCACGCCAGCTCGCCCTCCGCGTCGATCGCGCACGCGTAGGTGCCTCCGGCCGAAATCGAAGCATAAGCACCAGTGGGGACGTCCAGTTGGCCGAAGTCGTTCGCGCCCCAGCACGCGACGCTCTGGTCGACGCGGAGGCCGCAGGTGTACCACTGGCCGGCCGAGACCGCGAGCCATGCCGGTTCGGGCGGCGGCCCCGTGTCGAGTTCCCCGCTGTCGCCGCTGTCGCCCGTGTCGGGGATCGGGGCGGTGTCGGTGTCGCCGGCGCTGTCGCTGTCGGCGCCGGTGTCGGCGCCCGTCTCGCCAGTGTCCTGGTCCCCTACGCTGCCGGACCAGGCCGGCACGTCGGCTTCGCTCGGCGCGCCGGCCCGGCAGCCCAGCAGCAGCGCGAGCAGCGCCACGCAGACGTGCGCGGGGCGGGCCATCAACAACTCCCGCGGGCGACGCAGGCCACATCGGCGTCAGCCGTCAGGCGAATCGAGCCCCCGAGCGCGGCGCAGTGGACGATCATTACGTACTCGCCGCTGTCGACCTTGTAGACGGTGGGGTCGTTGAACATGACCACGATCGGGTTCCCGTTTTCATCGAGCACGCTGACTTCGGTCCCGTCGTGGTTGCCGAGCACCCTGTTGACACGAACCGGGTCGCAGGCCGCCATGCGGAAGTTGACCAAGATGTCCGCCGGACTCACCGCCGGGCCGAACGACGGCACGAACAAGGTGGCGATCGTCGGGCTGTCCCAGACCTCCAGCGCCGCCGCGTGGGAGATCAAGCCCAGGGGCAGGATGGGGTCCCAGCGGTTGGCGAAGTACAGATGCAGGCGGCCATCGTCGCAGAAGACGAAGTGCGGGTCGGTCACGACCGGCGCATTGCCGGACGAGGGTGTGTCGCAGTCAATGCTGATGTCGCCCATATTCACGAAGTGCTGGTAGATTTCTGAGCCGCGGCTTGCCATCGCCAGGCCACCGTCGGCGGCGTCGAAGTCGCTTCGGAAGAGGGCGACCACCGCGACCAGGTCGTCGAGCCTTGCGATGTGCAGTCCGGCAAAGGGATACGAGGCCACCTCGCCAACCCCATGATAATACAGCAGATACTCCTCGTCGGGCGACAGAAAAGCTTGCGGGACCCCGATCCACTGGCCGAGCGTGTGATCGGGCGCCGCCGGGGCCAGCGGGAACGGGCCCTGGGTGTTCCCCTCGTCGAAATCGGCGTCGGCGCAGGTAAAGAATACGAAGCGCGTCTTGGGCACATCGCCCCGGAGGCAGGCTGAGGTGCCATCGCTCGGCGTACACAGGTTGCAGCCCCCGGTCGCCTCGACATCGAGGTACGCCCCTGTGGCGTCCATGGTCGTCCCCATCCCACGCCCGTCGCACTCCACCGCGAACATCACGTAGCAGCCAAGCGTGCGGAGGTACAACACCGACACGTCGGTGTAGACCACGGACGCGTCCCCGGATGGGATCGAGGTGCAATGCCAGCCGGCCCAGAAGCCGGTCGCGGAGTCGTTGACGACCGAGGTGGCGCCCGCGTAGGACAGGTCCGCGTCGTCGCAGAAGGTTCCCGCTTTCGGCGAGACGAAGGGCGCGTACATCGGCCAAGTCACCCCGTCGGTGGACTCGAGGTAACCCAAGTAGGCATTGCTGAAGTGGAGGATGTTGTACTGGCTGCCGCGGTTGCCCCAGAAGACCTTGTGCTCGGGGCCGTTCGCGGCGTACTCAGCACCGAGGTCATCGATGGCAAACTTGGCCCGGCCGCCCTCGTCCAGAACCGGCCACGATCGGGTGAGGATGGGATCGGTGGTGACCTGGGTGAGCCCGCCCCCGCGAAATACATCCGGTATTTGGTGGCACTCAGCCGGATCACATCGGTCGAGCCGGTGCGAAAGTAGTAGCCTAGGCCGGGCGTTACCACGGGGATACCCATTTCCCGGTACTCGCAGGGATTTGGGTCCAACAACGGGACTGCCCGAGCTTCGAGGCGCCACCCGCACGGCGTGGTCTGGACGGGAAAGGGGTCGCCCCACACCCACGGGACGCCCGTCCAAATTGCGCCGGGATCAAAGCCCAGGTCAGGAAGGTCGAACGACCCGAGCGCGCCGTCCCCGTAAGCGTGCACTTCGCCCCCCACGCGCCTCGCGGGAGGCCGGCGGCCGCGCGCCCCGCGGGCCGGTGAGGGAGGACTCGGGTTCTTGCTCAGCGCGCCCACGCGGCTCCAACCGCCCGACTCCCGCCTCGCCCGCTGGGTCGCACAACCCATACACTCACAATCCGCGCCGCCCCCGCCGACGACGTTCGCTTCGGCACATGCGCAGTCCATGACCGCGCCTACGACGGCAGCTTGACGAGCAGCATCACGCTGATGATGGCGCTCTGCACGCCAGTGATCCCGTCCTTGTTCTTGAGGGCGATGCGCAGGCGCGAATGGGGGAGGAAGGCGGTGAGCGTGGTCACCGGCGGCGTGCGCACCGGAATGTCGTTGGTGTTGATGTCCGCTGTCGACAAGCGGACCGCCGCCACTTCGTTGTCGCGGTCATATCCGCCGATCAACTCCATGTTCCACTCGATGTTGGGGGCGTTGGCGCCCTTCTGCAAGGTGATGAGGGTCAGCGACTCGGCGACGAGGACCAGTCCGGACAGGCCGGCCACGTCCAGGTCGATGTAGTTGTACACGCCGGTGGCGCCCGCCGCCCCGGTGGTGGCGATGCGGAGCTTGGCGACGATGGAGAGCACTCGATAGGAACCGGTCATGGACAAACCCTAGGATGGATGAAAGAAAGCGGACGCAGGCAGCGCGACGACCGAATGAACTACACGTCGCGATCCAAGACTACGCTACCCCCCTCCCCAAGTGTCAAGGGACGCGTCGAAAGAAAGGCATGAAACTTGAACCCAGGGCCCGGTGGCCGGACGGCACCGCTGTCGGGAGAGCGCCGAGGCACGCGCGGAGGCTGGGCACCCCCGTGCGCACCGACGCGGCAGGTCCGCGGGACCCGGGAGAGCGGAGGCCGCGGGCCGCAGCGAGTGCCCGGCGCCCGCGCAACGCGGGCCGCCGCCCCGACGGTCAGCTTGCCGGCGCGCTGACGGTCGCAGCCGCTGCCACGAACTCGCTGATGCCGTCGAAGTTCATGTACTTGTAGATGTTGGCGGCCTGCGCGGTGAGCACCGCCACCTGGGCCTGGTACTCCTCGTTGCTGGGCATCCGTCCCAAGAGCGCGCACACCGCGGCGAGCTCGGCGCTACCGAGGTAAACGCGGGTCTCGATTCCCAGGCGGTTGGGGAAATTCCGGGTGCTGGTGGAAAAGGCGGTGCTCCCCCGCTTGATTTGCGCCTGGTTGCCCATGCACAAGGAACAACCGGGCATCTCCATCCGCGCGCCGGTGCGGCCGAGCACCCCGTAGTAGCCCTCGGCCATGAGCTGGGCTTGATCCATCCGTGTCGGGGGCGCGATCCACAAGCGGGTGGGGATGTCGGACTTGCCTTCGAGCACCTTGGCCGCGGCGCGGAAGTGCCCGATGTTGGTCATGCACGAGCCGATGAACACCTCATCGATCGTGTCGCCCGTGACCGCCGAGAGCGGCTTGATGTCGTCGGGATCGTTGGGGCAGGCCACCAGGGGCTCGGTGATCTCGGCGAGATCGATGTCGATGACCGCAGCGTACTCGGCATCGGCATCCGGCTGGAGCAGCGTTCCCGACGCCACCCAGGCTTCCATCGCGGCAATGCGGCGGCTGAGGCTGCGCTCGTCGCCGTAGTCGCTGGCGATCATCCACTTCAAAAGCGTGATGTTGCTCGTGAGGTACTCAACCACCGGCGCGCGATTCAGCCTCACGGTACATCCGGCCGCGCTGCGCTCGGCGGAGGCGTCGGTCAGCTCGAAGGCCTGCTCGATCTTGAGGTCGGGCAGGCCCTCGATCTCGAGAATTCGACCGGAATATATGTTCTTTTTCCCCTTCTTCTCGAGGGTGAGGAGTCCGGCCTTAAGCGCGTAGTAGGGGATGGCGTTGACCAGGTCACGCAGCGTGATCCCAGGCTGCATCGCTCCGGAAAAGCGAACGAGGACCGACTCGGGCATGTCCAGGGGCATGACGCCGGTCGCCGCCGCAAACGCGACGAGCCCCGAACCCGCCGGGAACGAGATCCCGATCGGAAAGCGGGTGTGCGAGTCCCCACCGGTACCGACGGTGTCCGGGAGCAACATCCGGTTGAGCCAGGAGTGGATGATCCCGTCCGCAGGCCGCAAGGACACGCCGCCGCGGGTGGTGATGAAGTCCGGCAGGGTGCGATGGGTCTGCACGTCCACCGGCTTGGGGTAGGCCGCGGTGTGGCAGAAGCTCTGCATCACGAGGTCGGCCGAGAAGCCCAGGCAGGCCAGGTCCTTGAGCTCGTCGCGCGTCATCGGACCGGTGGTGTCCTGGCTGCCGACCGAGGTCATCCGCGGCTCGCAGTAGGTGCCCGGGCGCATCCCCTGCCCTTCCGGCAGGCCACAGGCCCGCCCCACCATCTTCTGGCCGAGCGTGTAGCCCGCGGAGGTCGCGACAGGGGGCTTGGGGAGCCGGAAAACCGTGCTGGCGGGCAGGCCGAGGGCGTCACGCGCCCGGGCAGTCAGGCCGCGTCCGATGATGAGGTTGATGCGGCCGCCAGCGCGAACCTCATCCAGGAGCACGTCGGACCGGTGCTGAAAGGTCGTCACCATCGCACCGTTCTTCTCGACGCGACCGGCGTACGGGTAGATGTCCACCACGTCGCCCATGCCGAGCGCCGAGGTGTCACACTCGATCGGGAGCGCGCCGGCATCCTCCTGGGTGTTGAAGAAAATCGGTGCGATCTTCCCACCGAGGCAAACGCCGCCGAAACGTTTGTTGGGCACGTGCGGAATGTCCTCGCCCGTCCACCACAACACGGAGTTGGTCGCCGACTTGCGCGAGCTGCCGGTACCGACGACGTCCCCCACATACGCGATCGTGTGACCCTTCTCCAATAGCGAGGCCAGTAGTTTCATCGGGCCACGCGTGCCCGGTTCGTCAGGGACGTTGCCCTCCCGCGCGTTCTTCAACATCGCGAGCGCGTGCAGTGGGATGTCGGGCCGGCTCCACGCATCGGGCGCGGGCGACAGGTCGTCGGTGTTGGTCTCCCCGCTGACCTTGAAGACGGTCACGGTAAGGCGTTCGGCGACCGGCGCGCGGGAGGTGAACCACTCGGCGTCCGCCCAGCTTTGCACGACCTCTTTGGCAAGGGCATGGCCGGCGCGGGCCTTGGCGACGACGTCGTTGACGAAGTCGAACATCAAAAGTGTGTGCTTCAGCGCCTTGGCAGCGACCGGCCCCACCGCCGCGTCGTCAAGCAAATCGATGAGCGGCGCCACATTGTAGCCACCCACCATCGTGCCGAGGAGCTCGGTGGCACGGGCCCGATCGACCAGGGGACACGGTCGTTCGCCGCGGGCAACCTCGGTGAGGAACGCGGCCTTGATCTGCGCGGCGCTGTCGACACCGGCGGGCACGCGGTTCACCAACAGGTCCAGCAGGAAAGCGCCCTCGCCCGCGGGCGGCGCTTCGAGAAGACCAATGAGGTCGATCATCTGCTCACGGGTGAGCGGAAGCGGCGGGATGCCCAGGGCAGCGCGTTCGGCGGCGGCGGTTCGGTAGGCGGTGAGCATGGGGCCTCGGGTGGGGCCGGTCTAACCGAGTATCCCCCCCCAAATGCGCGCCGCCGGGGAGTATACCCGCCTGGATGCGCGCGCCGGGCGCGCCCTCGTCGACGCGCCGCGCGACGCCGCCGAAAAATGAAGGTTCGCTCGTCGCCGACGCGCGGAGCGGCCGCCGCCTTGGCGCCGGACGCGCATATCCGGCAGCATACTCCCGGCGCGCGCGCATCTGCGGGGGCATAGTCGGCGCGCCGGCGGAACCCGCCGCCGCCAACGCTGTCCGTAGGGCCACGCCCCCGGTGCTTCATGCGTTCCTCATCGCGTTTGTTCGCGCTGGTCCTAGTCTTGTCTCCCCTGGAGGCCCTCGCCGCCGCACCCCTGGGCCAAAAAGTGCTCCGGCGCGAGGAGGTGACGGAAGACGCCAGCGCCGAGCTTCAAGTCGAAGCCCAGCGTACCCGCGGTGAAGCCATCGACAGGCTGACCGTGCTCTTGCGAGAAGGCGACCATCAGCCGGACGTGCGCGCGGAGATGATGATGCGGTTGGCAGAGCTGTACGTCGAGACTGCCGATGAGGCCCACCGCGCCGAGATGAAAGCGTACCTCGCGGCGGCTGACGCTTGCGATGACACCCCCCGATGCGATCCCACCGCCGTCAAGCCCGACCACGCGGATTCTCTCCGCGCGTACGTGCGCGCCATCAAGTTGTACCGGCGCGTGACCACCGACGCACCCGGCTTCCCGCGGGCCGACGAAGCCACCTACTTCCTTGCGCAGGCCCTCCTCGCCCAGGCCGACGCCACCGGCGAAGACGCGCCCCGCACCGAAGCGATCACCGAGCTCGGCCGTGTCCTCCGCAACTACGGTGGCAGCGAAATGGCCCCTGCCGCCGCGCTGCTCATCGGCGAGCACTGGTTCGACCGGGGCGAGGTGGCGCGCGCCCTCCCCGCCTACCAACGCGCCGCGGCCAAGGAGGGCTGGGCCGAGCGCGACTTCGCCCGGTACAAGCTCGCGTGGTGCTGGTACAACCTCGGCGAGTATCGCGCTGCGCTCGACACCATGAAGCTTGTCGCGGGCAACCCAGCCGAGGGTGCGCGGGCGGTGTCACTGAAGGAGGAGGCGCTCAAGGACCTGGTCCGGTTCTACGCGGACGCTGGCGACATCGACGGCGGCGAGGGCACGCTCATCGCGCTGGGCCGAGCCGATCTCGTCCGCGGGATGCTGGTCCAGCTCGCCGAGCTGTACCTGACGCAGGGGCGCTGGGAGTCGGCCAACACCATGTTCCGGAGGGTCATCGCCGCGCAGCCCGACGCCCCCGACGCCCCCCAGATGGCGGCCAGCATCGTGAAGGCCATGCGTTCAATTGGTCGCGACGACGATACCTTCGAGGAGCTGCAGCGCCTCCGCTCCAGGTATGGGACTCGGAGCGACTGGGCGCGCGCCAACGCCGGCAACCCGGCCGCCCTCGTCGCCGCCGACGCCATCGTGGAGCGCGAGCTCCGCAGCTTCGCCCTCGACCTGCACGGCCGACGCGGCCACCGGGCGTCGCGACCGCTCGCCATGGCCGCCGCTACCTACGAGGCCTGGCTCACCGATTACAGCGGCTCCGAGCGCGCCTACGCGATGCGGTACGGGCACGCCGAGGCGCTGTACGCGCTCAAACGCCACAGTGAGGCCTATACCGAATACATGGCGGTGGTAGCCCTGAATCCACAGGGTGAGCACAGCCGCTTCTGCGCCGAGGCGGCCATCTTCGCCGCGAGGGAGGCCAAGGGGGCCGATGCCGTCCTGCTCACCGCGCTCGACCAGTACATCAACTTGTACCCCGAAGATCCGAAGAAGGTCCAGGCCATGCTGTACCAGGCCGGCTACCTGCACTACGAGGCGGGTGACCTGAAGTCGGCCTCCGAGCGCTTCCGGGCCGTCATCGCCATGAATCCGGCCACTTCCCAAGCAGAGCAAGCCGCTCACCTGATCCTCGATGGCCTCGCCTCGAAAACAGAGTGGGCGACGCTCCGAGAGGTGGCGCTCGCCTTCCGGGACCAGCCCGGTCTCGGCTCGCCGGGGTTCAAGACCGAGGTCGATGAGATCGCGCAGAACGCCACGCTCCGGGGAATCTCCGAGCGCCTGGCCGCGACCGGGGACAAGCCCGAGGCCATCTTCGCCTACCGCGCCTTCGACAAGGAGTTTCCCGCCTCACCGAAGGCAGCGACCGCACTGCACAACCGCGCCGTCTACGCCCAGCAGCTGGACTACCTGCCCGAAGTGGTCGCCGCGCGGCTCGCCCTCATCCAGCGCTTTCCGCGCTCTGCACACGTTCCCGAGTCGATCGCCGCCCTCGGGTACGCCTACGAGTCGATGGCCGACTTCGCGCGCGCCGCCGACTGGTACGAGCGCCTCGGCGCGCTCGACGTCGCCGGCGCCCCAGACGCCCTTTACTCCGCGGCGATCTTCCGGGCGGCGCTCGGGCAACCCGCGGCGGCGCTCGCCGGCTATCGCGCACTGGAGCGCCGATGGCCAGGTCGAACCGGCGTGGGCGTCGAGGTGGCAAGGCTGACCGAGACGGTGGAGGGCCCTGCGGCCGGGCTGAAGGCCTGGCTCGCGCTGGTTGACGCCGGAGACACCGATCAGCGCATGTACGCTCGCTTGCGGGCGGGATCGCTCATGCCCGCAGGCGGACGGCCCGGCTGGTGGCTGGCTTCCCTCGTCTGGTTCCAGACCGTTGTTGCCGCGCCGCACGGGGAGATCGCGCGGGACGCCGCCGCGCAGATGGCCTACCAGTTGGTCGAGCCCGATTTCGCCGTGGGCATGGCGCTCCGCATCGACGGACCTGGCGCGGGGCGGGTGAGCGTCCGGCAAGCCAACGCCCTGGTGGCGCGGCAACTGGCCGCCAAGGTCCAGGCGGTGAGCGCGCTCCAGCGCCGCTACCAGGAGGTGGTCAGCTACGGCTCGACCCCCTGGGGCATCGCCGCCAGCGTGCAGATGGGGACGTTGTCCGAAAACACCGCCGACGCGATCCTCACGTCCTGGGTCCCGACACACCTGACCGCCGACCAGCAGGAGCTGTATCGGATGGGCCTGCAGGACCTCGCGTGGCCATCGACCGAGCGGGCGTGGGCCTACTACGACGCCGCCGCCACGCGCGCGGCCGAGGTCACCTTCCAGAGCGATGCGACCGTGCTTGCCGCTGAGAGGCTAACTGCTCTGCGTCCCGACTTCCCCCGCACCGCGCCTGAGACGCTGCCAGCGCCGCGATTCCTGGCCAGCAGCGCGGTTGTCGCGTCGTATGAGCGGGAGTAGCGCCGAATCGCCGGGAACACCGAGCGGCCGGTGAGGACGCCAGCTACGATGAGCGGCGTTTACGGGTGTCGGCATGCGACGGTTCGGCAAGCTCTTCCCCATCCTGCTCCTCGTCGGTTGTATGGTCCCCAGCGATGCCAAGGTCAGCGACGAGTCGGCCATCAACGGCATTGACGATTCCGGCTTCGGGAGCGACTCGGGCGACACCGACGCCGACGGCGAGGACTACGTGCCCTCCGAAGACGAGTCCGACTACCTGGCGCTGGCCCCGGCCGCGACCGACCAGTACGTCTTCGTCGCGAACCCCGACCGCGACACGCTCAGCCGCATCGCCGTAAGCACCCTGGCCGTGGTGACGGTCGAGGTCGGGCGGATTCCCTCATCGGTGCAGACCACCAGCGACCATCGCCTTGCAGTCACGCTCGATCAGGGTGATGATGCCGTGAGCATCGTGCACGCGGAGACCTTGGATGTGTTCGCCCTCGAGGTGCGGGACAACATGAACCAACTGTCGCTGTCGCCTGATGGCGCTTGGGCGATGGCCTGGTACGATCCCAACGCGGAGTCGCTGGGGAGCTCCGGCGGAGTCACGAGCTTCAACGAGGTCAGCTTCGTGCGCACCGACCCGGCGACGCACTACCCGATGGCCGTCGGCTACGACCCCGCCGGGGTGCGCTGGAGCGACGACGGCACCCGCGCCGTCGTGGTCAGCGACGCCTGCCTCGCCGTGGTGACCCTCGGCGACGCCAGTCCCGAGCGCACGCTCATTCCCCTGGTCGAGGACGACGCCGACCCGCCGGTCGCTGAGGAAGTGGTGCTGACGCCTGACGGTCGGTACGCCTTTGTTCGCCAGCGCGGCGTCGACGACCTCCTGGTGGTGGACCTGGACAATGCCGTGGTCGACAGGGTGACGGTCGGCACCGACCCGACCGACATGGACGTCCGGGCCGACGGCGATTTCCTCACGGTCGTGTCTCGTTCCGCCCGCCAGCTGTGGTCCTTCGATCTCGCCAATCCCTATGCGACCGCCGAGGTGGTCGACTTTCCTGTCGACCTCCCGTTCGGCAGCATCACATTCACTGGCGACGGGAAGCGGGCTGTCCTCTACACCAACGCGTCCGCGGTCGCCGCGCTCTCGATCTGGGAGGTCGGCACCACCGACTTCGACACCCGCGCCCTGGTCAAGCCCGCTGCGAGCGTGGGCCTCAGCCCCGAGGGTACGACGGCGCTCGTCTTCCACACCCGCGAAAACGCCGCAGACGCCAACCGCGACGACCCCTTCTACGACCAGTGGGCCCTCACGCTGATGGAGACCGACGACAACGGCGAGAACCGGCTGCTCCTGCCCACCGAACCCACCGGCTACACCGTCACTGACGACGACCGCTACGGCTACTTCATCCTCGACGGGCACGACCTGCTCGAGATGGTGTCCTTCGACACGTTGATTCCCACGACGGTGCCCCTGCCGAGCCAGCCGGCGTTCATCGGCACCTTTCCGGGCCTCGACATGGCGTGGGCCAGCCAGGCACACGATTTGGGCCGCATCTCCTTCTACGACCCCGCCACCGCCTCGCTCGACACCATCACCGGCTTCGAGCTCAATGGCGAGATCGATCACTGATTCGGCCGGGCGCGTTACTGTCCGCCGATGCTCTACGCCCTCCTGTTCGCATGCTCCGACTACGATCTTTCGGGAAAGGCCGAGGTCGAGCCACCTGATCGAAAGGACGAAGACGAGGAAGAGGAGGCCGACGACCCCGAGCCGGATGTCGTGGTCGAGCCCCTGTCGATCTCCTTCGGGAGCGTGCAGCAGTCCGAGGTGCGCACCGAGGTGGTGCGCGTTTCGAACGATGGAGACGCGCCGCTGACGGTGTCGGATGTGGCGCTGATCAAGGGCGAGGAGCTGGGCTACACGTTCACCCTGGCCACCGCCTTGCCCTGGGTGCTCGAGTCGGGCGCCGGCGAGGACGTCGTGGTGAGCTTTTCGCCTTACGACGAGGGGCAGACCGAGGGGCGGCTGCGGGTGACCAGCGACGACCCCGACGAAGCCGAGGTTCCCGTGACCCTCGACAGCGAAGGCGACGGCTGTTTTGACCCGTCGAGCGCCTATGACCTGCACCCCGCCGCCGGGCTCGTGGTGACCGACGATTCGGTCCCGATCATCGCCATCTACGATGGCAGCGACGCCGGCTACACCAGTGAGCTGTGGCTCACCAGCCCGCGCACCAAGTACATCGCGACCGGCCACGAGTCGTCACCGGGCACCAGCGTCGATCTCGGCACGTACGACGTCGGCACCGAGCTGGTATTCGCCATCAAGGTCACCGACAACGGCCAATGGTTCTACTCGGGCCCGGGCGAGCGCAACTCCGACGGGCAGCTCCACGGCGCCGTCACCTACAAGGGAGACTGCGGCTGGACCGTCGGCTTCGAAGACTCCTGGGGCGGCGGCGACCAGGACTTCAACGACATCACCATGACCATCGGGGGTGAGCTGGAGATGCAGATTGTGATCTAGGGCGTTGTGGTACGCTCACGCGCCAACAAGGGTAAGCCATCGTGAATCGCCGCCTCTTCTTCATCAGCGCCGTTGCCACCGGGCTGGTCCTCGCCTGCGCCAACCCCAAGCCACCCGAACCGCGTCCATGCTCGCGATGCGCCGGGTCCGGAAAGGTGACCGAATCGTTCGAGAGCGTCCTGCCCGGGAGGGTTGATTGCGACTCGAGACTCGAGGAAACCGGCCTCTTCGGCCTCGGCGAGGGCATCACCCACGTCACCGCGACGGCGTACAACGACGGTGGCGAAGGGGGGCAGTTCGCGCTCGCGATCAAGGCGGGGCTCGACGGACAGTCGAGGGATGACGCCGTGGTCCTGTCAGCGACCTCGGAGTGGATCCCGGCCCACGGTTCCGTCCAACGAGACTTCACTTTCACCCCGACACAGCTTCAAAACCTTCGCGTGTTCTGCTCCCTTGACTCCCCGGTCGTCGTTCAGAGCAAGACCGAGGTGTGTCCGGTCTGTAGCGGGGCTGGGCAGGTGATGTAGAGGCTCACAAACACTCCTCCACCAGCTTTCGGTAGCTCTCCAGGCGCTCCGGCCAGGTGACCGCCGCCTCCGCGACGCAGCCCTCATCGCCTAGATGGAGGCAGTCGCGGAATTTGCAGGGGAGGTCCAGGAGCTCGGGGAAGTAGCGGCGGAGCTCGGTGCGGGGGACCTGGCCGACGCCGAATTCGCGGATGCCAGGCACGTCGATCACCCGGCCGCCGCCGGCGAGGTTGTACATGCGCGCCGAGGTGGTGGTGTGGCGCCCGCGGCCCCAGGCGTCGAGCTCACCTGTCAGGGCGACGGCGCCGGGAATGAGGCGGGCGACGAGCGTGGACTTGCCGACGCCGCTGTGACCGAGGAGGACGGAGGTCTTGCCGACCAGGAGCGCCGCAAGCTCGTCCACGCCCTGCCCGGTCTGGGCGGAGACCAGCGCGACCGGACAGCCGAGCGCTTCATACCGGGCCAGCCACTCCAAGACCTCCTCCGGCATGCCGGCGTCGCATTTGTTGAGCACCAGAAGCGGCGTCATCCCCCCATAGGCGGCGGCGACGAGCATGCGGTCGACAAGGCCCGGGCGGAAGGGGGGATCGCTGGCAGCGGCGACGATCAACATCTGGTCGGCGTTGCTGGCGACGATGCGCACGCCCGCGGTCTCCCCGGTGCGTTCGAGCACCGTGCGGCGCGGCGCGGTCTCGACCACGAGTCCCTCGGCAACCCGGACGCGATCGGCGACGACGACGTGGGCGCCACGGGTGGGGAGCACGGCCTCGACCCCGCGATCGTCGCGCACGCGCACCCAGCGGCCGACACGCTCCACCGCCTCCAGCCATTCGGCGCTCGACTTGAGGGTCGGCTCGCGACGGCTGACGTGCCGGCGCTGCCGCGGATCCGGCCGCTCGGCCTCCTCTTCCTCCTCAGAGCGCCGCATCGATCACCACCGCCGAACGAAGTTGGATGCCGTCGCTCCTTTCCCAGGGCACCTCGATGGCGCCGCGCAGATGGAGAGATGCGAGCGGACTGAAGTACCAGCGGAGGTCCCCGTCGAGCTCACCGGCGCGCGGCGTACCAGAGCCGTCCCAGAAGTGATGGACCGCCCCTTCGAAGCGAAGCGGCGGCGCGAGCCTTGCCTGGAGGCGGAGCGCGGCGTCGAGGGCACCCTCGCCGTAGCGGAGCTGCCCGACGTCAAGGGCGCCCAGCCACCCGAAGCGGGAGGCGGTGTCGGCCATCGGGCGCAGGAAGACGGGCGAAGCCCCGCCACCGAGGTGGTCCAGCGACACCCAGAGCACCGCGCGGGCGTCGTCGCCGAACGCCCAGCCGATCCGACCGCCGCCCATCGACGCCGGGCCGCCCGTGGTGGGCTGCAGGTAGGCGTCGCCGCCCACCCGGAAGCGCTTCTGGCTCACGTCGAACGCGAGCCCGACAGTGCCGAAGGGGTCGCGATCCGCCGGCAGACCGTCGCCGGCGAGCACCAGGCCGATGCCGGCTACGGACCAGCTGGTGTCAGCGTTGGCGCGCCCCGCTCCGAGCCGGGCGAAATGGAAAGGGGCCCCCGGGCCGGCGGCCTGGACCATCCGTGCGGGCGTCAGGCCGGCCGGGCCATGGGTAAACCCGCTCGCGAGGTCGAGCTGCCAAGGCGCGGCGCGAAAGGTGGCGCGGACGGCCTTGGGAAAGTTGGCCATGCGCCGGTTGTCGTCGTCCCCGACGAGCGAACCATCGTCGAATTCAAGGCGTTGTTGGCCGATGGTGACGTCGACCCCCAGCGCCGAGCTGATGGGCGGGCTCCAGCGCGCCCAGGCCTCACCCAGGACCACACCCGTCTCCCCGTCCCCGTCAACGCTTACCTCGGCCGCCGCCTGGACCGACACCCGCGCCGCAAGCGCCTTGCGTTCCGCCTCAATCCCCAGCCGAGCTGAGACAGGAAACCAAACCCCCGGCGCCCAGCCCCAGCCCTCAACCCCCGCCCGCAGCTCCAAAACCGGCGCCCACTCCAGCACCGGCGCACCCGCGCCCGGCCGCGCCCCGGTGGGATCCTCCGCCCAGGCCGCGGCAAGCGTCAGAAGGCAGACGTGCACGTCGGCTCCGCGAGCAAGGGGAATGGCGTGGCCCAGCGGGTGAAGGCGTCTTCGGGCAACAGGTTGGGGTCGTCGCTGCCAGCTGGCGCGACGAGGTCCCAGCTCGGGGCCGGCCCCGGCAGCGAGGCGAAGGTGGTCAGGTCGAGCCGCGCGTAGAGCGCGCTTGGCCGGGCGTTGTCGCCGGTGAGCCCAGACTTGTGGATGCCGTGGCTCATCCCCGCTTCGAAGAAGGTGCCATCGGGCCGGACGAACGCGCGCGCCAGGTAGCGGAAGACGTAGTTGTTGCGCGCGAGCGCTTCGGCGTCGGTGAGGTTCGGTCGCGACAGGCCAGGATCGAAGCCCACCGGATCCCAGGCGAAGGCAAAGCCGCGCAGGGAGCCCGCCACGCCCGCGATCTGACCCTCGGTCGCTCCGTCCAGCAACAACCACTCCGGCGGGGGCGCCAGCTCGTTCCGCGGCAGCGGCGCGACGGAATTCGCGACCGCCTTGCCGCAATGAAGCCCAGCGCGTGACTCCTTGTCTGAGGTGCCGCGGAGGGCCGCCGTCTCACGGTCTTCGCCCGGATCGAGCGGCGGCGCGGGCAGCGCGCGATCCCACTGCGACACCGACGCCGCCGCGCTCGTTGCGCCCTCGACGACCGCGATGTCGAGCACCACCGACACCCCCCCATCGGTTCGGGTGGTGCGCCCGTGCCGAAGCGTCGGACCCCGGTTGTCGAAATCGTTGCACAGCCCGCCGATGAGGAGGCTCCGCACCTCCAAGGTGCGCGGGTCGGTCAGCCGGGTACTCAGGTCGATCCCCGCCATGCACAAGCCCTCCTGGGCGCGTGCCGCGGTGTCGATGGAGAAGCCCTGCAGCATCACCCCCGCGCCGGCCTCGACGGCCACCGGCAGCGGCACCGAGACGGTGTAGGCGCCCCGCGTGGACTCCAGCAGCTCCGCCACCGAAGGGTTCTCACGCTCGCGGTCGCGCGGGACGACGGAGAGGCGCACGCGGTACCGGGTGAAGCGGAGCCCAGGGACCGCTCGGTAGTCGGTGAGCGCGACCGCCTGGCGATTGCGCCCGAGGTTGCTCTTGGGCAAGAGCGCGCGGGCCCACATTCCCAACGAACCGCCGACCTCCATCTGCCAGCGCCCACCGAGCGCACGACTCCACGCACCGATCGCACCCCCGTCGGCCTCCGCGACGGAGAACGCCACCTGCGACAGCCGGTGGTCTCGGGAGAACCAGCGGAGATCGAAGCCGTTGAGGCCCAGGGCGGGCGCGTCGGCGACACGCTCCACGCTCAGCAGTTGAATCCACCGCCCTTCCGCCGGCGCGGGGGTGTTCAGCGTGAGCACCGTGGCGTTGGGACGCCAGGGCGAGCCGGCTTCGGCGTCGTTGTCGAAGAGCACCAGCGCCTCGAGGTCATCCGGGGGGCCGTTGCGCCGCGGCAGAACGGCCAACGCCGACGGGCGATCGCGGAACTCGTCGCGCGCGGCCACGGGCTTGAGAGCCCCCCCCACGACCTTCCACAGCCGGCCCCCGAACGCCGCCTCGGTTTCGTAGCCGTAGCTGTCCCACGCGGACACCGCCCACAGCCCCCCGTCCCGCGCGCTCAGCCCGGTGAGGCCCTCTGCGGGGCCGAGGACCGCACCCTCGTCGAGGTCGGCATAGGACTCCAGTGTCGCGACATGACCCAGGCGCGCTTGGGCCAGCGGATAGCGCAAGACCCGGAGCGCGGGACCCGAGCAGCGGCTGAGACCGACGTACACGCTCCCACTGGCCTCGTCCCACGCCAGGCCCTCCACCAGCAGGTCGTCGTTGCAGTTGGCCCGGCCCCAGTCGGAGAGCGAGTCGCGCAGCCTCGTGACCTCGGGCAGGTCCTGCTCGTACCAGACGCCATCGCGACGTTCGAGCACGAAGAGGCGCTCGGTCTGGCGGCGCGAGCGGGCGATCAGCTCGCGGCGGAAGGCGGTCCGCCGCCCGACCGTGGAGTACTTGGTCACCCCGAGGACGCGCTCGGGACCGAAGGCGGCGAGGTCTTCCACGTCGAAGGGGGCGCCGACCCGCCGCTCGCGCTCCACCCACACGATGGGCTGCCGCTTGAGCCTCACCTCGGCGCGGAAGTTGCGGACGGCGCAGCGCTCGGTGAGCGCTGTCGTCGTCTCCCCGCACGCGTCGCGCCCGTCCCGGAGCGGCAGCAGGTCGAGAATGGCCCCTTCGCGCAGCGCCCGGTCCGGGTCCGGCACGTACAAGGCCTCGGCCTCGCCCTCCGCCACCGCCACCACCCGGCCATCGCTCAAGAGCGCCACGCCGCTGAGCTCAAGGGGTCCGTCCTTGCCCGGGGGCTCCAATGAAAGCAGGGGGTACGTGCGATATTGCATGCAGCCCGCCAGCAGCGCGACGACTATCAAGAACCAGGGGGAAGGGGCACACGCCCCTTCCCCTACCGCGGCGTTCCCTCCGGCCTCCAAGCTACGCTTTCCGGCCTGCGGCCCGAGCCGCGTAGATAACGCGCCCCGGGCGCCGCTCTCCCCATCCCCGCAGACCGCATGCCGCTCGCCGGTTTCATGAGCCGGCCGTGGGCGGCAAGGTGGGTAGCTTGCGGCCATCAACCGGGCAGGCTCCGCCACAGACGCCCCTCGCACGCCAGCCGATCGCCAGCGGTGATCACGAAGTCGAAAACGCGAGATGCCTCGCCCCGCCCAACCTCTGTCAGCCGCACGGCGACTTGATCGCCGGCGACCGCGCTCCCGCGGAAGCGAACGTTTTCCGCGAGTGGCACCATCGCGAGCGGGTCATGCCCGAGCGACGCCACATGCCGACTGAGCGCTTCGTCGGCCCAGTCCACGTAGCGGGGGTGGTTGGTGTGCCCCAGGGGGTCCATCTCGGTATACCAGGGTTGGAGGTAGAATACCTCCAATGGGAGCGGCGCGCACGGCTCGAAGGGCGGCA
The DNA here is from genome assembly GCA_947490345.1 of Deltaproteobacteria bacterium. Lineage (GTDB taxonomy): Bacteria > Myxococcota_A > UBA796 > UBA796 > SXON01 > SXON01. The sequence goes on from CANLGL010000024.1 coordinate 47,929, forward strand.
GCTCGACGCCCGGGGCGGCCTCCACCCGAAAGGCCTCGACCAGCGCCGGCCCCGCGCGACATGGCACCCCGTCACGCCCGACATGCGCCCACTGGACGCTGGTGCGCATCACATCGGCCACCCACGTCTCGCGACGAAGGAGAATCCCACGTCGTGACTCAGCAACACAGGTGCGGGTCATCAACGCTTCGGCGTAGCGGGCCTCTCGGAGGTGCACGCCGCTCATCTCGCGCACGACAAACGCGGTGCCCTCCTCGACGTAGCGGGCGGCGGGCCACCCGACCTCCTCGGAGGCCAGGACGGCCGCCTCCTGGACCAGGCGCCACAAATCGCCCGCGCGCGAGGTGTGCCGGGGCGAACAAGCGTGTCGGGGGATGCGCAGCGACCATTCCACGGGTTGGAGCTATCATGTAACGGGGGAAGGAGCCTCGCCGGCCCCTTCCCCTACCGGGCCATGCCCTACGGCCTCCAAGCTACGCTTTCCGGCCTCCGGCGCCCAGCGCGTAGATAACGCGCCGGGACGTGGCCCTCTCCCCATCCCCGCAGTTCCCCACGCCGCCCCAGCGTTTCATGGCTCGTGGAGCCGACCCGCGGGCGGCATGGGAAACTAACCGGGCGGCCGATGCTCCCGCGCCAGCTTCGCAAACAGCCGGTGATCCCGCCACTGTCCCGCGATGCAGACCAGCTCCGGCGCAAACCCCTCCTCCCGAAAGCCGCACGCCGCCGCGACCCTCAGACTCCTGGTGTTCTCCGGCATGATCCCCGCCGCCACCCGATGCAGCGCCACCCCGTCCTTGGCAAAGGCGACGTCCAGAAGCGCGGTCACGGCCTCGACCATCATCCCCTGCCCCGCGAACGGGGCGGACACCGACCAACCCGCGTTCGCACACTGGCTGACCCCGCGTTGGATGCCGTTGAGGTTCACCCACGCCGCGATGCGGCCGTCCTCCGCCAGGGCGATGCCCTTCCAACTGGCGCCGGACTCGTGTTCGGCCAGCTGGGCGGCGAAGCGGGTAGACCGATCGGCGGTCACGGCGGGCACCCACGCCCGATGCAGCTCCAGCGAGGCCTCCATGCCCGCGATCCACGCGCTGCAATCGGTGCTGCGGAGGGATCGCAGTCGCAAGCGCGCAGTGTGAATTTCCACCGACTACACCTCGATCAGCATCCGCTCGGGGTTCTCGACGCACTCCTTGATGCGGACCAGGAAGCTGACCGCCTCCCGCCCGTCCAAGAGGCGATGATCGTAGGAGACCGCGAGGTACATCATCGGGCGAATCACGATTTGGTCGTCGACGACCACCGCGCGCTTCTGGATGCTGTGCATGCCGAGGATCGCCACCTGGGGCGGATTCAGGATCGGCGTGCTCATCAACGAGCCGAAGACCCCGCCGTTGGAGATGGTGAAGGTGCCGCCCGTCAGCTCGTCGACGCTGATCTGGTTCTTCTTCGCCTTTTCGCCGTAGTTGGCGATGGCCTGCTCCGTCTCGGCAAAACTGAGCCGGTCAGCGTTCCGGATGACCGGCACCACGAGCCCTCGCGCGCCGCTCACCGCGACACCGACGTGCCAGTAGTGCTTGTAGACGATGTCATTGCCACGAATCTCAGCGTTTGCCGAAGGAAAGGCCTTGAGCGCCTCGATGGAGGCCTTCACGAAGAAGCCCATGAACCCGAGCTTGACGCCGTACTTCTTCAAGAAACGCTCGCCGTAGCGCTCGCGCAGCGACATCACCGCGCTGAGATCGACCTCGTTGAAGGTCGTGAGGATGGCGGCGGTGCTTTGGGCGTGGACGAGGCGCTCGGCGATGCGGCGGCGAATGCCGGACATCGGGACAATCTCCTCGGGTTCGGGGCCTGTGGGGGCGATCGGGGCGACCGTCGGGGCGGCGGCAGTCCGGACCGCGGGAACTGGGGCTGGAGCAGCGACCGTACGCTCCACATCACCACGGGTGATTCGGCCACCGGCGCCGCTACCGGCGACCTGAGTCGCGGCCACCCCCGCCTCGGCCATGGCGGCGCGCGCGGCCGGACCGGACTTGGCGGAAGCCGGTGCCGCGACCTTCGTCGCAACCTTCCCCGCGCTCGGCGCCTCTCCTGGCTCGATGGTAGCGAGCGTGGCGCCGATCGGAAGCTCGGCCCCCATTTCGGCGAGGATCGCGGTGAGCGTGCCGGCGCTGGGCGCGGGCACCTCAAGCGTGGCCTTGTCGGAGTCGAGTGACACCAGCGCTTCGTCCTGCGCCACCCGGTCCCCGACCGCCTTGAGCCACTTCGCCACCACCGCCGTCCGCACCGATTCGCCCAACGAGGGCACCACCACATTGACCGACATCCACGCTCCGAAGGCGGCTCCGGGTATCTCGGCCGGAGGACGGGCGCCCTCCCTCACCCCCCCGCCCGCACCAGCGCCATCGAGCCTGTGTCCCGCGCCAGAAGCCGCCAGCGATCCCACGCGCGCCCCCACGCCGGCGATAGCACCGGCCACGGCAGCGGTTCGGGAAAACCCACGGCACGGGCCAGGACCAGCGCACGCGCCATGTGAAAGGGCTCGGTGACGACGAGGATGCGAACCGCGGTGGGCAGCAGACCGCGGGCAAAGAGCAGGTTCCCGTGGGTGTTGCTGCTCTTCTCCTCGATGAGGATTGCCGCTTCGGGAACGCCGTTTTCGCGGAGGAGCGCGCGAGCGACCACCGCTTCGCCCGGGGGATGCCGATGCGCCGCGCCGGTCGTGACCACCACCGGCGCGCGGCCGGCATGGAAAAGCCCCACCGCGGCCAGGGTCCGGGCCCGCAACGAGCCCGACGGTTCCCCATTGGGAAGCACCATCGCCCCTAGGACGACGATGGCATCGGCATCTCCGTCGGCGGGCAACAGCCGCGTACCCTCCAAAACCGCCCTGAGCGCCGCCGGCAGCTCGGTCGCGGCCCGCAGCGGGAGGCCAGGGTCCCAGCGGCGCATCAGACCTTCGGGCGCCGCAGCCAGAAGGCCGCGCCCAGCACACCCGCGACAACGAGCGCGACCGGAACGAGCGTTTCGAGCGCCCCCCCGGTGAACCACGCCTTGATGTGGTCCAGCCAGGACAGCTCTACGAGAGGCGGTTCGGTGACCGTGCCGCGGGTATCGCGCGCGTTGACGAGGTCGATCTGGGCTTTGTCGCCCGGCTGGAGGCGCCCGTCCGTGAAGGTCGCGACCGGCTTGTACCAATCGAACTGCCGAAACACCCCCTCGTGCTGAGGCACCGGGCTCTTGCGGCCGCGACGAGCCCGGATGCCGTCCACCAGGAGCCGCTTGTCGTCGGCGCTGAGCTTGGCAACGTGCACCGGGTCGAAGGGCTTGTCGGCGCGGGGGAGCATCCACAACGCCAGCGCGCGGCTCAAGCGGGGGTCGGCGGGGTACTCGAGGAGCTCGACGACCAGCTTGCTGCCGGCCTCGTCCTGGGCCATCAGGCAGTCGTAGGCGTCGCGTCGGCCGTGCTCACGAACCTCGTCCATCGCGATACGAATATCGCACGGCGCCTCCGCAAGACTGATGGTGGCGAATAGCAGCAGGATCATGCCTTCGCCACGGCCGTCGCCCAACCCGCGCGCCGGCGGGCGCGATCGTCGGGACCCATTCCCGGCTCGAAGACCCGATCCTGCGCCCACGCCGCGGTGACCGCCGCCGGCGACGACCAGAAGCCCACGCCGAGTCCGGCCAGGTAGGCCGCGCCCATGGCCGTGGTCTCCAGGTTGGTCGGACGCACACAGCGCACCCCGAGTACATCGGCCTGGAACTGCATCATCAGGTCGTTCCGTGCGGCGCCGCCATCCACGCGGAGCTCGCTCACGGCGGCCCCGGCGTCGGTGGCCATGGCGTCGAGGAGGTCGGTGACCTGGAGGGCGACGCCCTCGAGCACGGCTCGGGCGACGTGCCCGCGGGTGGTGCCACGCGTCAAGCCCAGGAGCGCGCCGCGTGCCTCCGGCCGCCAGTGGGGGGCGCCGAGGCCGGCCAAGGCAGGCACGAAGACCACCCCGCCGTTGTCGGGCACGGTGGCGGCCAACGCCTCGACCTCCTCACTCGACCCGATGAGACCGAGCCCATCCCTCAGCCACTGCACCGCCGCCCCGGCCACAAACGCGCTGCCTTCGAGCGCGTAGGTGGTCTGTCCGTCCAGGCGCCAGCCGACCGTGGTGAGCATGCCGGTGTGGCTGGGCACCGCTACCGCCCCGGTGTTCAGCAGCAGGAACGCGCCCGTGCCGAAGGTGCACTTGGCCATTCCCGGCGAAAAACACGCCTGCCCGAAGAGCGCCGATTGTTGGTCCCCCGCCATCCCCGAAACCGGGATGCCGTCGGGCAGAAAGCCCACTCCCCGCGTGGTCCCGAAAACGCCAGCGTTGTCGACCACTCGAGGCAAACACGCCCGGGGCACGCCGAGGATGCCGAGCAGTTCGTCGTCCCACGCCAGCTCGTGGATGTTGAAGAGCAGCGTGCGTGACGCGTTGCTGGGGTCAGTGACGTGTTCACCCGTGAGTTTGTGGGCGAGGAAGCTGTCGATAGTGCCGTAGCGGAGCTTCCCGCACGCGGCGCCCTCGGCCACGCCGGCCAGATGGGTGAGCATCCACTCGGCCTTGGTGCCCGAGAAGTAGGGGTCGAGGACCAGGCCCGTCTTGCGCCGGAAAAGTTCCTCCTTCCCGGCCTTGCGCAGCTCGTCGCAACGGTCCGCCGTGCGTCGATCCTGCCAGACCAACGCCCGACCGGCGGGGGCACCGGTGGCGGCGTCCCAGAACAGGCTGGTCTCCCGCTGGTTGGTGATGCCGATCGCCGCGATGCGGGCGGCATCGATGTTGCGGAGGACCCCGGTCACCGCGGTCGCGACGCCGCCCCAGATCTCCGCGGCGTCGTGCTCGACCAATCCCGGCGCCGGGAAGTAGTTGGGGAACTCGACAGTGCACGAGGCCACGACGCGACTGCGCGCGTCGACGAGGATCGCAGTGGAGCCAGTGGTGCCCTGGTCGATGGCGAGGATGAGGTCGGACATGGTGGAGGAGCCTAACCCCCGCCGTGCCAACCGAATACGCGGTCGGCCACCCTCGGGATGGCGATGCGCGACACCTCCTTGCTTGCGATCGTCATCTCCACGCTCCTCGCCGCGTGCGGGGTGCCCGAGGATTCGGGCGTCGGAAGTACCGAAAATCCAAACGTGGACGCCGACGGCGATGGCGCACTGGCCGACACGGACTGCGACGACGACGATCCGGCCGTCTTTCCCGGCGCGCCGGAGCTGTGCAATGGGCAGGACGACGACTGCGACGACGACGTTGACGACGCGGACGAGGACCTGAGCGGCGACGCCACGTACTATGCCGATGGCGATGGCGACGGCGTCGGCGGCGGCTCTGGGCGCTCGGGGTGCGAGGCCCAGGAAGGCGAAACGGAAACGGGTGGCGATTGCGACGACGCGGACGGCGAGGTGAACCCCGCGGCGGCGGAAGTGTGCGACCGCGTCGACAACGATTGTGACGGCCTGAGCGACGAAGAAGACGACTCCCTGAGCGGCGCACCCGTTTGGTACGGGGATGCCGACGGCGACGGCTATGGAGTCGACGAAAACGCGATCAACGCGTGCCGAAAGCCAGCCGGGTACAGCGCCGATTCGGGTGACTGCGATGACGGAGTCGCCACCCAAAATCCGGGCGCGGCTGAAGTGTGCGGCGACGGCGTCGACAACGATTGCGACGAGACGGACAACGGCTGCGAGCTCGAAGGCTCGATCAGCTTCTCCGCGAACCCGGCCGGCAATGCAGTGCTCGACGACGGCGGCACGCGATTCGGTCGGTTTCGCCCGGTAGGGGACCTCGATGGCGACGGGTATGCCGAGATCGCGCTGAGTTCGGCCGCCGAAGACGAGCTGTGGTTGATGCAGGGGCCCGTGACCGGTACCGTACGCATCAGCACCGCGTGGGCGCGGATCACGCAGTCGCGCGATGACAACAACTTCGGAATCGCCAACCTGGGCGGCTTAGATTGGGACGCGGACGGTGCCAACGACCTCGCCGTTTCTTCGACGCAATACGGTCGCGACGACATCGGGTACCTCAAGGTGTACACCAACCTGTCAGGCGGGGGCGACGTGGACGGCGCCACCAGCGCGGCGTACCTCGAGCACACCAACGGGCAGTACATCGGCACCTACGGGCTGGTCACCTGCGATCTGGATGGCGACGGTGTGGGCCACGACATCCTGGCGCGCGCGCACACCGACAGTGGGCGTCCGGTGGCCTGGGTGGCAGGCTGGGAGCGGGGTTCCGAGTCCCCTGCGCTCACCTTTGGGCTTGCGACGGGGGGCTTCCCCCAGGGCGGCTTCACCACGGCCGACGTCAACGGCGACGGCGTCGACGACCTGCTCTTCGGCGCTCCCGACTTCGATTTCAGCGACACGGCCGCCGACGGCGGGGCCACCTACATCGGCTACGGCCCGATCGTCGACATCACCGACCTCGACGACACCTGGGATCTGCGCTTGTACTCGCACCTCGCGGGCGACTATTCGGGGCAACACCTGGACGTGAGCGGCGATGGGGACGGCGACGGCCACCTCGATCTGCTCGTCGGCGGCCCGGGAAACTCGGTCTCAGATGCGGCGGCGCGAATCGTACGCGGTCCGATCACGTCGGGATCGATCTATACGCTGGCAACCACGGCCTTCTCGATCTCCAGCGGGAGCGAGGCCAGCACCTGGGTTGGCGATGTGGATGGAGACGGCAACGCCGAGCTGGCGATTACGGAGCCCGACTCGTGGGCCGTCTACCTTTATGACGGCGCAAGCTCGGGAAGCCTGGGGATCGCCGACGCCCAAGCCACCTTCACCGGCGTAAAGTCCCGCGGCAGCATCGCCGTTGCCGGGGGCGACCTGGACCTCGACGGTCGGGCGGACGTGCTACTCGGCGGCTTGGAACAGTCGCTGGGTGGCGCCCCGGTGGACTCCGTCGTCGTGGTCGGCGGCTCCGGGCTGTGACGTCGAGAGGTGCCCCCGCTTCATCGGGCGCCTACAGCGCCACCCACACGCAGAAGTTGTCGAACCAGACGCCGCCGTCGTTGTCGTTCGAGTAGAGGCCCACGACCGCGGGTCCGGTCCCAGTGACCTCGGGCAGCGTCGCGGACAGGACGGTCACGCCGTTGACGACGATCTCGACGAGGTCGACGTCGACGGCGACGCTCCACGTCGCGAACGTCATGTCGGCGGGCCAGTACACGGAGGCGGCGTCGTTCGCGGCGAGGGGGGTGCAGCCGCTCGCCTCGCACCACGAGAGATCGACGCCGCCGATGTTCGGGTGCCGTCCGTAGTAGCCCTGCGGGTCATCCCAGCGGGCCACGAACGCGCTTTCGCCATTGACGGCCCACGCGATTCCGGTGAGGTCGTTCGCGTTGCCGCCCCAGGCCGAGTCGACCTGAATCATGAAGCGCTCGGCGCGACCGAGGTCGTAGAGCGAAGCGATTCCCGCGTAGGAGCCAGCGCGACCCTCGGTGAGGAGCCCGCTCTCGACGTACCAGTCCCCCGTCCCGGTGTAGGACCAGCCCGCGAAGTCGTCGAACGGCGTGCAGTAGGCTTCCTCCTCGTCGCAATCCGCGATGCCGTTGCCGTTTTCGTCGAAGCCCTCGTCCACGAGCCCATCGCCGTCGTCATCGACGCCGTTGCATTCCTCCTCTGGAGGGGCGGTGTCGGTGTCGGCAGCGGTGTCAGCGTCCGTGTCCGCGTCCGTGTCGGCGTCCGTGTCCGTATCGGCGTCCCCGTCGCGGTTTCGCTCGGGGCGCTCCTGCTTCTCCTCGAAGGCGTAGTCGGAGCAAGCGGCGAGAAGGAGGAACATCGGCGTAGAGTACCAGAAAGAGGGGGAAGGAGCACACGCCCCTCTACCGTCCCCTACCCGCCCCCCAGAAGCTCCCGTTGCCAATCACGGTAGAGCTGCTCGATGTCCGCACGACCGGGCTCCCGCGCCAGCGCTGACTTGAGCGCCATGAGCGCGCGCGGAAGCTGCTCGCGGTCGCGGTAGGCCATGCCGAGCTCCACCAGCTCGTCGGCCGTGCTGACCGCGAACTCGGGCACGCCCTGCACCGAGCGGAGCGCCCAGAAGTTGGAGGTGGACGTCTCCTTGTGCAGGTTCTTGGGCGCCGAGAACTCCACGAGCATGTTGTCATCGGTGTTCAGGGGCACCTCCTCCTCCGGACCATACTCCTTCGCATCCGGACGCAGGTCGTCGACGATGCGCTCCTTGTGCGTGCCGGAGAAGGACAACATCTGGTCGCGGTCGAAGAGCCAGGTCTCCAAGAGGAGCCACTCGTCGCGTAGCTCGATGCGGTCGAAGTCGGCGGTGAGCGCGGGGGTCTTCTGGCGGAGGGCGCGGACCGCGGCGATGTCGAGGGGGAGAGGCCGATCGCTCCCGACCATCACCAGATCGGCATCTTCGATGGTCGCGAAGGTGTGCGCGTAGGGGAAGACCGTGGCGAAGGTGCGCATCACCGACTTCATGTCGCGACCGCCCATGCCGTACATCTGCACCCACTGCGCCCAGACTCCACCTGGCGCCAGGCGGGTCTTCCCCATCTCGAAGAACTCGCGGGTGAACAGGTTGCTGACCCCGGTCAGCCAGGGATTGCTGGGCTCGCAGACGATGATGTCGTAGGTCCCGGGATCGGTGAGCAGGAGCTGGTTGCGACCGTCATTCGCGATGAGCCGCACCCGGGGGTCGTAGAGCGCGCGGTGGTTGACGTGCTCGAAATACTCGGTTGCCTTCTTGATCTTCGGCTCGATCTCCACCACGTCGAAGTGCTCGACCTCGGGATGCAGCGTCGCGGCGCCGAGGGTGATGCCGCTGGCCAGGCCGATCACCATCACGTTTTTCGCCGACTCACCCGTGAACAAGAACGGGAGGTGACTGACGAGCAACTGGGTCGGCATGTCGGTGGTGCTCGATGCGTCGATCTTCCCGTTGTTGGCGAGCCAGACGTTGCCGGTCTTGGAATTGCGCGCCACGGTGACGACGGTCGAGAGGCCTTCGCCGTAGTACAAAAGCTCGTAGCGCGCGATCATCTGCTTGTGGATGTCGGCCTGGGTGGCGTCGGCATCGAGGTTGTCGACGTACTTGTACATCCCCGTGGTCATCAGCATCGGGTCCCACTTCGGGGCCACGTTGCCGAGCACCAACCCCAGAACTGCCGCGCCAAGCGCCAACATCCCGCTTTCACGCCGCCGCTCCGTGAGCGCGAAGGTGGCCAACACCGCGGCAAGCACGTTGACACCGATGCAGAAGAGCACCGTCCCCCGGACGTGCAGCGCCGGCATCAGCACGAAGCCGGCCAGGAACGCCCCCGCCAACGAGCCCGCGGTGTTCGCCGCATAGACCCTGCCCACCGTCCGCGACAAGTCGCCGCCGCCCGCGGCTCGCACCAGGAGCGGAAAGGTCGCGCCCATGAAGAACGCCGGGGGTGCCATCACCAACAGCGCGAGGAGGCATTTGGCCGGCCACAAGAGCTCGCCGGCGATGGTGCTGGCCCGTTGGGGATCGATCGCGTGGGCGATCGGCGGAATCTCATAGTACAACTTGAGGAAGGTGAGCGGGAGCCACTGCCAGCCCCACGCCGCCGCCCAGGTGAGGAGCGCGACTGCGAGCTGCGCGCCCACCAGCCCATAGACCAGGCGCCCACGCGCGGCCAGCCGGTCCGCGATGGGACCGCCCACCTCGCCGCCCGTGGCGATGCCCACCAGGAACGCCAGCAACATCACCGTGAACGCGTAGGTGCTGGCCCCGAGGATCAGGCCCATCAGCCGGAACCACGCCACCTCCAACCCCAGCGAGGAGAACCCGGCCAGGGCCGCCAGTACGAGCCAGAGGCGATCGTCCCGCAAGCTCGTCGCCATCGGCACAGAAGCAGGCATCGGCCCCGCCCCGGCCGGGGGCCGATCGACCGTCCACGCAGCCGCAGCGAGCGCCGCATTCGTGCCGGCGGCAAGCCAGGTGGTCTGGGCCACGCCGAGGCCGGGCAAAAGCCAGAAGCCCGCCAATGCCGTCCCGAAAACCGCCCCCGCGGTGTTGATCGCGTACAGCCGCCCCACCTTCTGGCCCGCCCCGCCGAGCTGCGGCAAGCGCACCAGCAGCGGCAGGGTCGCCCCCATGCAGGCGGTGGGCACGAGCAGGAGCGCGCCGAGCACCACGAACTGGAAGACACCGAAGCTGACGACGCCCGGCTCGAACGCGCGCCAGAACCAGACGTACAGCGGCTCCACGCCGCGAAGCAGGAACGGAAAGCCCAATGCGAACAACCCAATCGCCAGCTCGAGCACGGCGTAGGCGCGCAGCGGCCGCCGTACCCGGGGCGCGAACCGTGCGCCCACGGCGCCGCCCACCGTCAGGCCGGTCATGAACGCTGCCAGCACCGTCGCGATGGCGAACTGGCTGGTGCCGAAGATGTGGTGGAGCTCGCGACTCCAGATGCTCTCGTAGACGAGCCCGGCCGCGCCGGAGACAAAGAAGAAGAGCGCTAGCATGGCGGCGCGGGGCTACCCCCGGAGGCCGAGCAGCACCGCCATCATCTCGTGGGGCCCTGGCGGCGCCGTCTGGGGATCGTCGACCAGGTCGGTGAGGACCGAGGTGAGCTCGCGTTGGCGAGCGCACAGCACCCGCGCCATCGCCAGGATGAGCTGCGCGGCGACATGGGGTTCTTCGGCCAGGAGAGCGTGGAGCTGGGTCGCGGGAAGGCGCGCGAGGGTGGCGCGCGTTTCGGCCACCGCGGTCGCGACACGAGCCGCATTGTCGAGGAGGGCCATCTCGCCGAAGGCTTCGCCGGATTCAAGTCGGGCCAGCTCGTGGGGGGCGCCGGACGCGGTGTTCTTGACGATGGCGATCTCGCCCTTGATGATCACGTACCAGGCGTCGCCCGCGTCCCCCTCGGAAAAGAGGGTCTCTCCGCTTCGAAGATCGACCACATCCATCCGCAAGCACACGGAGGCGCGAGCGGCACCGGACAGCGCCGCAAAGAGCGGCGCGCGCGACAAAAAGGCGGTGAGCTGAACAGGCGTCATGGAGGCCTTGTAACCGTGCCGGGACGGAATCACGGCCCACGAAGCCGGCGAGCATCACCCGCGTCGCCGGCGGCCCCTCACCAAGAGCCCGGCCGCCGCCAGAAGCACGAACGCGCCTTCGCCGCGGCCGGCACACCCGAGACACGACGTGCTCCCGCCGCCGCCGCCGCCCCCGCTTGCCTCGGCGACCACGCGCACGCGGTCCCCGGCCGAGGTGGTGGTCCCGTCCGAGACCGTGAGCGTCGCCTCGTAGGTCCCCGCGACGTCGGCCAGGAAGGTCGGCCGCGCCGCGCTAGTCGACGAAAGCGCTGCGGCCGACGTCGCCGGGCGCGTTCCCAACGTCCACGCATACGACATCGGATCGCCGTCAGGATCCGAAGAACCCGAGCCGTTGAGCGTGACCGTCGCACCCGCGGCAACGGTCTGGTCGGCGCCGGCCGCCGCGATGGGGCTGCCGTTGTCGAGGCCGACTGCCAGGCTGATGGTGTCCGGCTCGCTCTCGAAGGCGCCGTCGTCCACCACCAGGGAAAGCTGCCAAGCGCCCTCTTTGTCGGGGACGAGCTGGGCGAGGTCCTTGCGTGCATCCGACAACTTCACGTTGCTACCCGACGGAGCCGAGTCGATGGACCACTGGTAGCTGATCGTGTCGCCATCGGGATCGTAGCTGCCCGAGCCGTCCAGGTTCAGCACCACCCCGACAAACCCAGCCTGATCGCCCCCGGCGTCGGCGTAGGGCTCATGGTTGGCGTCCTCGGCACTGTGAATCGGCTCCCCGGAATCCTGGCCGGAGTCCTTGCCGGCAAATCCGGGACCCTCGGCGCCGGGAAGCGCTTGAAGGCCGATACATCCGACAAGGGCATAGAGCACGCCACCTACGTTAGCGGAGCGCGCCCAACTCCGCCAGCACCGCGCCAAGCTCCGACACCTCCCTGACCAGCCAGTCCGCGCCATCGGGGCGACCGATGCCCCATTCCACCCCGATGACAGGAACGCCCGCACCCCTCGCCCCCCCGACGTCGTTCGGCCCGTCCCCGATCATCACACACGTCGCGACCCCAAGCTGTCGCATCGCCTCCACGAGCGGCGCGGGATCGGGCTTTCGGACGGATAGGGTGTCCCCGCCGATGACCAGCGCGAAGCGGTCGAGCACCTCCAACTCCGCCAGGAGTGCGCGGGCGATCCCGGCCGACTTGTTGGTGACCACAGCCTGAGGCAGGGTGATCCGTTGTAAGAGCTCTGGAATGCCCGGATACAACGCCGCCACCCGCCTTGGTCGCGCCCGATAGATCGCGAAGAACCGGGCCACGTGCTCGGGTCCGGGTTTTCCGCCGGCCGCCGAAACCGCCCGATCGATGAGCAAGCGAGCGCCATCCCCCACGAAACCGCGCACCCGTGCCTCCCCGAGCGCGGGGAGCCCGGACTCCACCAGCACTTCGTCCACCGTCATCGCGATGTCGGCCGCCGTGTCGGCGAGGGTCCCGTCGAGGTCCCAGAGCACCGAGGCCACCGTCACGCCGGATCCTCGCCGACGTTCTGCGGGTTGAGCGGCTGAGGAACGAACACCGGGAGGTCCCCGCCCGCGTCGCTGTAAGGCAACGCCGGAACGAGCGAGTCCAGGGTGGCGGCCCGGGTCGGACCCTGCTCGCGCGGCATCAGCACGGCCACCCCGAGCGCGGGCCAGTTGACGTAGTCACGGAGGTGCGTCATGTACCACGACAGCTTGTCGTCCCGGACGAGGCGCTTCCCCATCTTGGTCGCGTGACGCATCATCGGTTCGGTGCGTCCAGGCACCACCAGCGACACGTGCGTGGTCACAATCGGGGACCAAGCGCGCTCGACCCGCAGGGTCACCACGAGGGCGCCGGGGGGTATCCGGGGGGCCGCCTCGGCCGCCTGGCCGAGATCAAGGTAGCGCAAAGACCACGTCCCCACGGGAAGCTCAGGGTCGGCGAGAAAGAATCGGCGGCGGGAGCGCCACCCCTGCCACACCGCGGGCGTCACCGCCTTGGTCAGGGTCCTGGCGCTGCCCAGGCGGTCGGTCACGTCCTCGAGCATCCCCGTCGCGATCGCCCGGGGAATCCACTGCGCCTCCATGAAGTGGTTGCGGTGCGCATAGTCGGCGACGCCGCCGTACCGAAGCGCATCACGAACAGCCGGCGCCCCGACCGGGTCTCCCGCGAGGACCATGCCCAGGGCCTCCTCGACAAAACTCATGCAGTCGAAGACGTCATAGCGGGCCGGAACGTCGGCATCCGCACCCTCCCCCTCCCCGACCGGGTCGACGACGTACGGCCGGCCAAGGAAAAGTCGGGTCGCAGCGTCCAACCGCTCTCCCACTGGCCGGTCAGCGGCCGCGCGGATCGCCGCCACGACCTCGTGCGGCGCAGTCCACTGCACGCCCGGTCCGGGCTCCTGCGCAAGCGCACTGGCGATGACGAACCACACGCGCTGCGCCTACATCGCGAGGCGCTGCTGGTACCCCGCGACGATCACCAGCAGCTCCTCAAGGGCCACGTCATCGAGCTCTTCGCTGGCCAGCGATAGCCCGCGCTCGATCAGATCGACGAGCCCGCGATTGAGGAGACGACGATGCTCGCTGGCCGGACGTTTCCGCAGGTTTTTCAGCACCGCCTCTACCGGGAGGCGTCCGGTTGCGTCAACCTCGACCCCCTTGAAGAGCGCCGCGAACGCCCCCGGCGTGCCCTCGACCAGGAGCTGGGCGCGTGGTTGGCCGGAGCCCGACCCGCCCACTCGGTCCAGCGCCAACACGAGGTTCCCCAACAAGTCGTTGGCCACCTCGACGCGACGGCGCGCGTCGTCATCGACAAGCTTGGGACCGGCAAAGTTCAACGACACCGCGGAGGCGAGCTCATGTGGGCGCGCGTTCTCGGCATCCTCCATCTCGATCGTCAGGTTCGCCGCATCGCCGGGCAGCTCTTCGATGCGGCCGATCCGCTGCGGCAGAGGGCCGTCCAACTCGACCCGATCCAACAACTCGGTGTTGGTGACGAACTCGCCGCCGATCCGCTGGGCGTCGTAGTCCTGGAAGGCCGCCATCTCGTCGTCCAACTCCTCGGTGGGCGGCTCAGCCGTGTACTCCGGGAGCGGTCTCGGCAGGGGCTTGGACTCGAGCACCAGCGGCTTTGTCGGCAGCGCGACCGCGGCAACCGGAGGCTTCTTGGCGATCGGGGCGCTGATCGCGTCGGTGGCCGAGGCGACCTCTGGGCTGGCCGATGGGTCGCGAGGACGGCCCACCTTGGCCACCGCCGCCGACACGGCGCTCGCCAGCGCCGCTGCGACCGCGTCCCTGCCTGCCCCCGGACGGGATTTGGAGTGCTCGGGGCGGCCGGCACCGACCACCACTTTCGGGTGCGCCTCCGAACGGGGGCGCAGGCGCGGGCGATCAGTGGTTGTGCTGTCCTGCGCGTTGACCGGGATGAGAATCCCCGACTCCAACATTTCGGTGACCAGCGCAAGCGTCCGGCCCTGCTCAAACGGGGAGCGCGAAACCAGGTCGGCCAGGGGAAGGCGCGGGTTGCAAATCGCCGAGAGGCGGATGTGGCGCTCGTCCCGCGTGGTGCCTACGCCCGGGGCGAGGACGAGCAGCGGTGGTTGGCGAAGCCGGGCCGTGGCGCCGATGAGGTGGTCGAGCGTTTCGACCAGCGGTCGGGACTCGTGGCCGACTTGGATGTTCTCGACGAAGACCGTCTCCATCGCCTCGAAGCTGGCCGGACCGGTAGACTGCAGGAACTGGAACAGATTTTCGCGAAAACGTTCCGCCATCAGGTCCTGAAGGAGGTCGTCGGGGACGAACTCGAAGAGCTCTTCGGTGATCGTCATACCGGCCGCTTGCGCGCGCCACATCAACATCAGGCGGGACTCTTCCACCGCCCCGCTGTTCTGCAAAAGGGCCAGCAGGCGGTCGCGGTCTTGTGAGGAGTGCGCCGCCAGGATCTCGCCCAGCATCACATAGACGCCCAGCACGCCGATGCCTTCGGCGCGCGTTTGCAGACACCCAGTCGACCCCGCATCGAGGTGCGACAGCAGCTCCAGCTTGACCGATGATGTGGGAGGTTTCGTACTCGGCGCCAACGGAACCTTTGACTCGCTTTGGCACACCCTATCGGAGCGGCGGGCGGCCGGTCAAGCGGTCCGGCGGTTCAGACCGTCAGGAGGCCGCCAATAGAGGCTCCCTGGCGCTCCCCACGACCGCTTCGAGCCGGTCCCGGGCGCGGCTGAGGCGGCTCATCACGGTGCCCATCTTGATCTCAAGTCGCTCTGCAATCTCGTTGTAGCTCAGGTCCTCGTAGTACCTGAGCATCAGGATCACACGATGGTCATCGCTGAGCTGCGCGACCAACTCCGAAATTTCCTCGCGGCGCTCGTCGCTGAACACCGCCTGGAGCGGGTCCTCGGCGGTTGGCGCGTCCGGGCGGTGGCCGGCCAGGAGCGCCCCGCGCCGACGCCGGTCCCGCACGATGTTGAAGCACAAGTTCCGCGTCACCCGATACAGCCAGGCCTGGGTCTTGAAGTCGGCGTCGAACAGGCGCGGCTCCCGCATCGCCTTGATGAAGACCTCCTGCACCACGTCACCGGCCTCGGCGGCGTCCTTCACGATTCCGTAGGCGTGGAACTCCAGCCGGTCGCGGAAGCGGGCGAAAAGCACCTTTCGCGCCAGGGCCAGGTCGTAGTCGGCCAGCGCCTTGAGCTCGAGTTCAGTGGATTGGGGGGCAGAGGTCTCCATCTTCTTCTCCTGCCGGGCGCGGGGTTCGCGACCTGCAACCGATGTACGCACTCAGACACCGAAGCCTTTCGCTGGTTGACGATCCTTGACGGAACGCGATGACAGTCGCATTGTTGGTACTTGCAGGCACGCGGAGCAGCAGTGGACAAGCAGCGCACCGAGGCAGACGTCGACATCCGGTACTTGATCGAGCTCATCGTCAAGGCGCTGGTCGATCACCCCGATCAGGTGCTCGTGACGCAGATCGAAGGCACCCACAGCGTCGTGTTGGAGCTGGCGGTAGCCCCCGAGGACGTGGGCAAGGTCATCGGGAAGAAGGGCATTCATGCAGACGCGATCAGACGCCTCGTGCACGCGATCGGCGGCAAGACAAAAAAGCGTTACGTCCTGGAGATTCTCGAAGGCTAGCCAACTTGGGCGATGCGCCGCGACCGGCCGCTCCGCAGGCAGGTGCCGCTGCGCATCGCGTCGCCACCTTCTGAGCCCGCTGCGATGCGCGCCGAGCCCGCGCCCCGAAAAGGCGACCGGGTCAGGCGCATCGCCCTAAGGAATCTTCACGCCTCGTTCGACCGCGATGTCCCGGGCGCGCTCGTACCCCGCGTCGACGTGTCGCCACACGCCCATCGCCGGGTCGCCCGTCAGCACGCGCTCCAGCCGCGCCGCTGCCGCATCGGACCCATCCGCCACAATCACCTGCCCCGCGTGGAGCGAATACCCCATGCCAACGCCGCCACCGTGGTGGAAGCTGACCCAGGACGCCCCGTTGACGGCGTTGAGCATGGCGTTGAGGATGGGCCAGTCGGCGACGGCGTCGGACCCGTCGAGCATGCCCTCGGTCTCCCGGTTCGGCGAGGCGACGCTGCCACAGTCGAGGTGGTCACGACCGATGACGATCGGCGCCTTGACGGCCCCGCTGCGGACCAACTCGTTGAACGCGAGGCCAGCCCGCGCCCGCTCGCCGTACCCGAGCCAACAGATCCGCGCCGGAAGCCCCTGGAACTTGATCCGCGCCTGCGCCATCTGAATCCAGCGCCGCAGCCCGACGTCCTCGGGGAACAGCCGCAAGATGGCGTCGTCGGTCTGGCGGATGTCGTCCGGATCGCCTGACAGCGCCACCCAACGGAAGGGCCCCTTGCCTTCACAGAAGAGTGGCCGGATGTAGGCCGGGACGAAGCCTGGGAACGAAAAAGCGCGTCCCTCGTCCATCCCTCCGGTCACCGCGCCCGCGCGCAGGTTGTTGCCGTAATCGAAGACGTGCGCGCCGAGCTCTCCCAGGCGCACCATCGCCTCGGTCTGCGCCGCCATGGTGGCGTAGCTGAGGCGGCTGTACTCCGCGGGATCGGCCGCTCTGAGCGCGGCGGCAGCAGCTAGATCGAGGCCCGACGGCAGATAGGCGAGCGGGTCGTGGGCGCTGGTCTGGTCGGTGACGAGGTCCGGGATGACCCCCCTGCGGACCAGCTCCGCGTAGACGTCCGCCGCATTGCCCACCACCCCGACGGAGCGGGCGGCGCCTTCCGCAGCGAACGCGCGTATCCGCGCCAGCGCGGCGTCCAGGTTGGGCGCGCACTCATCGAGATAGCCGGAGTCCAGACGCTTCTGGATGCGGGACTCGTCGACGTCCACGCCGAGGTAGGAAAACCCGGCAAAAACGGCCGCCAAAGGCTGGGCCCCGCCCATCCCGCCGAGACCACCGCTCAGCACCCAGCGCCCACGCGCGACGCCGCCGAAATGTTGGCGCGCGGCCTCGGCGAAGGTCTCGTACGTCCCCTGCACGATGCCCTGCGAGCCGATGTAGATCCAACTGCCGGCCGTCATCTGGCCGTACATCATCAGCCCCTTGCGCTCGAGCTCGCGGAAGTGGTCCCAGGTCGCCCATTTCCCGACCAGATTGCTGTTGGCCAGGAGCACGCGCGGCGCGTCGACGTGGGTCCGCGCAATCCCCACCGGCTTTCCGGACTGCACCAGGAGGGTCTCGTCGTCCTCCAAGCGCCGTAACGCGCTCACGATGCGATCGAAGCTGTCCCAGTCGCGCGCCGCCTTGCCGTTGCCCCCGTACACGACCAGGTCTTCAGGGCGTTCCGCGACCTCGGGATCGAGGTTGTTGCACAACATGCGCAACGCGGCCTCTTGCACCCAGCCACGACAGGAGCGCTCGGTACCGCGAGGAGCTCGAATCGGACCGCGCATCGGCCTGGGGCTTAGCCTTCGTCGTCGTCGCTGCCGACCGTGGCCAGGGTACGGCCGCGAACGACGAAGCGGAGCTCGGACTCGACCTGCTCAGCGGCCTCGTCGGGAAGCGCGTCGAGATGGGCCTGGAACGCCGCTTCGGTGGTGCGACCTTCGGCGATGTGGCGTTCGACGACGCGGGAGTCGAACAACGACTCGACGGTGTAAGGGGTCGGGAGGATGAGGGCGGCGGGGGCGGACTTGGCCATGGGAGCTCCTACGCTTCGGGCGGAAGGTCGTCAGCGGCGGGGGGAAGCAGATCGTCGACGCTCGGGGGCAACTTGCCCGCGATGTCAGCGTTCTGCTTCTTGAGATTTTCGTTTTCGTCGAACCCGGTCATGTCTGGCCGGACGTGACCAGCCGCGATTTCGCGGAGCGCGGTGACGATTTCCTTGTTCTTGACTTCTTCGTCCAGAAGCGAACGGCTGCCCTTCATGAGCTGCTTGGTACGCTCGGTCGCGGTAAGGCACAGGGTGAACCGATTGTCCACCTGCTCAAGGCAGTCTTCGACGGTAATGCGGGCCAAAAAGCCTCCGGATGCGTAGACCCCGGCGGCTATCTCCTACCCGGCACCCACGCAAGGGGAGAACCGGGCGGGGACCACGCCGAGCTGCCGGAGTCGCTCGGCCACCCGGGGAGAGCCTGTCGCGAGCCATTCCTCATAGAGCCGGACGATGTCCGTGGCGTTGTTTTCCCGCGCTTCGTCGCGAACCTCAGCGATGACCTGGGTGCAGTCGTCGAAGCGGGCGGACATCTCGCCGAAGACCTCGCCGAGGCCGCCCTCGGGATCTCGGAGCATGCGCGCCGCCGTCCCGTACGCGCCGCGGCCCATGTCTGCGTAGTAGTCCGGCGAGATGCGCCGCATACGGAGGTGATCGCGGAAGAACCCGAGCTGGACCAGCGCGTGATCCCCGAGACGCCGCCAGCACGTCAGCGCCTCGGCAAACTCAGCTTGGCTGGCGCGCGCGCGAAGCTCGACGAGCGTCGTGGGCTCCTCGTCGTCCCGGTGCCCCTGCTCCGCAAGCAGATTCGAGAGGTAGTAGACGGTGTCCTGGCTCACCGGAGCGCCGCGTGCCCGCGCCGCGTCATCCACGCGCTCACGGAAGAAGTCGAAGAGATTGTCGGCAGGAACCACAGAAAGTTTTGCGTTCAAGGCCATGAAAGCACTCCTCCTTCACAAAGTCCCGAAGGTCGCTTGACGGCCGAGGGGCCGTGACTACTCATCGGCCGCCAACAGATTCACCGGAGCTGAAGTTATGACCGTCCGCCCCCTCTTCGACCGCGTCCTTGTCAAGCGTAACGAGGAGCCGACCCGCACCAAGTCCGGACTCTTCCTTCCCGACACCGCAAAAGAGAAGCCCATCGAAGGCACCGTGCTCGCCGCCGGCGGGGGCAAGGTCGGTGACGACGGCAAGGTCACGACGCTGACCGTCAAGGTCGGCGACAAGATCGTCTTCGGCAAGTATGCCGGCACCGAAATCAAGATCGACGGTGAGGATCGGTTGATCCTCCGCGAAGACGACATCCTCGGCGTCGTCGAGTAGCGCTCTGCCTTCTTAGGGCACCGTCGGTCATCGCCGCCCCTTCATTCACGAAACCATCGTACACGGAACTCACCCATGGCTGCCAAGCAGATCATCTTCGACACCAACGCGCGCAACAAACTCCTCGCCGGTGTCGACACCCTGGCCAACGCGGTCAAGGTCACCCTCGGCCCCAAGGGCCGGAACGTCGTGATCGAGAAGTCTTGGGGGGCCCCCGTGGTCACCAAAGACGGCGTCACCGTCGCCAAGGAGATCGAACTCGAAGACAAGTTCGAGAACATGGGCGCCCAGATGGTCAAGGAGGTCGCTTCCAAGACCTCCGACATCGCCGGTGATGGCACCACCACCGCAACCGTGCTGGCCCAGGCCATCTACCGCCAGGGTCAGAAGCTCGTCGCCGCGGGCCACAACCCGATGGACCTCAAGCGCGGCATCGACAAGGCGGTCACCGCCATCGTCGCCGACCTCAAGGTCCAGTCCCGCCCGGTCGACGACGGCAACCAGATCGCACAGGTCGGCACCATCTCCGCCAACGGCGACGCCAACATCGGCGACATCATCGCGCAGGCGATGGCCAAGGTGGGCAAAGAAGGCGTCATCACCGTCGAAGAGAACAAGGGCATCGAAACCGAGCTCAAGACCGTTGAAGGCATGCAGTTTGACCGCGGCTACATCAGCGCCTACTTCGTCACCGACTCCGAGCGAATGGAGACCGTGTTCGAGGATCCCTACATCCTCATCCACGAGAAGAAGCTCAGCACCATGCGCGAGCTGATCAAGCTCCTCGAGAAGGTGCACGCCGCCGCCAAGCCGGTCATCATCCTCGCGGAAGACGTCGAGGGCGAGGCGCTCTCGTCTTTGGTGGTCAACAAGCTCCGTGGCACGCTGCAGTGCGCGGCGGTCAAGGCGCCGGGCTTCGGCGACCGCCGCAAGCAGATGCTCGAAGACATCGCCATCCTCACCAACGGTCGGCTCATCGCCGAAGAGCTCGGGCTCAAGCTCGAGAATCTCAGCCTCACCGACATGGGCACCGCAAAGCGCGTGGTCATCACCAAGGAAACCTGCACCATCATCGACGGCGCTGGTTCCCCCGAGGCGGTCAAGGCCCGCATCAGCCAGATCAAGAACCAGATGGAGGAGACCTCCTCGGACTACGACCGTGAGAAGCTCCAAGAGCGCCTTGCCAAGCTGGCAGGCGGCGTCGCGGTCATCCGCGTCGGCGCGGCCACCGAAGTCGAGATGAAGGAGAAGAAGGCCCGCGTCGAGGACGCGCTGCACGCGACGCGCGCCGCGGTCGAAGAAGGCATCCTCCCCGGCGGCGGGGTGGCGCTGATCCGCGCCCAGCGCGTGTTGGCGGCCGTCAACGCCGAAGGCGAGCAACGCTTCGGGGTGGACATCATCCGCCGCGCGGTCGAAGAGCCCCTGCGCTGCATCGTCCAGAACGGCGGCGGCGAGCCCTCCATCGTGCTCGAGGCGGTCCGCAACGGCACCGGCGGCTTCGGCTACAACGCCGCCACCGGCGTGTACGAAGACCTTTACGCCGCCGGCGTGATTGACCCGACCAAGGTCACCCGCGCCGCCCTCGAGAACGCCGCCTCGGTCGCGAGCCTCTTGCTCACCACCGAGGCGATGATCTCCGAGTACAAGGAAGAAGACGACGGCGGCGCCGGCCACGGTCATAGTCACTGATTTTGTGAGGGGGAAGGGGCCTTGTGCCCGGACTTTCCCGGCCCCTTCCCCTACCGCGCTATGCCCTCCGGCCTTCAACCTTCGGTTTCCGCCCTGCGGCGCCCATCGCGTTGATAACGCGATGGGACGTAGCGCTCTCCCCATCCCGCCCAGCCGCAGAGGGCGACGCTTTGCGCGCCCGGCCGCAGAGCGGAGCGCGGGCGGCGCTGCGCGCGCCCCGACGCGGGCCGGAGCGGAGGGCGGCGCTTTGCGCCCCCGGCCGCCGAGCAGAGGGCGGCGCTGCGCGCGCCCGGCGGCCGGAGGGAACGCCTCGGTAGGGGGGAACCGCGAAGCGGTGCCTCGCCGTACCATGATAAGGCGCGACCCCCTTCTGCGGAGTCTTCGTGTCCAAGCTCTCCATCGTGTTCGCGCTTATGTTCGGCGCTTCTGCAGTGGTGATGGTGCCTGCGTGCAGCAACGCCTACGCCGAAAACGCGCCGGTGTTTGCGGGGCCACGGCTGCTTGAGATGATTCCCGCCACCGGTATCGTTGGGGACGGCGCCACGGTCGCCGACTTGTACGTCCTGGCCTTGGACGCCCACGGCGCGCCGCTGACCGGACTTGCGCTGAAGGGGAGCACCAACACGGGCTCCGTATCCGCGCTCCAAGACGCAGGCGGCGGGCTCTGGCGGATGGACTACACGCCTCCCAAGGTCGATGCGTCCGTGTCGGCCACGCTGACCCTGAAGGGCAAGATCGGCAAGGAACAGTATCTGGGAACCTGGTCTTTCCCGGTGACCCCCTCCTCCACACACCCGCTGTCGGCAACCGCGAACCCGTCCAAACTGACCCTCGGCGTGGACAAGACCGCGACGATCTCGATCAAGCTGGCCTCCGGCGACCGCCAGTCGGGCGACAGCGTCCGGTTGCAGATCGCTGCGTCCACCGGCACGGTCGAAAACATCACCAATCTCGGCGGCGGCAACTTCAGCGCGCTCTACACGGCGCCGAAAGAGCTCGTGGCCAAGGTCGCGCTCCTGACCATCGTCGACAAGGGCGACCCGAGCCACACCTTTGCCGCCCTCGCCATCCCCATGTCCAGCAAAATGGACGTTCCCGTCACCGCCGCGAAGAACGCGCGGGTGATCATCAAGATCGGGGACACCCAGTTCGGGCCGATCCAGGTTGACTCCAAGGGGCGCGCCAAGGTGCCCGTGCTCCTTCCGCCCGGCGTGACGACCGCCGAGAAGATCGCCGTCGGCGCCGATGGCCAAAGTATCAGCGAGCCGATGGACCTCAAGCTCCCGGAAGCGACTCGGATCGCCCTGATGCCCGTCGCGGCCGGGGTCCCGTCCGATTCTCGCCTCGGTGTGGCAATTCACGCCGCCGTGGTCACGCCGGATGGCCGTCCCGACATCACCGCCCAGGTCGTCTTCGCCGCCTCGGCCGGCAGCTTTGCCCCCACGCGCCACGAGGGAAATGGGATCTTCGGCGCCGTCTACACCCCACCCAGCGGCGGGGTGCCGACAACCGCGACGCTGACCGCCAGCCTTGCCGACCGGCCGACCCAGTCGACCGCCAGCCCGATGAGCCTCGTCAGCCTCCGCCCCGGTCGGGTGGAGCTCACCTCCGTGCCGGCCAAGCTGGCCCCGGGAGCGGAGACCTTCACCGTCACAGCGTTGGTGACCGGAACCGAAGGCACCGCCCTGCCGGGACGCGCCGTGACCTTTGGGGCCAGCGGCGCCCGGCTCGACGGGGGGGTGAAGGACACCGGAAAGGGCGCGTACATCGCCGTCTTCAACCCGACCGGCAAGGGCCCGGTCCAGGTCAACGCGACCGTCGGCCTGCCGGTGACCGGGAATCCGATGTGGCGTCTGCTCGTGGTCCCTTCAGTCGGGCGAGTAAGTAATGATGGCCTTTCTTCCTTGCAGATTACGGTAGCCGCCATTGACGAGTTCGGGTATCCCGTGCCCAATGTCGCGGTGACGCTCCGGCTGACCGGAGGGGACGGCAGCCTTCCGACGGACGCCACCACCAACGCCTCCGGGCTGGCCCAGGTGTACTACACCTCGGGGCGTCAGTCGGCCCTCGTCGGCATTGAGGTGGCGTCCGCCAACCAGGTCGCGGTGGCCGCGCTCTTGCAAGCGCCCGACGAACTGACGCTACCGGCCATCCCAGTGGCCGGTTCGCGGGCGGAGGCCGCGCTGGTGGCCGAGTCGCGGCAGGCCTTGGGCGAAGTCCGCATCGAGCGGGAGTAGTTCCCCATGCCGCCCGCCGGTCGGCTCCTTGGGCCATGAAACGCGGAGCGGCATGGGGGACTGCGGAGAGGGGGAGAGCGCCACGCACGGCGCGTTATCCAACGCGACGGGCGCCGGAGGCCGGAAAGCGAAGCTTGGAGGCCGGAGGGAATGGCGCGCTAGGGGGAGAGGGCGGCGAGCTCATGCTTGGCCCCTTCTCGTATTCTTGTACGTTCGCCGATCTTTCTTCGGGGGTTCCCTGGAGGAGGCGACGAGGAGGGCGCGCGACAGGCCCCGCGCGAGCACGATGAGACCGGGAGGGCGGCGGGGAGCAGCGTGTCGCAGCCATGCCCCCGAATTTGCGACAGCAGGCGAGCCATGGGGGGTGATTTGCGACACTACGGCCTAGGA
>CANLGL010000025.1 GCA_947490345.1 Deltaproteobacteria bacterium
AAGCCGTCACCGTCGGCGTCGGTCATGCAAGCGGTGGTGCTGTCTTCCTCGGCGACGCCTGGGAAGGTGGTGGCGTCGCTGTCGTCGCAGTCGTCGTCGTTGGTGACGTCGTAACTGCCGGTGGTGGAGCACCAGCACTGGGACAGGCTGGCGTTGCCGTAGGCGTCGTTGTCGCCGTCGTAATAGTAGGTGGTGCACGACGAGCCGTTCTGCTCGTTGGTGACGCCGTCGCAGTCATCATCGTAGCTGGTGGAGCAGTTCTCGTTGGTCACGGCGGGGCTCACCGTGGCACGTGAGTCGTCGCAATCGTCGTCGTTGCTGGCGTCGTAGGTGCCGTAGCCTGAGCACCAGCACTGAGATGCGGTCGTGCCGTAGTTGTCGCCGTCAGCGTCAAGGTAGTAGGTAGTACAGGACGTGCCGTTCTGCTCGTTGGTGACGGCATCGCAGTCGTCATCGTAGCTGGTGCCGCAGTTCTCGATGGTGACCGCCGGATTCACCGCGGCGCGAGTGTCGTCGCAATCGTCATTGCTCGTGGTGACGCCGGTCGTGGTGTAGGTGCCGTCGTCAGTGCACAGGCAACGCGAGTCGGTCACGTCACCGTAGCCGTCCACATCGGCGTCGTCGTAGTGTTCGACGCAGGAGTCGGCATCGTCATCGTTGGTGTCGCCGTCGCAGTCGTCGTCGTAGGTCGTGCCGCAGTCCTCGTTGACGGGGTCGCCCGCCGTCGACGGGTGCACCTCGGACTTGGTGTCGTCGCAGTCGTCGCTCGTGCCGTAGCTGTACGCGGAAGAGTCGTACCCGTCGGCGTCCTGGTCGTAGTCCGACCCCCCGTCGCAGTCGGAGTCGGTCCCGTCATACCAGGTCTCGGGCGCGTCGCTGTAGATCGTCCCGTCGAGGTCGTTGCAGTCTGAACCGAACAGGCCGCTGCGATTGGGCTCGGTCTGGGCAGGGTCGCCATCGCCGTCCTGGTCGAAGTCGTCGTCGCTGGCGCAGTCTTCGTCGACCCCGTCGTACCAGGTCTCCGTTGCATCGGGGTGCACGTCGTCAGCGGCTGGCTGCGCCATTCCGTTGATGGCGTCGTACCCGGTGGGGATCTCCGCGGGGTCGTCCCAACAGTCGTCGGTGCCATAGGCGCCCTCGACGTGGATCGGATTCCCGGGGTCGGCTTCGACGTAGCCGGCCTCCACGTAGCCGTCGCCATCCTGATCCGCGTCGTTGCCGTCACAGTTCTCGTCGATGTGGTTGTACCAGAGCTCGATCCCATCGTTGGGAAAGACGGTGTCGTCGTCGTCGTCACACTCAGCGCAGATCGCGAAGGTGTCGCCATCTTTGTCGAAGTCATCCTCCCCGTCACAGTTCGCGTCGGTGCCGTCATACCAGGTGTCGTCCGCTGCAGGGTAGACCGCCCCCGGCGCCAAGGGCGTCTCGACGACCCGGTTCGCCTCGACCACACAGTCGGGCCAGAGCTCCGGATAAACCTCCGTCACTGCGTCGTAGCAATCCTCGACCGGAAGGTCGGTGCGCGTCTCTACCCATGCGGTGGAGGCGAACCCGTCGCCATCCTGGTCGAAGTCGTCGCTGCCGTCGCAGTCCTGATCGACCCCATCGTAGAAGACCTCGGTCGCACCAGGGAGCACCTCGGCCGCCTCGGGTTGGACCAGCCCGTTGAGGGCCACGAAGTCGGCGGGGATGCTCGTGGGATCGTCCCAGCAGTCGAGGCCACCCGCAGCTACCGCAGGCTCGCCGTCCAGATCCTGGTCGGAGTCGTTGCCGTCGCAATCCTGATCCACGCCGTCGTACCAGACCTCCGTCGCCTCGGGTCCGATTTCTCCACCTTCGGGGCCGTCATCACAGTCACCCTGGGCAAGGGTGTAGCCGTCGCCGTCGCCGTCAAGGCCCGTCCATGTGGACCCGCAGCCCGAACCGAGAAACACGAGGAGAGCGGTGGCGACGTGACGCATGCGCGACCCTGGGCGATCGCAGTCTATCGCAGGAGGACCAGTCACGAAATGTGAATCGCCGGTCGGGGTGGCCGGCACGGTCGACGCGACTCCGCCGGCCGGTTAGGACCCGGCCCCTCCGAACCGGGCATGGCTACAGCATGATCGAGGTACAAGGCCTTACGAAGCGCTACGGCGCGAACACAGCGATCGACGACGTGTCGTTCGTGGTCAAAAAGGGCGAGGTCGTCGGTTTCCTCGGCCCCAACGGCGCCGGCAAGAGCACCACGATGCGCGTCATCGCTGGCTCCCTGGGCGCGTCGTCGGGCACCGCGAAGGTCGATGGCGTCGATGTCGCGGAAGATCCGCGCACCGTCCAGGCGATGCTCGGGTACAGCCCGGAGGTGCCGCCGCTCTACACGAACATGACGGTGCGTTCGTACGTCAGCTACGCGGCGTCGCTCAAGCGCGTCGCCGATGTCGCGGGCGCCACGAATCTCGCGCTTTCCCGCGTCGGCCTCACTGATGTCTCCCATCGGCTGATCGACCACCTGTCGAAGGGCTACCGGCAGCGCGTCGGTCTCGCCCAGGCGCTGGTCCACGATCCCAAGGTTCTGGTTCTTGACGAGCCGACTTCCGGCCTCGATCCGGCCCAACGCGTGGAGATTCGAGAGCTCATTCGGACGCTCGCGGCGGGGGATCGCACCATCATCCTCTCCACCCATGTGCTCGGTGAAATCGAGGCGATCTGCAATCGCGTCATCTTCATCGGCAAGGGGCGAATTCTCGCGCAAGACGACATCGGGAGCCTGTCCGGAACGGCTCGGATGGTGCGCATCGAGGTGGCACGGCCAGAGGGCGCCCAGGTCGCGCTCGCGGCCGTGGACGGCGTGCTGTCGGTCGAGCAGGCCGGCCCGGTGTACACGCTCCGCACGTCTCGCGACGTCCGTGCCGAAGTCGCGGCCGCTGCCGTGCCCTTCGGACTCCTGGCACTCGACGGGAAAGAACACCTCGAAGAAGTGTACTTGCGCCTCATGAGCGCTGAGGCCAAGGCATGAAACCGATCCTCTTCATCGCAAAACGCGAGCTTGGCGGCTACCTCACCGGGCCGATCGGGTGGATATGCCTGGTGGTCTTCACGTTGATCGCAGCGCTTTTCTTCAATGTGACGCTGGTACAAATCGCGAACCAGGGCATGCAACTCGGGATGGAAGAGGGCCTCACCGAAGGGGTGGTCCAAGGCTTCTTCGGGAATCTGACGGTGATCGGACTCCTGCTCGTGCCCGCAGTCACGATGGGACTGGTCGCCCAAGATCGACGCGAACGCAGCATCGAGCTCCTGCTCACCTCGCCGGTCAGCTCGCTCCAGATCACCCTGGGCAAGTTCTTCGGGGCGTTGGCGTTCGTACTCGTGATGATCTCGACCACGTTCTACGTCCCGGCGATGATGTACTGGATGGGGGAACCCGACAGCGGCGTGATGCTGGCGTCCTACGCGAGCTTCACCCTGTTGATGGCTGTCTTCGTGGCGATCGGTTTGTTCGCCTCGTCCACCACGGACAACCAGCTGGTGGCATTGGCAATGTCCTTCTCCCTGTCGCTGATCCTTTGGATCATCGGGTGGTTCGGCAGTGCGTTGGGGGAGGGATCGCTCGGGACCATCCTCGCCCACATCTCGATGTTGACGCACTTCGACACCATGAGCGGCGGTGTGGTGCATCTCAATGACGCCGTGTACTTCTCCTCGATGATTCTGTTCTTTCTCTTCGCGACCACCCAACGGGTGGAAGCGCTACGGTGGCGGTAACCATGCGCGCTCTCGGATGGTTGTTCGCGGTTCTCGGCGCATTTGCCGTCACGGCGTGGCTTTTCGGCTACCTCGTCCTGACCCAGTTGACGACAAGCGGGGATGTGCCGCCTTGGTTCCACGGCATCGGCGGTGTCGGCGCGATCCTCGTGGCGGCATGGCTCTTCCTGGACTGGGGCTCGCTCTCACAGCTCGGAAAGGACCAGACGGTGGGGCGCAGCTTCACCGCCGGACTGCTGCTCCTCGTCGGCCTCGGCATCGCGATCGCCGCCAACGTGGTCGGCAACCGGTACGACAAGAAGTGGGACTTCACCGAGAACAAGCAGTATTCGCTGGCCGAGCAGTCCTTGACCACCGCCCGGGGGCTGGACCGGGCCGTGCAGCTTCGGGCCTTCTTCCCCACCGGCACCGCGGGGGAGCGCAACTTCAAAGACCTCTCCGAGCGCTACAGCGCCGAAACCACGTTCATCACGGTCTCGTACCACGACCCGTACTCCGATGTACTTGCGACGAATGAAGAGGGCATCACCTCTCCCAACGGCACCGTGATCGTACGCGCGGGTGAACGTGTTGAGCGGATCACCTCGGGCTTCGGCGAGGAAGAGCTCACCAATGCCCTGATCCGCGTCACCTCGGACGTCAGCCACACGCTCTGCGCGGTGACCGGACACGGCGAGGCCGAAATCACCGACACCAGCGGTCCCAACGGCATGGGTCTCGTCTTTGCGCGGCTCGAAAGTCAAAACTACACCATCCGGACCCTCGAGCTGCTCACGGAGCAGCCCGCACCGGAGACGTGCGAGGCGGTGGTCCTGGCGGGCCCACACACCGACCTCCTCCCCAGCGAACTCGACCGACTCGCCGAATATGTGACGGCTGGCGGCCACCTCTTCGTGATGCTCGAGCCGATGGCGACGCCAAACACCGCGGCTGACATGAGTCGCTACGGCGTCAAGATGGCCGACGACATCGTGCTGGCGCCTGGCCGCGAGCTCGTGGGCATGGGGCAAACCTCCATCGGTCTGGGTGGGCCGGATCTCGCCGCCCACGCCATCACCGAGAAGCTGCGCGACCTCGTCGCCTTTCCCCGGGCTCGGAGCGTCGGGGCCGGCCCTTCGATCGAAGGCATCTCGGTGTTTGAGCTGATGAACGCCGGCGAGAGCAGTTGGGCCGAAGTCAACTCGCTCGCCGATCCCACCGTGCCCGCCCAGGCCGACGCGAGCGAGCGGGCGGGGAACGTGCCCTTGGCGGTGGCGGTTGAGATCAACGACCCCGCCGCGGTGTCAACGCGCCTCGCTTCCGCGGCCCCGGTGGCCCCGAGCGAGGGCGCCCCGGTACTGGCGCCGATCGTCACCGAGCCTCCCCCCGACCTCGCCGACAAGGCGGGCGGGCGGGTGCTCATCGTCGGGAGCGCCATGTTTGCGACCAACATGCTGTCATCTGCTGGCGACAACACCGATCTCGCCCTCAACGGCCTGGCCTGGGTTCGCGGGGACACCGCGGCGATCACCATTCACGCCAACGAGCAGAAGAAGGGAAAGCTGACGCTTGACAACGTCGGGATGCTGGTCTCCGGCCTGCTCTCTGTCTTCGTCGTTCCCGGCCTCGCCGTGCTCGGGGCCGTGGGGACCTGGATGCGCCGCCGCCAAAGCTGAGCGCTGGGCTCGCGGCGCGATAGTCCACGAAGGTGGCCTCGCTTGTTACCCGCCGAACCCTGCTGGCCCTCGGCGCAGCGTCCGCGGTCCTCCTGGTGCCGTCGCCGCTCCGCGCGGCCCTGCCGCCGCCCAAGGCGCGCTTCGGGGACGACGACCTCGACGTCATCGCCGCTCTGGCGCGGGTGCTCTACGGCCCAGGCGCCGACGCGCTGTCCCTGCGAACCAGCCTGCCGGAGACCCTCGGTTTCCTGGACGAAGGCCAGCAGGCGCTCCTGGCGTCGCTGCCCAGCACCTTCGACCTGCTCTCTCGCGCGCTCGTCCCGACGGTGCATCCGTTTGTCACCCTCTCTGAGGCCCAGCAGGGCGCCGCGCTGAACGACTGGCTCCACAGCCGGGTCGCGTTCCGCCGGCAGATCGGCCAGGCACTGCGCCAGCTGGTGCTTTCCCATTGCTACACGGACGAGACCGTCTACGCCGACATCGCCTACCCGGGTCCATGGCTGGGTCGGCACGTGCTGCCGATCCACCCGCTGCGCTTCGGAGAGCCTGAATGAGACTGTCCGGCAACAGCGTCGCGACACCTTTTGCGCGCAAGGCTCAAGTCGTCGTCGTCGGAACCGGCCCCGGCGGCAGCACCGTCGCCAAGCGGATGGCGGAGGCTGGGCGCGACGTGGTGATGATCGACGCGGGCTCGTACATCTCCGCCGCCGAATTCTCGCAGCGCGAGGGCGAGATGATGCGGAAGCTGTACCAAGAGGCCGGGCTGCGAACGACCGACGACGGCTCGATGGCGATGTTGCACGGCCGCGTGGTCGGCGGCAGCTCAGTCGTGAACTACCTCGACTGCTTCCGCACCCCAGAGCGCCTCTTGTACGACTGGGTCGCCCGCTTCGGCCTGCCGGAGCTCACACCCGCGAAGATGAGGCCCCGGTTCGAGAAGATCGAGGAGATCCTCCACGTCCGGAAGCTGCCGGTCGAGAACCTCAACCTGAACAACGACAAGCTCCGCCGCGGGACCGAAGCCCTGGGCTGGGAAGGTGACACCTTCCACCGCAACGCCAAGGATTGCTACGGCAGCGGCTTCTGCGACCTTGGATGCAGCTACAACGCCAAACAATCAGCCGCCATCACCTTCGTTCCACTTGCGACGACCTCCGGCGCCACCCTGCTCACCGACGCGCGGGTCGATCGGGTGATCACCGAAGCTGGCCGCGCCATCGCCGTTGAGGGGACGCTCCTGGACGAAGCGCGGCAGCCCCGCGGCACCTTCCGCATCGATGCAGACGTGATCGTGGTGAGCGGAGGTGCGATTCACACGCCGTACCTGCTGTTGTCCTCCGGCGTGGACGACCCGTCCGGACACCTCGGTCAGAACTTCTGGACGCACCCTGGCTCCCCCGTCTGCGGCTGGTACCCCGGCGAGCGCATCGCTAACTACGAAGGGATCAAACAAGGGTATTACATCTCGGAGTTCTCCGACGTCCTTCGCGGCCACCCCACGGGTGTGCTCATCGAAGGGATCGGCGCCCCGCCCGGCATCACCGCGACCATCTTCCCGGGGCTCGGCTGGGAGCGCCAGGAGATGCTCCGTCGGTACAACGAGTTCTCCGCCGCGGGCCTGCTTTTGCGCGACACCGTCCCCGGAAGCATCGCGGTCGGGAAGGGCCGCCCGTCGATTCGATGGAGTCTCGCCAAAGCGGACGCGTGGCGCCTCAAGGAGGCCACGTCACGATGCGCCGAGGCCTGGTTGGCGGGCGGCGCCAGCGCGGTCGTTACCGGCCACAGCCGACTCACCATGATCCGGTCGACCAAGGAGCTGCGGAAGCTCGACGATGTGGGCTGGGGCCCCGGCGAGGTGGCCCTTTTCTGTTTCCACCAGATGGGTACCGCGCGCATGGCGCACAGTCCGGCGGTCGGCGCGGTCTCACCGACGGGGCGGATGTGGGCCTACCAAAACCTCTATGTGGCCGACGGAAGCCTGTTTCCCACCGCCTCGGGCGTGAACCCGCAGCTCACGATCTACGCCTTGTCCGACGTCGTCGCCGACGGCATCCTCGCCGAGACCTGAGACGCGAGCCGCCCCGACCGGCGTTACACTGACCAGGACCCCGAGGGACCGATGGCATCGACTTGGAAAGACGTGCTCGAAGTGGCGGTCGCGATCGAGCTAGAGTGTGCCGCTCTCTACGAGGTTTTCGCCAAACGCTTCGCGCACCGACGCGAGCTGGTCTATTTCTGGATGAACTACGCCGAGGCGGAGCGTTACCACGCCGCCAGCATCCGCATCCACCAGTCCGCCTTGGCGGGCATGCCTGAGATGGGCGTGCAAAAGTTCGAGGTCGAGGAGGATGAAGCCCGGACCTTCCTCGCCGAGGTGCGCGCGGCGCGGGAGGGCGCCGAGCGGGAGGGGGTGACCATCGGCCGGGCCCTTCAGTTGGCGCGCTGGGTGGAAGAACACTCAGCCGAGTTGCACGGCCGGATCCAGTTCTTCAAGGTCTTCCCTGAGTTTGGCGACCTCCTCCAAAAAATGGCAGAGGAGGACCGCGCGCATCGGGACCTGTTGGCGAGCGCGGAAAAGCGCTGGGCGGGCGCGACGGCCTAAGGGCCGGCACGCCACTCTGGTCAGCCCAGGATCTTCTGAAGCGCCATCGCGAGGCCGATGTTGCTTGCCTTCAGCTTGCCGGTCATGAAGAGCTGCATGGCAAGACCGGGGTTGTCCAGGACTTTTTCCCAGTCGGCCTTGGCTACGGTGATCACACAATCCGCGGGCTCATCGGCATCGACCGCGCGCACGGCTCCCGGCGCGTTCTTGAGGTCGATGACCCAGTTCCCGGCACCGGCTACGTCGAAGCGGAAAATGGCGTTGGTCTTGATGAGGTCGGGCTTGTCGATCAACTTCTGGGGCATGTAGGTGTCGAAGAACTCGGCGGTCTCGGCCATGACGGCTCCCGGGGTGGCGCGCAATTAACGCAGCGAGGCCAAAAGTGAAGCCACATTCAGGGGCCCGGCTCGCCCCGGCGCCGCCGCGGTCCCGGCTGGCGTTCCAGCCATGTGGCCAAGGTCGTCCTCGGTCCATATCGGGCTTCGTCCCACGAATCATCGAGGTGTTCTTGGGCGGCGAGCCGCTCCCGCACCTCCCGGGCCACACCGATGCCAAAAAGGCGCGGCCGTGTCGAGGACCCGTACCTCAGCTCGAGGCCGCGGATGACCTCCTCCGCGGTGTGTGAAGCCGGCCCGGTCACCGTCACATCGGCCTCCCCGGCGAGCTCCGTCAGCACCGCGCGCGCTGCGTCCTCGACAACCAGAACGCGCGCGGCGGGCAGGCGGGAGCTCACCCGCGGGGACTGACCGCGGCGGAGTCCTGCGGCCAGCTCCCCGGCCCAGCCTCGTTCGGTGGCCAGGAGCGCGGGCATACGGACCACCGCGACACCTTCCTGCCGAAGGGCGCGCGCGCATCGGTCGAAGGTCTCAATGCCCCCGCCCACCAGCCCCGCCGGGCCTGCCAGCACAACCCCCGACGGCCGAAGACTCCGCAGGCGCACCAACCACGCGGCAAAGCCTGGTCCCCAGGTCTCGGCGGCCCGCTCTTTGGCCCCGGGGCTCACCGCGATGACCACGTCGGCCTGGGGCGGCAACCACCCGAGCGGCGCGTCCCCGCCCACCTGTACGCGACGCCACCAGCCGACGTGCTCACCCGGGTGCCGCGAGGCAACGGTCACCGACGCCCCCCGACTCGCGCCCAGTCGGGCAACCGCGCCGCCGAGCGCACCGCCGCCAAAGACCACCAGCGGCCGCGCGCTCACGCGTCCAGGTGCTCGATGAACCGGCGCGCGTGCTCGTCGTCGAAACGGAAATCACCCAGGTTTCCAGGCCACCATCCGTGCCAGTCGGACCCTCCGGTGACCAGGATGTCGTGCTTCTTCGCCAGCCGGCGCAACCCGTTTCGAGTCGGGCGATCCAGTCCCGGACGCGAGGCCTCGACGCCCTGAAGTCCGGCCTTCACGAAGGCATCCAGGTACAGGTTCGCATCGGCCAAGGCCGGATGTGCCCAACTGGTGAGCGCCCCCCAGCTCCGTGCCAGGCGGATAGCGTCGAGGTAGGTGAACTCGATCAGCGGCACCACGTCGCGACCGAGATGACGCCAGGCGTCCGACTGTCTCGCCACCTTCCCGGCACGGGTGAGGGCCTGGGCGAGGTGATGTCGGGTGAGTGACCTGGTTCCCGCGAGCGCGTCGGCGTCAGCGCTATCGGTGAGCCCCAGTCGCTCGGCGGCGCGGTCGAAGCGTTCCGCGCGAGCCTGACAGCGCCCCTGCAGGAAGGTGGTGGCCTCAGCCGGCGGCTGGCCGCGGAAGTACACAAGAAGATGCAGCTCTTTCCCGTCGTGCACCCCAGAAACCTCGGCGGCAGCGAGCAGCCGGACGGCGTGCCCCTCCACCTCGACAATGCCGGCGGGCAGCTCGGGGGCGAGATCGTGATCGGCGATCGCGAGCACGTCGATCTTGGCCAGGCCCGCCCGGCGAAGCACCTCTTCCACCGGAAACTTCCCGTCGGACCGGTCGCTGTGGACGTGGAGATCGAGGCGCAGCAGCCGGCATGGGTCCCTACTCACGATCGAGCTCGTCGAGGATGCGGCCCTGGGCGTTGATGAACGCCCGCATCTGGGACAGGTGGTGGGTGCGCGAGGTGCGCAGGCGCATGATGTGCTCCTGCAAAAGCCGCTCTTCGTCGCGCGTGGCGGCGAGGATCTGTTCCGCCTCCAAGCGTGCCTCGCCGACGATCAGATCCGCCTCACGACGGGCGTGGTTGTCCATGTCGACTGCCAGCCGGCGTGCGAGGACCAATGCCTCTTTGATTTCCCCGGATTCTCCGCGCATCGACGCCACTTCGTGATCGCGCTCGAGCAGGGCCTCCCGGAGCTTCAGACTCTCCCTCAGGCTCGCCTCCAGCGCCTCCCGCACGTTGTCGAGGAAGGCGTGGACCTCGGCCGGCTCGTACCCGCCGCGACGCGCCGGGCCGAATTGCTTCTGGAGAATGTCGAGCGGGGTCACGGCCATATGGGCGCTTATCAAGCCCTAGCGGACGATGACGATTGCCGCCTCTGGATACCGACTCCGCAACCGGACTCGAACATCGTCAACATCCAGCCCGGCCGCCACCACCGCTGCGGTGTCGTCCAGCGGCGCTCCCCCAGCGATGATCAAGATGGGGCGGCCGTCCGAGGGCTGTCGATACCGGCCATCCGACGTCGCGAGGGCGGCCTTGTCGGCGGGGCTAGCGCTGTGGAAAAGAACTTCACCGTGCTGGGGCGCGACGGCGAGCACGTCGACGAACGCCCCCTCTGCAGCTTCGAACACGACCCCGCCCGAATCCCGGGAGGCCTCGATGGTCCAGGCCGGCGCGGGCGCGACGGTTTGCGTCGCGAGTACGGCCGCCCCGAGCGCCAGGCTCCCGACCAGGCCGGCGACCGCCCACCAACGCGCGGCCGACGGCGCCTCTGGCAGGGGTTCGGGGAGCGGCTCCACGCCGCGCACCTCGCCCCAAGGCAGCAGCGCAACCGCGTCGTGAAGGCTCTCGAACGCCCGGCCGATGAGCACGCCATCGACGATGCGCCCGGGGACCGAGCCGCGGACGATGCGCACCTGTGAGCGCGTCGGCGTCGCGTTTTCGGCGAGTTCGCGCAGCGCCGCGTCCGAGGTGGCGTCATGCACATAGACGAACTGGTCGTCGGCGACCCGGACCGCGCTGGGCAAGGCCCGAACCAAGGCGCGTGCATGCTTACGGGAGTCGGGATGCAGGTGCACAAACGTCAACACGGTGTTGGGCGGCGGGACCGGGCCGTCGGGCGCGAACAAGTCTCCCGGCGCGAGCACGCCCTCGCGGATGAGGCGCAACGCGCGGCCACAACGCGGGCACGACTCGCCGTGGGCCCGGCCGCTCTCGGTGGCGAGCCCGCCTGGCCCCGGACAGCGGTCGGCAGCGGCCAGGGCGACGCGAGTGACGAGGCGATCGAGGCGGACCGCATCCCACCCCTCGGTGGCCACGCCATCCTCCGCCACGATCACCTTGACCAACTCCCGCACCGCCTCGCGCGCAGGCCGGAGCCAACTCAAATCGACTTTCAGTCGCGACGGAAGCTCTTCAAGCGGCACGCCATCGCCAAAGTGGAGCCGGAAGACCGCTTCGTGCAGCGGCGTCGCCGTCTCGACCACCGCCTGCCGCCAGCGGGGATCGGGAAGCACCTCAAGGTCCGGATCGGCTTGCCACCGGTGGTATTGCGACGAACGACGACCGAGGAACTCGCGCGTGGCCACCGTCGCGATCGCCTCGGTCTCGGCGAGGCCGGCCTCCGCCGGGATCCGCCACGCCACATGTTCTCGCGCCGCCGCGAGCAGGGCCGGGCGCACTCGTGCTGTCGCCCGGGCGAGCTCCCACGCCACCGCGATGGTCAACGCCGTCCAGTGCCGACGGGCGGGACCCTGGTCGGACGCGGGCACGGAGACGGAAGGGAGGGACCGGGGGGCGGAGGGTGCCATGAAGGACCCTGGGGGGGACGCCAAGGTAACGCGCGACTGGCGATGCGACGCCAGAAAGACCGCTACCGACGGAGAGCCCGCACTAGCTCCGGAAGGTACCGCAAGGCCGCATAGATGCGCATCGCTTCGCGTGCCGGACGCGCGGGCTCGCCGAGCCAGGTCTCGCCAGCGGGGACGTCCCCGTGCACCGCCGACCGGGCGCCGATCCGCGCGCCGGCGCCAATGGTGACGTGGTCCTTCACGCCGACCTGCCCCGCCAGGATCGCCCCCGCCCCGATGGTCACGGACCCGGCAAGACCCACCTGGGCGACGAGGATCGCCCCTGGCTCGACCACGCAGTTGTGGCCGATCTGCACGGCGTTGTCGATCTTTGCGCCCCGGCCGATGCGGGTGTCGGCGAGCATGCCGCGGTCGATGCAGGTGTTCGCGCCAATCTCGACATCGTCGTCGATGAATACGCCTCCCACATGGGGAATCTTGACCAATCCGGACGGCGTGGCGTGAAAGCGGAAGCCATCGGCCCCAATCACCGCTCCGGCATGAATGCGAACACGGCTGCCGACGGATGTTCCGCGGTAGAGCACCACGTTGGGGTAGAGAACGGTCTCGGCGCCGACCACGACGCCGGCCGCCACCACCACCCCTGGGTGCACGACCGCCGACGGGTGGATGCGCGCGGAAGGGTGAATCGCGGCACTGCCGGGTTCTGGCGCCGGCTCCACAAACGCGCCGGCCAGCAAGAGCGCCATCGCCGCGAGTGGGTCGGCCACCACGATGGCCGACCGGCCCGCGATGGCGACGCGGGAGAGGACCGCGCCGCAATCCGGGACGGGCCCGCGGTCGTGATAGGCCAGTTCGTTTGCGCCAGCCTCCGAAAGCGCGGCCACACCGACCAGAAGTGGGTCCGGTCCGTTGAGAACCCCGACCACTCTCGTCGCGATCTCGGAGGCCCGCAGGGGCTCGGGGAAGCGCACCATCCGACCGGCTATCCTCGACGGAGCTTGCGGACCGCGCGGAGCACCGACTCGTCCGTTTCGACTTCATGGACCTCGGCCAA
Source organism: Deltaproteobacteria bacterium (assembly GCA_947490345.1). GTDB lineage: Bacteria > Myxococcota_A > UBA796 > UBA796 > SXON01 > SXON01. The sequence goes on from CANLGL010000025.1 coordinate 12,993, forward strand.
CGGCACCCACCGGGCCGCCAGGGCGTCCGACCCGGCGGCAAAATCCCGTGTTCGCGCCTGCAGCAGCACCCGAACGTCAAAGTGCTGGTGCGCGGGATCGTCCTTGCGGGCCGGAATGTCGTGGACGTCGAGGTCAAAACATCCGTCCCCCAGTACGTCGACCGCCGACAGACCGGTTTCTTCCTCCACTTCTCGAAGCGCCGCCGCCAAGAGATCGACATCCTCGGGCTCGATGTGACCACCCGGCTGCAACCAGCGGCGAAACTTCTCGTGGAAGATGAGCAGGAGCTCCTGACCGTCCGGAGAGAGTACAAAGGCGCTGGCCGTGAAATGACCAGGGACGAAGTGGTCTCGCGCAAACGCATCGCCTCGGGCGTCGAGGAGCGACAGCATGGAGGCGTGGTGGACGGCCTCGGTGGCGTCGGCGGGAACAAAGCGCTGGAGGAAGGACAGGAGCGGGGGGGCGCGGAGCATCGTCCGGCAAAGATATACTGCGCGGATGACCCTGCGCCTGATTCCGGTCCTCTGCCTGCTCGCCGCTTGCGACGAGGTCAACACCAGCTTCGGCGTGGGCCCCAAGGACACCTCCGAGGACTCCGGAAACGGCGGCATCGACACCAGCGTCGACACCAGCGGGGACACCGACGCCGACCAGGACGATGACGGGTTCTCGCCCGAACAGGGCGACTGCGACGATGCCAATCCGCGCGTCTCGCCCGCCCGTGACGAGGACGACAGCGACGGTGCCGACAACGACTGCGACGGCAAGGTCGACGAGAACTTCGCCGGCCTCGAGGTCGCGTGGGTGGAGACCAGCGGCGCAGGGCACATTCTGACCTTCGACACGATCGGTCGGCTGGAGGAGGACCTCTCGATCGCACCGTGCGCGCCCTACTTCCTGGACCACGTGGTGGAGGACGGCGCCCAGGTGGTCGACGAATGGATCATCAACGACGGGCTCGCTTACCTCGCGCACGTCGACGGCAAGGGAAACTGCACCCAGTTCGCCGATTTCAGCGACACCGAGGTCTACGAATTCCCACCCTACGGGGTGACGGTCACCCCGGACGGGACGATCTACGTGGTCTTTGGCGACCAACTCGCGACCGTTACGCGCGAGGGCGTCGTCACCCAACTTGCCAGCTGGAACGCCGAGGAGGAGTTCTTCGCCATCGGCCTCGCCTCCGACCCCCTCACCGGAACTGTGGCTATTTTCGATACGTCCGGTGGATTTGCCACGTACAACGAGACGGATGGCATCGTCTTCCATCTGATGCCGAATTTCGACGCGCCCGCGATCAGCACGGTCAGCGGCGCACACGGCGACGACGGCGGGTGGTACGTTCCGGCGGCTGACAACGCGGCGCGCACCTACGGCGTGCTGCGCTTCGACATGGCGAGCGCCGGCTGGGAAATGCAGGACGCGTGGAGCGACGAAGACTGGATTCCCTTCATGTTGGCGGTCGACGCCTCCGATGACACACGGCCAGAGTTCTACGTGACCGCATCCGCCGGCGAGTTCCGCACGCTGTGGCGCATCATCCACGGCACCAACGCGGCCGATCACGCCTACATGTCGGAATCGGGCGACCGGAGCCGGTTCTACGGAATCGTCATGACGGACGGGGCCACGTACACCAATCACTGAACTTGCGTTCAGGTTCGATAGCGGATTAGGAGGCGGGGTGCCCTTCAAGCTCGCCAGCGAGTACGTACCCGCGGGGGACCAGCCGACCGCGATCGCGCAGTTGGTATCGGGTTTGCAGCAAGGCCTCAAACACCAGGTGCTGCTCGGCGCCACCGGCACGGGCAAGACCTTCACGATGGCCAACGTCATCGCCCAGTGGAACCGGCCGACCCTACTTCTGGCGCACAACAAGACGCTGGCGGCACAGCTGTACGGGGAGATGAAGAAGCTCTTTCCCGAAAACGCGGTCGAGTACTTCGTCTCCTATTTCGACTACTACCAGCCTGAGGCGTACATCCCGTCTTCGGACACGTATATCGAAAAAGACAGTCTCATCAACGATCATATCGACAAGCTCCGCCATGCGGCCACCCGATCGCTCCTGGAGCGCAACGACGTCATCATCGTCGCGAGTGTGTCCTGCATCTACGGCCTCGGCTCCCCGGAAGCCTACGACGGCATGCTGTTGCAGCTGGTGCCGGGGCAGACCATCCGGCGCAAGGACCTGCTCGCCAGATTGGTAGAGCTACAATACCAACGGAATGACGCCGATCTTCATCGCGGCACCTTCCGAGCCCGCGGCGATGTGGTCGAAGTTGTGCCCGCCCACGAGAGCGAACGCGCGATCCGGATCGAGCTGTTCGGGGACGAGGTCGAGGCGCTCCGCGTCTTTGACCCGCTGCGCGGCACCCGGCTGGAGACCCTCGAAAAAGTATGTATCTACCCGGCCAGTCACTACGTCACCCCCCGCGAGAAACTCGACAAGGCCATCGAGAGCATACGCGCTGAGCTGCTGGTGCGGCTGACCGAGTTGCAGGGCGCCGGGCTCTTGCTCGAAGCGCAGCGGTTGGAGCAACGAACCAGCTTCGACCTGGAGATGATCGAGCAGATGGGCTTCTGCAGCGGCATCGAGAACTACAGCAAGCACCTGACTGGGCGCCCCCCGGGCGATCCGCCGCCGACCCTCCTGGAGTATTTTCCGGCGGAGTGGCTGATCGTCATCGACGAAAGCCATGTGTCCGTGCCGCAGGTCGGCGGGATGTACCACGGGGACCGAAACCGGAAGGAAACCCTGGTCAAGTTCGGTTTTCGCCTGCCGTCGGCACTGGACAATCGCCCCCTCACCTTCGCCGAGTTCGAAGCGCGCATCGACCGCGTCGTCTACTGCAGCGCCACCCCTGCCAAGTACGAGCTCGAAAAGGCCTACGGTGTCGTCGCCGAGCAGGTGATCCGCCCTACCGGCCTGTTGGACCCGGTGGTGGACGTGCGTCCCGCCTCCAACCAGGTCGACGACTGTCTGGGACAGATCCGCGAGGTCGTCGCCGCTGGCTGGCGGGTGCTGGTCACGACCCTCACCAAACGAATGGCCCAGGAACTGACGGACTATTACCGCGAGCTCGGCGTGCGGGTGAAGTACCTGCACAGCGACATTGACACCCTCGAACGCATGCAGATCCTCCGCGAGCTGCGGCAGGGCGGCTTCGACGTTCTGGTCGGCATCAACCTGCTGCGAGAGGGGCTGGACCTACCCGAAGTGGCCTTGGTGTGCGTCATGGACGCCGACAAGGAGGGCTTTCTACGCAGCGGCACCTCACTCATCCAGACCATCGGTCGCGCGGCACGAAACGTGGAGGGGCGGGTGACGCTGTACGCCGACCGGGTCACCCCGTCGATGAACCTCGCGATCGGGGAAACCGAGCGGCGGCGCGTCAAACAGATGGCGTACAACGAAGAGCACGGCATCACTCCGACCACTATCATCAAGAGTTTCGACTCGCCTCTGGCCGCGATCCTCGACGCCGACTACGTCAAGATCCCGAAGGACAAAGAAGAGGCGGCGGAGCTGCCGGAAATGACCCTTGAGGCGCTGCCGATGACGATTCAGCGCCTGCGCGGCGAGATGCGCGCCGCTGCGGCCAAGCTCGACTTCGAGCGGGCTGCAGAGCTTCGTGACCGCGTCCGCGGGCTGGAAGAACTGCTCATCAAGGCTGGATGAAGCGCTAGATCTCTCGGCGCCCTTCGAGCGCACGGGCCAGCGAGACCCGGTCGGCGTACTCGATCGCAGTCCCCACGCTGACCCCGTGCGCCAGCCTGGTCACTTTCACGCCCAAGGGCTTCAGCAGATTGGCGACGTACAACGCGGTGGTATCGCCTTCCACATCGGGGTCCGTGGCGAGGATCACCTCGCTGACCCCCGGGAGCCGGCCGACGAGCTCCCGCAGCCGCAGTTGAGTCGGTCCGACGCCGTCAAGCGGGGACAGCGCGCCATGCAGTACATGGTATCGACCCCGAAACTCCCCCGACCCGTCGATCACCGCGATGTCCTGGGGCCGCTCCACAACGCAGAGCATCGTTGGGTCGCGATGGCCATCGCCGCAGCGTCGACACGGGCTCTGGTCGGTGAGGTCGCAGCACAGCTCACACTCGCGGATGCCGACCCGAAGGTCGCGGATCGCGTCGGCGAGCGCGTCGGCGACCTCGGGTGGCTGTCGCAACAACCAGTAGGCGTAGCGTTGGGCCGTCTTTTCGCCCACGCCGGGGAACCGGGCTAGCTGCGCGACGGCACGGCGAAGGGCATCCATCAGTGAACGGCCGGGTAATCGTCGGGGCTGTCGTCCACCAGGGCAGGCACGTCGTGCGCACCCGCCTCCACAGCCGGCGTCACCTCCTCCAGCTCAGCATCGAACATCGCCATCAACTTGCGGATCGGTTCTGAGGCTTCGGCCGCAGCTCGGGCCACCGCCCGACGCTCGATGTCAGCGGCGGTGATGACCTCCCGTCCGGTGCTTCCCGCCTCCTTCACGACGACCACGTCCACACGCAGCAGGCCCGGGAGAATCGCCGCCAGGTCGATGCGAGCGAGCTGATCGCGCACGCGCACCCGCCACAGCTCCTTGCGCACCCCCACGCGAAAGGTGCCATCGGCGACAGATAGGGGGAGCGCCACATCGTGCACCGCCACGCGCTCAGAAGCGGGGAGCGCATTGAGCACGCGAGCCCAGACGGCGTCAAGGACGGGCGCGCCCGGCGGTGCCGCCGCGGTGACGGCGACCGCGAGGGCGATGGGCGGCGTGACAGCGGCCGCCAGCGCAGGGGCGACCACGGGGGCGACCACCGGGGCGACCACCGGGGCGACGCGCGGCGCGACAGCGGCCTCGACAATCGCCAGCGCAACGGGGGCGAGGGGAGCCGGGGCCGCGGGAACGACCGCCTTTACCCTCGCCTCTCGCCCTCCGGGTCGTCGCCGGGCTCCCGCCCACGAGGGCGGGCCGGGGCGGCGCCTCCGCCTCGGAGACGACGTTCGAGGTCCGCGAGACGCTCGACCAAGGGGCCCACCGCCTCGGCCGGCCGAATCGCCACCAGGCGCGCCACCGCCATTTCCAAGACCATGCGGGGGCGCGAGGCGCGCGCGACCTGGTCGTGCACTTCCAAAAGAACGTGGAACGTGCGGGCCAACTGCTCGGCCGGCAGCCCGCCGGCGACACGACCCAGGCGCTCCCGCTCTTCCTCGGGGGCGTCCATATGACGGACCGCCGAGGCGGAGAGCGCCACCAGTGCCGCATCGCGAACCAACTCCAGGAGCTCACTGGTGAACTGGCCAATTTCATAGCCGCGCTCGTACACCTCGGCGATCGCGTCGAGGCAACGCGGCGCATCCGCGCCGAGCATCCCTTCCAGCATGTCATAGAGCATTCGCCGGTCGACCAGCCCGAGAATGTCGACCACCTGGGCCTCGGCTGGTGCCATCCCGCCAAAGCTGATGACCTGATCCAGCAGGCTCTGGCTGTCCCGCATGGACCCCTCACCGGCCCGAGCAATCATGCGGAGCGACCCCTCGCTGATCTGCACGCCTTCTGCCTCACAGATCAGTCGTAAGCGCTCGGCGACTACGGGCTGGGGAATCCGTTTGAAATCGAAACGCTGAACCCGGCTCAGGATCGTCTCCGGAATCTTGTTGGCCTCGGTGGTCGCGAAGATGAACTTCACGTGAGGAGGCGGCTCCTCAAGCGTCTTGAGTAAGGCGTTGAACGCCCCCTTCGACAGCATGTGCACTTCGTCGATGATGTAGATCTTGAAGCGGGCGGCGTTGGGGAGGTAGCGGATGCCGTCGCGAAGGTCGCGGACGTCCTCGACCGAGTTGTTGCTAGCGCCATCGACCTCGATCACGTCGGGGCTGGTGCCAAGCGGAATCTCCTTGCACGGCGCGCACTGACCGCAGGGTTGGAGCGAGGCGCCTTCAATACAATTGAGCGAGCGCGCAAACGCTCGAGCGGCCGTAGTCTTTCCCACACCGCGAGCGCCCGTAAACAAGAAAGCGTGATGCAATCGCCCGCTGGCCAACGCATTCCCGAGCGTCCGGGTGACGTGCGACTGCCCCGCCATCTCTTCGAGCGTTTGAGGGCGCCACTTGCGCGCGATGGCCAGATACCCGTCGGACACGCGAGCACCCCAGGCAACAGAGCTAACCAACCCCGCGCGCGGAGGAGATGGCCGGGCACCCCACACCCCACGATCGACGCTACCGTTGCTTCCTCTCGGACCTGGCGGGGTTCACGTGATCACGGTCATGGGACCCGACCATCACCTCCGAGCGCGGAGCGTGATGGCGGACAGGGCGGGATTCGAACCCGCGGTACTTTTAAGGGTACACACGATTTCCAGTCGTGCGCCTTCAACCACTCGGCCACCTGTCCAAAAAGGTGGCGGAAAGGGTGGGATTCGAACCCACGTTAGGAAAACCTAAAACAGATTTCGAGTCTGTCGCCATCGGCCACTCGGCCACCTTTCCGCAGAAACAGTCAATCCTTCGCACGCAACGACCGGAAGAAGGCGCGGAGCTGTTCGGCGGCTTCGACTTGGAGGACCCCGGACTCCACCACGAAGTGGTGGTTGAGGCCCGGGTGCTGGGCGAGGTTGCCCAGGGTACCGCAGAAGCCCCCTTTCGGGTCCGGAGTCGCAAAGACGCAGCGAGCAACCCGTGCAAGCACCATCGCCCCGGTGCACATCGCGCACGGCTCGAGGGTGACAAACACCGTGACATCGTCCAGGCGCCAGTGGCAGCGACGCCGCGCTGCCAGGCGAAGTGCGTTGACCTCAGCGTGACCACAAGGGTCAGCATCGGATTCGCGGGTGTTCCCACACGCCGCCAACTCCAGGTCGCCCGAGACCACGACGGCCCCGATCGGAACCTCTCCGCGAGTGGCGGCTTCGGCAGCCACCACCAGCGCCCGACGCATCCAGTATTCGTCGCGTTCGAAGGAATTATTTAGCATATTCAAAGAACCGGGCACGGAGGTCACCCCGCGAGCCCCACTGTCTATGGCCCAACACGGCCGTCGTCAACCGGCGCCGGGCTACAGTGCGCGGCGTGCGTGACACCCACGAGTTGATGTCCCGCCTTGCCGCGGCGCGCCCGGTCGAGGCCGAACGCGTGCGCCAGTGGCTCGTGGCGCTCGTGACGGGGCATCTGCAACCGCGGAGGGTCTTGCTCCCGCCCGTTCGCGAGGCGCTCGACGCGCTCGTCCCCCCAACTGACGCGCTTGACGATGCGCTGACCGCGGCACGCAGTCGGCTCGACCCTGGACCGTTCCGCGCGGAGATGAGCGTTCACGCCGCCCACGCGCGCCACCCCGGAGTTGGCATGATTTTCGCGAGCCGGGGGCTCCCCGGATGCCCTGCCTGCGCGGTAGGAGCGGATGAGACCCTGGCCGAAGCGGCCGAGGCCGAGGGCTTCCCGCTCTCGGAACTGTTGGCCGACCTTCGGGGGTTGCAGACTTGATGGTATCGGCGCTCCTCTTGTGGTCCTCCATCGCGCTCGCGAAACCCGTCAGGCCGGCCTGGCCGGTGGCGGCGGTGGTCGTAGCGCCAGACGGCACGCGCCTGGAGGCCTCGATCGGCGTGCCGGCCCGTAGCAAGCGCGGCGTACTCTTCCTGCACCAGAATGGTCGCAATCGCGAAGACTGGAGCGCGCTTGCAGAAGCCCTGCTCCGCGACGGCAACATCGTGCTCAGCTTCGATCTACGCGGGCATGGAGCCCACCGGCCCACGCCTCCCGCAGAACTGCGACCCGAAGATTACCAGGCCATGCAGGCCGACGTCACCGCCGCCGTAGCCCTGATTCGCGCCAACGGGGCCGAGCGCGTGTGCATCATCGGCGCCGAGCTTGGTGCGAACCTCGCGATCAACGCGGGAGTGGCGGACCCATCGGTGGTGTCGGTGGTGCTCCTGTCTCCGGGCGCGGACCTCAAGGGGATCATCGCGATCGACGCCGTGCAGCGCTTCGCCCCGCGGCCACTCTTGATTGTCGCGTCGGAAGATGATCTTGCGGGCGCGAGGGCCGCCGCCGTGCTCGACAGCAAGGCGCAGGGCCCGCACGAGCTGCGCATGCTGGAAAAGGCCGGTCGCGGCGTCCAGATGTTGATGCGCAGTCCCGCGCTCGAAGGCGATCTCGTCGGCTGGGTCGGGTCTCGCTGGCTCCAGTAGGGCAACTACTGTAGTTGAAGCTCCACTTGAACCGGGATGTCGGCGTTTGGCTCCGCGAGCAGGTTGCCGGTTTCCTTGAGCGCCTCCACCGACCCCAGCTCGCGGAGTCGCTCTGCCAGCCGGGCCGCGTTGTGTGCGGGAACGGCGACGCGGACCGAGCTGGAGGTCCCCGACTCGAGCTGGAAGGCCGCCAGTGGTCGACCGCGCGAGTCCTGAAGCTCACCGCCGAGATCGCCCGCGATACGGGCGAGCGTCTTGAGCGCAAGATCGTTCGAGGCAACGATCCGATAGCGAAAGGGCGGCGGCGAGACGAACTGAGCGGAGGTCGCCGTATTCGGCGTCGCGGTGTTCGCTGACTCCACCTCGGGGTCAACCTCCCACTTCGCACGCCACGGTTCGGCCCCGGGTTGGGCTGCCTTGGGACCGGGCAAGCGCTCGGCGAGCGACTGCGATTTGGCCGGGGCCTTTCGACTTTCGTTCCCGAGCACGCCATCCGCGGCGGACGAGGCATATTCCGCGGGCTTCGCGGCGCGGTTCCCGCCGGGCAGCTCTGACGGGGTCGCCGCCGACGGCGGCACCGCTTCTGGACCCTGAGTCGCCGGGGCCTCCTCGCCGTTGTCGAAGGCCTTGCCCACGAGCACAGGCGTCTCGACCGGCACGCTCAGATTGGGGAGTTCGTCGCGATTTCCGACGTAGACGACGACCATCGCCGCGGCCGCTGCAAGCATCACCGCCTCCGGACGCAGTTGGCGGATCCACCTTCGCCACCCGACCGGCATCGGCTCGGCCTCCAATCGCGCGGCAAGACGATCCGCGAAGCCCAGCGGGGGATCGACGATTCCACCGTCCCGAAGCAGATCGATCGCCTGCCGCAGCTCGTCCAGCTCCACGCGCAAGGCCGGATCTCGCGACAAGGCGGCTTCGAGATCACGTGCCTCCGCCGCAGTGAGTTCACCGTCCAGGTAGGCGCTGAGGCGATTTCGGGCGAAAAAAGCGTCCATCACAGCACGTCCGCGGCGCGCACCCGTCGGGCCAGCTTCTGAGCCAGCTCGGCACGGGCACGGTGGATACGGGACTTCACGGTCCCGCGAGGAAGATCAAGGATATCGGCGATCTCTTCGTAGGCGAGGTCCTCGACGTCCCGAAGGATCAGGATCTGGCGGTGGTCGTCATCGAGCTCGGCGAGGGCGGCCTGCACCAGCACTCCAGCCTCGCTACGGTGAATGCCATGGTCGGCCAGCGGCGCGTCCTCATCGGCGACCTGCCGCATCGGACCATCGTCATCGTCCCGGGGGGCGTCGATGGCCTCGTGGCGGCCGTAAGCACGGCGCATTCGATACAGGCGCGCGTTGCGACAGTGGTTGACGGCGATGCGGAAGAGCCAGGTCGACAACGAGCATTCATTACGGAATGCGCCCAGCGCACGGAACGCGGCGACGAAGACGTCCTGCGCCTGCTCTTCGGCCCCGCTGGGATCACCAAGCCAACGCAGGCAGAGCGAGTAGATCCGGGCCTGATAGCGGACCACGATCTGGTCGAAGGCGCGACGATCACCGCTCTGGAAGCGTTGAACAAGTTCGGCATCGGCGATCGTCGCGCCCGAGCGCAACGCGGTCACCGAGCGCATTCCAATGGCGGCGAACAGAAACTCCACGCCTGATCACCCTCCCCTTTGGACAGCCCTCGCCGGCATTGGTTCCCTCATTCCTCGTCCTCGTGCCGCAACGGCTCCATTCGCACCCGCTGTCCGGTGCGGATGGACCGCTGAATCATCTCGAGCGGAAGTCGCTTGAAGGGGAAGATGGCCTTACGAATCTTCGCGTCGCGGAAGCTCGCGCCATCGAGATTACAGTAGTCGAAGTCAGCCTCTTCCAAATTGGCGCCGTCGAGTACCGCCTCGCGCAAATTCGCATTCCAGAAGCTGGCACCGGAGAGGTCGGCGCCGCGAAAACTCGCCCGTTGCAGATTGCTGTCCCCGAACTTCGCCTGGCGCAGACCCGCGCCGTCGAAGCAAACGGCGCTGAGGTCCAAGCCGCGCAAATCCGCGTCTTCCAGGCTGTCACCCCGGCGAACCATATCGACGACTTGCTTCCGAGTAAGGGTCTTCCCTTCATCGAAATCGTCGCGCTCAGCGACCGGATCGGGCGGGGCCTTGGGCTTGCGGGGCCGAGTCATCCACGTATGCCTAACCCACCCGGCGGGCGAGTTGCTCCACCACGCGCTCCCCCACCGCCACGCCGCCCAGAAGCGTGGTGAAGTGCGCCCCGCCCGGGTTGAGTACGTTGACCTCCACGATCTTTCCGCCGATCAGGTCGACACCCGCGAACCACACCCCCTCGCGCTGCAGATGCGGACCCAACGCAGCGAGAGCGGCATGGTCCCGAACAGTCAGCTCGCAAGCCTCGGGCACCCCACCGAGCTTGAGATTGTGGCGAAAGTCCCCTTCCGGGCGGCGCCGCAGGTACCCACCGAGGGTTTCGCCCCCGAGCCAAAGCACTCGTTTTTCACCATCCGCCCCCTCTGGCAGGTAGGCCTGGACGATCACCCAGCCGTCCCCGGCCCTCGCCGCCTCCTGGAACCGCTCGCCGAGCCCGTCCAGGGTCCGTTGAACCAGGCCAACTCCGCGTCCGCCACAGGCGCGACCCGGCTTCACGACGAGGCCACCGCGTGACGAGGCCGCGAAACGCTCAGCAGAGGCCAGCGAGCGCGTGACCAGGGTCAGGGGGCGAGGAACCTCGGGTGGGAGCGACGCCAGCCACGCCTTGTGCGTCGTCCGCAACAGCGCGTCAGGATCATTGAGGACGAGCAACCCGGCCTGGGCTGCGAGCTGAGCGAAGGCGACCACGGCGGTGTCGATCGGGTTGACCCGCAGCAACATGACGTCATGGGAGAGCGCCTCTACGCTGCGCCTCGGGGCGCTACGTGCGTGAAGCGTGGCAACGATCGCCTCCCGGTCGGGCTCATGCCCGTCGAGGACGAAAGCGCGAAGCTGCAGCCGACCCCGTTCGTCGATCTCAAGGTCCCATGGCTCCACGAGACGGACGGCGTCGCCGCGAGCGAGGGCCGCCGCCACCACGTGCATGGTTGTGTGGGTGACCGACGCTGACGCCGTGCTGGAGACGAGCACCACAAGCCGCATCGGCGCGCGATAACCTCGACTGGTGGACGAGGTCCTCTCCCGCATCCCGCACTTGCTGGCCGCCCGGTACCCGCTGCTGTGGATCGTCTCGCCCGAAGAAGAGCGGGTAGAACGCGGGCTGGAACGGCTCGGCCAATCGGCGCACATCCTGATCTATCGGTGGCGGCGGACATCGGGCTTGGTGGCGCCGGGCGGCATCGGCATCCCCGACACCGAATCCCCCGTGGCTGCCCTCCGCGCCATCGCCGCGCTGGAGGGCAGCGCGTTGTTCCTGTTCGAGGACCTGCACGATGCGCTTCGGGACCCGGAGGTGGTCCGCCGACTTCGCGACCTGGAACGCGAGTTGGGCGCGAGGAAGCAGGCGGTGGTCGTGCTCAGTCACACCCTCGCCATCCCCCCGGAGCTCGAGAAGGAGTTCGCGGTTCTCGACGTTCCACTTCCAAGCCGGAAGGAGGTCGGTCGCCTGCTCGCCGTGCTGGCGCAAGCACGGAAGATCGAGATCGAACGTGAGCTCTTCGAGGCCTTCGTCACCGCCTCCCTCGGCCTTACGGAGAAGGAGATCAAGCGCACCTACGCGCGGGTGCTCCTCGACGGTGACAAGTTCGCGGCCGCCGATCTGGACCTGGTTCTGGAAGAGAAAGCCCGCCTCCTTCGGCAGTCCCGCTTCCTGGAGTTCGTCAAGCCGGACGCCGCGCTCAGCGACCTTGGCGGCCTCGGCAACCTGAAGGAATGGCTGATTGAACGGAAGAGCGCATTCTCCGATCGCGCCCGCGCCTTCGGCCTCCCGGAGCCGAAGGGGGTCTTCCTGCTCGGTGTGCAGGGCTGCGGGAAGTCGCTTTCCGCGAAGGCCGTCGCCGAGTCCTGGCGGGTGCCGTTGCTCCGCCTGGACGTCGCCGCGCTGTTTTCGGGTCGCGCCGAAGAGGGGCTCCGCGACAGCATCCGCATCGTCGAATCGCTTGCTCCCGCGGTCCTGTGGATCGACGAAATCGAGAAGGCGTTCTTGATGGACCAGGGCGGCGGCCGCGTCTTCGGCGCCTTCCTGACCTGGATGCAGGAGAAGACGCGACCCGTCTTCGTCGTGGCGACCGCCAACGAGGTCCGCAGCCTCCCTCCGGAACTGCTCCGAAAGGGGCGTTTCGACGAAATATTTTTCGTCGACCTCCCAAACGTTCACGAGCGGCTGGAAATCCTGGAGATTCACGTGCGCCGGCGGGGGCGCAAGATCGAGGACTACGACTTGCTCCAACTCGCCGAGGAGACGGAGAAGTTCTCGGGCGCAGAGCTGGAACAACTCGTCACCGCTGCCCTGTTTGCGGCCTTCGCAAGGGAGCGCGAGCTGCGCCAGGAGGACCTCATCCGCGTGGCAAGGGAGAGCATCCCGCTCGCCGTCACCATGGACGACCGGCTCAAAGAGCTGCGGGAGTGGGCGCGTCCCCGCGCGCGGCCGGCCTCGGTGGACTCCCGACGGGCAAACTTCTTCGAAGACTGGGATCGCAGCGCATGAACCTGGCCGTGATCGGCGCCGGCTCCTGGGGCACGGCGCTCGCGATCCAGGGTGCGCGGGTCGGCCACCGGACGCGCATGTGGGACCACAACCCAGAGCGCGCTGCCGTCTTGAACGCAACCCGGGAAAATACCCGCTATCTACCCGGGATCGAGTTCCCCGAGAACCTCGAAGTAGATGCTGACCTCGCGATGGTTGTCGATCAAGCGGACGTCTGCATCGAAGCTGTTCCCAGCGTCAGTTTGCGCGAGGTTCTCGCACTTTTGGCCCGCCACCTCGATCCTCGCGCGGTCGTGGTGTGCGCGACCAAGGGCATCGAAGTCGACACGCTCCTGACCATGGACGAGATCCTTGCAGCGGGGCTTCCCAAGGGACAACCTCTCGTTACGCTCGGCGGTCCCAGCTTCGCCAAAGAGGTTGCGCAGGGAATGCCCACCGCGGTGGTGGTCGCGAGTCATGACCGGGAAGCGAACCAGCGAGCCGCGGCGGCCCTCCACGGCGGCTTCTTCCGCGTCTACGACACCGACGACGTCATCGGCGTGGAGATGGGCGCCGCGCTCAAAAATGTCATCGCGATCGCCTGCGGGGTCTCGGACGGGGCGGGCCTCGGCACCAACGCGCGCGCGGCGCTGATCACCCGCGGCCTCAGCGAGATTTCGCGCGTGGCGACCCGGCGGGGGGGCAATCCGCTGACCTTGATGGGCCTCGCGGGACTCGGCGACCTCGTATTGACCTGCACCGGCGACCTCAGCCGCAACCGCAGGGTCGGACTTGGGCTGGGCCGCGGAAACAAACTCGCCGACATCCTGACCGAGCTGGGCCAGGTGGCGGAGGGCGTGGTCACCGCGCAGAGCGCCCACCAGTTGGCGCTCCGAGAGGGCGTGGCCATGCCGATCACCGAGCAGGTCTACCGCATGCTCTACGAGGACAAGCCGGTATTCGAGGTGCTGCGCGACCTGGCTGGCCGCGAACGACGTAGCGAACGCGGGTAGGTTAGCCGCCCAGCAACGAGAGGTTCGAAATGGGTCTGCGCGTCGCCATCAACGGCTTCGGCCGCATCGGTCGTTGTGTCTTCCGCTCTGCCTTCGGGGACGCTGAGGTGGAGATCGTCCACATCAACGATTTGACCAGCCCCATGCAGCTCGGCCACCTGCTCGCTCACGACAGCGTGCACGGGAAGTGGTCGATCCCCGTCACCGCCTCCGAAAGCTCGATCGTGGCCGGCGGGAAGACGATCCCGGTCAGCGCCGAGCGCGACCCGGCGAAGCTGCCGTGGAAGGCGCTTGGCATCGACATCGTGCTGGAGTGCACGGGAATGTTCACCAGCCGGGAAAAAGCCCAGCTGCACCTCGATGCCGGCGCCGGTCGCGTCATCATCTCGGCCCCCGCCGAGGGCGAGGACATCACCGTGTGCCTTGGCGTCAACGACGACAAGCTCGATCTGTCCAAACACCGCATCATAAGCAACGCCAGTTGTACCACCAACTGCCTCGCCCCTTTTGCCAAGGTGCTTCATGAGAACTTCGGCATCACCCAGGGCTTGATGACCACCATTCACAGCTACACCATGGACCAGAATCTCCTGGATGCGCCGCACAAGAAGGCCGACATGCGCCGTGCGCGCGCCGCCGCGCTGTCGATGGTTCCGACCAGCACCGGGGCGGCCAAGGCCGTCGCGCTCGTCCTGCCCGAGCTGAAGGGTCGCCTCAATGGGCTTGCCGTGCGCGTGCCCACCCCCAACGTCAGCGTCGTCGATCTCGTCTTCAACACCGAGAAGCCAGTCACCAAAGAGGCGATCAACGCCGCGTTCATCGCTGCCGCCAACGGCCCGATGAAGGGAATCCTCGCCGCGTATCAGGCGCCGCTGGTCAGCCTCGACCTCAACGGGGACCCCCACTCCTCCATCGTCGATCTGGACCTCACGCAGGTCATCGGCGACCGGATGGGCAAGGTGCTGTCGTGGTACGACAACGAGTGGGGCTTCTCGAATAGAATGGTCGATCTTTGCCGAAAGATCGCGAGGGGCTGAGCGATGTCGAAGGTTCCCAATCTCACCGAGCTCGATGTCGACAACCGTCGGGTTCTCGTCCGCGTCGATTTCAATGTGCCGCTCGAAAACGGCCGCATCACCGACGACAGTCGGGTCGTCGCCGCGCTCCCAACCATCAAATACCTCCGCGAGAAGGGCTGTCGGGTCATCCTTGCCAGCCACCTCGGCCGTCCTACGGGGACCGATCCTGCACTTTCGCTTTTGCCATGCGCGGCGCGCCTGGCCGAGCTGCTCAACGATGACGTGCTCTTCGCCCATGACATCGTTGGGGACGACGTCGAAGCGATGACAAAGGAGCTGCTGCCGGGCGGCGTGATGATGCTGGAGAACCTGCGGTTCCACCCGGGCGAGAAGGGCGGAGACGAAGAGTTCGCCAAGGCCTTGGCCCGGCTGTGCGACGTGTACGTCAACGACGCATTCGGAGCCATGCACCGTGCCGAGACCAGCATCGCCGCAGTAGTCAACTTCGTCGAGCAGGTCGGCGTCGGTTTCTTGGTCGGCAAGGAAGTCGAGGCGCTGGGCCGCTGCCTCCAAGGCGCGGCACGCCCCTACGTGGGCATCCTCGGCGGATCCAAGGTCAGCGACAAGATCGCTGTGATCGACGCGCTGCTGAGCCGAGTCGACACGCTGATCATCGGCGGCGCCATGGCCTATACCTTCCTCAAGGCGAAGGGGGTCGAGGTTGGCAAGAGTCGTGTCGAAGCCGACAAGCTGGTGTTGGCCACCCGACTGCTCGAGCGATGCGCCGAAAAGGGCATCGCCCTGCACTTGCCCTGCGACCACGTCGTCAACACCTCGCTCGACAGCACCGCCCCCGCGGAGGTCGCGACCGCGATTGCCGCTGATCAGATGGGGCTGGACATCGGTCCCGAGTCGGTCCGCGTCTTTGCCTCGGTCATCGGCCAAGCGCAGACCATCTTCTGGAACGGCCCGATGGGCGTCTTCGAAAACGAGGCCTACGCGGCCGGGACGCGCGGAGTCGCCGAGGCCGTGGCCGCGTGCAGTGGATACACGGTTATTGGCGGGGGAGATTCCGCCGCGGCGGCGGCAAAATTCGGACTCGCCGAGCGCTTCAGTCACGTTTCGACCGGGGGGGGCGCCTCCTTGGAGCTCATCGAAGGCAAGGACCTGCCCGGGTTGAAGGCGATCCGCAACAAAGGCCGCTGAGGGAGTCGCATGCGTCGCAAGTTCATTGTCGGAAACTGGAAGATGCACAAGGGCCCGGCCGATGCCGACAGCTTCGCCGACGGCCTGAAGCGCGCCCTCGCCGGCAAGAATGCGGCCGTCGATGTGGGCATCGCGCCGCCGTTCCTCAGCCTCCCGGCGGTGGTGGCCCGCCTCAAGCACACCGGAATTCAGGTCGCGGCGCAGAACCTGCACGCCGAGGCGTCAGGAGCCTTCACCGGAGAGGTGTCCGGCGAGATGCTACGGCAAGCTGGGGTGGCCTACTGCCTCGTGGGGCACAGCGAGCGCCGACAGCTCTTCGGCGAGACCGATGCCCACGCTGAGACCAAGGTGCTGGCATGCTTTCGGAGCGGCCTGCTCCCCATCCTGTGTGTCGGCGAGACCCTCTCGGAGCGGGAAGCCGGGCACGAGCGCGACGTCGTCACGCGGCAACTGACCGCGGCGTTGGGCAAGCTGCAGGCTGATCAGGTTCCCAGCGTCACGATAGCCTACGAGCCGGTCTGGGCCATCGGCACCGGCAAGACTGCCTCACCCCTTCAGGCGCAAGAGATGCACGCGACCATACGCGGCTGGCTTGAAGCCTCGTTCCCGGCATTCGTGGCGCGTTCCACTCGTCTGCAGTACGGCGGGTCCGTCAAGGGAAGCAACGCGGCGGAGCTATTGAGGATGCCCGACATCGACGGCGCGCTCGTCGGTGGCGCGGCCCTGAACATGGAAGACTTCCTCCAGATCATCGCCGCGGCCGGCTGACGGTATAGGCCAAAAGGACGAAAGCCCACCGTTTCCGATGGGCTTCCGAGAGGTGGTGCGCGAGGGGGGACTTGAACCCCCACGGGGTATTAGCCCACTAGCACCTCAAACTAGCGCGTCTACCATTCCGCCACCCGCGCAACGCACGCCATCTACTCCCCGGCCACGCCGGGGTCAAGCACCGGACCCGAACTACGGCGCCGGCGCCGCGGGAGCCGCGGGAGCCGCGGGAGGAGGTACCGCGGGAGCCGCATCGGGGACTGGGACCGGAGCCACGTCGATCTCCAACGGCGCGGGCGTGGGCTCCGGTGGAGCCGGCGCGTCAGGTGCGGCCGGAGCGCCGAAGCCGCCCCCCGCCTCGACATCCTCGCCGCCAAGATCGACGCCGCCGCCGGCCTGGTAGGCGCGGGTGCTCTGGAACGCGAGCGTGATGCTGGTGATCATGAACAGAGTCGCGATGACACCGGTCCCACGGGTCAACAGGTTTCCAGGACCGGACGCGCCGAAGATCTGCGAGCCGCCCCCACCTCCGAACGCGCTGGCCGCGTCCGCGCCCTTGCCCGGCTGCATCAAGATGATGAAAACCAGGAGCAAAGAGAGAATCACGTGCAGAGTCAGGAGGAAGGTGTGCACCGGGTTCCAGCGAGACCGCGTTGCTAACCACCGATCGACGGCTCGGCTACGACGCCGGCCACCTGGGGCAGGCCTCGCGCAGGTCGCAACTGCCGTAGATCTCGTGGCGATGAGAGCGAAGCGTGAGTCCATGTCGCGACGCAACAACTGCTTGGCAGCTCTCGATCTCCTGCTCCTCAAACTCAAATATCACCTTACAATCAAGGCAGATCAAATGATCGTGGTGCTCGTCGTCCATGGCGAGCTCGTATCGGGCCTGCCCGTCCCCGAAGTTGCGCTCGTGGGCAATCCCCGCCTCCACGAACAGCTTGAGCGTGCGATACACGGTGGCCGCCCCCGTTGCCGGCGCCGCCTCCTGGACCGCCCGCAACAACTCCTCGACCGTCACGTGCCGCGCGCTGATGAACACCTCGAGGATCTGCACCCGCTGCCGCGTATGCTTCATTCCTTGCCGGTCGATGTGGCCCTCAAGCCGCGCCCGCGCTGAGTCAAACGGGGTCATGTCGGCACCGTAGCCCGCGCGGCCAGCGTTCGCCGGATGCGGACGGCCGTGTCGCCCGCAACCAGGAGCACACACGCCATCATCACGAAGATGAGGGTCGCGTCGAGGTAGCCCTCAAAGTTGCCCATCGGCAGGAACTTCCTCGTGGCGCTCTGCCAACCAGCCGTCAGCGTCGTGGTGGCCACGAAAACCAGGGGCAGCACCGTCACCCAGGCGTAGCGCTCCCGCCCCGCGTTCACGATGACCGCGGTCCCCACGCAAAGGGCGACGCATGCAAGAAGCTGGTTTGCAATGCCGAACATCGGCCAAATCGTAGTCACGTTCCCAGTGGAGAGGAACCACGTCCACGCGCCCACGACCAACGTGGTGGCGATGAGGCTACCCGGCAGCCAGTCGGTCCGACGGAAGCTGGGGATCGCGCGACCGATGAACTCCTGCACCACGAAGCGGGCAACCCGCGTGCCGGTGTCAATGGTGGTCAGGATGAAGAGCGCCTCGAACATGATCGCGAAGTGGTACCAGTACCCGAGCAAACTGCTCATTCCCGGCACAGCGGCGAACACCTGAGCCATGCCGACGGCCAGGGAGACTGCTCCACCCGGCCGTCCAACCAGCGCCTCACCAATCTCAGCCTCGAAGGCCGGCAGATTGACCATGGACAGGCCCATCGCGGTGAACTTTTCGGTCGCGACATTGATGGCGTAATAGTCGCCGGGCTCCAGGCATGCGGCGGCGATCAAAGCGCAGATCCCCACCAGCCCTTCGAGGAGCATCCCGCCGTAGCCGATGGCCCGCGCGTCGGTTTCGTTCATCATCATCTTGGGTGTGGTTCCACTCGCGACCAGACTGTGAAAGCCGGAGATCGCCCCGCAAGCGATCGTGATGAACACGAACGGAAAGACGGCGCCTGGAACAATTGGACCGCCGCCGCCGATGAACTCGCTGAAGGCAGGCGCTTGCAGGGTGGGGTTCACCACCAGCACACCCACGATAAGCGCGGCGATCGTCCCGAGCTTCAAGTACGCCGACAAGTAGTCGCGCGGGCACAGGAGCACCCACACCGGCAGCACACTCGCGATGAATCCGTACGCCGCCAGGGCGATGATCACGCCTTCGCGGCTGAGCGTGAACCACGGCGCCAGCGCCGAGCGCGCCACCGGCTCGCCTAGAAACACGCACGCCACCATTCCCAGGGCACCGAACGCGCTCGCGCCGACCACGTCCCCAGGGCGGATCTTGTACAGGTAGACGCCCATCGCCAGCGCCAGCGGGATCGACATCGCGATGGTGAACGTGCCCCATGCGCTGTGGTGAAGGGCATTGACCACGGCCAACGCCAACCCTGCGAGCGCGATCACCAAGATGAACAAGATCGCAATCGATGTGACCAGTCCCGACATCGGCGAGAGCTCGTCCGCCGCAATCGCCGCGAGCGACCTACCCTTGCGGCGAACCGAGGCGGCCAGGATGACGAAGTCGTGAACGGCGCCGCCAAGGCACACGCCGATGAGCAACCACAAAAACCCCGGCATGTACCCGAACTGCATGGCGAGGACTGGGCCGATCAACGGTCCCGCGCCGGCGATAGCGGCGAAGTGGTGGCCGAAGAGCACCCACTTCTGAGTCGGGTGGTAGTCGTGTCCGTCGTTGTACTCGACCGCCGGTGTGACGCGCGTCGCGTCCAACACCATCACCTTCGCCGCGAGAAAGGCGCTGTAGTAACGATAGGCGATCGCCAGGACGGCGAGCGCGGTGAGCATCAGAACGACGGCAGGCATGGGGCCGAGAGTCTACCTCACCCGGACCCCACCGCGCCGATGCACGTAGCGGATCCGGAATAGCAAGGATGTTCCAACGATCGCCAACCCGAGGCTGATGCCCCACCAGATGCCTTGCGGTCCGAGTCCGAGGTGCAAGCCCAGCCAATACCCGAAGGGGAGCCCCATCAGGTAGTAGCCGACGAGATTGGCCACCGTCGGCAGCCGTACGTCGCCAGCGCCGCGGAGCACGCCGAAGCCGATCACCTGCAGCCCGTCGAAGAGTTGGAACGCGGCGGCGATGGGCATCAGGCTGGCCGCAATCGCGCGGACGGCCAGATCGCTGCTGTACGGCTGCACCAGAAGGGGACCAAAGAGCCAAAAAATCGCGCCTGAGCAGAGCTGCAAGCCCACCCCGAGCACGATCGCCGCCTTCGCCGTCGTCCCCCAATCCTCGCCAGCTCCGAAGCGTTGGCCAACGCGGGCCGCCGCGGCGGAGCTGACGCCGAGCGGCAGCATGAACGACACCGACGCCAGGTTCAACGCGACCTGATGCGCGGCCATCGCGTCGGGACCGATCTGGCCCATCATCATCTGCATCGCCGCAAATGCCCAGAACTCGGTGCCCATCTGCACGCCCAACGGGAACCCGAGCCCGAAAAGACGGGCCAACGCCCGCGGACCCACCAGCGGCGCGGCAGGCCAGTAGGCTGCCAGCGTTCTCCAGGTGATCGCGACCAACACGACCAGCATCGCGACCTCGACGACCAGCGAGGCCCAGCCGACCCCGGCGACCCCCAAAGCCGGAAGCGGGCCCCATCCGTTCATCAACGCAAGATTCAGCGGTGCTTTTGCCAGGCCGCCGAGCACCATCACCACCATCGGCGGCCGCACGATGCCCAGGGACTGAAAGAAGGCCCTGAGCACCTGCACCACGAGCGCGGGCCACCAGGACCAGGCAAACGCCTGCGCATAGATCTCGGCTGTGGGCAGCACGATTTCGGGCTGACCGAGCAGTCGCAAGCCCGGGGCGGCGACGAAATACCAGGCGAAGGAGAGCGCCGCCAGGGGCACGGCGAGCACGAGAGTTCGGACGAGCGCCTGCCCCACGGCCTCCCTGTCGCCTTCCCCGTGCGCTTGTGACACGATCGGCTCGATCGCCCGAATCGCTCCAAAAGCCAGCACAGAGCCACTCAATCCCCACGCATGGGCCGCGCCAACCCCGGCCTGTGCGACCGAACCGAGCTGGCCAACACAGATGGTGTCGATCACGTTCATCGCCATGAACGCGGCCATGCCCAGACTGCTGGGCCACGCCAGGCGGGCGAGGTGCTGGAGTTCGTTGCGCATGCCCGGCGGGCCGCGGCCTATCTCGCGCTTGGGGGCGATGTGCCTCACCCTGGCCGCATGGTCAGGCCGCCTCGTCCGCACATCGCGCCACGGTCGCCGTGTAGTCTCCTCGGCGCGGGTTAGCTCCGCGCGATGCGGTTCGTGGACGAAGTCGAGATCGAGGTGCGCTCTGGGCGAGGCGGGCGTGGAAGTTCGTCTTTCCGCCGTGAGAAATTTGTCCCCCATGGCGGCCCCGACGGCGGGGATGGCGGCCGCGGCGGCCACGTCGTCTTCCGAGCGGACGCCAGGCTGACCAGCCTCCTCGACCTCCGCTCGCGCGCGCATTGGCGGGCGGGCGACGGCACCAACGGCGACTACCGGCAGATGACCGGCGCAACCGGCGAGGATCTAGTCGTTCCGCTCCCCGTGGGAACGGTGGTCCGTGATGTGGCCGAGGATCTGGTGATCTGCGAGCTGCTCCGTGACGGGGACGAGCGAATCGTCGCCGAGGGCGGGCGAGGCGGCTTGGGCAATATCCATTTCAAGACCTCCACCAATCGCGCCCCGAAGGAAACCGGACCCGCCGGGCCGGGCGTCACAATACGCCTTGCGATGGAGCTGAAGCTCGTCGCCGATGTCGGCCTGCTCGGCTACCCGAACGCCGGAAAAAGCACCCTCATTTCTGTGGTATCTGCAGCGCGACCGAAAATCGCTGACTATCCGTTCACCACCTTAGTCCCCAACTTGGGCGTGGTCTCCATGGGGGACGCCGGCAGCTTCGTCATCGCCGACATCCCCGGCCTCATCGAGGGCGCGGCGGAGGGAAAGGGCCTCGGCCTGCAGTTCCTCCGTCACGTCGAGCGCACCCGAATGCTGCTGCATCTGGTGTCTCTCGAAGACGACGCGCTCGCTCCCTTTCGGCGCTGGGAGGTGCTTCGCAACGAGTTGCGCCTCTACAACCCCGAATTACTGGAACGGCCCGAGCTCGTGGTGCTCACCAAGGCCGACGTCGCGACGGCTGCGGTCATCGCCAAGGCCGAACGATCCTTCAAGGCCGCAGGAGTGCCAACGATGCTCGTCAGCGCGGTCGCGCGACAGGGGATCTCCGACCTCTTACAGGCGGTCTGGAATCGCTTGCATGATCCTACCGCTGCTGGCCCTGGGCCTGTCCTGTCGGGAAACAGCGAGCCCGACGATCGAGGCGCCGCTTCCAGCAGCCGCGGGCCAAACCACGTTCGCGAGCGCTGAGGCCCTGGGGGCCTACGTGCTGGAGGCGCGAATCGAAACGACCCACACGACTGAGGGCGGCCAGCCCGAGGTGAGCGAGGAGCTGACTCGGCTCCGGTGGCAGGACGCCGACCACTGGCAATTCGTCCGCGAGCGGGCCGACACCCTCCTGTCCGAGACGCGGGTCTGGGACGGGGAGCTGTGGACCGCCACGCGGGATCGGGAGCTCCGTCGCGGGCGGGACGCAGAGGTGGCCCGTGTCGGCCTCGCTCAGCAGTCAGACCCGTGGGAGCGAACGCTGGGTCCAACCGGTTCGAGAATCGCCTACATCGAGCTTGGCACCGAAAACGTCGAGAATCGCACCACCCGTCACTACCGGCTGGAGCTCACGCCCAGCCCCCCGGGGGCGCGGAAGGGACAGGAGGTGCTCGGGGTCGAAGGCCAGGTGTGGATCGACGAAGAAACTGCGGTCAGAATGGCCGGTGACGTCACCGTGAGCACCCGCAAAAAGGGCGGACTCACGGCGCGACACCTGCGCTTCTCGATGTCGAGGGTGGGCGGCGACGCGGGCGTTCAAGCTCCCCCGGCTCCGGCAGCGCCTTGAATATCAGGGATTCTCCCGCTACACTGTGCGTCTTGACGCTCGCGTTCGCCGCCCTCTTCGTCTCCGCCGGTTCGGCGATGGCATGTCCGTACGAGCAGTTGACGGCGCGCGCCGCGGCGAGTTCGGTGGAGGTGGGCGACGACGCCGCCGTGCACGCGGCGCAAAGCGCGGAGCTCCTTGGCGCCCACTCTGCCTGGGCGACGAGCCAGGCGGCGCGGCGAACCATTGCCGAAGGCAGGGATTGGCGATTCACCGGGCAGATCGCGCGCACGGCGAACGACCTGGTCTCCGGCGCAAGCGCCCCCTACCGAACCCGCTCCAACGAGCAGGGCTGGATACTCGCGACGGAAGTCCTCGAAGCGCTGGTGCTCGCCGGGCACGCCGACGCCACCCTTGAGCTGGCCGGCCGTCGCCACAAGGGTGAGGATGGGGAATTCGTCGTGGTGCTTACGTCGTGGCGGGTCATCAACTCGTGAGGTGTACGATCGAATCTACCGACTTGGCGAAAGCCGCCGCCGAAGCTGCTGCCGCCCGAAAGGCCGAGGACATCGTAGTCCTCGACATGCGAGGGATCTCGTCCTACTGCGACGCCTTCGTGGTTTGCAATGGCAGCAACCGCCGCCAGGTGCGAGCGATCGCCGAAGGGGTCGTCGACGACTTGAAGGCCCTGGGTGCGCGCACCACCGGCCTTGAAGGGATGGACGCGTCGCGCTGGGTGCTCATCGACCTGGGCGACGTCATCGTCCACGTCTTCGATGGACCGATGCGTGGATTTTACGATTTGGAATCGCTGTGGTCCGACGCGCGCCGTATCGACATCCCCGGCGTCACTGCTCCGATTCCGCTCGCCCCACCGTCGCGCGCCCCCGCCCACGCGTAGCGGTGGACATCCTGGTGGTCACCGGGCCGGGCCGCACGCCGGTCTGGGTTCGCGAGGCGTGCGCGGACTGGGCACGCCGCATCCACCGGACCTTCCCCATCCAGATTGTCGAGTCGAGCCCGAAGCTCACCGGCCGCGCGCGGATCGTCGCGCTCGACGAGCGCGGCGAGGAGCGAACGAGCGAAGGGTTCGCGGAACTGCTGGAGTCTGCCGTCCGCGCCGGCGCGCACCCGTTGGTGTTCATGATCGGGGGCCCCTACGGCCTCGATGACGCCGTCAAGTCGGGCGCTTGGAAGACCCTTCGCCTGTCCACCCTGGTGCTCAATCACGCCGTCGCGCGGGTGGTGCTTGTCGAACAGCTCTATCGGGCCTGCGCCATCCGGAGCGGGAGCCCCTACCACCACGGGGATTGACGACGCGGGCCCGGTGTCAAGCTTGGCCGCCGATGCTCGACCTCATCGCCGTCCCCGACTGCTTTGCGTGCCGGGTCGAGCTCGAGGCCACGGGGCTCTGCGAGCGATGCGCGTCGGAGTTGCAGGCTACTCTGCACCCTCTCGCGACACGCAACACGCTGCTGGCCAACGCCTGGGCGATTGGCACCTACGCCGGCACGATCGGGGCGCTGGTCCGCCGGAGCAAGTTCGACCATGACCAGCATGCCTCGGCGCTTCTGGTGGGGTTGCTTCGCCATGCCCTAAAGGACGGCCTTCCCACGAAAGTAGACCTGGTCGTGCCGGTCCCGACAACCCCCTGGCGAGTCGCCCTGCGCGGCTTCCACCTGCCCGAGCAACTCGGAGATGTGGTGGTGGAGGTCACGGGCGCGCCCATGCGTTGGGCCCTCCGCCGGCGGTGGGGCGGGGCCCAGGCCCGACGCAATTTTCAGGAGCGGCTCGACGCCGGAGACTCCCTCTTCAGCCCGGTGGGAACCGTCGCCGGCCACGTCGTGCTCGTCGACGACGTAGTGACGAGCGGGGCCTCCGTGCACGCCGCCGCAGCGGAGCTGCTTGCCTCGGGTGCGACATCGGTGTCGTGCGTGGTGTTGGCCGCCGCTGGTCCTCTCAGGCGCGTTCGCGTCGGGTTTTCTTGACATCGTCCGAAGGTCCGTGACGCTCCTCGCGCGTATTTCCCTACAGAGCGGCCCAAAGGGGCCGATGAAGTACCTGGGCGTGCTGGAACGAAAGTTGCAGTGAACTCAACCGAGTCCTGGAGACCGCGATGACCAACAAGATCGACACAAACCTCGGCGAACTCATCTCCAACTTCTATGAGCACTTCCTCATGATGTACGGCGACGAAGAGCTGGCGAGCGTAGCGACCGCGGCGGCCATCAACGACATCCTCGGACAGGGGACCGCGCGGACGCACGAAGCGGCTGCGTAATCCCGACCGGCTGGCCACGCGCTGAGAGAGGCAGGGGAGGCCGATCTCAGCGCGGGCTCTGCCTTTTTTGGCGCCGGCACCGCCGGGCTGACGAGCGGGGTACAATCCAGCGCCATGCTCATCCCCCTGCTCCTCCTCGCCTGCGGAACCCAAGACACCGCCAAGTCCGACGACACTGGAGACAGCGTTGCCTCCGACCGCGACGGGGACGGCGTGCCCGATGACGCCGATTGTGCGCCGGACAACGCGAACGTGTACCCCGGCCACTACGAAGTTCCATACAACGGAGTCGACGAGGACTGCGATGGCGCCGACGTGACCGACGTCGACGGCGACGGGTACATCGGGGAGAGCGGCGACGGCGACGACTGCGATGACAGCAATCCCAACATCAACCCCGGCCACGTCGAGACCTGCTACGACCTGCTCGACAACAACTGTGATGGCTGGGAGGGCGGCAACGATTGTGACGGCGATGGCTATGACATCAGCCACGACTGCTGGGACGACGAGTCTAAGGAATACCCCAACGAGGCCGGGCTCACCCCGGCCCAGGTCAACGATTCGGCGATCGAGGTCTGGTACGACGGCACCGACGCGGATTGCGGGGGAGACAACGACTGGGATCAGGACCACGACGGGCAGGAGACCACCGCCCATGCCGGCGGCGACTGCGACGACCTCAATGACCTCGTCAACACCGGAATGGACGAGCTGTGGAACGACTACGACGACGATTGCGACGACATCGTCGACTACGTCTCAGTGTCGCTCTCGACCTCGCGCGCCTCAGGCGACTCCGGCACCGGGGAGGACCTCCTTGGACACAGCGTGGTGTTTCTACCGGACCTCGACGGGGACGGCCGGCGTGATTTCGCCGTAAGCGCACCGGGGACTGAGGGCTATGACGACGAGGGCGAGGCCTATGCAGCGGGCAGGGTGTGGATCTTGTCGTCGACCAACGGCATCACTACGCCGAAGAGCGAGGGCCTCTCGGTCATCGAGGGCTTCGGCTACACCGGCTACACGATGTCCTTGACCGGCCTCACCGGCGACACAACTCTGGCCATCGGTTCCGCGACCGGCGGAAATGTCGCGTTCTACGCGCTGGATGACCTCAGCACCGGAGCCGAGGTCGCCAACGTCGACCACGACTCCGCGGGCGCAGTCTTGCTGACGCCCGAGGCCGGCTCACTCGTGGTCGGTTGCGGGGCCGGGAACGGGACCGTGCTCGTCTCGGCCTGGACCAGCCTCTCCGGAAGCCAGGGGGTCTCCGCGGCCGACTTCAGCACCTCATCAGAAGACTATTCCTGTCTCGACACCGCGTTGCTCGGCGACCTTGACGGCGACGGACTGGGTGAGCTGCTCGTCGGTATCGATGACGGGTTCGGCACGAGTTCGCTCCGTTTCCTCCCTTCCGCTCAGCGCAGCGCCGGCGGCGCCGGCAGCATCCTCGACCTGCAAGACTACGGCACCTACACCTATGGCCTCCTGTTTTCGACGCTCCCCGACATCGACGGCAACGGCTACGACGAGGCGATGATCACCGACACCGTGGCCGACGCGCTCGCGGCTGGGGACGGCCGCGTCTGGATCGTCGATGGCGCCGACTTCACCGCGAGTTGGACCGGGTCCGCGATGGTGACGCTCTCCGGCGGAATCGACAGTGCAGGCCTGCGGCCGACGGATCTGGGCGACCTGGACAACGATGGTGACGACGACCTGGTCGTCGGCCTGCCGGGTGCCGGGTTCGTGTATTTCCTGGACCTTGCGTTGTTGCGTGGCGGGGGCGACATCACGCCTTCGGCCACCGTGCCCAGCTTCTTCGATCTGGACCCGGGCAACCGATTTGGAGACTTGGCCTGGGCCGAGGACATCGACGCGGACGGCCGCGACGACTTGATGGTCCGTTCCGCCGAGTCGCCCGGAAAGGTCAGCACGTTCCTCCACGAGTAGCGGAGGAACGCCCGAACTACTCGGCCGCGGCCGCCGGATAAGGCTCCGTCACCAACTCGACGAGCGCCATCGGCGCGTTGTCGCCGACACGACGGCCAAGCTTGACAATACGGGTATAGCCGCCGGGCCGCGCTGCGTACCGGTCGCTGTACTCACTGAAGATGACCTCCAGGAGGTCCCGGTCGGTGATGTGTTGGCGGGCCAACCGAATCGCGTGCACCCGACGGGCCTTGGCGACGCGAAGCTCCTCGCCTTCGAGGCGAGCCAGATCGCCGTGGGGCACCTTCTTGGAGAAGGTGATCACTCGATCGGCGAGCTTGCAAAGCTCCTTGGCCTTGGCCACGGTCGTCTGGATGCGACCGTGAAGCATCAACGAGGTGACCATGTTGTTGAACAGGGCCTTGCGGTGGTCGGACGCGATGCCGAAGCTGCGGCCAGAGCTGAGATGACGCATGTGGGACTCCTTCTGTCCGCGGCTACGCGCGGCTCTTCGGGAAGTTGTTGAGCTTCATGCCCAGCGAGAGCCCGAGCTCCGAGAGGAGCTCCTTGATCTCGTTGAGCGACTTACGGCCGAAGTTCTTTGTCTTGAGCATCTCCGCCTCGGAGCGCTCCACCAACTGCCAGATGTACTCGATGCCGGCGTTCTGCAGGCAATTCGCCGACCGAACCGACAGGTCAAGCTCATCGACGCGCTTGAAGAGCGCTTCGTTGAAGCTCTCCTGCGCCTTGGGCTCGTCGCCCGACTGGGGCTCGTCTTCCTCGGTGAAGTTGATGAAGACCTGGAGTTGCTCCTTCAGCACCTTGGCGGCGAACGCCACGGCGTCCTCTGGCGTCACGGCGCCGTTGGTCCACACCTCGAGGGTGAGCTTGTCGAAGTCGGTCCGCTGCCCCACGCGGGCATTCGTCACGGTGAACTTCACCCGCCGAACCGGCATGTGGAGCGCATCGACCGGCACAGTCCCGATGGGAAGGTCGGCAGCCGCACCGCGCTCGGCGGGCACGTAGCCCTTGCCCATAGCGACGGTCATCTCAGCGTGGAAGCGGCCCGAGCCGGTGATCGTACACAGCGCGTGGTCGGGATTGAGCACCTCCGCCGCAGCGTCGAAGCGAATGTCTCCCGCGCGAACCACCCGAATCTCCCCAGCGACGCCCTCGATGTCGATGACCGCGCGGATCGCCTCCATCCGGTCCGTCTTGATGAGGATCCCCTTGATGTTGAGGATGATGTCGGTCACGTCTTCGATGATTCCCGGAATCGACGAGAACTCGTGGAGCACGCCCTCAATCTTGACGTTGGTCACCGCCGCGCCTTGGAGGCTCGACAGCAGCACGCGCCGGAGGGAGTTTCCGAGCGTGATGCCAAAGCCGCGTTCGAGCGGACGTACAGTGAACTTGCCGTACGTGCCGTTGGAACGGCCGTCGCGTTCAATGCGACGCGGACGGGTGAGGGCACGCCAGTTGCTGACGATGTATTCGTTGCTCATGATCTCAATCTCCGAAGCAAGCTTCTTGCGCGGCTGGCCGAGCCGGCTCATCGCTTGCCATGGATGTTCCGTCCGATCCGAAGGACGAACGGTGCTGGCCAGGCGGGTTCACGGCGTCCCAGAACGGGACGCCGAGGGGGTCACACGCGACGACGCTTGGGAGGGCGACATCCGTTGTGGGGAATGGCGGTCTGATCGACGATGGACGTCACCCGCAGGCCTGCTGCGGCGATGGCCCGAAGCGCCGACTCACGTCCGGAGCCAGGCCCTCGGATCACGACGCCCGCCGTCTTCATGCCATTTTCCATCGCCTTACGCGTGGCGTCTTCGGCCACGAGCTGGGCAGCGAAGGGCGTGCTCTTGCGAGAGCCCTTGAAGCCTTTGACCCCGGCGCTCGACCACGCCACCGTGTTGCCCACCATGTCGGTGATCGTCACGATGGTGTTGTTGAAGGTGCTCTGGATGTGCACCATGCCAACGGGCACGTTCTTCTTGACGCGCTTGACCTTCTTGCCTGATTCTTGCTTGCTCATCGTACCGTCCTCCTACTTGGCCGCGACCTTCTTGCCGGCGATGGTGCGACGTGGGCCCTTACGGGTACGCGCGTTGGTGTGGGTGCGCTGGCCACGCGCGGGAAGGCCCCTCTTGTGCCGTGAGCCCCGGTAGGAGCCCAGGTCGATCAGACGCTTGATGTTCATGGCAACCTCCTTGCGGAGCTCGCCTTCCACGCGGTGTTCGCGCTGGATGATCTCGCGGATCCGGGCGATTTCAACCTCGGACAGGTCCTGGGTTCGGGTCGCGCCTTCGACCTGGGCCTTCGCGAGGATGGCCGTGGCGGTGGTGCGGCCGATGCCGTAGATGTAGCTGAGCGCGATATCGACGCGCTTGTTGCGCGGGAGATCGACACCTTCGATGCGTGCCATGATGTACTCCTAGCCCTGACGCTGCTTATGCTTGGCCGTCACACAGATGACGCGGACGACGCCGCGCCGCTTGATGACGCGGCACTTGTCGCAAATGACCTTGACTGAGGCCTTTACCTTCATGTGGTCTCCTCGCCGGCTGTTCGCCGGTTCAACGGATGGAATGATGCGGCTTTCGCCACGTTGTTCTTCGTTATTCGCTGTGATTCAATCTAGCCGGGTCAGAATTTCCGGTCCGGCTGGAGTGATCGCCACGGTGTGTTCGAAGTGGGCCGAGCGACTATTGTCCGATGTCACTACTGTCCACTGGTCGGATAGGATTTTCGTGTCGTCTGACCCGAGGGTGATCATCGGCTCCACCGCGAGCACCATTCCCGCCTTCAGCAGGTCCCCAGTTCCTCGCTTGCCGTAGTTCGGCACGCTCGGGGGCTCGTGTAGCTTCCGCCCAATACCGTGGCCCACCATCTGAGTGACCACCCCCATCCCCTGCGGCCGCACGGACATTTCGATCGCGTGGCCGATATCGCCGACGCGAGCCCCAACCCTCGCCTGCGCGATCCCCAGGCGCAGAGCATCCTCAGTCGCCGCGACCAAGCGCGCGGCGTCCGCATCGCCGGTGCCCAATACCACGGTGAACGCGGTGTCGGCGAAGTACCCGCCGTAGACCAGTCCAAAGTCCAAGGAGACCACATCCCCCGACTTGAGACGGCGTTTGGAGGGGATTCCATGGACAACCTGCTCGTTGACCGAGACGCAGAGGCTTGACGGGAACACCGCCCGCCCAACCTTATACCCTTTGAACGCCGGTTTAGCACCGCGCGCCAGAATCGCCTCTTCCGTCAGGCGATCCAGCTCGAGAGTCGTCATGTCGACTGCCACCACCTCGCGAAGCCGCGCTACCACCTCAGCGAGCCGACCGCCGGCGCTGCGCATGACCGTGAGCTCCCACGGCTCCTTGAGCGGAATCATGGCAACCTAAAGGGCGAGCGAAGCAAAGATGCGCCGCTGCACTTCGTCGATGCCGCCCTCCCCAGAAAGGTCGTGCACGGGCAGGCGGTCTCGCAATTCGGCGAGGCAGGGAAAGGTCTGCGCGCCGTAGGCCACGAGCCGGTCCCGAACAACGTCCTCGACATCGTCCTTCCTCTGGACAACCGCCGCCCCACAGCGCGAGCAACTGCCGTCAGGCAGCGGCGGGGCGCTCACCGTGTGGTACGTCGCCCCACAGTTGGTGCACGTGCGCCGACCGGTGATGCGGGCCAGGATCGCATCGTCCGGCACCTGCAAGTTGACCACCGCCGCCAGCGTACGTGCGCTGGCGCCGAGGTGCCCGATCAGCCAATAGAGCTGCGGGACGGACCGCGGAAACCCATCGAACAGGACGCCACGCGCGGCGTCCGGCTCGCTGAGCCTGCTGCCGACGAGGTCGCAGGTGACGAGATCGGGGACCAGCGCCCCGCGGTCCATGTAGGCACGCACGCGCCGCCCGAGCTCAGTCCCCTCGCGCAGATGCTTGCGAAAGATGTCCCCGGTGGCAACGTGGGGAACCCCCAAACGCTCCGCGAGCGCCAGGGCCTGGGTGCCCTTGCCCGATCCCGGTGGTCCGAACAGCAGCACGAACATCGAGCCTCCTAAACGGGGTCCGCGCCGGCCAGCAACCGGCGACGCCCACCGGACATTCCCGGCGCCTGCGGACCACTGATGCCGTCGTAGTGCTGGGTGAGCAACTGAGCCTCGATTTGGGCAACCGTGTCGAGCGAGACGTTGACCACGATCAGCAGGCCGGTCCCCCCGAACGCGAAGGGGGTTCCGTACTGACTCGACAGGATGATCGGCAGCGTGCAGATCCCCGCCATGTAGAGAGCGCCCACGCCTGTGAGGCGCGTGAGTATGTGGTCGATGTACTCCGCAGTCTGGCGTCCAGGCCGGATCCCCGGAATGTAACCACCGTGCTTCTTCAGGTTGTCCGCCACATCCACGGGATTGAATACCATCGCCGTGTAGAAGTATGCGAAGAAGACGATCAGGCCAACCTCGGCGTAGTTGTACAGCCAGGCCCCCGGCTGAAGAGCTGCAGTGAGCGCACTCACAAAGTCCGCCGCGGCCCCCTCCGTCCCCTGGGTGAAGGTCAGAATAGTCGCAGGTGCCATGAGCACGCTGGAGGCGAAAATCGGGGGGATTACTCCCGCAGTGTTGATCTTCAACGGAAGGTGACTGGACTGCGCCCCGTTGTACACCTTGCGCCCCACGATCCGCTTGGCGTACTGAATCGGAATTCGCCTCTGCGCACGCTCAATCCAGACGATCAATCCAATCGTGATGACCATGCCGAAGCCCAGCAGCGTAAGCGCAAGGAGCGTCGTTTCATCATTACGCAGCTTGACAATGCTGTTTTGCACGGCCCCGGGAAGGCGAGACAGAATTCCCGCGGTGATGATCAGCGAGCTGCCGTTCCCTATTCCCCGCTCACTGATCTGCTCGCCAATCCACATGACGAAGCAACTGCCGGCGGTCAGGGTGATCGCAGTCAGAACTCGGAAATTCCAGCCCGGGTCCAGGACGATGCTCATGCCCTCCACAGGCGGCTGAGATTCGAGCGGCAGCGCCACCATCAGCACGCCCTGAACGAGCGCGATGCCGATCGTCGCGTACCGAGTGTACTGCGTGATTCGACCCCGACCCTGTTGTCCTTCCTTGGATATCCGCTCCAACGCAGGAATCGCCACGGTGAGGATCTGGATGATGATGCTCGCCGTGATGTACGGCATGATGCCGAGCACGAACACCGAGAAGTTCCCGAGCGCGCCGCCCGTGAACATGTCGTACAGCCCGAACATCGACTGGCTGTTCTTCTCGATCATCTTCGCGAGAGCCTCGCGATTGACCCCCGGGGCGGGAATATGCGCGCCCAGCCGGTACACCGCCAGCATGCCCAACGTGAACAGCACGCGACTACGGAGATCCGGCATTCGCCAGATAGTTGAGATCCAGCGGGTCATGCCATCCTCAGCGCGGGAAGGCTAAGCGCGCTCCCTGCGAAAGCAACGGGGCGCGGCCGAAGCCGCACGTTCACGCCAGGTCCTCGACCGATCCGCCAGCGGCTTCGATCTTGGAACGCGCGCTCGAAGAGACCTTTGCGAGCCGAACAACGAGCTTTACCGTCAACTCGCCCCCGCCCAGAAGCTTCACCCCGTCCCGGCCCTTGCGCGAGATAATCCCGGCAGCCTTGAGGGAGTCCGCATCCACGGTAGAGCCGGCGGGAAGCCCGCTGAGCTTGCTCACGTTCAGGATTTCGTAGTCCGTCTTGTTGTAGTTCCGGAAGCCGACCTTTGGAAGCCGACGCTGAAGCGGCATTTGGCCGCCCTCAAATCCGAAGCGTCGGGTATAGCCGGCTCGCGCCTGCTGCCCCTTCGTTCCGCGACCTGCGGTCTTTCCAAGCCCCGATCCCTGGCCGCGGCCGATGCGCGTACGCGCGGTTTGGCTACCAGGCACCGGCTTGAGACGGCTGAGTTCATCCGCCATGGGACACCTCTTCCACCTGGAGCAGGTGGATCACTGACTTCACCATGCCGCGAACGCTGGGAGTGTTCTCCAGCACACGCGAGCCCCCGATCTTACGAAGCCCTAGCCCGCGCAGCGTCGAGCGTTGCCGTTCGTCGCACCCGATTTGGGAACGGGTAAGGGTTACCTTGAGCTGGTTCATGCGCGCTCCCTGCCGGCGCCGAAGACGCGGTGGCCAAGATCATAGTTCGCCACCACCTCTTCCAACGACTTGCCCCGCCGGGCCGCGACCATCGCCGGCGACTCAACCTGCTTCAACGCCGCGATCGTAGCCTTCGCAACGTTGTAGGGGTTTGAGCTCCCCAGACTCTTCGTGAGGACGTTGTGGTAGCCTGCAGCGTCGAGAAGCGCGCGCACCACCGGACCGGCGATGACCCCCGTTCCCGGGTTGGCTGGACGAAGCAAGACCTTCCCCGCTCCGAAGCGTCCTTGAATGATGTGCGGCACGGTGCCGTCGACCACGGGCACGTCGAACATCGTACGACGCGCACGCTCCGTCGCCTTGCGCACCGCCTCCGGAACTTCGTTGGCCTTTCCCTGGCCAATGCCGATTCGGCCGTCCCCGTTGCCCACCACGACAAGCGCAGCGAACGAGAAGCGCCGGCCGCCCTTGACTACCTTGGCGACACGATTCACATAGATATTCTTCTCGATGACCTGCGAATCTTCCGCAGGCTTCCGAGGGGCGTGCTTTTTGCCGGTTGGCATTGACATGTGGGCTCCGTGGCGCGCTGGGCGCCGAGCAGAAAGGTCTAGAAGTCGAGGCCGGCTTCCCGGGCACCGTCGGCCAGGGCCTGAACCCGCCCGTGGTAGAGGAATCCATTGCGATCGAACACCACTTGGGTGATATTCGCCGCCTTAGCCTTGGAGGCGAGCAGCGCGCCAACCGCGCGAGCAGACACCCGGTTGCCTCCGTGACCAGCCTGCGACTTCAGTTCCGCCGACAACGTCGAGGCCGAAGCAAGGGTGGTGCCTGCATCGTCATCGACGATCTGGGCGTAGATGTGATTTGCCGACCTGTACACCGATAGGCGAGGCCGCCCGCTCGTGCCGGCAAGCTTGCCCCGAATGCGCGCCCGCCGGCGGTTCCGGGCGAGAGCTTGATCTTCGCGAATGGACATGGCGTCTCCCTACTTCTTAGCCGTCTTGCCGGCTTTCAACTTGATGTGTTCGCCTTCGTTCCGAATGCCCTTGCCCTTGTAGGCATCCGGCGCTCGGAGCTCACGGAGCTTCGCTGCGGTCTCACCAACGCTTTGTCGGTCAGCGCCCTTGATGATCAAGGTCGTTGCCTTCTCGACATCGATCGTAATTCCGACCGGGAACGGGAACTCAATCGGGTGGGAGTACCCCAACGCCAGAACGAGTGTTTTCCCCTTGACTTCGCCCTTGAAGCCGACGCCGGTGATCGCAAGCCGACGCTCGTAGCCCTTGGTGACGCCCGTCACCATGTTGGCGAGCAAGGCCCGAGTAAGCCCGTGGTTGGAACGGCTCTGCCGCTCGTCGTTGACCCGGACGACTGACAAGGCGTCGCCGTCATGGGAGACCTTGACGCCCGTGGCGATCGCCTGAGCGAGTTCGCCTTTCGGGCCCCTGACCTTGACCTGATCGCTGCCCAGCGAAATGGTGACCCCAGACGGGACCGCGATGGGCTGCTTGCCGATGCGTGACATTGGCGGCTCCTACCAGACGTAGCAGATGACCTCACCGCCAACGCCTGCCGTACGGGCCGCCTTGTCGGTGAGCACGCCGCGGGGCGTAGTGAGAATGGCCACCCCGAGGCCATTACGGACCTTGGGAAGTTCGTCTTTGCCGACATAGGTGCGTCGACTGGGACTGGAGACCCGCTGCAGGCCTTGAATGACCCCTGCGGCGCCTTCGGTGTAACGAAGGAACACTTTCAGGTTGGGACGCTCGGCGTCCGCCTGATCGATATATCCCTCGATGAATCCCTCGTTCTTGAGAATCTTAACAATCTCAAGCTTCATCTTCGAACGAGGAATGATCACCGACTTCTGTCGGGCCGCGAGACCGTTGCGGATGCGGGTGAGGAGGTCAGCAATCGGATCGGTGGTAACCATCTGAGCCTCCTACCAGCTCGCCTTCATCACGCCCGGAATCTCACCCTTGAGGGCGAGGTCGCGGAAGCAGATGCGGCACATGTTGAAGTTGCGGAGGAAGGCGCGAGGGCGACCGCACAAAGGGCAGCGGTTGTACTTGCGCGAGGAGAATTTCGCCGGCCGCGCGGCCTTGGCGATCATTGACTTTTTGGCCATCTGAGCCCCCCTACTGCCGGAACGGAAGGCCAAGGTGCTGCAGCAGCGCCTTGCCCTCCGCGTCGGTCTTCGCGGTGGTGACGAAGGAAATGTTCATGCCGGTCACCTTCGACACACGGTCGTAGTTGATCTCCGGGAAGATGATCTGTTCGGTGACGCCGAGGGAGTAGTTCCCGCGACCATCAAACGCCCGGGGATTGATCCCGCGGAAATCGCGCACCCGAGGAAGCGCGATGTTGATGAGGCGATCGAGGAACTCCCACATCCGACGTCCACGCAACGTCACTCGAGCACCGATGGGGATTCCCGCCCGGAGCTTGAAGTTAGCGATGGCTTTCCGCGCCCGACGGATTTGCGGCTTTTGGCCGGTGACGAGCGAGAGCTCCTCAGCCGCCGTCTCCAGAACCTTAACGTTCTGAGTCGCCTCCTTGACGCAGGTGTTCACGACGATCTTTTCGAGGCGAGGAACCTGCATCACGTTTGCGTAGCTGAACTCCTTGAGGAGCGCCTGCGTGCTCGCGGTGCGGTAGACCTCCTGCATACGTGGCGCCATGATTAGCCCCCTGCCTGGTCGATTAGTGCGCCGGTCTTCCGGTCGACCCGCGACCGGCTACCGTCTTCTTGCGCCTTGATGCTCACCTTTACACGGCGACCCGCGGCGGCGTCCCACAAGGCAACATTCGAGATGTGCAGTGGGCGTTCCTTTTCAACGATGCGACCGGCCTGGTCGCCCTGCGCCTTCATGTGACGCTTCTGCAGCGCCACCCCCTCCACGACGACACGACCCTCCTCAGTGAGGACGCGCACGACCTTTCCAACCCGGCCCTTAAACTTGCCGGCGATGATGACAACCGTATCGTCGCGATGAATCTTCAGCTTGGTCTTCATGGCCGCCTCAAAGCACTTCGGGAGCCAGCGCCACGATCTTCATGTACTGCTTGCTGCGAAGTTCGCGCGCAACAGGACCGAAGATACGCGTGCCCACGGGCTCACCTTTGGCGTCAATCAACACGGCGGAGTTGGTGTCGAACCTGATGTACGAACCATCCGCTCGTCGAACTTCTTTGGCCGTCCGGACGATCACGGCCTTGGCCACTTCGCCCTTCTTCACCTTGCCGTTCGGGATGGCCTCCTTCACGGCCACGACAATAACGTCCCCGAGCGAGGCATACTTCCGCTTGGAACCGCCCAGCACCTTGATGCACTGGACCCGCCGCGCCCCGGAGTTGTCAGCCACGTCGAGATGAGACTGCATCTGAATCACGCCGCACCCCCAGCGGTGCGAACTTCCACCACCACCCAGCGTTTGGTGCGACTGAGTGGCCGCGACTCTTCGATCACCACAAAGTCATCGACCTTGCAGCCGTTCGCCTCGTCGTGCGCCTTGTAGTTTTTGCTGGTCTTGACGTACTTTTTGTAGGTCGGGTGCTTGTGCGTACGCTCTACGGACACGACGACCGTCTTGTCCATCTTGTCGGACACCACACGCCCGAGCAGCGTGCGACGCCGGCGCGGTTCGGCGCTGGCAACCTCGTTGGTTCCCTCGGCGGGCATGATTCACCTGTAGCTGTTGGGTTCTCCCGCAGGTCTCCACCGACGGTGGACTTCAGCGGGCTTGGGGTCGTCCGAAGACAGCCCCCGGAGAGGACGCGGCTCTACTCCGCGCCTTGATTGGCGTCAAGCATCGACTTGAGAAAGCCTCCACCGGCTTCGGCTACCGCGCCAAGAGCGGTAGGGGTGTACGACCCCAGGTGGCGGCTACGAAGGCCGCCCTGGATTACCCCACCGACGCGTTCGCGCCGGCGGATTTCCGTCTGCGCGCGAGCGATAGCCTTACGGGCCTTGCCGAGCAGACTGTTGTTCTCGAGCTTGCCAGTGGCGTGGCGCAGCTGGTGGCCGGCGAGCTCGCGCTGTTGGTTCAGTTCGTGGTGCACGAGCTGTTCGTCCGTGAGTGCGGACAGTTCGGTGGTTTTCATCCGACGTGGTCCTCGCGCTTGATGAAGCGGGTTCCGAGGGGGAGCTTGTGGCTCGCAAGGCGGAACGCCTCACGCGCGATTTCCTCCGTGACACCCTCGATTTCGTAGAGAATGGTCCCCGGCTTGACCACCGCTACCCAGAACTCCACGTTACCCTTTCCAGTGCCCTGGCGGGTCTCGGCGGCCTTCTTGGTGACGGGCTTGTGCGGGAACACCCTGATCCAGATCCGGCCGCCACGCTTGACGTACCGGGTGAGCGCAATTCGCGCCGCCTCGATCTGTCGAGAGGTCAGCCGACCCGGGTCGGTTGATTGCAGGCCGAATTCACCGTAGGAGACGTCGCCACCTCGGTATGCGAGCCCATTGGAGCGGCCCTTCTGGACCTTGCGAAACTTGACACGCTTGGGGGAGAGCATTGCGGATTCCTCTCAGAGCGACCGGTCTTCGTCGCCGGCCACAAACTCGCCCTTATAGATCCAAACCTTGACGCCGATGACGCCGTAGTTCGTCCTTGCTTCGGCCAGTCCGTAGTCGACATCGGCCCGGAGGGTGTGCAGGGGCACACGACCCTCGCGGTACCATTCGGTGCGGCTCATCTCGGCACCGCCGAGACGCCCCGCGCACATCACCTTGATGCCCTTGGCCCCAGCCTTCTTGGACTGAGTCATCGCCTTCTTCATCGCGCGGCGGAAGCTGACGCGCTTCTCAAGCTGCGCCGCGATGTTCTCGGCGACCAACAGCGCGTCGGTGTCAACCTTGCGCACCTCCATCACGTTGAGAAAGAGCTCGGTCTTCACGAGCGCCTGCAGATCTGCTCGGAGTTGGTCCAACCCCTTCGCCCGCTTGTCGATCACCATGCCCGGCTTGGCCGCATGGATGAACACCTTCGCTTTGTTCGCAGCACGCTCAATGCGGATCTTCGAGATCCCGGCCACGAAGAGCTTCTCTTTCAGGTAGCGTCGGATCTTGATGTCTTCGTGAAGGAACCGCTGATAGTCCTTCTCCGCGTACCACTTCGACTCCCACGGCCGGGTGATCCCGACGCGGAAGCCGATTGGGTTAACTTTCTGGCCCATGATTCAGGACTCCTCGCCGATGACGACGGTGATGTGGGCGGTCTTCTTCACGATGGGCGTGGCACGCCCCTGGGCGCGCGGCCGGAAGCGGCGAAGCCCCGTCGCGGCCCCGACCTCGATGCGCTTGATGACAAGCGCATCGATGTCCAACTCTCGATTATTCAGCTTCGCTGACTGTTCAGCGTTGGCGATCGCGGACTCAACGAGTTTCGCGATCATCGGCGCCGACTTCTTGTCGAGGAACTGGAGTGCTTCCACAGCCTGACCAGCGCGCTTCCCACGGACGACGTCGGCAACAAGCCGAGCCTTACGGGCGCTGATCCGGGCGAAGCGGAGATGTGCAGTTGCCTCCATCACTTCACCTTGGTCTTACGGTCGGCGGCATGCCCGTAGAAGGTCCGCGTGTGGGCGAACTCTCCGAACTTGTGGCCGACCATGTTCTCGGAAATGTAGACCGGCACGAACTTCTTCCCGTTGTGAACGGCGAAGGTCAGACCGATGAAGTCCGGAAGGACAGTGGACCGACGACTCCAGGTCTTGATGACCCGGTTTCCGCCGCCCCCTGCCGCCCGGGCCGCATTGGCCTTGGCGAAGACGTGTTGATCAACGAACGGACCCTTCTTTACTGAACGTGCCATGTCGGGCGGCTCCTACTGGCGACGCTTGACGATAAAGCGAGTGGTGGGCTTCTTCTTCGAACGGGTCTTGTACCCCTTCGTAGGTTTGCCCCAGGGGGTGACGGGATGCCGACCGCCTTTAGTGCGGCCCTCACCACCGCCGTGCGGATGGTCGATTGGATTCATGGCGGTGCCACGGACGAACGGGCGCCAGCCGAGCCAGCGTGCACGTCCGGCCTTGCCAAGACGTTCGTTCTCATGCTCGAGGTTTCCGACCTGGCCGACGGTGACTCGACACTCAGCAAGTATCTGCCGGAGTTCTCCACTGGGAAGGCGGAGCAGTACGTACTTTCCTTCCTTCGCCATCACCTGGGCGTAACTGCCGGCGCTTCGACACATCTGCCCGCCGCGGCCCACCTTGAGCTCGACGTTGTGCACGAACGTGCCGAGCGGAACGGAAGTGAGCCGCATGGCGTTGCCCGGCTTGATGTCGGCGGTGTCTGAAGCGACAACACTGTCTCCCACGCCGAGGCCCACAGGCGCCAGGATGTACCGCTTTTCGCCGTCGGTGTAGTGCAGAAGGGCGATGCGGGCGGTACGGTTCGGGTCGTACTCGATCGTCGCAACCTTGGCAGGAACTTCCAACTTGTTGCGCCGAAAGTCGATGATCCGATAGGAACGTTTGTGACCGCCGCCCATGCGACGCTGGGTCATGCGCCCCATGTTGTTCCGCCCGCCGGTCCGCTTCAACGGGACGGTGAGGGAGGGCTCCGGGCGGTCGGTGGTCACCTCTGAGAAGTCAGGTGCAACCAGGAAGCGGGTGCCGGGCGTGACCGGACGAAAGCGACGGGTACCCATCTCAGGCCTCGAAGAAGTTGATGGAGTGGCCGGACGCGAGCTTCACGTAGGCCTTCTTCCAGTTGGAGCGCTTGCCGTAGAAGCGGCCGAAGCGCTTGTACTTCCCGCGTACACATACCGTGCGGACATCCTCCACCTTCACCGAGAAGAAGGATTCGACGGCCGCCTTGATTTCGTGCTTGTTGGCGTTGTCGCCCACCTGGAATACATAGGTGTTCTGGGTGGCTTCGGCCACGGCGCTGCGTTCGGTCACGATCGGACGCAGGATGATGTCGTGAATCTCAGCCATGGGTGACCTCACTCCCCAGCCGTTCAACGATCGCCGCGAGGGCTCCCTGAGCGACTGCCATGTTTTTGTGCCGGAGCACGTCGTAGACGTTCAGACCCTCGACGGGAAGGACCGTGACGCCAGGAAGGTTTCGGGCGGCCAGCGACACAGCCTGGTCCATCGTTGGGAGCACCACCAGGACGCTCTCGAAGCCGAACGCCTTCATGAAACTGCGGAAATGTTTCGTGCGCGCCTCGGGGAGGGCGAAGCCGTCAAGGACGACGAGCGCGGCCTCACCGGCCCGACGGCTCAGCGCGCTGCGAAGCGCCGACCGGCGAACCTTCTTGTTCACCTGGAAGGCATGGCTGCGCGGCTGGGGGCCGAAAACCGAACCGCCACCTCGGAACTGAGGCGATCGGGTGGACCCTGCACGGGCCCGGCCGGTTCCCTTCTGCTTCCAGGGCTTCCGACCGCCGCCGGCCACCATCGCGCGCTGCTTGGTGGAGTGGTTGCCCGACCGGCGCGCGGCGAGCTGAGCACGAACGACGAAGTGGAACAGGTGTTCCTTGACTTCGACGCCGAAGACCGCATCGGCGAGATCGGCAGAACCGACCTTTACCTTCGCGAGATTGTATACATCGACCTTGGCCATGACGTTCCTCTCGGGCCTAGGAAAGCTTGATCTCAACGTGCACACCCGCGCTGAGATCGAGCTTCATGAGCGCGTCGACCGTGGCTTGGGTGGGCTCGAGGATGTCCAGCATACGGTGGTGGGTGCGGCGTTCGAACTGCTCGCGCGACTTCTTGTCGACGTGCGGACTGCGAAGGACCGTCCAGCGGGAAATCGTGGTTGGCAGCGGGAGCGGACCACGAATGGTCACGCCGGTGCGCTTTGCCGTGTCCAGGATTTCACGCGCCGACTTGTCCAGCAGCTTGTGATCGTACGCCTTGAGGCGGATGCGAATGCGATTGGCGGAGGCCATGAGATACCCCTACGCGATGATCTCGGCGACCACACCGGCGCCGACAGTCTTGCCACCTTCGCGGATGGCGAAGCGGAGTTGCTTCTCCATCGCGATTGGCGTGATGAGCTCGATCGTCATTTCAACCCGGTCGCCCGGCATGACCATCTCCACCCCGTCCTTGAGCGCGATCACGCCCGTGACGTCCGTGGTCCGGAAGTAGAACTGGGGACGGTACCCGTTGAAGAACGGCTTGTGACGGCCGCCTTCATCCTTCTTCAGGATGTACGCCTCAGCCTTGAACTTCTTGTGCGGCATGATCGACTTCGGCTTCGCCAGAACCTGGCCGCGCTCGATGACCGTCCGGT
Source organism: Deltaproteobacteria bacterium (assembly GCA_947490345.1). Classification (GTDB taxonomy): domain Bacteria; phylum Myxococcota_A; class UBA796; order UBA796; family SXON01; genus SXON01. Next base: position 54,422 of record CANLGL010000025.1, read on the forward strand.
CCACACCGCGAAGCAACAGGCCCGCGTTGTCCCCGGCCTGGCCCTGCTCCAGCTGCTTGCGGAACATCTCCACACCCGTCACCGTCGTCGTCACCGTGTCCTTGAAGCCCACGATCTCGATCGTGTCCCCGATCTTGATGATCCCCCGCTCGATGCGGCCCGTCGCCACGGTCCCGCGGCCCGTGATCGTGAACACGTCTTCCACCGGCATCAAGAACGGCTTCTCTACGTCCCGGATCGGCTGCGGAATGTACGCGTCCACCGCCGCCATCAGCGCCAGGATCGCCGGCTTCCCAATCTCCGACGTATCGCCGTCCAGCGCCTTGGTCGCCGAGCCCCGGATGATCGGAATCGTGTCGCCAGGGAAGTCGTAGCTCGACAGGAGCTCACGTACTTCCATCTCCACCAGCTCAAGGAGCTCAGGGTCGTCAAGCATGTCGCACTTGTTCAGGAACACCACGATCGACGGCACGTTCACCTGCCGGGCCAGAAGCACGTGCTCCTTGGTCTGCGGCATCGGACCGTCGGCCGCCGACACCACCAGAATCGCGCCGTCCATCTGCGCCGCGCCCGTGATCATGTTCTTGATGTAGTCCGCGTGCCCAGGGCAATCGACATGCGCGTAGTGACGATTCTTCGTCTCGTATTCCACGTGCGCCGTGTTGATCGTGATCCCGCGCGCCTTCTCTTCAGGGGCCTTGTCGATGTCCGCGTACGCCATGAACTTCGCGCCGCCCGACTCCGCCAAAATCTTCGTGATCGCCGCCGTCAACGACGTCTTGCCATGGTCAACGTGACCAATCGTTCCGATGTTGCAGTGCGGCTTGTTGCGCTCGAATTTTGCCTTGGCCATGGTAAATCCTCGAAGAGACTGTCAGTACCCGCGGAAACGTGCCACGATCTCTTGGGAGAGCGGGGCGGGAATTTCCGCGTATTGTCGGAACTGCATGGTGAATGATGCCCTGCCTTGCGTCGCGGACCTGAGGTCCGTCGCGTAGCCGAACATGGAAGCAAGCGGGGCTTCCGCGCCGATGATCTGGATGCTCTGACGAGCGTCCATGCGACTCACCGACCCTCGGCGACCAGAGAGGTCCCCGATGACGGCGCCCGTATACTCCGCCGGCGCAGATATTTCAAGGTTCATGATCGGTTCTAGCAAAATCGGCGTCGCTTTGTTCGCCGCATCGTGCACGGCCATCGACGCCGCAATCCGAAAGGCGACGTCGCTCGAATCGACATCATGGAAGGAGCCACCAACAATTGTGCAGATGACATCCACCATCGGGAAGCCTGCGAGCGCACCAACCTCAAGCGCCTCACGGGCGCCATCCATCGCCGGCTTCACGAACTCCTGCGGGATGGCCCCACCGACCACCGCGTCGCGCACCTGCAAGCCAGACCCCCTGCCTCCCGGCTCCACCACGACGCAGACATGCGCGTACTGGCCTCTGCCGCCCGTCTGGCGCTTGAGCACCGCCTCACCCTCTCCGCGGGCCGAAACGGTCTCCCGATAGGCGACCTGAGGGCGGCCGACCTGGCAGCCCACGCGAAACTCGCGCTGCAGGCGGTCCCGGATGATGTCCAGGTGCAACTCCCCCATTCCCGCCATCACGATCTGTCCGCTGTCCTTGTCGACGCGGACTCTGAAAGTCGGGTCCTCATCCTGGAGCCTCGCAAGCGCCGCGGTAAGCTTGTCTTCGTCAGGCTTGGTGGCCGGCTCGATGGACAGCCAGATGACCGGCTCCGGAAACGTCATGCGCTCGAGTACAACCGGGTACTTCTGGGCGCAGAGGGTGTCGCCAGTCGCAACGTTGCGCAACCCAGCCGCGGCGACGATCATGCCCTCGGTTGCGAGCTCGATGTCCTCGCGCTTGTTCGCGTGCATTTGCAAAAGTCGCCCGATACGCTCGCGTTTGCCGGTTCGAGGGTTCAGGGCAACCTCACCTGGAGCGAGCGTGCCGGAGTACACCCGCAGGTAGGTCAGCGTGCCGACGAACGCGTCGCTTTGAATCTTGAACGCCAGCGCGCAGAAGGGATCCTGCACTCCTGGCCGCCGATGCACCACCTTACTCTCATCATCTGGATTCCGGCCCTCGACTGGAGGAAGGTCGCTCGGTGCGGGGAGGAGGGCAACAACGGCGTCCAGCAGCGGCTGCACCCCCTTGTTCTTGAAGGCGGCCCCACAAAAGACGGGGAGGATGCGCCGCGACAGGGTGGCCTTTCGCGCTGCCGCGAGCAGCCAAGCCTCCTCGATGTCCTCGCCGGCAAGGAAGGCCTCCGTGATCCTGTCGTCTTCGCCCGCGAGTTCGTCAATGAGGGCTTCTCGGGTGAGCGTCGCCTCGTCCTGAAGCGACTCCGGGATGCCCTCAACCACGAACTCCGCCCCGTTATCGCTACCGGTCCATCGTAACGCGACCATGCGAATCAGGTCGATCACGCCCTGAAATCCGTCCTCCCGTCCAATCGGGATCTGGAATGGCACGGGGTGGGCACCCAACTTGTCACGGATGGAGGTGACGGCTGCATTGAAGTCCGCACCCACCCGGTCCATCTTGTTGATGAAGGCGACACACGGGACCCCGTACTTCTCCGCCTGCTTCCATACCGTTTCGCTCTGGGGCTCGACGCCCTCAACCGCCGTAAACACCGCGATTGCGCCGTCGAGCACGCGAAGGCTACGCTCGACCTCGATCGTAAAGTCAACGTGACCGGGGGTGTCGATGATGTTGATTCGACAATCGCGCCAAAAGCAGGTCGTCGCGGCCGAGGTGATCGTGATGCCCCTCTCTTGCTCCTGCACCATCCAGTCCATAGTCGCGGCACCATCGTGCACTTCGCCAATACGATGGCTCACGCCCGTAAAATAGAGTATCCGCTCGGTGAGCGTGGTCTTCCCGGCGTCAATGTGCGCCATGATGCCGAGATTGCGTACGCTGGACAGATCGTGCTGCATGGCGGTGTGTCGCCATCAGACGTCGAAGCCTACCGCGCCGGCCAGACCTTCAGGGACCCGGGCGCAAATACATGGCGCCTATGTGCGAGGGAAGATCTGGCGGGAGCTGTGAGCGGCGATGTGCTGAGGCCTACTCCTTGCCTGACGGCGAAATGGGGCTTCTCGTACTACCAGCGATAGTGACTGAAGGCCTTGTTGGCTTCTGCCATGCGGTGAACGTCATCGCGCTTCTTGACCGCATTTCCGCGACCATGTGACGCCTCGATGATCTCGTTGGCGAGCTTGTCGCGCATCGACTTACCGCCGCGCTCTCGCGCGTACTCGGTAATCCAACGCATCGCAAGAGCCATCCGCCGCTCGGAGCGGACTTCGACCGGCACCTGGTAGTTCGCTCCGCCGACGCGACGGGACTTGACTTCCACCATGGGCTGGCAGTTCTCAAGAGCGCGGATGAAGATCGGCAAAGGATCTTCCTTGAGCCGGTCCTTGATGATGTCGAACGCGCCATAAACAACGGACTCAGCCACGGCCTTTTTGCCTTGCTTCATCACGACGTTGGTGAAGCGAGTGACGGTCTGGTCTGCGTAGACCGGATCGGGGAGGACGGGGCGCTTGGGTACTTCACGACGACGAGGCATGGATCACCTACTTCTTCGGGCGCTTGGCGCCGTATTTGGAACGGCCCTGCTTACGGTTGGAGACACCTTGCGTATCGCCGGTGCCTCGGATGATGTGGTAGCGCACACCCGGGAGGTCCTTGACGCGACCGCCGCGGATGAGCACGCTGCTGTGTTCCTGCAGGTTGTGCCCCTCGCCGGGAATGTACGAGGTCACTTCGATCCCGTTGGTGAGGCGCACGCGCGCCACCTTGCGAAGCGCCGAATTCGGCTTCTTCGGCGTGGTGGTGTACACACGTGTGCACACCCCGCGCTTTTGCGGGCATTCCTTGAGCGCAGGCGAGGCGCTCTTGTGGGCTACCTTCTGGCGGCCTTGCCGGACCAGCTGGTTGATCGTCGGCATCTAATCCAATCCGGGATGAGTGTTCGAGGGCCGCGGCTTATTACCCGCCGGCACGGTGGTGTCAAGCGAAAGCCGGCGGTGGACGATCGGATCTAGGCGTCCGAGCTCCGCACCGCCGGCGGCGGTCTACACGGCTTCTTCGTCTCCCTCGCCGCCGGCCATGGCCGTGTCAGCGATCATCATCCCCAGCTTCTGGTAGGCGGCGAAGCCGGTACCTGCGGGGATGAGGCGGCCCATGAGGATGTTCTCCTTGAGGCCACGGAGGCGGTCGGTGCGGCCATTGATGGCCGCCTCGGTGAGGACGCGCGTGGTCTCCTGGAAGGAAGCCGCGCTGAGGAAGCTGTCGGTGGACAGAGAAGCCTTGGTGATGCCGAGCAGGAGGGGCTCGTTCTGAGCCGGACGCCCCCCCGTCGCGACAATGCGCTCGTTCTCTTCGTCATAGCGCCATTTCTCGACCGCCTCGTCCACCAGGAAGTCGGTGTCTCCCGGGTGCCGTACCTTGACGCGTCGGAGCATCTGCCGAACGATGACTTCGATGTGCTTGTCGTTGATCTTGACACCCTGGAGGCGGTAGACCTCCTGGATTTCGTCGACCAGGTAGTTCGCGAGCTCGCTCTCGCCCTTGATCTTCAAGATGTCGTGGGGATTTGCGGCACCGTCCATGAGGGGATCGCCGGCGCGTACGAAGTCGCCCTCGTTGACCGTGATGTTCTTGCCCTTCGGAATCAGGTATTCCTGGGCCTCGCCGGACTCCGCCGTCACCACCACCCGCCGCTTGCCCTTCGTTTCCTTGCCGAAGGAGACGACGCCATCGGTTTCGGTGATGATCGCGACTTCCTTGGGCTTGCGCGCCTCGAACAGTTCGGCCACCCGCGGCAGGCCGCCGGTGATGTCCTTGGTCTTGGTCGTTTCGCGGGGGATCCGGGCGAGCACATCGCCGGTGAAGACTTCCTGTCCCTCTTCGACCTCGACCTTGGTGCCGGCGCTGAGGAACACTCGAATCTTGTGCTTGCCCTTGGCTCCCGGCTCCTTCACGACGATGCGCGGACGCTTGTCGCTGTCGGAGAACGTCTCGACCTCACGCGACTTGCGGCCCGTGAGCACGTCCGTCGTCTCTTTGACGACGTTTTCGAAGTCCTCGAACAGCACCACACCGGCGTCGTTGGCGAGGATCGGCGTGTTGAATCCGTCCCACTCCGCAACGCGAGCTTTGGCTACCACCCGCTCGCCGTCCTTGACCAGGATGTGCGCGCCGTAGGGGATACCGTACTTCTCGCGCTCCCGCCCCTTGTCGTCGACCACCTTGAGCTCCCCGTTGCGGGAGACTGCGATCAGGTTGCCATGCCGATTCGTGACGGTGAGCAGCGCGTCAGAGAACCGGATGGACCCCGTGGTCTTCAGCTCGAGGTACGACTGGGTGACCTCCTTGTTCGCCGCGCCGCCAATGTGGAAGGTACGCATGGTCAGCTGAGTCCCCGGTTCCCCGATGGACTGAGCGGCGATGACGCCAATGGCCTCGCCGATGTTGACCAGCGTGCCGCGAGCCAGATCGCGCCCGTAGCACATGGCGCAGACACCCCAGCGCATGTCGCAAGACAGCACGGAGCGAATCCGCACCCGGTCCACGCCCGCGGAAACGATGTTGTCGACCGCTGCCTCGTCAATCAGGCCGTTGCGCGGCACGAGGACTTCGTCGCTGTAGGGGTCCATGATGTCGTCCGTCGCCACGCGACCGAGCACCCGCTCACCGACGTGCTCAATCACCTCACCGCCCTCAATGAGGGATCGGATTTCCATGCCGACACGGGTGCCGCAATCCTTCGCGGTGATGATCGTGTCCTGCACAACATCTACCAGACGACGGGTCAGGTATCCAGAGTTTGCCGTCTTCAGTGCCGTGTCAGCCAGACCCTTCCGCGCACCGTGGGTCGAGATGAAGTACTCGAGTACCGTAAGCCCCTCGCGGAAGTTGGAGGTGATGGGGTTCTCGATGATCTCGCCGCTTGGTTTGGCCATCAGCCCGCGCATTCCAGCCAGCTGACGGATCTGCGTAGTGGAGCCTCGAGCGCCCGAGTCCACCATCATCCAGATCGCGTTGAAGGAGTCGTGGTCCTCCATCTTGCCGGTGTCCGGATTGGCCACCTTTTCGACCTTGATCTCGGCGATCAGGGACTTCGAGATCTGGTCCGTCACCGCCGACCAGAGATCGACAATCTTGTTGTAGCGCTCCTTCACGGTGATCAGGCCATCGTTGTACTGACTCTCCGTTTCACGAGCCTCCGCCGTCGCCTTCTCGATGGCGCTGGCCTTGGTCGTCGGGATGTGCATGTCGTCGATGCAGACGGAAATGCCCGCCGAGGTGGAGTAGCGGAAACCGATCTGCATCAGCGCGTCGGCCAGCAAGACCGTCTTCTTGGCACCGGCGACCCGGTAGCAGCGGTCGATAATCTCACCGAGTTGCTTCTTACCGAGGGGGCGATTCACGATGCTGAACGGCAATTCCGGAGGGACGACATTCGCGAAGAAGAGCACCCGGCCAACGGTGGTCTTGACCAGTTCTCCGCGCGCCTCAAGGGCACTGGAGGACTCCTCAGTATGGAGGGGCACCTTTCCTTCGAACCCGAAGAATCCCGCCGGGGCGATGACCAAAACCAGATCGTCATCGAAGCGCGCGCGTAGCGCCTGCAGGCCCTGCCGCAACACACCGAGTCGTTGAGCGGAGTTGAGCCGCGCGTCGACCGAAACCTTGCCGCCAGCCCCAGGAAGAGCCGGCGCGATCACCCCGATGACTCGCGCGTTGCCACGGAGCTTCGGAAGTCGGAATGCCTTGATCGTCAGGCCCGCGGGACCGTCGACCGTTACCGACTCTTCGAAGTCGCCCCGGCCTGCCGCTAGTCCGGCTGCGGATCCCAGGCCATGTCCCGCGGCGAAGCGGAGGCCCTTTCCCTTCGGCATATCGCCGCCAAGGTGGAACAGGGAGACGGCGGCGAACGCATCGCCAGACACCGAGCCGCCATCCACGCTGACCGCGATGTCACCGCCGACACTCGCCACGTCGGTCACGATGCTGTTGGCCTCGTGAATGACGGTAGCGCCACGGTGCACGTGCCACACTTGCCGTTTGGCGCCCAAGTCCACCCCGAGGAGCAGGTGGGCGTCGCCGAGCTCCGGGAGACGCTCGGGGATACGCACGGACAGCGGAGGCGCGGGCAACCGCACAAACACCGGCGCCTGCAGATGCACCTCGCCCGCGTCGTACGCGCTCTCTACCTCGACGGGATTGCTGAATACCCGGTCATGCCCCTTCGCGTAGCGCCGCTCCCGCGTCATGTAGTAGCAGCCCAGGACGACGTCCTGGCTCGGCTGGATGATCGGGCGACCGGAGGCCGGGCTGAGGATGTTGTTGGTGGACATCATCAACACGCGCGCTTCGATCTGCGCCTCAATGCTGAGCGGCACGTGGACAGCCATTTGATCGCCGTCAAAGTCCGCGTTGAAAGCCGTACAAACAAGCGGATGTAGCTGAATCGCCTTCCCCTCGATGAGCACCGGCTCGAACGCCTGGATGCCAAGGCGGTGCAGGGTGGGCGCGCGGTTGAGCATGACCGGGTGCTCCTTGATCACCTCGTCAAGCACGTCCCACACTTCGTTCTCTTCGCGCTCGACCATCTTTTTGGCCGCCTTGATCGTCGTGACCACGCCGCGCTCCTCAAGCTTGGCGAAGATGAACGGCTTGAACAGCTCCAGCGCCATCTTCTTCGGGAGTCCACACTGGTGAAGACGGAGCTCCGGTCCGACTACGATGACCGATCGGCCTGAATAATCCACGCGCTTTCCGAGCAGATTCTGCCGGAAGCGACCGTGTTTGCCCTTGAGCATGTCCGAAAGCGAACGCAACGCGCGCTTGTTCGGACCGGTGAAGACCTTCCCGCGACGGCCGTTGTCGAACAGCGCGTCCACGGCCTCCTGAAGCATCCGCTTCTCGTTGCGGATGATGATTTCGGGAGCGTTGAGGTCGTGCAGCCGCTTGAGCCGGTTGTTCCGGTTGATGACCCGCCGATAGAGATCGTTGAGATCCGACGTGGCGAACCGGCCGCCATCGAGCGGCACGAGCGGCCGGAGATCGGGGGGGATGACCGGAACCACCTCGAGCATCATCCACTCCGGACGATTGCCCGACTGCTGGAAGGCCTCGACGATCTTGAGCCTCTTCGCAAACTTCCGGCGTTGAGCCTCAGACGAGGTGTCACGCATCTGGGCGCGAAGCGTCTCCGCAAGGCCCTCAATGTCCATCTTTCCGAGCGCGTCGCGCACAACCTCACCGCCCATACCGACGTCAAAGCTGCCGTAGCCATAGGTGCGGATCGCCTCCTGGTAGTCCTCTTCGGAGAGGATTTCGCCCTCTTTCAAGGTCGACTCGCCCGGGCTGGTGACCATGTAGGACTCGCAGTACAGCACCTTCTCCAGGTCCTTCAGCGAAACGTCGAGAAGGTTGCCGATGCGACTCGGCAGGCTCTTCAAAAACCAGATGTGCGCGACGGGAGTGGCGAGCTCGATGTGGCCCAACCGTTCACGGCGTACTTTTGCCTGGATGACCTCCACCCCACACTTTTCGCAGGTGATGCCACGGTGTTTCATCCGCTTGTACTTGCCGCAGATACACTCGTAGTCCTTCACCGGACCAAAGATCTTTGCGCAGAACAAGCCGTCTTTTTCTGGCTTGAACGTGCGGTAGTTGATGGTCTCGGGCTTCTTGACTTCGCCGTGTGACCACGAGCGGATCTTCTCAGGCGACGCCAGGGAGATCTTGACCGCCACGTACTGCAGCGGGTTCTTCGGCTTCTCGAAGAGATTGTAGACGTCCTTCATGAGGCCTCCGATGGGGGAGAAAACAGTCGGCAGATGCGAGAAAGAGGCGGGCGCGCCGACGTCGGTGCCACCCAAGGGGAAGGGACTATCCCTGGCGGAGAACGTCCTTGTCTTCGGCGAGCTCCACGTCCAGCGCGAGCGACTGGAGCTCCTTGACGAGGACGTTGAACGACTCGGGCAAGCCCGCTTCGAGCACATTCTCGCCCTTGACGATGGACTCGTACATCCGGGTCCGGCCCAGTACGTCGTCCGACTTCACGGTGAGGAATTCCTGCAGGGCGTAGGCGGCACCATAGGCTTCGAGAGCCCAGACCTCCATTTCGCCCAACCGCTGGCCGCCGAACTGGGCCTTGCCGCCCAGCGGCTGCTGGGTGACCAGGCTGTAGGGCCCGATGCTCCGCGCATGGATCTTGTCGTCAACGAGGTGATGAAGCTTCAGAACGTACATCACGCCGACAGTGACGTTGTTCGCAAACGCCTCGCCCGTGCGACCGTCGTAAAGCAGCGTCTGCCCACCCAGATTTCGGCCGCCCAGCTTCAACGCCGTCTTGATCTCGCGCTCGTCAGCACCGGAGAAGACCGGCGTGGAGATCGTAAGACCACGCCGGTACTTGCCGGCGAACCGATGGAGCTCATCCTCGGTCGCCGTCGCGATGAACGCGAGCACCTCCGTCTGATCGGGAAGGCACGCCGTGAGGTAGGCCCGCAACGACTCAACGTCGTAGTGCTCGTCGAGCATGCGGCCGATGTGCTCTCCCATGCCCTTGTTCGCCCAGCCAAGGTGGGTTTCGAGGATCTGGCCCACGTTCATACGGCTAGGGACGCCGAGAGGGTTGAGCACCAGGTCCACAGGAGTGCCGTCCTCGAGGTACGGCATGTCCTCGATAGGGAGCACCTTGGAGATGACGCCCTTGTTTCCGTGACGTCCGGCCATCTTGTCCCCGACGCTCAGCTTGCGCTTGATGGCGACGTAGACCTTGACCATCTTGATCACGCCAGGCGGGAGCTCATCGCCCTTCTGCAGCCGCTCAACCTTGGCGGAGAAGCGAGCACGAAGTTCGTCTTCCTTCTCTCGCACCTTGTCGACCAGGGCGAAGATCGCGTCCTGAACAGCGTGGTCGCCATCGACCTGAATGCGCTCGTACTGGTCGAGAGACAACCGCTTGACGAGTTCCGGCACGAACGCATCGCCGCGGGAAACCACCTCAGCGCCGGTGTTGTCATCGAGAATCCGGCTAGCAGACTTTGTGCCGCGAAGGATGCGGGCGAGGCTGCGCGCCGCCGATTCGCGCACCGTCTTGAGCTTCTCGTCGCGGTCGCGGTTGATCCGGGCAACCTGATAGGCCTCGATTTCGAGGGCGCGGCTGTCCTTGTCGACGCCCTCCCGCGCGAAGACCTGCGCCGAAATGACCGTGCCCTCGACACCCGGCGGAACGCGAAGGGAGGTGTCCTTGACATCCCCCGCCTTCTCCCCGAAGATCGCCCGCAGGAGCTTTTCTTCCGGAGATAGCTGCGTTTCACCCTTGGGGGTGATTTTTCCGACCAGAATGTCCCCGGCCTTGACGTCGGCGCCCACGCGGACGATTCCGGCGTCGTCGAGGTTGGCAAGGGCCTCCTCTCCCACGTTCGGGATGTCGCGGGTCACCTCTTCCTTGCCGAGCTTGGTGTCACGCGCCGACACCTCAAACTCCTCGATATGGATGCTCGTGAAGTAGTCCTCCGCCACCAGGCGCTCGGAGATGAGGATCGAGTCCTCGAAGTTGTACCCCTGCCAAGGCATGAACGCGACGACCGCGTTCTGACCCAGGGCGAGCTCGCCCGTTTCGGTTGCGGGACCGTCGGCGACAACGTCACCCTTGTTGACGCGATCACCCACCCTCACGACCGGGCGCTGGTTGATGCAGGTGTTCTGGTTTGAGCGGGTGAACTTCGTCAGATTGTAGATGTCGACGTCGTCGCCGATGCCCTCGGCGGTCTCGTCTTCACACTTCATGACCACGCGGCCGCCGTCGACATACTCCACCACGCCAGCTCGGCGGGCGGTGGTCGTAACCCCGGAGTCCCGCGCGACGATGTCCTCCATGCCCGTCCCGACGAGTGGCGCTTCGGTGCGCACGAGCGGAACGGCCTGGCGCTGCATGTTGCTGCCCATCAACGCGCGGTTGGCGTCGTCGTTCTCCAAGAACGGGATCAACGACGCGGCAACCGACACCAACTGGTTGGGCGAGACGTCCTGAAGCGTGACCTGCTCGCGCGGGACCACGGCAAACTCACCCGCCCGGCGGGCCGCGACCACGTCCTTCTCGAAGGTGCCGGCTGCGGAGGGATGCTCGGTCGCCTGGCAGATGCAGTGCTCTTCCTTCTTGCCCTCGATGACGAAGAACTCCTCGTCTAGCGCCGTGTAGTACTTGATCTCTGAGGTCGGCTTCCCGTCGCGGACCGTGCGGTACGGCGTCTCGATGAAGCCGTATTCGTCCACGCGGGCGTACGTGGCCAACGAGGCGATCAGACCGATGTTCGGACCTTCAGGGGTCTCAATCGGGCAGATGCGGCCGTAGTGGGTCGGGTGCACGTCGCGGACGTCGAAGCCTGCCCGCTCCCGGTTCAAGCCACCAGGCCCGAGGGCCGAGAGTCGCCGCTTGTGCGTGACCTCGGAGAGCGGGTTGTTCTGGTCCATGAACTGCGACAGTTGGCTGGACCCGAAGAACTCCTTCACGACCGCCGAAACCGGCTTTGCGTTGATCAGATCGGCCGGCGTAAGCGCCTCGATCTCGGAGAGGCTCATGCGCTCCTTGATGGCCTTTTCCATCCGCACGAGGCCGACCCGGTACTGATTCTCCAAAAGCTCGCCGACGGCGCGGACACGCCGATTCCCGAGGTGATCAATATCGTCCACCTCCCCCTTCTTGTTCTTCAGATTGATCAGGTACTGAACAACCTTCAGGATGTCTTCGCGGGTGAGCGTGACCTGCTCGAGCGGCAAATCCACGTCGAGTTTGTGGTTCAGCTTCTTGCGTCCGACCTTGCTGAGATCGTAGCGCTCGGCGTTGAAGAACAAGTTGTGGAAGTGAGCATCGGCTGCGTCGTAGGTCGGCGGATCGCCCGGGCGGAGCCGGCGGTAGATCTCGATCACCGCCTCTTCCTTGGTCGCAATCTTATCGACGAGCAGGGTGTCGCGGAGGAAACTACCGACGAACTTGCCGTCGATGTACAGAGTCTCCACGTCGTCGATGCCGCGGGCCGCGATCTCTTTGAGCAACGCCGGCGTAAGCTCGTCATTGCACTCGACGACCACCTCTCCCGTGTTCATGTCAACGAGGTCGTAAGCGCTGATCTTGCCCTCAAGAGCGGAGAAGTCAGCCGGAAGGACCGCCACTTCCACATCCTGCTCGCGGCCATCAATGATCTGAACGGCTATACGGGTGAGCCCTGCAGCCTTCAGCTTCTTCTGCGAAGGCTTGTTGAATTTCGCGCCCGCCTTGACCAGGACGTCTCCGGAGGCGGAGAGCACGTCGCGCGCCGCGGTCTGGATGTTCAGCAGGTCAACGCTCGATTCCTTGTACCAGGCCCCCGAAGAGTCGAGGAAGAACCGCTCGCGCTGGTAGAAGTGATTGAGGAGGTCCTCGGTGCTGTACCCGAGGGCACGCAGCAGGGTCGTCGCCGGGAGCTTGCGCCGCCGGTCGATGCGAACGTAGAGGATGTCCTTGGTGTCGAACTCGAAGTCGATCCAAGATCCACGGTTCGGGATGATTCGGGCGGAGAAGATCATCTTCCCGCTGCCGCCGGTCTTGGACGGATTCTCGTCGAAGAAGATGCCAGGGCTACGGTGAAGTTGGCTGACGATGACCCGTTCGGTGCCGTTCACGATGAACGTGCCGTTTTCCGTCATCAGCGGGATTTCACCAAAGTAAACGTCAGACTCCTTCATATCGTAGGGCTTGCGCTTACCCGACTCCGGATCGACCTCCCAGACCACCAACCGCACGGTGACCTTCAGCGGCGCCTGGAAAGTCATTCCGCGCTCGCGACACTCCTCGACATCGTACTTCGGCTGCTCGAGTTCGTAGGCGACGAACTGAAGTTCCGCCTTGTTCGAGAAGTCCTTGATCGGGAACACGCTTTTGAACACCGCCTGAAGGCCGATGCTCTTGCGATCTGCCGCGGGGACGTGGGCCTGTAGGAACTGCTCGTAGGACTCCTTCTGAACCGAGATCAGGTTGGTGATCGGGACAGCAGGGGTCTTGCTGTACGAGCGACGGAACTTGTAGTTGTTCGCGAGCAGGTCAGCCATGGGCAACTCCGTGACGGTGGGTCGCACTCCAAGGAGGGCGCGACACGATGAACAAGAAAGCGTCGGAAGCACAAAGTGTCCCGAGAAAAGCGGCGCCTCACCGCTGCGAGGCGCCCATCCGAAGATGAAACCCCCGGGAGGCGGCGCCAGATGACTGACGCCGCCGCAGATTCACCGAGACTACTTGACTTCGACCTTGGCGCCGGCATCCTCGAGCTTCTTCTTGGCGGCCGCGGCGTCGTCCTTGGAGACGCCGGACTTGATCGCCTTGGGAGCGCTCTCGACGAGGGCTTTGGCCTCCGCCAGACCGAGGCTGGAGACGAGCTCCCGCACGGCCTTGATGACGCCGATCTTGTTCGCGCCGATTTCGACGAGCATGACGTCGAACTCGGTCTTCTCTTCGACCACGGCGGCGGCGGCGGCAGCGCCGGCAGGAGCGGCGGCGGCCATCGGCGCGCCGGCCTTCACGCCGAGCTCGTTCTCCAAGGTCTCGACGAGCGCCTTGACGTCCGCAAGCTTGAGGTTCTTGATGTAGTCGACGACTTCGTTCTGGGAAAGGGACATGATTGGTTCTCCGTGGTTTTCTTGAAGGGGGACGAGACGCTGCGTCCAAGGGCGACGCCGGCGCGGGGAAGTTTTGGCTACTCGCCGGACGCGAGTTTGTCTTCGTAGTTCTTGAGCAACTGAACCAGGTCGCGCCCGGGGGCCTGGATGACGCTGACAAGCTGCCGAGGGCCCTCGACGATGGTCGAGAGAAGTTGCGCAAGCAAATCCTCGCGGCTCGGCAAAGACGCCACGAGGTCGACGCACTGTTTGTCCATCGCCGTGCCGTCGAAGAAGCCGGCCCGCACCACAAGGGTGGGAAGGCCCTTGAGCAGGTTCTGGAGCACCTTCGCGGAGCCCACGGCATCGGCGCCGGAGAACACCACACCGGTCATTCCGGTCAGGGACTGGTCGAGCCCACCCACCCCGACTTCGCCAAAGGCGCGACGGGCGAGAGAGTTCTTGATCACCTTGTACCGCATGCCGTTCTTTTCGAGCTCACGCCGAAAGTGGTTCACTTCTGCCACTTTGGTGCCCTTGAAGTGGGCCAGAACAATGAGCGGCGCGCCCTGGGCAAAGCCGGAGAACGTACCAATCTGTTCGCTTTTTTGGGTCCGATTCATGGCTCCTCCTTAGACCTCGCCCTGGCGGACGAGCGCGCTGGGGTCGAGGCGGATGCCGGGCCCCATCGTGGAACTGACGGCGGCGCCCCTGAGGTAGGTGCCCTTGGCCGTGGCGGGCTTGAGCTTCATCAGCGTGTTCACCAGCGCCTCGATGTTCTCTTTGAGCTGCTGCGGCTCCATGGACGCCTTGCCGACCATGGCATGGACGATGCCCGCTTTCTCGACGCGGAAGTCGATCTTGCCGGCCTTGAGCTCGCGCACGGTCTGCCCGATGGCGTCTGGACCGACGACGGTACCGATCTTTGGGTTGGGCATCAGGCCCCGGGGACCGAGGACGCGCCCGAGCTTTCCGACCTTGCCCATGAGATCACGGGTCGCGACCGCCTTGTCGAAGTCGGTCCAGCCCTCGCTCTCAATCTTTTGGATCAGCTCTTCCGCACCCACGAAGTCGGCCCCTGCCTCCTTCGCGGCCTTGGCGGCGTCACCCTGGGCGAAGACGAGGACCCGCACGGCCTTCCCTGTCCCATGGGGCAGAGCGACCGCACCGCGCACCATCTGGTCCGCGTGTTTGGGGTCCACACCAAGCCGAACCGCAAGGTCGATGGTCTCATCGAACTTGGCGGTAGCGACCTGCTTCAGAAGCGCGACCGCTTCGTCGAGGGAGTATTTGATGTTCGGATCAACCGCTTTTCGGGCGGCTGAGTACCGTTTGGCTGTCTTTGGCATTTTTCGATGTTCCTCCTGCGAGCTACCCAGCTTCACGGACCCTTGCGGGCGCCCCCGATTCGCGTTGCAGCTCTTCTTCGGTGAGGTCAGCGGAGCGGCGGTGCTCCTCCCTCGTGCCGAGATTGCGGGTTGAGATTCAGACTACGTCGACGCCCATGGAACGCGCGGTTCCCTCGACCGTCCGGCAGGCCGCCGCCAGGCTGGTCGTGTTCATGTCCGCCAACTTCGTCTTCGCGATCTCCTCCACCTGGGCGTGGGTGACGGAGCCAACTTTCTTCTTATTCGGCTCAGCAGAGCCCTTTTCCGCCTTGGCAGCCTTCGCGAGAAGGGTGCTGACCGGCGGAGGCTTCACCACGAAGGTGAAACTGCGGTCGCTGAACACCGTGATGATCACGGGGACGACGACGTTCTCGGAAGCCATCGCCGCGGTGCGGGCGTTGAACTCCTTCACGAACATCGGGATGTTCACGCCGGCCTGGCCCAGTGCGGGCCCAACCGGAGGAGAGGGCGTGGCCTTCCCCGCCGTGATCTGCAACTTGATTTGATTGACGATCTTTTTCGCCATGACTCTTCCCTTGACCGGGGATTACCCGACCTTCTCAACCTGAGTGAAATCCAGTTCGACTGACGTCGGCCGGCCGAAGATGGTGACTGTCACGCGGAGGCGGCCGCGAGCGGCGTTGACCTCCTCAACCTTACCCACGACCGGGGAGAGCGGACCGTCGACGACGCGAACGTCTTCCCCACGCTCGAAGGTCATCGCAAGCTTCGGCTTCTGCTCCTCGCCGCCCAGGCGATGAATGATCCGGTTCACTTCCTTTTCGGGCATCGGCGGTGGGCGCCGACCGGCACCCACGAATCCAGTCACCTTGGGCGTCTCTTTGACGCAATGCCAGGTCTGGTTGTCCATTTCCATTTCAACCAGGATGTACCCTGGAAAAAACTTCCTGGTAGTGGTCTTCTTCTGCCCGTTGCGGACCTCGACTACCTCTTCGGTCGGAACGAGCACCTGGCCGAAGCGAGGCGCGAGCGAGAAAAGCTTGACGCGCTCCTCGAGGGCCTGCTTCGCCTTGTTTTCGAAGCCGGAATAGGTATGTACGACGTACCAGGCCAATGCCATGAGGTGAGAAACTCCAGAAAGGACGGCTACTTGCCGACGTCAGTGTAGAGGGCCTGCGTTACCAATTCGCTCCACGCGGTGTCGTAGACGAACATCAGGACCCCGAAGCCCAGCGCAGCGCCGATGACGATGCCCGCGTTGGATGTCGTTTCTTCCCGGCTTGGCCAGGTCACGCTCGCCATTTCGGTGAGCGCGCTTTCGACGAAGGCCGTGGCCTTGGCGTTCCGGAACAGCGCCAGCATCGTCCCAACACCCGCCAGGAGCCCCAAGAGCGCCGTCACCGGCAAAACGCCGCCGAGCATCACGTCCGGTAGGTGGCGGTACGCCACAACCTGCGTGCCGGCGCGGTACACGAGGAACCCCCCGGCGAGGCCGGTGAGCGCGTACAGCATAGAAACGGTGCGCTGGTTTTCCACGATCCCCGATCTTCGCTAAAGGCGACGTTTTTCCACGACCTCCATCGCCGAGCCCGATGCCCGACGCGGTCATTGCGAAACGCCCCGGCGGTTAACGTGCTGGCACGATTCGTGCAAGGGGCCGACGCCAGAACGGCGCCGAACCGCGCACAGCCCTACGCGATGATCTCGGCGACCACACCGGCGCCGACAGTCTTGCCACCTTCGCGGATGGCGAAGCGGAGTTGCTTCTCCATCGCGATTGGCGTGATGAGCTCGATCGTCATTTCAACCCGGTCGCCCGGCATG
>CANLGL010000026.1 GCA_947490345.1 Deltaproteobacteria bacterium
ATCGAACCCGAGCGCAACAGGGCCGCCTTCGCGAACTTCTCGAAGGCCATCTGCATCAGCATCGCGAAAACGGAGGGTTCGCCGGTGCCCACGAGCACCGCGGCGGCGAGATCCGCCCGCGCCTGCGCCAAATACCCGTCCGCCCACTCCCGATCCGTCGCCATCGCTGTCGTCAGATCGCTTGCAGTGCTTCGGGCCGGCCCCAGCCCGCTGGGAGGGCGAGATCCCCGCGTTCCACGCGGAGCCAGTCGTCTTCGCTGAGCAGGACGACCACCGAGGGATACGGTACCCCCAGGTCCGGCCGGGACGCGAACCGGAACGGCAGCACCTCGCCGCCGCTGGACACCGACCCCGACACCTCGACGAGCCGAACCTCGTTCTCGTTGTTGGCCAAGAACACCGATTTCGTTTCGGGGTCCTCTGCCCGATGGGCGGTTGCGAGTTCGAGCGCGACTTCGGAGATGGTCTTCATTGCTGGGCAAGCGTACCACGCGAACGCCGCCGCCGCGCCACGGCCCGATCATTGCTCCGTTCGATGACCTCGAAGAGCGAGTCATAGCCGATCTTGGCGCGCAGCTCGAGGATGGGTCGCTCGGTCTCGGTCAGGTTGTCGAACGCCAGGCTCAAGTATGCCTCGCGGCCCCAACACGAGGGGGATGCGAGAGCGATGACAAGCGCCCGCATCAGCCGGCTCTCGCAGCGAATTTCGCGCTTCTCAGGCGGAATCAGGCTGCGGGAGGGCTCGGAATGCCTTGGACGTACCGCCTCCCGGGGTCAGTGCGATCGGAATGGGGTGCCTCCCGCTGGGGCTCGCGCGGTCTCCCGCGGTGGGGGTGGGTCTGGTTTGGGGAGCGGTGAAGCGTCGCCCCGCCGTCTCCTCCGGCGGAGCAGTGCGAGGCTCCGTCCGTCCACCGCGGTGGAGTCAGCAAGTACCCGGCGGCCACGGCGATCACCACGCGAGTTTTCCGGCGGCATCGGGTGCGTTCGGGCAATGCGCCCCACCCCGGCACTTCCCCTCACTGCCGCCATGAAACACCAGGTTGTATGAGAACTACGGGCAAGTCTGAGAGATCGTAGCGCGGATTTCTCCGTAGGAAGGAGCGCACAGGCACCACACTCAACTCCGGATGTTCGCTGTGCATCGCCTCGCGGTGCGAGTCCTCCGCCAGTTCGCGAGCATCGCGCCAGCTTCGCGCCCGGACTCGCCACATCGGTCCAAAGTCGTCCGAGACGACGAACTCCTGCCCTGGTTTCAGTTCGTGGGCGTACGGCTGGCGACCGGCCTTCGCCGCATCCACCAGAGCGGTGATGCCGGGTGCAATCGCGACCTCAAGCCGAAACCTCATTTGTGCAACCCATTCGAGTAGCCGTCCTATCCGCTCCCGCGCGTCCCACAACTCGTTGGCGTCCTCCCCCGTGCAGCCCTTCCCGTCGCGGCTTGGTTTTGCGCCACCGTTGTGCGCCACGAGTCGCGGCCTCCGGCCTCCATTGGCTCCCGGCCGGGTCGCGATTGCCGCGCCCCGCGTCGTGGGCAAGGCGAAGGTTGGCGATGTCCGGCCCTACGACCTCCGGAAGCTGGCCGCGGTGCGCGCCTATGACGCCACCGGGAACAAGTTGAAAGCCACCTGCAGGTTCAGTGGCCACGCAGACGCCGTCACGCTGCTTCGGCACTACCTCTTCGACGAAGACGACGCGATCACTCTGGCTGTCCGCGGCGAGGGTGGCCGGGCCGATGCCGCCTGCGGTGACCAGCGCCAAGGCGGTGACAAATGACTCCGCCGTTACCGACCGCGGTACACCCAAAAACTACGAAGGTAGAACCTATGTGGAGCGAACACCATGAAGGTGTTTGCGATTGGGACGAACTGAGGCCAGCGTTCCCCCTCCCGTCGCCCGGGGAGCGTCGCAAGCCAGGGCGAAGCGTCAAGGCCATTGACGGCAACGACGTTGGGGTAGGAGGAGCTGCGCCACGCACCGGCGAGCCGCCGCCGCGTGCGGCCGAGGCCGCATCTTGAGGGGGATGACACCGTGAACCCCCGGAGGCAGCGAGTGCATGACCGAGATGCCGCGCTCGGTGGCCGCCCGGGGCGCGTCGCAAGCCAGGACGGCCCGGGTGCGCTCAGAGGCGCGTCATTCACACGCCGCGTCGACCACTTCGGCGCCTACGGCGAAGTCGTCACGCTCCCCTGCGACTAACGCCACCCATACCCAACGCTCACCGCCAGCCTTCCCCCATTCCCATCGAAGCTCCACCCCATGTCGGAGGCCGCGGTGTCCAACGTTCCCGCCGCCCGTGAGCCGAGCGCGTTGTCGTAGCGGACGCGCACCAGCCAGACGTCCCCTGACCGCCCCAGCGCCGCGCCCACCGACACCGAGCCCGTCGTCGCCCAATACACCTCGTCACGCCACCACGGGTGCAGAAGCGTCCGCGCGTCGAGGCCCACCCCCAACTCCAAGAGCGGGTGCACCAGCCACGGCCGCCCCGCCGCTTCCATCGTGGCGAAGGGAACGATGCGGAAGCCACCCTCGGCGCCGATGTCGAGCACCGTGGCGTCGTAAGGAGTCCCGGTGTCGTAGTCGCGGTGCCACAGCCCGGTGTGGACCTCGATCATCGGTAGGATCAGCGCTGTGCTCGTGGGGAAAAACAGGTTCCCCCGAAGCGCCACGCGCGGCGCCCCGTCGTTTGGCAGCTCGACGCCGGACTCCGTGACCACCACCGGTGCCCGGCCGAGGAGGTTGACCTCGGCCGAAAGATCAAAGGGGAGCACGGTCAGCGCCCGCGGCGACGTGCGGTCAGGACGCCGAGCGTGCCGAGCGCCAGCAAAAGCGCGCCGGGGCCGACAGCCGCCGTCGCGGGCGAACCACCCTCGGGGCAGCTGCCCGGCGTCGTGCTCCAGCCTGAGTCGCAGTAGGGGAACAGCGACTCCAACTCATCGACAGGATCGACGTACCGGAGCTGTTCGTTGATGCCCGTGATGCCCGAGGCGGCCATCACCACGTCCTGCGTGGCTTCGTCAGGGCTGTAGCGCAGGTGCAGGCGCGTCAGGTGGGCGCTGTCCGAGTCCAGGCCGAAGTCGCCAAATGTCCCATCGGAGGTCGGCGCGACGGGCTCCGCGGTGCAGGGGTCGCAGTGGTAGCCGGTGCCGATCTCGGGGATGAGGTCCCAGGAATACTCGCGGACCCACCCGGCGCCGTTTTTAGCGTGCGACGCCTCCATCTCCGCGGCGTAGAACTCGCCGAAGTCGTCGCCCTCCCACATGCACTCGGTCTCCAAGGGCAGCTCCGGGTAGTTGGTGATGCCCACCTCGCCGTCTTCGACCGGCGTCAACGTGTACACCACGACCTCCTGCGGACCCTCGGCCGAGATGGTGCCGATGCGGATCGGGAGCGAAATACTTGGCGAGTCGTACCGAAGTTGAATGGGCGGCAGCCAGCCGTCGACCTGCTCCACCTCGGCAAGATTGACCTTCACCGCGAGGAAGTACACGCCCGCGTCGATGTACTCCTGAAGGACACTCTCCCCTCCCGTCGGCAGGGCATACCCGTTGGTGTCGAGCCAGAGCTGCAGACCGTCAGCCTCACTGGCGCTGAGGACCGAGAAGTCGTAGCCGTACTCGGTGAATTGGCCCTCGACCTGTACGCCGCTGGCGGTGTCCAACGCATCGGCCGAGCCGCCCGCGAACGAGGAGTCGCTGCAGCCAAAGCCGAGGGTGCACCCAAGGTAGGGCAGCTCGGTCTGGGCGAAGACGTCGCCGCAGGTGTAGGCGATTTGCCGGGGCACGCTGAAGTCCGCGAGCCAGGTCAGAAGCGCGCGATCGATCGAGCCGACGTCGTCGGCACCGACCACCTCGGGAATGGGCAACAAGATGCCGAAGTCCTGGGCGGTCCCCTGGTAGTCCATGATGACGGTCAGCACCGTCTGCCCGTCTTGGTGCGCGATCACGACCTGGCTGGCTTCGTTCTGCATCGTAGCGGAGGGATCGCCGACGAAGGTGCCGCAGAAGGCGTGGGCCGGGTTGGAAAACAGCGCGGTGGAAAACAGGAGCGCAAGCGAGGACATCATCACCTCTGAGCCGCGCCAAGCCCTGACAACCGTAGCATGGGCACGACGCGACGGCGCGTCCGATTCGCCGATCGTGGTAGTCTCCTTGCGTGATTCTCCCGATGCGCAGCCCCTCACTCATCGCCAGTCATCCCGGTTCGCCGAGCATCGGAACGCGCTCGTGAAGCGCCACGAGCGCGAGACGGCGGTCCTCCTTGAGCGCATCGTCGAAAACCTCCCCGACATGATCTTCGTCAAGGACGCCAAGGACCTTCGTTTCGTCCGCTTCAACGCCGCTGGCGAACGTCTCCTCGGCTACCCGCGCGAGGACTTGATCGGCAAGAACGACTACGACTTTTTCAGCGAAGAGGCGGCCGACCTCTTCACCGGAAAAGACCGGCTGGTGCTTGAAGGTGACGAGGTGGTCGACATCGAGGAGCCCATCGAGACCCGCGCCCACGGGCTCCGCTGGTTGCACACCAAAAAAATTCCCATCCGCGATGAAGAGGGTCAGCCCCTCTACCTGCTCGGCATCTCCCGCGACGTCACCGAGCTCCGGGACGCTCGCCTCGCGTTGGTCGAGCGTGAAGGGCGACTCCGTCGCGTGCTGGAGCACTTTCCTGGAGCGGTGTGGACCACCGACGATGCCCTCCGCATCACGTGGATCGGGGGAGCGCTGGTCCGACAGCTCGCGCCAAAGACCGTGACGTTGCTCGGCGAGCCGGTCAGCGCCGCGCTTCGAGGGGACGTGGACCTCGCCCCCCACCACCAGGCCGCGCTCGACGGCACGCCCAGCGCCACCGCGTTCTGCGTTGGGGATCGGGAGTTCGAGGTTCGGCTGGAACGCATCGACGACCCGAGTCCGGGAGTGATGGGCGTCGCCCTCGACGTCACCCTCCGCCGGCGTCTTGATGCCGAGCAGCTTGAAGTTCAGGTACAGCGGGCCCAACGCATGGAATCGCTGGGGGTACTGGCCGGCGGGATCGCCCACGACTTCAACAACCTCCTGGTCGGGATGGTGGGCAACGCCAGCCTCGCCCTGATGAAGCTCCCGGCCGGCGCGCCTGGGCGGGCCGAAGTCGAGCGACTGGTAGCCGCGGCGGATCGGGCCGCCGATTTAACACGGCAGATGTTGGCCTATTCTGGCAAGGGGCGCTTCGTCGTCGAGGCGCTGGACGTCGGCGAGCTGGTCCGCGATACCGCGGAGTTGGCGCGCAGCTCGTTCTCCAAGCGCGCCCGCCTCGAGGTCGACGCCGGAGGCCAACTGCCCGCGGTCGAGGCCGATGCGACCCAACTGCGGCAGGTCGTGATGAACCTGATGGTCAACGCCGCCGACTCGCTCCCGTTGGCCGGCGGCGACGTCCGCGTCCAGGTCACCATGGCCCGGGTGAGCGCTGCCCACGTTCGCGATGCGCAAGGCGACGGCGAGCTGCTGGCTGGCAGCTACGTCTGCGTCGAGGTCTCCGACAGCGGCTGCGGAATGGACGAGCGTACCCGCCGGCGCATGTTCGACCCCTTCTTCACCACCAAGCCTCACGGCCACGGTCTCGGGCTGGCCGCGGCGGTGGGAATCGTTCGCGGTCACCGCGGTGCCATCAAGGTGTACAGCGAGGTCGGTCAGGGGACCACCGTCCGGGTCTTCCTCCCCATCTCGCGCCTCGCGCTCACCGAGACCGTCCAGCCGTCCGCCGGCGCCGCGCTGCCGAAGGGCCTGACCGTGCTGGTGGTCGACGACGAGGAGGCCGTGCGCGATCTGGCTCGGGCCGTCTTGGAGCACCATGGCATCGAGGTCCTGGAGGCGGAGGACGGGGAGTCCGCGCTGTCCGTCTACGCTGAAGCGAGTGAGCGGATCGGGCTGGTGTTGCTCGATCTGACGATGCCAGGACTCGACGGGGAAGAGACCTTTCACCGGCTCCAGAAGCTGCGTCCCGACGTGCGCGTGGTGCTCTCCAGCGGGTACAACGAGCAGCAGGCCACCAGTCGATTCGCGGGGCTCGGGTTGGCAGGGTTTTTGCGCAAGCCCTACCGAGCGGAGCAGCTCTTGACCATGGTCAGGGGAGAGATGGGGGGGGCGGAGCGGGTCTAAGGGCAGCGGCACGGGCCAGGCGAACCGATTGTGAAGCAGCTTTTTCAGCCGCTCGCGGTGGGCGCCGCCGCCTCCCGGCGGCTCGGCGGGGGGCGGGGCTCTCGCCACCCGATGCCACTCCAAACCGCCAACGCCAACGCTGAGGCCCCCGCAAGCCCTGCCCCGACGCACAACGCCAGCGTCGCCCCTTGCAACGCCCAGAGCGCACCCATCAGGAGCCCCGCGGGCAGCGCACTGACCCCCACCACGAAATTGTACCAGCCAAAGGCGGTTCCCCTCGCCTCCGCCGGGACGATGTCGCGTACCAGCGCCTTCTCGGCGGGTTCGGTCAGGCCGTAGTACGCACCATAGACGAAGAACAGGCCCCAAACCTGCCACGTAGCCGCCACAAATCCGAAGGCGACGTAGACAGCGCTGTAGACCACCCACCCCGCGATCACCATCCGGTGGCGCGGCACGGCATCCGCCAGCCTACCGCCCACCGCCGCGCTGACCAGCTTGGACACGTGGAAGAACGCCCATAACAGTGGGAGCTCGGCAACGGTCACTCCCAGCTCCCCCGCCCGCAAGAGCAGGAACGCGTCGGACGAATTGCCGAGGCCGAAGAGGAGGAGAATGCCGAGAAAGCCGCCGAAGCGTCGTGAAATCGCAGGAGTTTGTATCACCTGCGGGGCCGGCGCTGCCGTGCTCACAGCGAGAGGAGCCGGGCTGTCCTTCACGGCGAGTGTCGTGACGACCGACAACACGCTGGGCAGCGCCGCAGCAAGAAAGACGGTGCGTAGCTCGAAGCCGGCCGCCAGGAGCGCGCTCGCGACCAGCGGGCCGATCACCGCCCCGGCGTGGTCCATGGCGCGGTGGAACCCGAAGGCCCGCCCCACCGAGCCTTCCGTCGCCGCATCCGCGATGAGCGCGTCCCGCGGCGCGCTGCGGATGCCCTTGCCGATGCGATCGGTGAGGCGTATTGCGACCACCTGCCAAGGGGCGCCGACGAGGCCCATCAGCGGTCGAACCAGCCCGGCGAGCCCGTAGCCGAAGACCACCAGGGGCTTTCGTTTCCCGAGTCGATCGGAGAGTCGGCCCGCCACGAGCTTCAAGACACTCGACACGGTGTCGGCCGCGCCTTCGACCACTCCGAGCAGCGCCGGCGACGCGGCCAGGGTCACCGTCACGAAAACCGGGAGGAGCGGGAAGATCATCTCGGAGCCAACGTCGGCAAACAAGCTGGTGAAGCCGAGGAGGATGACGGTGGACGGGAGCTTCATCGCCGGCCCGCTCTACCTCGCGTCATGCGTGACGCCCAGCGGATCTGAACCAACCCAGCCAGCCCCCGCGCCCTTCATCGGGTACGTTGCGCGCGTGAGCCTGTCCGCCCTCGAGACCACCGCCGTCAACGACGCCATCGCCGCCTGCGCCGAGCTTGCCGGGGCCTGCCTACCGCTGTTGCACCACGTCCACGACGCGCTCGGCTACGTGCCGCCGGGCGCGGTGCCACATATCGCCCTCGCGCTGAACCTCTCCCAGGCCGATGTCCACGGGGTCATCAGCTTCTACCACGACTTCCGCAGCGCCCCTCCCCTCACCCACGTGGTGCGCCTTTGTCGGGCCGAGGCCTGCCAGGCCATGGGCGGCGAGGCGCTGGCGCTCCAACTCAAACGGGTTGCGCCCCCCGATGTCACGGTGCAGCCGGTGTACTGCCTCGGCCTGTGTGCCAGCGCGCCAGCAGGGATGATCGATGGCCGCCTGGTCGCCCGCCTGTCGCCCGCGCGTCTGGACCAGGTCCTGAGCGGCTTTGCGGGGCAGCGGTGAAGGTCTACGTCCCCATTGACGCGGCGGCGCGGGCCGTCGGAGCGGACGATGTCGCGCTTGCGCTCGGCGCGCTGACCGACGTCGAGGTCGTCCGCACCAGCTCGCGCGGCATGTTCTGGCTGGAGCCCCTGGTCGAGGTCGACACGCCCGCTGGCCGCATGGCATACGGTCCGGTCGCGACCGAGGACGTTGGCGTCCTGCTCGAATCGCTTCGCAGCGGCGCCGCGCACCCGCTGGGCCACGGCCCCATTGACGCGCACCCTTGGTTGGCTGGCCAGCGGCGGTTGACCTTTGCGCGCGCGGGGCTCCATGACCCGCTGGACCTCGACGCCTACGCGGCGACGGGCGGCTGGCTGGGGCTGTGGAACGCACTTGGGCTCGATGGCGCCGCCATCGTAGAGGAGGTCGTGCGCTCCGGGCTTCGTGGCCGCGGCGGCGCTGCGTTCCCCGCGGGCATCAAGTGGCGCACCGTGCTGGCCACCCCGTCCGAGCAGAAGTACATCGCGTGCAACGCCGATGAGGGCGACTCCGGCACCTTCGCCGACCGGATGGTCATGGAGGGGGATCCGTACCTGCTCATCGAGGGGATGATCATCGCCGGGCTCGCGGTCGGCGCCGACCAGGGCTTCATCTACATCCGGTCGGAGTACCCGGATGCGGAGCGCGTGTTCGGCGAAGCGGTCCGACGCGCCACGGCGGCGGGCTTTCTCGGGGACAGCGTGCTCGGGAGCGGGCGCCCATTCGCGCTCCACCTCCGCCGTGGCGCTGGTGCGTACATCTGCGGGGAAGAGACCGCGATGCTCGAGAGCCTCGAAGGAAAACGTGGGATGGTGCGTCCGAAGCCCCCGCTTCCCGCCGTCGCCGGACTTTTCGGGAAACCCACGGTCATCAACAACGTGCTGACCCTGGCTGCCATTCCGACCATCCTCGACAAAGGTGGGGCGTTCTACGCGGAGTTCGGCATGGGGCGCTCCCGCGGGACGCTCCCCTTCCAGCTGGCAGGGAACATCCGGTGCGGCGGCCTCATCGAAGTCCCGTTCGGGCTCACGCTGCGTCAGCTCATCTACGACTTCGGCGGCGGCACGGCGACGGGGCGTCCCGTTCGCGCAGTGCAGGTTGGGGGCCCGCTGGGGCCGTACCTGCCCGCGTCCGCGCTGGACACACCGCTCGACTACGAAGCTTTCGCCTCGGCTGGCGGGATGATCGGGCACGGCGGTGTCGTCGTGTTCGACGACACCGTCGACATGGCGGCGATGGCCCGGTACGCGATGGAATTTTGTGCCTTGGAGTCCTGCGGCAAGTGTACGCCGTGTCGGATCGGGTCGGTTCGCGGCGTGGAGGTCATCGATCGCCTGCTGGCGGGCGGTCCGCGTCGAGACGCGCAGCTGTCGCTGTTGCGCGACCTCTGTGACACCCTCGAGCAGGGCTCGCTCTGTGCCATGGGCGGAATGACGCCCTACCCGGTCAAGAGCGCGCTACAGCACTTTCCGGAAGACTTCGGGCTCGCTGTCCCCCCCTCCGCCTAGGCAGGTTCCATGTACTCCGTAAAAGAACCCGACTCCGGCACGCCCGCCCGCGTACACCCGGAGACCGTTCGGCTGGAAATCGACGGGGTCCGCGTCGATGTTGCCAAGGGCACCTCGGTCATGCGCGCTGCGGTCGACGCCGGGGTGCGCGTACCCAAGTTGTGCGCGACCGACAGCTTGGAGGCCTTTGGGTCTTGTCGGTTGTGCGTGGTCCAGATCGAGGGTCGGCGTGGATTTCCCGCTTCCTGCACCACCCTCTGCGAGCCCGGGATGAAGGTGCACACCCAGTCGCCAGCGCTGGCCAAGCTTCGTCGCAACACGATGGAGCTGTACATCTCCGATCACCCGCTCGACTGCCTCACCTGTCCGGCCAACGGAAACTGTGAGCTGCAAGAGATGGCGGGCGTCGTCGGCCTGCGCGAGGTCCGCTACGGCTACGAGGGGGACAATCATCTGAGGGCTGAGAAGGACGAATCAAACCCGTACTTCACCTTCGATCCGTCGAAGTGCATCGTGTGCTCACGTTGCGTGCGCGCCTGCGAGGAGACCCAAGGCACCTTCGCGCTGACGGTGCAGGGACGCGGCTTCGGTTCGACCATCGCGCCGGGGGCGGGTGATTTCTTGTCGTCGGAGTGTGTCAGTTGCGGCGCGTGTGTTGCTGCCTGTCCGACGGCCACGCTGATGGAGAAGTCGGTGATCGAGGCCGGTCAGCCCGATCACAGCGTGGTGACCACCTGTGCCTACTGTGGGGTCGGCTGTTCATTCCGCGCCGAAATGCAAGGCAACGAGGTCGTGCGCATGGTTCCGAACAAGGACGGCCACGCCAATCACGGCCACTCCTGTGTGAAGGGCCGCTTCGCTTGGGGGTACGCCTCTCACCCTGACCGCCTGAAGCTCCCGATGATCCGGGCGAAGATCACCGACCCCTGGCGCTCGGTCAGTTGGGAGGAGGCCTTCTCCTACGCGGCTGGCGAAATCAAGCGCATCCAAGCGACGTACGGGCGTGGGTCGGTGGGGGGCATCACGTCCTCGCGCTGCACCAACGAAGAGACCTTCCTGGTACAGAAGCTCGTGCGGGCCGCCTTCGGCAACAACAACGTCGACACCTGCGCCCGCGTGTGTCACTCGCCCACCGGGTACGGTCTGAAGACGACACTCGGGGAGTCGGCCGGGACACAGCAGTTCGACTCGGTCATGAAAGCGGACTGCATTGTCGTCATCGGCGCCAACCCGCCCGACGCCCACCCCGTCTTCGCGTCACAGATGAAGCGTCGGCTCCGTCAGGGCGCCCGCCTCATCATCATCGATCCCCGCGCCACCGCTCTCGTCCGCTCGGCCCACGTGCAGGCCGACTACCACTTGCCGCTGCGTCCGGGCACCAACGTTGCGCTCATCAACGCGATGGCTCACGTGGTGGTGACCGAGGGTCTGGTCCGCGAAGAGTACATCCACGAACGCTGTGATGTGGCCGAGTACCAGAAGTGGAAGGCCTTCGTCTCGCTCGAACGCAACTCGCCCGAAGCGATGGAGTCGGTCACGGGCGTCCCCGCCGCGGACGTGCGGGGGGCGGCGCGCCTCTACGGCAGCGCTGGGAACGGGGCGATCTACTATGGCCTCGGGGTCACCGAACACAGCCAGGGCTCGACCATGGTCATGGGCATCGCCAACCTCGCGATGGCCACCGGCAACATCGGTCGCGACGGCGTGGGCGTCAATCCTCTGCGCGGTCAGAACAACGTGCAGGGCGCCTGCGACATGGGCAGCTTTCCCCACGAGCTTCCCGGCTATCGGCACGTCAGCGACGGCGCCGTACGCGGGCTCTTCGAAGGGGTGTGGGGCGTCACGCTCGACCCGGAGCCGGGCCTGCGCATCCCGAACATGTTCGACGCGGCGCACGACGGTTCGTTTCGGGCGCTCTACGTGCAGGGCGAAGACATCGTGCAGTCCGATCCCGATACCCAGCACGTCACCGCCGCGATGGAAGCGATGGAGTGTGTCATCGTGCAGGACCTGTTCCTCAACGAGACCGCCAAGTACGCGCATGTTTTCTTCCCGGGTTCGTCGTTCCTGGAGAAGGACGGCACCTTCACCAATGCCGAGCGGCGCATCTCGCGCGTCCGGAAGGTGATGCCGCCGCTGACGGGCCTCGCCGACTGGGAGATCACGGTTCGATTCGCGCAGGCGCTGGGCTACGCGATGCACTACGACCACCCCTCGCAGATCATGGCCGAGATCGCCAGCCTCACCCCCACCTTCACCGGGGTCACCTACGACAAGATCGACCGGCTCGGCAGCGTGCAATGGCCGTGCAACGACGCGGCGCCCAATGGAACGCCGGTCATGCACATCGATCGCTTCGTCCGCGGCAAGGGTAGGTTCGTGGTCACGGAGTATGTGCCGACCGAAGAGCGTACCAGCCGTCGCTTTCCATTGTTGCTCACCACCGGGCGCATTCTCAGCCAATACAACGTCGGGGCGCAGACCCGACGCACCCGGAACATCGAGTGGCACGACGAGGATGTGCTGGAGCTGCACCCCCACGACGCCGAGCAACGGGGCATCCAAGCCGGCGATCGTGTGCGGGTCGAGTCTCGACAGGGGGAAACCACGCTCCACGTGGAGATCACCGAGCGGGTGCAGCCTGGGGTCGTCTATACGACCTTTCATCACCCGGAGAGCGGCGCCAACGTGGTCACCACCGAGAACTCCGATTGGGCCACCAATTGCCCCGAGTACAAGGTCACGGCCGTGCAGGTGTCGCTGTCCGAGGCGCCGAGCACGTGGCAGCGCCGGTTTGCCGACGTCGAACGGGCGCAAGCGGCGCTGGTGCCCACACCAGGCGCAAAGTGAACGCCGCCAAGCTGGTCAAGATGGCGAACCAGATCGCGGCGTTCTTCGAGGGCGAGCCCCAGCCGGACGCCGTGCTCGAAGGCATCGCGAGCCACCTCTGCCGCTTCTGGGACCCGCGCATGCGACGGGAGCTTTTGGCGCTCGTGGACGCGGGGGCGGCGCAAGAGCTGCGACCTTCCGTCGTCCAGGCGCTCGGTATGCACCGCGCTCGCGTGGACCCCGGGGTCTCGCGCCAGCCGACCGGGAAGTGACACAACATGTTCATCCTTCTTTTCGCCTGCACCGGCCCCGACACCGGTGAGGCCGCCGGTGCCCTCACCCCCGCCGTTACCCTCGATGCCGAGAGCGAAACCGCGCTGACCGCCGCGTGGACGACCGACAGGCCAGCGGATGCGGCCATCGAGTACGGCGGGGACGACCAGTACGGAGACCGCGTTGTGGGCTGGTCTTCGGAGGATGGCCTGGAGCATGCGGTGGTGCTGGCCGGATTGGCCGCCGGCCATGAGTGGCATTGGCGTGCGGTCTCCACCGGCGCCGCGACCGAGGTTTCAGCGGACCAGCTTTTCCTCCCCAGGCGGGCTCCGCCCGAGATCCCGGGGCTCACGGTCACGGGTGACTACGACGGCCTGGTGGTGACGCCGCTCCTCGGCAGCGGGACCTTCGTGGCCATGTACGACGGCGAGGGGCGCGTGGTCTGGTGGCGCAAGTTGGCCGACGAACTGGATATCCTGACGCAGGCGCGGCTGAGCCTCGACGGCCGGTCCGTGGTGGCGATGGCAGACGACCCGGCGCTGGACGGCACCGAGACCGCGCTCCATCGCTTCCCGATTGCGGGCGGGGACGCGGCGATCACCCCTCTCGGCAACGCGCACCACGACTTCGTCGAGCTGGTCGACGGCGGCTACGCGACGCTTCAGTACGACACCCGGCCGTACGCGGGGCAAGAGGTGCGGGGCGACGTCCTGGTCGCCGTGGACGCCGACGGCGACACCACCCCGGTCTGGAGTACCTGGGATGACCGTCAGCCCGGCGACCTCGATCAGTACCCGACGGTGAAGGGGGTCGGCCCCGACTGGACCCACCTGAACAGCATTGTGTATGACGACGGGATCTATTGGCTGTCGAGCTACCAGCTGCGCTGTTTGTTTCTGGTGGATGGTGAGGCAGGCGCGCTGGTCGGGCAGATCGCCGGCCCCGACGCCGATGTGCTCCTGGCCGGGGACGAGGGCTTCGGCCCGCAGCACTCTCCCATCCCGACCGAAGGCGGCTTCCTCTTGTTCAACAACCGGCCCCTCGACACGGTCCCGTTGTGGAGCGAAGCGGTGGAGTTCACCCTGGACATGGACAAGCGTGAGTTCTCCCGCCGATCGAGCTACGACGCCGATCGCAGCGTGTTCACCGCGGTTTTCGGCAACGTCGAGCCGATGGCCGACGAGGGCCGGTTCATCGGGTGGGGTAGTGCCGGGCGGCTGACCGTCCTCGGCGCCGACGGCACGCCGACGTGGGACGCCGCTTCGCCGCTCGGAAGTGCCTTCGGGTTCGCCCATCCCGTGGTCGCGCTCTCGGGAGTGCCGTGATCCTGGTCGCGCTTTTGGCCTGCCCGTACGACACCCCGCCAGACTCGGCCGACCCCGACGCCGCCGCCCTGCCGCTCGCTTTCGCCGACGCGAACAACTACGGGCTGACCCTCGAGCTCGCCGCCGAACCCATCGCGATCGCGGAGCGCTCCAACAGCCTCGTCAGCTGGGAGGACCTCCGCGTGGACCTGCGCGGCACGGCGGTGAGCGCGATCGATGTCCGCACCATCGAGCTGTGGTGGCTCCAAGCGCTCGAACCCGCCCAGGTGCTCAGCGCGATCGAAGGCGGCACGCTCACCCAGGGGGACATCGCCTTGAGCGCCTTCGGAAAACCGCCGCTCGGGACGGTCTCGGTGCATCTGAACCAGCTTGCATTCTTCTCCGGCCAGTTCGAGCCCGAGGAGTACCTGGTGGGCGGGGCAGGCACATGGCTGCTGCTGTTGAAGAACGAAGCCGAAGCAGCCGCAAGTTTCCAGCTGCTGACCCCCGAACCAGGCGGCGTCACGGAGCTCAGCTTCGCCAACGATAGCGCTACCCTGGTGCTCGCCGCTGATCTCGAGCTTGGCGCGCCATTGGTGATTCCTGCGGGGGAGGCCCCCGCGTTCGACTGGTCGACGCTGACCGCCGACGGGCGCGGTGCCCCGGTGCTCGCCGACGGCTTCGACCAGCTGACCATCGCCCGCTTCGAGGGCGCTCCCGCCTCGCTGGAAGCGGACTTCGCCCACCTCGAGCTGCTGGCCAGCGAGACCTGGTCGATGAGCGTCAAAGGGGAAACGTCGGCCGCGTCGGCGAGGCTTCAAAACGCCGAGGGTGGTTCTTTTTCCGGTATTTCGGGAGACGGCACCTGGCTCCTGTGGTTGGGCTGCCGGTCCTGCCTGAGCTTCGCCCCACGCGCAATCGTGCGGCTGACGACGAATTGACGCGGAACAGGGATCGGTTTTCCGATTATGGAGGCATTGTGGGCACGATGATCACCTTGTCGTTTATGGCTTGCGTCGGCACCACCCCGGTTGAAACACTGGAGGTCGAGGTCTCGGTTGACGTGGAGTCACACACGGCGCTGACCGTCTCGTGGACGACGGAAGAGCCCGCCGACGCGGCGATCGAGGTCGGCACGGACGCCGGGTACGGCCGACGTGTCGAAGGTTGGTCTTCGGCAGATGGGCTCGAGCACGCGGTCGTGCTTGCCGGACTTGGTGCCGACGCGCCGTGGCATTGGCGGGCCATCTCTGCGGTCGCAGGGGACGTCGTCGTCTCGGAAGGCGCGATCTTTGAAGCGGCCGCCGCGCCCGCCGATCTGCCCGAGCTCGTGGTGACCGGCAGCTACGACGGCCTGGTCGTCGGGCCGATGCACGTCGGCGAAAGCTACGTTGCAATCTACCGCGCCGACGGACTGCCGGTCTGGTGGCGCAAGATGTCCACCACGACGGTTTCCTTGACGCAGGCACGGATGAGCCTGGACGGACGCGCCGTGGTGCTGATCGGTACCTTTCCCGAATTGGGGCGCGACACGGCCATCGTGCGCCTTCCCCTCGCCGGGGGCGAACCGACCATCGCTTTTGTCCCGAACGGGCACCACGACTTCATGGAACGACCGGAGGGCGGGTACGCCGTCCTTGCCCGCGACATCCGGGACGTTGCTGGCTACGAGGTAGAAGGCGACGCGCTGGTGGAGGTATCGGAGTCGGGCGAGATCACGACGATTTGGAGCAGTTGGGACCTCGGCCTCCACATCGATCCGGCCTCGCTCCCCGAGCTGGAAGGCAGCGAGCGGCGGGAGTGGACCCACATGAACAGCGTGGCCTACCAGGAAGGCAACTACTGGTTGTCGAGCTACCTGCTCGAGGCAGTCTTCGTCGTTCAGCGCGACACGGGCGCGCTGCTCTCGACCATCGGCGGCGACAATAGCGACGTGCGCGTCGCTGGCGACGGCGAGGGGTTCGGTCCGCAGCACGGCGTGCTCCCGACGGATGGCGGCTTTCTGGTGTTCAACAACCGGAAGAACGAGCCGGGTGACTCGTGGGCCGAAGTGGTGGAGTACGAGCTGGACTTGCGGAAGGGTGAGTACACGCGCCGATGGAGCTACAACGCCGATCGTGCACTCTTCACCCCTGTCTTGGGCAACGTCGACCCGCTTCCCGAAGGTGGGCACTTCACCGCCTGGGGTCTCGCCGGCAACCTGACGATTCTCGACGACAGCCACACCCCGACTTGGGAAGCGGCAACGCCACTGGGCAGCACATTCGCGTATGCGCATCCCGTGGCGGCGCTTTCCGGCGAGCCCTGACCGAAGGCTGACAAACGCGGGCGATCGGTTCCGCGGTTCCCGGCATTATCGTGGCATGATCGTCATCCTCATCGCCTGCGCCGAGCCTGACGCCTCCGCGACGCTCCTCGATCTCGACATCCACGTTGACGACGCTACCGGAGCGGTCTTGACCGTGTCCTGGGAGACCGAAACTGCCGCGGATGCGTCGCTCGAGTTCGGGTTCGACGAAACGTACGGCAAGCGCGTTGGCGGCGCCACGTCCGAGGACGGCTTGGAGCATTCGGTAGTCCTGGCCGGCCTGAGCCCCGACGCCACCTGGCACTGGCGCGCGGTGTCGGGAGCGCGGGTCTCTGCAGATCAGACCTTCGACCCCGAGCCCGCCCCGGTGGACGTCCCCTGGCTCACGGTGGGCGGGACGTACGACGGCCTGGTCCTGGTTCCGACGATGGTCGGGACCGCCGGGTACGCGGTCCTCTACAACGGCGATGGACAGCCGGTTTGGTGGGTTCAGATGCCGCCGTCGGTGGTGCCGCTGACCCAGGCGCGGCTGAGCAACGACGGGCGGGCGGTGCTGGTGATGGCGACCTTCCCGGAGACCGGCCCGACCGTGGTCATCGCGCGGCTGCCCATCGCGGGCGGGGAGCCCACCTTGACGCTCGCGGTCGATGCCCACCACGACTTCTACGAGCTTCCCACCGGCGGCTACGCCGCGATCGTGCGTGATGTTCGTCAAGCGCAGGGCTTCGAGGTCGAGGGTGACGCGATCGTGGAGTACACGCTCGACGGGCTCAGCAGTACGCGCTGGAGTACCTGGGATGCTGGCGAGCCCCAAGGCGTGGCGGCAATGCCCTTGGCGGCCTCGGGCCGCAAGGACTGGACCCATCTCAACAGCCTGGTGTATGCTGACAACAACTACTGGCTATCCAGCTATACCTATGACAGCCTCATGGTCGTGCATGGCGCGACCGGGGCGCTGGTCGCGACCATCGGCGGCCCGGATTCCGACGTCGTGCTGACCGCCGGCGAGGGCTTCGGACCCCAGCACTCCGTGCTCCCGACGGACGGCGGCTTCGTCGTCTTCAACAACCGGCCGCCCGGACCCGATTCTTACAGCGAGGCCGTCGAGTACAGCTTGGACTTGCGCACCCGCGAGTACGCCCGGCGTTGGAATTACGACGGAGACAGGCACACCGCGGCGCCGCTCTTGGGCAACGTGGATCCGATCGCCGAGGGCGGACACCTCGTCGCCTGGGGTTCCGGGGGCCGCCTCTCGATTCTGGACGCCGACCACGAGGCTACGTGGGAAGCCAACGCGTCGATCGGGGTGGCCTTCGGCTTCTCACACCTGGTGGCGGGGCTTTCGGGGGTACCGTAGGGGCTACCAAGAAACGGGGAAGAGGGCTCGCCGCCCTCTCCCCCTCACCGCAGTCCCCCATGCCGCCTGGAGCGTTTCATGGCTCCGGGAGCCGACGAAGCGGCGGCATGGGGAACTACTCCCCCACCATCTCGGCACTCTCCAGATACCCGGACCGCAAAAGCGCGCTCCCCAGCTCCGAACGTACCCGCCACACCACTCGACCCTCCGGCGTCACTTCGGTCAGCATCCCTTCGAGGGACCAGACCACCAGCCAGTTCCCGTTCGGTAGCCGACGGACATCGCCCAGGGCCGGGGAGAAGCTCTCGTTCTCCGACTCGAAGCTGAAGGTCTGCTCCACCGTCTTTTCCGCCTCGTTGTACTGATACACAACCGCGCGGGACACCGGGCGGACGTGGTGCGGCCCATTGTCGAAAAGCGCGAAGCCACCCTCCCAGAACTCGCCGATGTGGCCATGACTCCACCAGGTCCCGGCGGGGCCGTCGACCTTCCACGATTGGTCGGGATCGATGACGTCCCCGGCCACGTCGGTGAACTCACCAAAACGCCCGCCCAGTTGCCATACCGGTGCACCGGCGTCGCGGTCGATCCTCACCAGCGCGTCGGTATGGTGCGACAGGAGAAGGTAGTCATCAGACGCCGCGTCGTACCCCAATGAGTTGGTATGGGTCCAATCGAAGGAGCGCCCATCGTAGGGCGTCTCCTGCATGTGGGTACAACCCGGCCAGGGCAGATGCCCCCAGTCGTCGAGCCAAGAGAAAACGCGCTCCGCGCTCCCGGCCGCGGCGCCGGGCTCCGCCTCCATCAACACGTCGCCGGAGGTCCACTGCAGGGTGCCATCCTCGTCGACGAGCTCTCGCTCCTCGTGTTCGAGCCATGCGACGCGCCCGTCTGGAAGGTCGATGCCATCGTGGTGGACGAGGGGCGCGGAGGTGAAGCTGCGCTCCGATCCGTCGAGTGCCACGACGTGCACGCCGGCGTCGGGGTGGGTGTAGGTGACGTCATTGACTTCGTAAAGCACGTGCCGCCGATCGGCGGTGATGCGCACGCTCGGCATGATGAAGCCGGGCTCGATGGTTTCCCACCACACGTAGTCGCCGTCGCGATCGATGAAGGTGACAAAGGTCGCGCTCGCCTGCAAAACAGGCACCAGGAAGGGTCCCTCCGCGCCCCAAGCGGTGGGATCGGCATCGCTCACGGTGAACGCCGGAAGCTGGGCGGGGGCGGCTGCTGTCGTCCACGTGACTTCCTCCGACCAGCTTCGCAGCCCCGCTTCGTTCTCGGCGACGGCCCGAGCAGCGTAGAGGCGGCCGGCCTTGAGTCCGAGTACAGTCGTCTCCGGGACCGAGTTGGCCGCCGTGGTGCGCACGAGCTCGCCGTCGAGGCCGATCTCCAACCAGGTCGTGGTGCCGACCTCGGCGGTCCAGGTGGCGCGGATGACGGCGGGGATGGTGGCGTCGGGGGACAGCGTCGGCGGGCCGACGGTCGGCGCAATTGGCTCGCAAGCGCACAGCGGCAAGAGCACCAAGGCTGCAGGTCCGGCCAGCCTACCCCCGCGCATACGCCCGAACCCGCTCCCCTGCCCAGGCACCCCCCGCGTACAACGACTCCGTCTTCGCCTCGGCGGTCAGCGCCTCCAAGGTGTCGACAAACATCAATCGCTCACGACCCTCGATGGCAGGGAACTCGCCGAGCAGCCGCGTCCAGCCGCCGATGAGCACCCCGACCCGATCGACTTCGGGCAAGTGCCGCGGCGGCGCTTCGATCACCACCCGCTCCCCGTCGCATCGAGCCAGCCGCTGCCCGTCATCAAGTCGCAAGCTCCACCGCAGGTGGCGCTGTCGCCACATCGACGCGCACGTCGTGCGGCCGGCATCACTGTGCCACAGCACCAACGCCGCCGAGAAGGCCGGGCCCACCATCTCCGCAGGGTGGATCGGCGCCTGCCGCCGCGCCAGGCCGTTCTGCTCACCCGCGGCGTGCTCGCCGGCCTCAGTGAAGAACCCGCCGTCCGGGTACGAAAAGGTCGCCGACCAGACCAGTCGTTCCAGCCCGCCCGGCCAGATGTCGGCAGGGCGCCACGGCCCGGTCACCGCCACGCTCAGGCGCGCCCAGCGGTGCAGCCACCGGGTGTCGACCCGCGTGCGCAGCTCCCGCTCGATGCGCCCGGCGTCGATGGGTTCGCAAGTGTGGAGTTGGACGAGGTCGTTCATAGAATGATCACGGCGTCATCATGCCCGCAACGCAGGCCGTCATGAAGGTCGCAAGCGACCCGCCGAGCATCGCGCGGATAGAAAGTGTGGCCAACTCGTCCTTTCGGTGCGGGGCCAGCGGACCGATTCCGCCAAGCTGGATGCCCACGCTGGCGAAGTTGGCGAACCCGCACAGCGCGTAACTTGCGATCACGGCACTCCGCGCGGACAGCGGGTTGTCGCTGGCCTGGAGCTTGCCCAGGTCGATGTAGGCGATGAACTCGGTGAGCACCAGCTTTTCGCCCAAGAGTTGGCCCACCGCGCCGGCTTCCGGCCACGGCACCCCCATCACGAACGCCATCGGGGTGAACGCCCAGCCCAGAATCCGCGACAGCGACAGCGGCTCGGCGCCGAAAGGAATGAGCCCCAGCGCCCAATCGGCCATCGCCATCAGCGCCACAAAGGCGATGAGCATCGCCGCGACGTTGATCGCCAACTGCATCCCCTCGCTGGCGCCGCGCGCGGCCGCGGCCATGACGTTGCCATCGGGGCGTTCGTCGTGCAGGCCCATGTCGCGCGCCGTCTCCGGCGTGTGCAACTCGGGCACCATGACCTTGGCGATGACCAGCGCCGCCGGCGCGCTCAGGATGCTGCTGGTGACGAGGTGACCCGCGATCCCGGGCACGTCGTGAAGGAAGGCGACATACGCTGCGAGCACGCCACCAGCAGTGTTTGCGAAGCCGCCGAGCATGATGCAGAAGAGCTCGCTTCGGGTCATCCGGGCCAGAAAGGGCTTGACGAGGAGCGGCGCTTCGGTCTGCCCAAGGAAGATGTTGGCTGCCGTCGAGAGCGTCTCGGCGCCGCTGGTGCCCATCGTCCGGAACATCAGCCAGGCCATGCCGTGGACGACCTTCTGCATCAGCCCGATGTGGTAACTGACGGCCATGAGCGCCGAGAAGAAGATGATGCTCGGCAGGATCCAGAAGGCGAAGGTCTTTACCGGCGGCGAAATGTGCCCGGCGTAGAAGCTCAGCTTGCCATCCGGGCCCGCGATCTGGTGCGGCTCGACGGATTGGAAGGCGAAGTCAGCACCCTTTTCGCCGAAGCCGATGAGCGTGCGGACTCCCGCGTCGATCCAGGTGAAAAAGAACTCCTGGGCGGCGGGCGACAAGACGATGAGGCCGAACCCGACTTGAAGGGTCAGGCCCCACCCGATGACACGCCACGGCACGTGGCGGCGGTTCTCGCTCATCAACCATGCCAGGAGCACCATCACGATGAGGCCGACCGCCGACATCAGGCGCATGTTCATCCCGACAGCTCCTCGGCAGCGCGGGCCGCGGCGATGAAGCGCTCCCCGACGCTGTCGTAGACGGTCACCCCGCCAGAATGGAGGTCATAGACCCACCCGTGCAGCGACAACGTTCCGTCGTCCAGCCGCGAGCGGACCGCGGCGAAGGTGCTCAGGTTGGCGAGCTGCTGCACGACGTTGGCCTCGACCGCCGCTCGCCACTGCTCTTCGGGGTCCACCATTTCCAAGCGGGAGCCGAGGATTGCCGGCGCCAGGTGGTCGAGCCACTCGTACAAGGACGGCAGCCGGGCCAGCTTCTTGTGGCCGCTGAGCACGGCGTTGACGCCGCCGCAGCCGTAGTGGCCGCAAACGATCACGTGCTCGACGTGAAGCACGTCGATGGCGTAGTCGAGCGCCGCGCCCACGCTGGCGTCGGCGTGGTTCAGCGGCGGCACCGCGTTGGCGATGTTCCGCACCACGAAGAGCTCGCCAGGGGCCGAGCTGGTCAGGAGCTCGGGCACCACGCGGCTGTCGCTGCAGCCGACGAAGAGCGCCCCTGGCGACTGGTGCTCACTCGCCAGCTTCTGAAGCAGCGCTCCCGCGCCCGCAACGTACTCGCGTCGAAAGGTGGCGTGCCCCTGGAGCAGGCGGCGCACCGCCTAGTACTCACACATGGACAGGCGAACCCGAGCAGCCACTCGTTCTCCCACGACGATGATCGGGAAGAAAACCCAACCCTGTAGGGCCTCGAGTACCTGGCCGCTCACTTCGATTTCGCCTGATGCCCAGCGCATCTTGGTCACGCGACCGGTGTCGTCGAGATCGACGTCCACAAAACACGACCCCGTGGGCCGGGTCTGGCCCCAATCGGGAGGTATGAAGGTGGAAACCCATACCGTTGGTGTCGCGACACGCCGCGGCAGGGGCCTCGCGACGCCGTCT
This sequence comes from Deltaproteobacteria bacterium, assembly GCA_947490345.1. GTDB lineage: Bacteria > Myxococcota_A > UBA796 > UBA796 > SXON01 > SXON01. The sequence goes on from CANLGL010000026.1 coordinate 21,957, forward strand.
TCGAGCACCTGCACCGACGCGGCTGGCACCGGCTCGGCGTCGTCGCGACGGACGAAGATCGGCGCCGGGAACAGCGCCTGGACGCGGGCGTCGGCGCGGGCCTCCGGCGCCTTCTTGGCCTTTTTGAGGGCGTCGTAGGCTTGGCCTTCCGACCACTCCCACTGCAAGACGTTCTTTTCTGCCGCTTCTCGCGCCGCTTTCGGACAGATCTCGGCGCGCGCGACCTCGGCCCGGCCGGCGTTGTTGATGAGCGCGCGGATGTCACAGCGGTACACGCCGGGCGGGTAGAGCGCGAAGGCCTCGCTGACCGGGGTGTTGTCCCCGGCGCTGGCTTCGATCTCCGACCAATGCAGGCTGTAGACCCCGTCGAAGGCCCGGCCGGTGTCGATGGGCGGGTCCGGCGGCGGAATGACCGCCTCGTAGACGGTCGGGTCGTGCTCACGCGGCACCACGACGAAGCGGTCCTTCGGAAGGGGCGCGTACCAGATGACCGAGGCGCGGAGCCAGGGGTAGATGGGATTCTTCCCGTCACGCTGCCAGATCCCCACGTCGGAGATGGTGAGCGAGTCGGCGAACAACAGAGAAATTCCCGCGTCCCCGCCGAGTGAAAGGCCCGGCACAGGGGTCATCAGCTCGCCGCGGAACGCCGCCAGCATACCCACCGAGCCATACCCGTCGCCGAAGCCGCCGACCGCGAAGCCGAAGATGCCGCGGTGCTCGAAGTGCCGACGCCGGCTGGAAATCGCAACGTCGACCTGCACGTTGGGGACCCAGATGGGGTCGTTGCTTCCGGGGAGGAAGTCCTGGTCGAAGGAGACCCCACCCGAGAAGCTCAACTGCTCGCCGAAATGCACCCGGGCGTCGGCGCCGAACCAACCGGCACCGCCGGCGCTCGCGACCGCCCCGACAAAGCCGACGATGTGCTTTCGCGGCAGGTAACTCTGAACGGAAAAGGTGTTTTCGTAGACGAGTTCGCCGGCCACCGGCTGCCCGTCTTGCAGCGCCGGATCGAACTTCCACTGAACGATGGCGGTAGCCAGGGCGTAGTAGGCCTCCTCGTTGCACTCGATGTTCTCGACGTCTTTGACCGTCCCTGCGGCCGTGACCAGGATGCGCACTTTGCAGGGGTAGTCGCCACGCGGCACGGTCCGATAGGACTGGGGCATCAGCGGATCGACGGACGGGTGCGGGACGGGCGCCACGTAGCCAGGGGGAAGCGGCGCGACCGGGGCGCTGGGAACCGGTACGGGCGTCGGCAAGGACGGCGCGGATGCCGGTGCGGCATCGTCGGCGAGGGCGGTCAAAACAACGAAAAGGAGCATCACGACGGAGCCTCGATGCGGGCGTAGAAGAGGGGGCGCGGCGCGGCACTGTGACCGATGGAGAAGGCGCCCGCCAGGGCGTGACGTGCTCTTTCCAGGTTCTTTTCGGCGTGTTGGAGCGTCGCGAGCGGCTCGCCGCGCTCCACGCGGTCGCCGACCTTTTTGTGCACGAGCACGCCCACGCGAGGGTCGACGGTATCCTCGGCGCGGAGGCGCCCGGCGCCCAGAACGAACGCCGCGCGGCCGATGGCGAGCGCATCACAGCGGGTGACCACCCCTGAAACCGTGGCGGCGAGCACCTCCTCGGCGGGAGCACCCCCCGGAAGCTCGTCGAGCCGCCCGCCTTGCGCCTGCACCATCTGCTCGAATCGGGCGTAGGCGGCGCCACTGTCCAGTACGCGGGCGGCGTCGGGGTGGCGCGCAAGCGACAACGTCAGCGCCCGCAGGTCCGGGGGCCCGCCCCCGCGAAGAGTCTCCATCGCCTCTCGCACCTCGTTTGCGTTGCCAGCGGCGATGCCGAGGGGCTGCTCCATGTCGGTGAGGTCGGCGCTGGTGGCGACCCCGGCGCCGTTGCCAACCGCCACCATGGCCTCGGCGAGGGTGCGGGCCTCGGCCTCGGTCTTCATGAACGCCCCCGCGCCGACCTTGACGTCCAGCACCAGCCGATCGAGCCCCTCGGCCAGCTTCTTCGACAGGATGCTGGCCACGATGAGCGGGATGCACTCCACCGTCTGCGTCTCGTTCCGAAGCGCATACAAAACCCGATCGGCCGGAGCGAGCTCCCCCGTCTGCCCCGAAATGAACGCGCCGACGGAGCCGAGCACCCGGCGGAGGGCGTCGTCGTCGAGGTCCGTCCGAAAGCCCGGGATCGCCTCCAGCTTGTCCAGCGTGCCACCGGTGTGACCGAGCCCGCGGCCGGAAATCATCGGCACCCGCCAGCCCAGCTCGGCCCACAGCGGCGCCAGAACCAGGCTGACCTTGTCGCCCACGCCACCGGTGCTGTGCTTGTCGACGAAGGGACCCTCGATACCCGGCCAGCTGAGACGGGCACCGGAGTTCGTCATCTCGCGCGTCAACGCCACGGCTTCGCCGTTGTCCATGCCCTGCACGAACACGAACGCCAGCCACGCTGCCGCCTGCGGCCTCGATACCGTGCCATCGACGACGCCACGCACGAAGGCAGCAACCTGCTCGTCGGATAGCCGCTGGCCGGCGCGCTTGGCCCTGAGGATGTCGTCGATCATGGCAGCCCTGACCTAACCCGCCGCGATAGCCCCGCGTGGCGATGAACCGCCGCCCCGGCCAGAGCGCTGCCCCCTTTTCCACCCGCGCCCACGGCCCCAGCAATCGCCACGAGGTGAACCCGTACCGGCACGACCATGAGCGCTTCGGGAAGGAGATCATCGCGGCCGAGCAGGCGCCATCGCGCCGAGGGGGCTGGCACACGGAATTCGGTCGCGATGCACCCCGGCACCTGGAGCTGGGTGTGGGCAACGGAAGCTGGCTGGCCGATTCCGCATCACGCGCGCCAGACCGAGACTGGATCGGCCTGGAAATCCGCTACAAGCGCTGCGTGCAGGCCGCGGAAAAGGTGCGCGCGGCGGGGGCTTCCAATGCCAGGGTCGTGCGCTACTCCTGGTTCGAGGTGGAGCAGCTCTTTGCGCCCGGGGAACTGGCGGGTATCCACGTGAATCACCCCGATCCGTGGTCGCATCCCAGCGATGCCAAGCACCGCCTGATCACGCCGGGCTTCCTCGAGGGCGCGGCTCACCTCGTCGCGCCCGGCGGTGAGCTTCGCCTCAAAACCGATTTTGACGGCCACCAGTTGGCGCTGGTCGGCGCGGTCGCGATCTCGACCAGCTGGTCGCTCCTCGGCACCAGCAACGACATCCGCGGGGCAGGCGCGCCGTGGCCCGACGACATTGTCACCGGGTACCAGGCGAAGTTCGGGAAGGAGGGGCTGCCGGTGTTTGGGGCTTGGTTACGACGCGTGTAGCAGCCGGTGATACGGCAAAGCCGTGCTCCGCCGCCTGCGCCATCGTTACGAATCGACCCTTTCGGCGCTGGACGTCGGCGCGAAGCCCGCAGCGGCGCTCAGAGCGGCGATAGCGGCCGGATACTCGCTGGCAATGCTGCGTGCCGACGTGCTGGCCGGAATCACCGTCGGCATCGTCGCCCTGCCGCTGTCGATGGCGCTGGCCATAGCCAGCGGCATGCCACCCCAGCACGGCCTGTACACGGCGATTGTAGCGGGTGTTTTCGGACTCCTCGGCGGCTCCGCGACGCAGGTGTCGGGGCCCACTGCGGCCTTCGTCGTGGTGCTCGCACCCATCAGCGCCAGGTACGGCCCAGGTGGATTGATGATCGCCACGGTGATGGCGGGCGCGCTTTTGCTGCTCTTGGGCTTTGCCCGCATGGGGCGCCTGATCCAGTGGATTCCCCATCCGGTCACGACGGGGTTCACCGCCGGGATCGGCGTCGTCATCGCCACGCTTCAACTCAAGGACCTCGTTGGCGTGCACTTTCCGACGCCCGAACACTACGCCGAGCACGTTGGCGCGCTGGTCGCCGCGCTTCCCGAGGCGTCCGGCGACAGCGTCGGGCTCGGCGTCTTCACGCTTGCGGTCCTGCTACTTTGGCCGCGGCTCACCCGACGAATCCCGTCCCCGTTGGTCGCGCTGCTGGCCGCGTCCGTGGTGGCGGTCGCGCTCGGGCTCGACGTCGACACCATCGGCTCGCGGTTCGTCTACCCGGGCGGTCAAGGCATCCCCCAGTCGCTCCCGACGTTCTTGCCGCCGTGGCGCTACCCCGGTGGGGACGGCCAGCCCCTCCAACTCAGCGTGCCGCTCATCGAGGCGTTGTTCCCCGCGGCGTTCGCCATCGCCATGCTCGGCGCCATCGAGTCCCTCTTGAGTGCGGTGGTGGCCGATGGAATGGCGGGAACTCGCCACGACTCAGACGCGGAGCTGATGGCCCAGGGGGCGACCAACGTCGTGGGCCCGTTCTTCGGCGGGTTCGCGTCCACGGGCGCGATTGCGCGGACGGCCACGAACATCCGGTCTGGCGCACGCAGCCCGATCGCCAGCGCGGTCCACGCGCTATTCGTGCTCGGGGCGATGCTGACACTGGCGCCGCTGTTGTCCTACCTGCCGATGCCCGCGCTGGCCGCCCTGCTGCTGCTGGTCGCCTATAACATGGCGGACATCGCACACTTTCGCCACATCCTCCGCGTCGCGCCCAAGTCCGACGTCTCGGTGCTGCTCGCGTGCTTCTCGCTGACGGTCTTCTTCGACATGGTCGTCGCGGTGACCACGGGGATCATGCTCGCGGCGCTGCTCTTCATGCGGCGGATGGCCGAGATCAGCGGGTCACGGGTCCTCGAAGCCGGCGATCCAGCGTTACGACGGCCGCTCCCGCCGGGCGTCGTACTCTACGAGATCGCCGGACCGTTGTTCTTCGGCGCCGCCCAGAAGGCCATGGGCGCACTCGACGCGGTGGCGTCTCGCTCGCGGGTGGTCATCCTCGACATGAGCTCGGTCCCTGCCATGGACGCCACCGGACTGGTTGGGCTGGAGTCAGCGCTCGCGCGACTCGATGGAACGGACACGTCGGTCATGTTGGCCGGCGTGCAGGCCCAGCCGGCGAAGCTCATCGAGAGGGCCGGGCTGCAGGAGGCCCACGCCGTGCGAATGTTCGACAGCGTCGATGCGGCCATCGACGCGGCGACGACGCGGTAGTCCCGGGCGTCTACCTCAACGCCCGGGCAACCTCATGCACGATCGCTTCCGTGGTCGGAAAGCCCTCGATCGTTTTTTTCGCGACGACCCGACCGTCGACCTCGACCGTGAAGATGCCGCCCCGACCCGGGACCAGCTCGGCCTCAATCTCCAACTCCTCCCGCAGCGATTCCAGCGCACGGCTGGCCTGCGGGAGGTACCCTCAACTCTGACAGTAGGTGATGACGACGCGGGACATGACGCCTCCGTGGATGGGCTATCATCGTGTCGGCGGGAGTTTTGGTGTGGATTCTGGCGACGAGGTCCTGGTTCGCGCTCACGACCGGATGCGTCGCCCCCGCGACCGATTCAGGGGCGCGTGAAACGACCGATATGGGTCGCGACACCACGGACAGCGCGGCGACGGGCGAAACCGGCAGCGACACCGGCGACAGCTCACCGGAAACGGGTGACACGGCGGCGGAAACGGGCGACACCGCGGCGCCCGGCACCCGCTGCTCGGCCGGCATGGTGCCGGTTCCCGCGGATGCCCCGATCTACTGTATCGACGCCTTCGAGGTAAGCGGGGACGGGAGCTACCAAAGCGTGGCGGGCGCTCTGCCAACGATGGCCATCACCTTCCTCGGCGCCCGCGCAGCCTGCGAAGCGACGCCGGTGCTGTCAAATACTGGCGAGGTCGTCGGCTACAAACACCTGGCGACCGATACCGAGTGGGAGGACGCCGGGGATGGGCTGGTTGGCGCCGGTGGGCAGCGCTTCCCCTACGGAAACGCGGCGGAGGACGGCGTATGCCTGCTGCCCGACAGCCTGGGGGTACCCCTGTTCGACGAACTCCAACTCACCGGCTCCGCCCCGGGATGTGTGAGCCCCTTCGGAGTGTACGACCAGATTGGGAACGCCTGGGAGTGGGTTGACCCTCAGGAGGACAGCGATCGCGACGCCTGGTTTGCACGGGCGCACGCTGAAGGCCACGGGATCGAGGTCGCGGCGGATGGTCGGCTCCGATCCACGGATGGCGATGTCTCCTGGCTGGTCTACCGTGGCGCGGTGTTTTCTCCGCTGCAACCCGAGGTCGATGCCGAGGGCCTGGTGAGCCTCGACGCGGAGGGTCTCACCCGGCCCGACGACATCTTCATGGCGGGATACCTTGTCAATGACTCGCCCTCGTCCGCGCTGGCCGACACCTACCTTGCGGTGACGCTCACCATCGACGACGCCGAGATTGTGCGCTTCGCCGGCGACGACGTCCGCGAGGGCATGCCACTCACCAGCAAACGCGGCTGTGCGTACTACACCGGCTCCGCGGTGGCTTGCCCGATCGCTGCGAACTCGCACGAACATGCCCCGGACTTCGACGGGACGATCGGGCTGCGGTGTGCAGCGGCGCCGTATTGACGGAGGCCGGAGGCCGCTAACATTCCCCTTTTTGGTCGTTGGTGCAGGTGTAGGTGCAGGCGCCCTCGTCGTCGACCACGTACTCGCAGTCGAAGTCGTCGTTTCGGCAGTCGTAGTGGGCGTCGCCTTCGCCCGAGTACTCGAACTCCGCCTCGACGGAACAGAGCTCTGTGCCGCCTTGCAGGATGTCGTAATCCTGCGAGCGGTCCCCGTTCCACGCCCGGGATTCGGACCCTTCGTAGGTGTAAGTGCCGTCGTCCTGAACGAAGGTGCGCTCCGCCGTGCCATCGACGCTGCGGTCGTAGTGCTGCTCGATCCCGGCGGCGACGTAGTCTTCCACCGATGAACCATCCCCTGCCTGGGTGCCCGACCACTCGACATCGGCTACATCCGCGACCCACTCCAGGGCGTCCCGTGAAAACGTCCCGCTGAACCGGGTGTAGTCGGCGCCGGCTGCGCCGGGGTCCCACGTCCACCACTGCTGGTCACAACCTTCGCGCTGGACGCGGAGCCCGACGCGCGTCGCCTCGTCGAGGCGATCGGTTGTGGTCGCGACATACTCGATGTCGAGATCGCCGTTGTGCCAGGCGGTGCCGAACCCGTCTTCCACGACATCGCGCGTTCGGTAATGATCGTCGCCGTAGGTGCGTTCCCAAGAGAAGGACCCGGAGTACGGACTGTAATTACCTTCAACCAGCGTCGCCGCGTCGCCAGGGGGATCGACCGCGAAACCGCCATCCCCCTGCCCCTGACTGATCCATGACAACAGGTCGTCGGACCATGCGTACGGCTCGGCGTCGCAGGCGGGGGCCTCGATCCAAGTCGGCGTCAACGTCGCGCAGGCGGCAAGGAGCAGGACCACAGTATTCTCGGCGCGTGATCGCCTATCCCGCGGCACCGCGCGCGACCGCAACGAGCGGGCTATGATCGACGCTCCGGAGGGGCCCATGCTCCTGGCCTTCGCCCTCGCCCAAGCTTCTGACGCCGCGCCGCCCCCCATCGTCAATGGGGACCCCACCAGCGACTACCCGCAAGTCGTGATCTTGTTTTCGCAGAACAGCCGCGGCGAAGGCACCGCCTTCTGCTCGGGCACGCTTATCGCCGAGAAGTTCGTGCTCACCGCCGCGCATTGCGCGGACGGCTTCACCGACAACGAGCGGGATTACGGCCTCGATGAACACTACGTGATGGTCGGAACGAACATCTCGTCGAACACTGGAATCGACGACTATGCGCGAGTGGCGAAGTGGACGACCCACTCCAGTTGGGATGGCGAGAACAGCTTCTACGACATCGCCGTCGTGCAACTCTCCAGCCGGATCACCTCGATCGACCCGATGCCGGTCAACAAGGACACGGTACGCAACTCGCAGATCGGCGATGACTATCGGTACGTCGGCTGGGGCGTCACCTCCGACAACGCCAGTGACAGCGGTCGCAAGCGTTTCGCTGATCTCCCCCTCTACGACATCGACACCACCCTGCTGTACGCCTACGACCCGGCCGACAACCAGAACGTCTGCTATGGCGACTCTGGCGGCGCGGGCTTGGAAATCCTCGGCGACGGGATGTACGAACTGGCGGCGGTGAATGGCTTCGTCTACGCCATCGACGGTGGGAATCCGTGCACCAACGGGGCCACCGGCGGCGCCCGTGTCGATCACTTCCTCAGCTTTATCGAAGAGTTCACGCCGGTCCTGAGCTGGGAGGAGATGTACGGCGGGGACACCGACACCGACACCGACACCGACACCGACACCGATACCGATACCGATACCGACACCGACACGGATGCCGATACTGATGCCGATGCCGACGCCGACACTGAATCGGAGGACGCCCCTTTCGACGAGCCGAACGCGCCGGACGAAGTGGACCAGAACTACGACGTGTCGTTGGCCGTTGGGGTGTGTGGCGTCGGCGGTGGGGCGGGTGCTGCGGCCCTGTTTGGTGCGGTATTGCTCGTAGGCCGCCGCCGCCGCTGGGCTTGCACGCCGCTTGCACGGGTCAGCTGCGGCAGGTGCACGGCCGCGGGTGACGATGGGGCATGAGCGCAATCTGGTTTCGACTACCGCTGGCGGTGATGGGCGTGGGTCTTTGCGGGCTTGGTTGGGCGGCAGGCGTCGAACCGCGGCTGCTCTTCGTGCGCGAGGCGGGGGTCGAATTGGCGAACTGGCCGAGCGAACCGCTGCGCGTGGCACTCATCGCGGACCTGCATGTGGGTTCGCCAGGAGTGGACCCGGCGCGCGTCGAGGCGATCGCGGGCGTCGTGACCGCGGCGAAGCCCGATCTGGTGCTTCTGCTCGGCGACTACGACATCAACGCGGTTCCCGGGGGGCGTCACGTGGCGACCAGCGAGTGGGCGCCCTTCCTCGGCCGCATTCCGGCGCCCCTCGGAGTTCACGCCGTGCTCGGCAACCATGACTGGTGGAACGACGAGGACCTCATCAAGGAGGCGCTCCAAGAGGAGGGCATCGCAGTCCATGACAACGGCGCGGTTGCCCTGCGTTCGGGCGACCAGACCTTCTGGTTGGTCGGTGTCGGCGACCTGCTCACGCGGCACGCTGCGGTCGAGGCGGCGCTCTACGACGTGCCGCGCGGCGCTCCCGTCCTGGCCATGAGCCACGGCCCGGACGTCGCGAGCTCGCTGGCCGGGAGGGCGGAGTTGCTCGTCGCCGGTCACACTCACGGGGGCCAGGTGAACATTCCCTGGGTGACCGAAGCGCTGCTCGGGAGGATGTCGTGGTACGGCCAGCTGACCGTCGACGGGCTGCCCGTCTACGTGACCTCGGGTATCGGCACGAGCGTGCTGCCCATCCGATTCAACCGCCCTCCGGAGGTCGTGATCCTCACGATTACAGCGGCACGCCCAACGCCGCGCACGTGAACTGCATCAGCGGCCAGCCAGCCCGCCATGCCGCTGTGACTGCGTCCACGAGCTGATCCTGGGGCAGGGTGACGTCGACGGAGCGCCCGACGCCGAAGGTCTTGCGACAGAGATGGGCGGCGTGGGGATGGTCGGCGGGGAAACCCCTGGGCACCCGCTTGAGCGCCTCCCCGATGAAGCGGAACCCGCTCGCGTCGAGCGCCGCGCGGACGCCAGCCCAGTCGCGGCCCTCGCTGATCCGGGTGCGCACCTTCAGCAGCTCCGGGGGCTCGAGCATCCACACGCCGAGCCCCACGCCGCAGTCACCGCGAGAGATGTGGAGGTGCAAGCCGGGCGCCTCCTTCCCCGCGCTGTGCGTGAAGTGCATGCCCACATAGTTTTTGTAGGGTGACTTGTCGGTGGAGAAGCGGGTGTCTCGGTGGATGCGGGAGACAGAGCTGCCCGTTCCAGTCGCGACCGCACGGAGATGGGGCGACAGCGCCGCCAGCCGAGGCGCGAGCGCCGTGACCAACGCCACCGCAGGCTCCTTCACGTCGCGTTCATAGCGCTTGCGGTTCGCTTCGAACCACGGCTTGTTGTTGTTCTGAGCCAGCTCGTCGAGGAAGGTGAGCGCGGGGGCGAACATCGGGGATCCATGGGATGTTGAGTGTATCGGGGGCGGACTGTGGCGGATGCGGCGGATGCGGCCCTCAGCCGGGCGTCGTGTGCGCGCGCCGGGTGCGGAGAGGGCAAATTGTGCCTATGCTCGGGTCGAGGTGCTCGTGGACGCGAGGGACCGGCGCCATTGGGCGCTCACAGCGGTTTGCACGGTGTTTGTCCTCGCCAATGGCGTCGTTGCGGCCCACGCGTGGCGCTTCACCCACTTCGCTGCGGACGGCATGAAAACCGCGAACCCGGAGGCACTCTCCTGGCTCCAGCGGATCGGAGTCGCGTTCACCGGCGTGGTGGTGCCTCGCCCTGAACTGACCCGCGAGCCCTCCGCCGTGGGACTCGAAGCGGTAGCGTCGTTGGATGACGGGGTATCGACGTGGACCGCGACCGGCTCCGGAAGAGGCACCGTGCTGCTGTTCCACGGATACGGCGCGACAAGGTCGGATCTACTCGACGAAGCAGTGGTTCTACACGGGGCGGGGTGGACCACGGTGCTGGTCGACTTCCCGGGGTCCGGCGACTCACCCGGCGACGTCACGACCCTTGGTTGGGCCGAAGCCGCCGTTGTGGCGGCGCTGACCACCCAACGACGCGGACCCGTCGTCCTGTACGGCAAGTCGATGGGGAGCGCTGCGGTATTACGCGCAATGGGCTCCTTGGGGGCCCATGCGGACGCGCTCGTCTTGGAGAACCCATACGACCGGCTGGTCACGACGGTCGGCCACCGGTTCGAAGCGATGGGGCTTTCGGCGCAGCCCGGTGCGGCGCTGCTGACGTTGTGGGGCGGCCTCTCGCTGGGCTTCAACGGGTTCGCGATGGAGCCGGTGGAGTTCGCCACGGGGGTGGACACCCCTACGCTCTTGCTCACCGGCGAGGCGGATCCACGGGTGCACCTGAGCGAGGTGGCCTCGATTCAAAAGGCGCTCGCCGGCCCCTCGGAACTGGTCGTCTTTCCGCGCGCCGGGCATGTCGGCTTGTTCTCGGCAGACGCTGGACTCTGGCGGACGTCGGTCTTGGGTTTCCTCGACCGGGAGGTCCCCAAGATACCAGGGAGTGGCCCTGAATCGCATGGCCACCTCCCCCTTTAGCCAGTCGAAGCTGGCCGAGAGCAGGGATGCGTCGTGAAGGCTTGGCGGCCAGGTTCCGGGAGGCATACCCGCGGGGTAGCCCGCGGACCCACCCTTCGGCGAGGCGCTGTCGACTTTCACATATTGCACTTGTCGCGGCTCGTGGCTATCCTTCACCTATGTCCATCCACGCCACTCCCGACCGGGAAACCGTCCGAAGCTCTCGACAGGCGGGCGAGGCGCTGGCACAGGTGTCCGGCCCCGCCGATGCCGTGCTCCGCGTCTCCGACCGGGCCGGGCGGGTGATCGAGATCGCTGTGCCGGCGGACGCTGTCTCGGCCCTTGGCGACGTGCTCGAAGCCATCGGCCAGGGCCACGCAGTCCGCGTTGTGGCCGATGACGAGGAGTTGACCACGAACGAGGCGGCAGCACTCCTGCACGTCTCACGTCCCCATCTCGTCTCGATGCTCGCCGCCGGTGAGCTCCCGTTCCGGCTGGTTGGGACGCATCGGCGCGTTCGGCTCGCCGACGTACTTGCGCTCAAGCGGCGCGATGACGAGGCTCGCAAGCGCGCCTTGGACGAGCTGACCGGCCTCTCCGACGAGCTCGGCCTCTACGACTGATCAAAGATGGCACCCACCCGCGTCGTGATCGACGCCTGCGTTCTCTACGATGCGGCGGTCCGCGACCTGCTGCTGCGGATCGGGATGGCCGGCCTGATCGAACCGATCTGGTCGCCCCGAATCCTCGACGAGTGCTTCGCTGCGCTTGGCCGGAACCGTCCGGACCTGACGCCGGAGCAGCTTCAGTTGCTCCGAGCGGCCATGTCGCGAGCGTTCCCTCGAGCCGAGTTCCGGGCAGACGCTGTGTCGATCGTCCTCCCCGACTTGAAGGACCTGCACGTCGTCGGCACCGCGGTAGCGGCGAGCGCGCCACTCATCTGCACCTACAACCTCCAGGACTTCCCGGCGGATTCGTTGCGGCCGTTCGGGCTCCACGCCCAACACCCCGACGCCCTGGCCCTTGATCTTCTCGGAGCCCACACGGACGCGGTCCTCGCCGTCCTGGTTGAGCACGCCCGTGCCCTCCGGCGGCCGCCCACCACGATGGATCGCCTGCTCGCCACCCTCGAAGCGCGAGGGCTACACACCTTCGCCGCGGCCGCACGCGACGAGTTGGCGAAGCGCGGGTAGCCGCCCAGATTCGAACTCACGAATCCGCTAACAACGCCGTGATTCGTTCGGCGTCCCGACCCACGCACGTCGAAGCGTCCCCAAGGCCGCCCGGGGAGTTCTAACTGCCGCCGTCGCCCTCACCCGCCAGCAAGAGCACCCGCGCCCGGAGCGTCGACGACACGAACATCCCCAACTCCACCATCCGGTCCAGCACCGGACCGACCGCGGCGACGTTTCCCCGTTGCTTCGCACCGAGCAGCACGCCCAGGCTCCCGATGACGGGGATGCCGCGCTCTCCGGCCACGGCCCGCGCCTCGCCGTCGTCGACGAGCAGGATCGCACCCAACGCCGCCGCCAGCGGATTCGCCGCCGCCTCACCTGCGTCCAGGCGACCGAGGAGCGAGGCGTCAGGAACTTGGTCGACGAGGCGTATCCACGTGGCCGCCGCAACCTCCGCGCTGCCCGTCAGCCCTGCGCCGGCGACCGTGACCTCGTCGTACACGACGCGCGGCACGACCACGTCCGCGAACAGGATCCGCAGCAGTTCGATCTGCGCGCGCCCGCCAGGTAGATGAGCGGGCCGGCATCCGGGACGACAATCACCCGGGACCGAAAGTGCCGAGTTCACGCTCGAGATCGTCCGCGGAGTAGTCGATCACCGGTACCCCGTGCTGCCCGAGCGCCCGCATGAACGCAGCCCTGGGCACCCCTGCCAGCTCCGAGGCCTTGCCGACCCCGAGCCGATGCTGGCGAACTTCCTCGATGATCCACAGGAGGCGAAGCTCCTGCGCCACCGCACGTGCGTCGGGCTCACCCGCGCGCCCCCAGGGGAGCGCGACGGCGACTTCGACGGTGCGGGCAGGTGCGGACATGCTGCGATCATAGCTCCGAAGGCGCCTGGCGACGATGCCGGAGCTGGGATGCGGGAGTACGAGGTCAGGGTGGAAGACCTCGTCACCTTGTTTCGCCCGACCGGCCCGAAGGAGCTCGCGCTCGTGGCGGCTTCTGGCTGGAAGCGCTGGCCGCCTCGGCTGCCGGAGCAGCCGATCTTCTACCCAGTGACGAACGAAGCGTACGCACGTGAAATCGCGGAGCGCTGGAACGTCACGGAGAGCGGCGCCGGGTTCGTCACTCGCTTCGCGGTCCGGAACGTCTTTCTGGACCAGTACGAGCGGCAGGTCGTCGGCGCGCGCGAGCACGAGGAGTACTGGATCCCGGCCGAGGACCTGGAAGCGCTCAACGACGCCATTGTTGGGGAGATCGAGGTGATCGCCTCGTTCGGCACGCCTCTACACGCGGTGGAGGTCCAACGCCGTCAGCGCTGGTTCGAGCACTACGGTCGCATCCTCGAAGGCAGCTCCGTCCACGAAGCTCCGCGAGAAGGCAGCCGGTTCGCGTGCCCGTGTTGCTACTGCCTCACACTGGACAGCCGCGGGGACTACAACATCTGCCCCATCTGCTTCTGGGAAGACGACGGCCAGGGCGAGCATGACGCTGGCTTCGTGCGAGGCGGACCCAACGGCCCCCTGTCGCTGACCGCGGCGCGTGAGAACTATGCGCGCCTCGGCGCAGTTGACGAACGCGCGCTACCCCTTGTGCGCGCCCCACGAGAGGACGAAGTCCCCGAACGTAGCGAATAATCCAGTTTGGTTGGGGCGGTAGGATTCGAACCTACGAATGCGAGCGTCAAAGGCTCGTGTCTTACCGCTTGACGACGCCCCAGCGCGCACCGTCTAATCGCCGGTTGGCCCCGCGGGTAGCCCCCGGCCCGCGGATGCCGCCTGTCGTTCCAAAACCCGGATGGCCGGCAGCGGACCGCGGGTTAGATCCGCCCCCTTCCCGGAAACCCGATGTCCCGCCTTCGTCCCCTCACCTTCCTCGCCGCCGCCGCCCTCCTCGGTGCCGCCGGCTCGGCGTACGCCCTCAGCGCCGGTGAGATCATGAAGCTTCGCAAGTCGCCAGCGTCGACGGTGGCGATGGCGCTCCCCATGGCAGAGCATCCGCCCGGCTACTGCGAGCCGGTTCGCGCTGGCTGGATGTACCTCGACGTGAACATGAGCGACGCCGGTGCGCTCGCCTGCGTCTGCGTGCAGGACAAGGACCTGACCTGGCAGTGGGCCAGCTTCGGGAGCCTGCGCCGCGAGTGTGATTGATCGCTCAACTCGCGACGCGGAGCCGTTGCATGCCACGCCGTAGACCGTCGACGGTCAACGGAAACATCGGTACTGTGGCCCCGATCGCGCGGACGGTGGGGTGGTCCCAATAGCGCTCGGGGTCCGGGTTCAGCCAGATGCTGGACGGGCACCGCTGAGAGAAGCGCTGCAACCATTGCAGCCCCGTCGGGCCCGGCTCTCCCCAGCCGGCGCCTTGGAAAAGCTCCCATGGCGCCATCGAAGCGTCGCCAACCCAGACCACACGGTGCTGGGCCGTGAGATCGTCGAGAACCTGGGCCGTGGGCTTGCGCTGGAAGGTTCGATAGTCGCTGTACAACCACTGGTAGGGGCAGTTGTGGAAGTGCCAGGCTTCGAAGGTCTTGAAGGTCTTGAGTTGTTTCGCGGCGGTGAACAGCCGGCTCACCAACGCGGCGTTCGGCTCCATGCTTCCGCCGGTGTCCATCAACAGCACCAGGCGCACCCGGTTGATTCGCTCCCGCTTGATGTCGAGCTCGATCTCACCCGCGTTCTTCGCGGTCTTGTCGATGGTGCCCTCGATGTCCAGGTGCTCCGCGCCCTCGCGTCCGAAGCGTCGCAGCATCGAAAGTGCCACCTTGAAGTCACGCACGTCCAACTGTACGTCGGTGCGGTAACCGGCCCAGCGACGCTCACCTGCGACGGCTACTGCGGTCCGCCCGCCCCCCTCGCCGCCGATGCGAATCCCCTGGTCAGCCTTACCTGAGTTGCCGAAGGGTGACGTTCCTCCGGTGCCAACCCAGTGGTTGCCGCCATCGTGACGCTCCTTCTGCTCGGCCAGGCGCTTCTCCAGCTCCTTGCGCATGGCCTCCAGCGAATCGAAGTCATGGTGACCGACCCGACCTTCCTCGAGCTGGCGGGCGTTGGCCAGCCAGGTGCTCAGCTCGTCTTTGAGCGGGGCAGGAAGCTCCACCCCGTCGAACGTCGCCTTGAAGGCCACGTCGAACGCGTCATAATGGGCCTCCGTGTGCACCAGCACGGTGCGGGCGAGGTAATAGAGTTGGTCAAGTGATTCGGCCAGACCAAGCTCCAACCCGCGCAAGAACGCAAGCCACTCGCCCGACCCTACCTTCAGGCCCTGGTTTCGCAGGTTGAAGAGCAGGTTCAGCAGCACTAGCGGCGGATCTTGGCGACGTCGAGGTCAGCCTCTTGCTTGAGCAGGACCCCGGGGAACGGGAACTTCGCCATGACGTCTTCGGGCGGAATTCCGGCGCGCACCAGCACCGTAAGCCAATCCAGGAGTTCGCTGGTGCTCGGACGTTTGCGCAAGCCTTCGAGGCGGCGAAGCCCGTAGAAGCGCGAGAACGCCGCTTCGAGGAGTTTCTCGGGCAGTCCGGGGAGGTGCACGTCGACGATCTTCTTCATCCGCTCGCGGTCTGGGAAGGCAATGTAATGGAAGACACAGCGGCGCAAGAAGGCATCGGGAAGTTCCTTCTCGGCGTTGCTCGTGATGATCACGACCGGCCGGTGAACGGCGCGCACGGTCTCGTCCAGCTCGGGGATGTGGAAGGCCATCTCGTCGAGCTCGCGGAGGAGGTCGTTGGGAAATTCCAGGTCGGCCTTGTCGATCTCGTCGATGAGCACCACCGTACGCTCGGGGGCGACAAAGGCCTTGCCAAGAACGCCGTAGCGGATGTAGCGCCGAATGTCGCGAACGTCGCCCTCGCCGAAGCGGGCGTCGTTGAGCCGTTGGACAACGTCGTAGGTGTAGAGGCCCTCGACTGCCTTGGTCGTGCTCTTGATCGACCATGTCGCTGCGGACATGCCCAACGATTCCGCCACGGCGGCGGCGAGCACGGTCTTTCCGGTACCGGGTTCGCCTTTGACGAGGAGGGGACGACCGAGGACGACCGCGGCGTTTACGTCGGCGAGCAAGCCATCGTCGGCAATATAGCGGGCTGAGCCCTGGAAGCTGGACATGGCGGCGCGGCTATCATGCCCAGGGGGGAAAGGGCGCGGCGCCCTCTCCCCCTACCGCCGCGTCCCCTCCGGCCTCCAAGCTTCGCTTTCCGGCCTGCGGTCCGGGTCGCGTAAATAACGCGCCCCGGCCGCCGCTCTCCCCCTCTCTCGTGTCCGCGCCGGTGTCAGCGGGTTATGCGCGCCCCCCGCACCATCCTCGCTTCTTCCCTCCCCGGACTGCCTCCTTGGACCACAATCTCTGCGTCCTCATCGACTTCGACAACATCGCCAAGGGCAGCCGCCTCGAAGGGCTGGGTGAGTTCGACATTCGCCTGGTCATGCGCCGGCTCAAGGACATCGGCCGGGTACTCGTGGCGCGGGCGTACTGCGACTGGGATCGCTGGCCCCGCCACCGGCAGATGTTGGCCGAGCAGGGCGTCACGATGATCGAGCTGCCAGCCACCGGGCACGGCGACAAGAACCGCGGCGACATCGCCCTGGTCGTCGACGCGATGGAGATCGCCTTTTCCCGCGACTTCCTCGACACCTTCGTCATTCTGAGCGGCGACAGCGACTTCACCCCGCTCGTACTGCGCCTCAAGGAGCTCAACCGCTCGGTGATCGGCATCGGTACGCGCGGAAGCACGTCGCGACTCATCGCAAATGTCTGCGATGAGTTCTTCTTCTATGACACCCTGGTTCGCCAGCAGCGTATGGGCGCAGTCGAAGAACACGACGAGGAGGAGCGCGGCTCTTCGGGTCCCGCCAAGCTCAAGCTCGACGTGGCCTTCAACCTGCTCACCGAATCCCTCGAGAACCACGCCCGCGACGAAGCCGGTCCCGTTCACGCCAGCATCGTGAAGACCTCGATGAAGCGCAAGCTGTCGACCTTCAACGAGAATGACCTCGGCGTTCGGACCTTTGCGCGGTTTTTGGAGCGGGCACAGGCCGAGGGTCTCGTCACCCTGTCTCGCGATGGTCGTGCCGGAGGCTACCGGGTTGAGCTCGCGATGGCCCCCGGCGAGGAGCGCGCCGCTCCCGCCCCCACTGCAAGCCAGGCGCCGCCTCGCCAACAGGAGGATCCCGGCCCGGCACCGGAGGTCACCCTCATCGAGCGCGAACAACCCACCGGCGAGGCGGCCGGCGCGCTGACCACCTTGCGAGAAGGCGGCTTGGATATCGGCACCTCGGCCGAGCGGCGCCGCATCCTCGAGGCGTTCGTGACCGCTTGCAACGAGCGGGTCGCACGCGGTCGCCGGCTGGCGGTGCAATACCTCCAGGGCGATCTTGTGCAGTCAGGCTACGAGCCCGAGCTGGTGCGCGGTGTCCTTGGCGGGCTCGGAAGGCTCGGTGCACTGTTGCACGCGGACGGCGACCCAGTCCGTGGCCCGACCTCGCCCATGCAGCCGCCGCCGCCGCTCGGCGAGCTCAACGCGCTGCTCGAAGAGCGGGCCTTGGAGATTCTCGGCGAACGCCGCATCAAGCTTGACGCCGAGGCGCGGTTCGTCCTGTTCGGCGACCCCGAAGAAGACCGGCCCGCCGAATCCGACGACCAGTCGGCCGAGGCGTCGTCGGAGGAGGCGTCCGAGGACCCCTCTACCGAGGGCGGCGCCGCGGTCGAAGTTGCCGTTGAACCGCCGCCCGACGAGGCCCCTCCGGCCGCGAAGCGTGCCCCCCGCCGGCGTCCGGCGCCGCGGGCGGCCGCGGCGGCGCCCGACGGCGATGCGGAAGCGCCCGCTGATGACGTACCGGTCGCCGTCGATGCCCAAGACGGGGACCTGCCCCGCCGCCGTGGTCGTCGGGGCGGTGGCCGCAGTCGGTAGTGGCCGAGCGCGGCGTTACTCGTCGCGAAACCGCGCTGTTGGTTGCGGCGGTCGTCGGTCGCGTCCTACTCGGCGCGGCGCGCTTCAACGCTGCACCCTTCCGCTTCGTGAACGTCGAGGAGTCCTACAACGCCACGGTGGCGTGGATGCTGGGACACGCGCCAGTCTGGGAGCTCGTGCCGGAGCTGCAATACCGTAGCTTCTGTGGGGGCTGCACCGTGGTCAGCCTTCTCGGCGTGCCCGCGCTACTTCTTGGCGGTGACGCGCTTTGGGCCTGGAAGGCGGTGGCGGTGCTCTGGGCGGCGGCAACGCTCCTGGTCGGCTTCTTCGCGGCGGACCGCCTGCTCGGGCGGCCGGCGGCGTGGGCCTGGGTGGCGCTGTCGTGCGTGCCGCCAGTCGGCGCGCTCGACCTCTCGCTGATGTTGTGGGGAAACCATCAGGAGAGCGGCCTGTTCGTGCTGGCGGCACTCTGGGCCTTCGCGGCGCGGCGCGGGTTGGCGCTGGGATTGGCGCTCGGTCTCGGCCTCTGGTTCGCCCGGACGAGCGCGTACGCGATGGTCATCCTGGCTCCGACGGCGCTCGCGAGCCTGCGTGGGCAGCGCGTTCCCCTGCTGGCGGGCCTGGCGCTGGGCGCCGCGCCGATTCTCGTCGACGCGGGGGGTGGCGACTCAGGGTGGTATCGCTTCGGCGATGCGCTCGGCGGGGACCCCGCAGCGCTGCTCAAGCGGGCCACCACGCTGCTGTCCCCAGCTGCGCTTGGCGCGAGGTTGTGGCTGCCCGCCCGGGATGCTGCGCCCCTCGGCGCGCTCTGGCTCGTGCTCGGAATGGGCGGGGCCGGGCTCGCCTTGGTGAGCCGAAACCGGTCGATCCTGGCGCTGCAAGCGGCCTGGGTCGCGGCGTACTGCGGTACCAACTTCCCCATCTTCCTGGTCAGCGCCCGGGTGCCGGTCAACAACATCCGCTACCACGCTCCCTGGGCTCTTTTGCTTGCGCTTGGCGTCGCGGTCGGCTTCGGCGCGGCGTGGCAACGTGGCTGGCGCCGGAGCGCGGCGGTTGGGCTCGCGGTGCTTTTGGCTGGGAACGTCGTGATGCTGGAGCGGCTGGACTGGCGGGGCGACCCTCGTGCTTGGCAGGCCCCCGTCGCCGATCTGGCGGGCTTCGCCCTGACGGTCGCGCCACGTTTGGAGAGTGGTGACCTCGGGCGAGCCGCTGACCCGCGGGCCGATCGGGTCCTGCGTCGGCTTCGGGGCCTGCGCCTGGGGCGTGAGCTCGGGGGGCGCGACGCGGTCGAGGCGGCCGGTGGGGACCCGATCGTCCGCTCCGGAGTCGGAGAGGTGTGGGCGAATTGCTCGATGGTTTGGATCTACGACTTGGTCTTGCGCGAGGTTCCCCTCTCGGCCCGGCGCGACGTGGGCCGGGGGATGGCGTTGACCCTCGGCCTCTGCGCCATGCCCAATGGCAACACGCTCGACGACTTCGCGCCGCTGATGGCGGAGGGAGGAGGCGTCCTCGCCTCGGTTGCCGGTCCGGCGTTGGTGGCGCAGTGCGGCGGCCCAGCTGAGCCCGACGTCGCCGGGGTGGGCGCCTGCCTCGCCCGTCGGCTGGCGCTACTCCCGCCCGAGCAGGCGCCTGAGGCCGCGTTCGGCTGCGGGCGGGCGTGGTTTGGTTCGCTCCGGAACCCTGATGACATCGGGCTGATGGAGGCAAGCGTGGGTGCCTACGGTCCCGACGTTCGGGCCGGGGCCGAGGACGTCGCCGCGGGCTCCGGCGTCCCGCCCTTCGCCCGTGACCGGGCGGTCCCGGGTGGGTTAGGCCGCCCCCCATGACCAAGACCCGAATCGACGGTGGCCCCGCGCTCAGCTCCCTCTCCGGAGCCGACCTCGGCGCCGCCGCGTGGCAGACCCTCGCCTTTTCGCAGATCACCACCTTCGCCGACGCCACCGGGGATCACCAGTGGATTCACGTCGACAAGGAGCGCATCGCCAAGGAGTCCCCCTTTGGGGCGCCGATCGCTCACGGGTACCTGACCCTGGCGCTGGTGGCCGGCCAGTTCTTCGAGTTGCTTGAGCTTCACAACTTCAAGATGATCATCAACTATGGGTGCGGAAAGGTCCGATTTCCTTCGCCAATGAGGGAGGGGGCCCGCTGGCGGCTCTCGATGAAGCTTGGCGAAGTCAAGGACGTCGGCGGCGGCTGGCTAGAAGCACCGTTCTTGGCCACCATCGAGATCGAGGGCTCGCCGAAGCCCGGGTGTGTGGCCGAGTGCATCTACCGGTTCTTGCCGGCTTAGTCCGGATTTGTTACCCATGCCGCCCTTCGGGACGCGCCGGCTCCACGAGCCAGGAAACGCCGTCCCGCTCTGCGGCTGCGGGGATGGGGAGAGCGCCACGTCCCGTCGGGTTATTTACCCGACGGGCGCCGCAGGCCGGAAACCGTAGGTTGGAGGCCGGAGGGAATGGCGCGGTAGGGGAAGGGGCGCGTGCCCCTTCCCCCCGTTTCCGGTTACTCCAAGATGTAGACCTTTCCTTCGGTATAGCCGGAGCTGTTCAGCAACTGGTATGCGCCGACGGCGACCGTGGTTCCACCCGTCCCGGCCGGGTCCCCAACGGCCAGGGCGTTGCCGGTGTAGGCCTCGGCCTCCTCACCCGACCACGCCAGGAGTGCCGCGCTCTCAACGTCGCCGACGCCCGACCACGCCAGGGCGCCGCTGACCAACCACACGATGCCTTCCTTCGACCCGCCGCCGTACAGCTCGCTGACCAGCAGGTCGCCGTATCCGTCGCGGTCGACGTCGCCCGCAGGGATGACCTCATAGCCGAAGTACCCTTCGTCGGTCGTCCCCATCAGCTCGGCCTGGGCGTCCGCCGGTGAGCCCAAAAGTGGCACGCCATCGAACAGATAGAGGGCTCCGTCGTAATCGCCGACCCCGATTGCGGTGACCGTGGCATCGTCGATGCCGTCCCCGCTGACGTCGGTCAGCACGAGGTCCCAGCCGTACCCATCGCCGTCGCGACCATTCCAGGTCCGCCACACCAGCTCGGACACGGCCGCGTCGACCATCGCTGAGTCGGAGAAGAAGGCGCGCCCGGCCGGTGCCGTGGAGCTCGACACGCCCGTGTCCGCGCCCGTGTCCCCGCTGGCACCACCACCGTCGGCGGTGTCCGCCTCTGCCTCGTAGTTTGCCGACCCGAGGAACAGGTCGATCTTCCCGTCCGCGTCGAGGTCATCGAGGATCCGCACCCGGCCGACGCCTTCGCTCTCGGTGTCGATCGTGGCGATGATCTGGTCATCCAGGTCGCTGTCGCCGCTGTAGCGCTCCCCGCGCAACACAAGGAGATTGCCGGTCGGATCGGCGAGGTTGTCCTGGGCCCCATCGTTGACGATGATCTCCGAGGCGCCGTCGCTATCGAGGTCGCCGGTGACGAAAGCCTGCGCATAGACCGTGGCGCCGTACGCGGCGCCGAGCGGGTAGCTCAGGAACGCGTCGGCGTCGCCGTCGTCCAGGGTGGCCCCGAAGGTACCCCCGGAGCCGTAGAAGAAGACGAGCTCGTAGTCCGCCTGATAGGTGGCACCGTAGTCGATCTCGCCGCGACTCACGACGATGTCGAGGTTGCCGTCGCCGTCGATGTCGTCGCAGGAAAGCCCGAAGCCGAGGAATTGCTCGCTGCTCTCGATCAGGGTGTCGGCATCGGACATCAGCATGCCGGGGCCCCACGAAGGGCGGCCGCTGCCGTACCAGATCCCGATCTGCCCAGCGTACGACGCCTCGAAGGGGGCGGTGACCACCAGGTCGTCGAGCCCATCCGCGTCGATGTCGCACCACGCCACGGACTCTCCGATGAGGCCCTGGTCCGAGGCATCCCCCTCGATCGTGGCGGAGGCGTCGGCGATCGGCTCGATGCCGCCGTCGAAGCCGTCACAATCGGGATCGATGCCGTCGTTCCAGATGTCGCGCGCGCCGGGGTGCACGTCGGGGTCGGCGTCGTCGCAATCGTCGCCGTCCCAAGCCTCGTCGTCGTGCCCGTCGCCGTCGCCGTCCAACGAGTCTCCATCGACGCAGTCGTCGTCCAGCCCGTTCTTGGCGACCTCGGTGGCGCCGGGGTTGATCTCCGGGTTGTTGTCGTCGCAATCGAAGGTGTAATCGTAGCGATCGCCGTCGACGTCGATCAGATCGGCCCCATCGCAGTCCTGGTCGATGCCATCGTAGGGGACCTCGACGGCAGCGGGCCCAATGGTGGGGTCGGTGTCGGCGCAGTCGGTGCCGTCCGCGCAGGCGTCGGCGTCGGTGGCACCGTCGCCGTCCACGTCGAAGGTCTCGTCACTTTGACCGTCGCAGTTCTCATCGAGCCCATTGCACAGTTCGGCCGCGCCGGGAAACACCCGGAAGTTGTTATCGTCGCAGTCCGTCGTGGTGTTGAAGCCATCCTTGTCTTCGTCAAGGGCCTCGCCGGTGTCCTCGGCCGAGTCCTCGGCTGAGTCCGTCCCGCTGTCTTCGGACGGGTCTTTGTGCTCGACCACATCGGCCTCACACCCGACCAGAGCCAAAAAAACGAGGAGGGGCATGACCAGCGGAGAGTTCAGGCGCATCCGGGCATCATACCCCGCGCCTCGGCTTCACGGGGAAGCAGCTCTGGGGGGCACAGGCGCACCGCGCCGAGTTGACCGGAGCGCAGCGCCGAGCCCGCCATCCGCCGGCAGCGAAGCTCCGCAACCACCGCCAAGCCGACGGCAAGGCCCGCGGCGCCAAGGCCCGACAGCCACTCGCCGGAGGCCCCCAACCAAAACGACATCGCCAGCACCGCGCCCGCGCTGCCCCTTGACAGGATCAGCGCCCACGCCGCGAAGCGCACCGCCCGCGCCACCCCGAGGGCAAACCAGTCGGCGTCCCCGAGTTGCAACCGCGCATCTACGCCTGCCGACAGGGCCGAAACGGGCCGACCGGCTGCCAACGCGTGGAGGGCGGCGAGCATAGCCAGCGTTCCCCGAGGCGCTCCCGGGCCAAAGAGGGATGGGTCAAGCGGTCGGCCCTGCATGGCACCTGAAAGCGCCAGCAGGTAGCGCAAGAGGCCGTCGGTGGGCTCCGCGAGCAACCCGAAGCGGGCGATGAATTCGGCGCGACCAGGCTCACCGGCCATCACCGCCACCACGGCCCCGCTGCGCGCAAGGACCCGTCGCGTCGGGTCAGCGTCGAGCGCGGCCTCCAGTGTACGCAGGGCGTGGTGGACCTGGCCCTCTTGCAGCGCCAGCATTGCAGCGCGCCAGGGGTCTACGGGTTGGTCGTCATCGGCGTAGCCGGCCGCGCCGAGGTTGAGGATGCCGCTCGGGCCTTCCCAGTGCTCCGTCCCGGCCAGCAACAGGGCGAGGTCGGCGGTGATGAGCCCCGCGTAGAGGTGCTCGGCGCCGGACTCATGGGCCGAGGCGCGAAGCCGAGCCAGCTCGCGTTCGAG
Source organism: Deltaproteobacteria bacterium (assembly GCA_947490345.1). GTDB lineage: Bacteria > Myxococcota_A > UBA796 > UBA796 > SXON01 > SXON01. Next base: position 45,549 of record CANLGL010000026.1, read on the forward strand.
GGCCAGTCGCGCCGCCGGAGGACCCTCACCGTCCAGACGGAAGGCGTAAAGGGTGCATCCGCGGCTGGGGCCCACCCCGCTCCACCACCACAGTTCGCCGGCGCCGTTCCCGGGAAGGCTGACCAGCGTCGCCGACGCGGCGTCTCCATCCGACTCACCGAGCACCCGACGCAAGAAGAAGAGGATGTCCGCGGCCATGGGGCCACCGAGCAACCCGGATGCCGCCGAGGGGCGTCCCGCGCCGGCAGCAGCAATATAACTACGTCGAAGCTGATCGATACGGAGGCGGCAGTGCCCAACTTCCGCGTCGACGGTGTCGGGGTCGGCGTAGCGCAACGACGCGGTCTCGATCCGGCGATGGTACAGCCTCACCGCATCGTCAAAGGGGTACCGTCGCACCTGGTTGTCGCGACCCAGGATCTCCACGGGAAACTCCACCCGCGAGCTGTAGTCCTTCTTCAGGTAGCGGCGAATGCGGGGTGGGCGTTCCAAGGGAGCCTACGCTGCAAGATAGCACCGCACCGACAGCCCGGCGCCCACCAAGGCGAGAACCAGGAAGGTGCCGCGCTCAGAGCGAAGCGCTTCCCGGCCGCTCCATGGACCCGCTCGCGGCGCGCCCAGCGGCAACCACCGCGGCACCCGCTGGACGTAGGCGAGGTAGGGCGCGCCAAGCTGTGCAGTGAGCTGCCCTTCTTCCCACCTGACCATCAGCGCGTAGTGGGCGAGGAGGGCCGGCATGATCCACAGCGCCGCGGGCCAGGCGATCACCCCGATGCCGCCCCACAAGAGCAGATTCCCGACGTAAAGCGGATTGCGCAGGCGCGCGTAGGGACCCGCCTCCGACAAGGCGCCAACGCCATTATCGCGGGTGCGGCTCTTGCGGCCGATGTGCCCGACAGCCCACAGGCGCAGGCCCTCTCCGAGCACCATCAGCAGGAGTCCCTCCGGCCTCAGTTGGGGGATGGCGACCAGGCAGCCCGCAAAAAGCGGCACCGGCAGCCAACCGCGGTTGCGGAAAAGCCAGCCACCGATCATGCTAGAGCGAACCCGCCGCGATCCGCGCCCGGAGCGCCTCGTGGAGCTTGTCGTGATCCTCCACCGCCGGCACCTCGAGCGAGCTGACGAACGGCCCATTCTCCAGGACCGCGGAGGTCCAGGCCGCCTTGGCCGCATCGCCATCGCCGCAGGCCTGGCAAGCGATGGAGCGTGCCAGGTGAAGCGACGCGGTGACGTCGGTCCGCTTGGCTTCGAGGGCAAGGCCGCGATCAGCGAAGGAAGCCGCATCCGGCCAGTCCTGCCGGCGAAGGGCCAGCTCGGCGAGGCGCAGCAGCGCCAACGGCTGGGCGCCATCGAAGGCGAGGCTCTTCTCGTAGTGTTGCGCCGCCTTTTCGGGCATGGTCATTCGCACGTCGAGGATGAGGCCTTTCGCGAGGTACGCCTCGGTCACGTCTGCAGGCTCGTGGGTGTGGTAGATGATGTTGTTGTACACATTCAACAGGTTGTTCCAGTCTTCCTGTGCTGCCATCACCAAGCCGAGACCCTTGAACGCGTCGATGTCGTTGGGCCGCATCTCCAGAGCCTTCGACAGGCGCTTGCGCGCCCGGTCGACGTGACCGAGGTGGAACTCAGCGATGCCCAGGCGCGCGTAGGTCCGGGCGAGCGCCTCGTTCTGGCCGAGTCCGCCAGTGAGCTGCATCAGCTGCTTGTACACCTTCTCTGCCGTCGCCCACTGCTGGGCGGCCAGGTAAAGCGGTCCCACCGCCTCGAGGGTCGGCAGGTGCGTTGGGTTGAGCCCCAGCGCGCGTTCATACCGAACGACGGCCCCGTCGGCGTCACCCGACCGCCGAAGCGCTTCGGCGAAGCGGTAGAAGAAGCTGCTGCCCTCGATCTGCGCGTCGAAATCGTCGCGATCGAGGGCAAGCTCCTCGGGCTCCACCCGCGCGAAGAGCTCCGCCGCCCCGGCGGCGTCGCCACTGTCGAACAGGAAGTCGCCGCGGAAGCGGAGCGCGTCGCCCTGAGAAGGGTCGATCGCGAGGAGCTCGTCGTAGATTGCCGCCGCCCCCGCCTTGTCTTGGAGCGCCTCCAGGCGCTTGCGCGCCGCCTTGGCCAGGAGCTCGATGCGCTCGGGCTGGTCGGTGCTGGCGCGGGCACGCCTGATCAACAGGTCGACGAGGCGGACGTTGTCGCCCCGGGCCCCGAGCAAGCGCTCGTAGGCAACGAAGGCGGCCGGGTCCGCGTGGGCGCCCGAGGTGGCGGACTCCAAGAATCGGAGCGCGTCGTCCTCCCGCCGAAGGTGCTGGGCGCTGACCTCGCCGAGTCGCCTCAGGAACGCGGTGCGGTCCTTCCCTTCGAGGTGGGCGACCAGGCCCCGCCCGTACTCTACGAATGCAGTCCAATCACGACGACCCTCGGCGAGCGCGGCCACGTGACCGAGAGCCTCGCGGTCGTCCGACGCGAGGTCGAGCACCTTCTTCCACGCTTCGATGGCCACCGCCGGGTCCTTGACCCGATCCTCCCACGTGCGCGCGATCTGGGCGTAACGCTCGATCTGCTCCCGGCCGCTGGCCAGCGCGGCGAGGCGGGCGAGCACACCGACCACCCCCTGCCAGTCGCCCATCGCCCCGGCGATCCGTTCGATCCCGGCCAGCGCGTCGCGGTCGTCCGGAACGTGGTCGAGCGCGCGGGTGAGCGCGCTGCGGGCCCCCTCCAAGTTGCCGCCCCGCTCCAAAACCTCGGCGCGGCGCCGCTGCAAGCGGGCCTTCTCGTCCGCTGAGGTGGACTGTTCGGACAGGCGATCCAGGTACGACACCGCGAGAGCCTCGTCGCCACGCGCACCCGCAATTCGGGCGAGCGCCTCAAGCACTTCCACGTCGTTGGGACGCGCCTCGGCGAGCGTGCGGTAGAACTCCCACGCCTCCTCGCTGTCGGACAGCTTTTCGGCGAGGAGCCAGCGCGCCTTGGCTGCCAGACGATCTGCGGTCGGGGCAACCGCGCCCGCCATCCGCGCTTGCACCAGTTCGAGGAGCCCGCGCCAGTCTCCGGCGGTCTCCAGACCGCGTTCCAGGCGGAGTTGCCATGGCAACGGCACCGTCGAGTGGCTCAACTGCTCCCGCCAGGAGGCGATGGCGCCAACCATGTCGCCGGCCTCTTCCAGCGCGTCGCCAAGGGCGCTCTGCGCATCGGCGTCGACGGTCGCGAACAGGCCCCGTAGCCCCTCGCTGTCCTGGGCACGCACCAGCGCCCCACGGAAGCCGTCGAAGGCACGCCCCGGCCGCGTCGCCGCGGCCGCGGCGACGCGCCAGGCGGCGAGGGCGTCCTCGACCGAGCCCATCGACTCGTAGAGCGACGCCGCCTCGGTGGCGTGGACCGCCCGCATGCCCTCGTCCGTGGCGGTGCGTGCGAGCACAGAGTGCGCCGTGGCCCGGCTGCCCGGATCGCGCGCGACTCGCAAAAGCATGGCCGCCGCGCCGGCATCGTCGCCGGCCTGGAGGACCTTGTTGAGCACCTTGGCCGCCCCTTCGGAGTCGCCCAGGGCGTTCTGGCGAAGGCGCGCCGCGTCGATGCTGTCGGCTTCGCCGGCGGCTTGCAGCACGCGCAGCGCTTCTTCCGGGTACCCGGCGGTCTCCGCAACCCGAGCCAGCGCCCCGAGCGGGCGCCCGGACACACCAGACGACGCAAGCACTTCCCCGAGGCCCAGGAGCAGGACCTCTGCGTTTCCGGCGTCGGCCGCGACTTCGGCGGCGCGGGCATACCCACGAGCCCGTTCGGCGTCGTCTTGCGAGGCCGCCGCGCGCTTGACGTGGAGGTCGACCAATGCGGCAAGGTCGCTCTGCGACCACGCCATGCGCTCGGCCAACTGGCCGGCGCCGAAATGGGCCGGATCGTCCCGAAGCACGTCACGAACGAGCTCGGCCGGGTCGGCGTCGGGCAGGCGTTGCGCCGCTTCGGCCGCGGCAAACAGGCGCCAGTGGCGACGGGCGATGTCCTCGCCCATGTCGGCCTGACTGCGCTCCAAGCGGAAGCAGGTGGACCAGTCGCCTTGGCGCGCCGCCAGCTCCTTGAGCAGGAGCATTGCCGGCAAGAAGCCCGGCGAGAGCTCCAGGCACTTCTGCAGCGCCGACATGGCATCGACGAGGTTGTCCGTGCGGTCGGCGAGGACCCGACCGGCGCGGTACGCGAGGGTCACCGCCGAATTTGAGTCCCGGGTGGTGTTGGCAGCGTTGCGGAGGACACGCCCCAGCTCGCCCCACTGCTCGCTCGCTTCCATCGCCCTGGTGTAGGCGTCCAGACTCGGCGAAAAGTCGGGCACGGCGCTCAGCGCGAGGCGGTACTGTTCGTGCGCCCGCGCCCCGTCGCCAAGGCGGAATTCGTATACCGCGCCGGCACGATGGCGCTGCAATGCAGCTGCCGCCGGGTCCTCAGCGAGAATCGCCCGCTGCTCGTACACGGCCGCCAACTCGGCCCATGCCTGCGTCCGGGTGTACACACGCTCCAGGCCCTCGAGCGCCGGCAGGTAGCCGGGCGCGATGTCCAGGACGCGCTCGTAGTGCTTGCGCGCGCCCGCGAAATCGGCCATCGGGCCCTCGCACGCTTCGCCCATTCGGAACAGCACCACGACCTGGATCGAGGGATCGCCCACGTGGGTCAACCGCTCCTCGAGGAACGAGATCAGCTCGGGCCACGCGGCGGTGTCCTGGAGCAGGCGCAGCACGGCCTCAGCCGCGGGAGACGCGGCCGGATCGACGGCGGCGGCGCGGTAGGCCGCGAGGGCACCCGCCTTGTCAGCGAGCCGCTCCTCCAACACGCTACCGAGCCGGTAGGACAGAAACGAGCTTTGCTCGGCGCCGGAGACCGCAATCTCCTCACGCAAGGACTCGGCCAGCGCGGCCCACTGTTCTGCTTCCGCACACCAGACGTGGTACTCCACGCGCAAGTCGTGGGCCCGAGGCGCGGCAAGCACAGCCGCCCGGAGCGCCCGACCGGCGCCCGCTTCGTCAAGGAGCTGAACCCGTCGGACCCGGCCCGCTCGGGCGTGCCACCAGGCGGAATCCTCGCCGCGACCCAGCGCAGCCAGGCGGCCGCCTTCCTCCGCGTACAACTCCGCGAGCGGAGCCCACATCCCGGCGGCGCGATATCGACGTTCCAACGAAAGGAAAGCGGCGCCATCGCTGGGAGCAGCCGCCCGGGCGAGCTCGGTGGCGGCGACAGCCTCTTCCGGGCGACCAAGCTTCCGCTCAAGCAGGTCGGCGCGCTCGAGCTGAGTCTGCATTCCGGCGACACCGGACTGCAGCCCGGCGAGGCCATCGAGCGCCAACAACTCCAGGTCAGCGTCCTGCGCGGCCCGCCCGACTTCGCGGAGCACGACCAGCACACTTGCGTCGGTCGGATGGGCTTCGTGCACGCGAAGCAGCTCGGCGCGGGCCAATTGCTCCTGGCCGAGCTGGTCCCGGATGATGCGGGCGGCCGCGACCGACGCTTCCGCCGCGGCGCCGCCCGTCGAGTTCGCTGCCACACCTTCGGTCCCCGCCCGTGCACGTTCGGCGTCGCCCACCGCCATCGCGACCGCCGTGCGCTCGCGCCACCACTGCGCGGACTTCGGCGCTGGGGTGGTGTCGAGGGCCGCCAGAAGCTTCCCAGCCAGCTCCACATCGACGGCGCGCGTGCGCGCCATGTGCGCCGCGGCGCCCAAAAGCTGCGCGCGGGCCTCGCCGGAGGCTCCTTCCGCCGCCGCTTCCAGTTCATCGACGACGCCGCGCCAGGCGGCTCGGGCATCAGCAGGCGGAGCCCATGCGAGCATCGCGGCGGGGCTGACCGCGGCGTCGTGGCCCAAAACGGGCGCGCCCTTGGGCAGCTCCTCGGTCGGCAACGAGGTGACGACCTCGGTCGGGAAGCTCTCCTCGGTCAGGATCGGCGGCAAAAGCGACAGCGGCGAGGGGCCGGGCACGATCTCGGGCTCGGCTTCGGGAATGACGGTCGGGCTTGACAGGATGACGGGCGGGGGCGCCTCGTCCTCCTCGACGGCGACCGCGACGGAGGGTGCCTCGGCCTCGACTTCGGCCGGGGGTGCCACTGCTTCGGCCGTGACCACGGCTGGCGCCGCTTCTTCGACCGCGGCGACGGCAGGCGCCGAGGTCACCGCTTCGAGCATCGCGTCCGCGGCGTCCTCGTCGGCGAGCAGCTCCGCGCGAGACTTCCGCTTGTACACGCGGGTCGCCTGATCCTGGATCTGGCGGGCCGCTTGCCGGGCCTCCGCGTCGAGCCCAGCCTGCAGGGTCTGTTCGGCCAGCGCCGCTTCGGCGGCCTCCGCTGCGACACGATCCGCCTCGGCCCGCTTGGCCGCTTCGGCCTTCTTGTTCGCTTTTTTGCCTTCTTCGACCTTGGCCGCCTCAAGACTGGCCGCTTCAGCCTTGGCCGCATCAATCTTCGCCGCCTCGAGTCTTTCCGCCTCAGCCTTCGCCTTTTCAAGCTTTGCCGCCTGGGACTTCGCCGCTTCGGCCTTGACCACCTCGGCCCGCGCCGCCTCGGCCTTGGCCGCGACCTCCTCCGGCGAGTCAGGCTCGGAGTTGAAAAAGTCGTCCTCGAGGTCTCCAAAGCCCTGGTCATTAGAGTTCTTGCGCGACATTCGGGACTCCGGGAAAGCGACAGCGGGCGAGCCTAACCGGCGTCCCCCGCCTCGGGGAGCCTCTCGGTAAGCCTTCTGTCAGGGCTTGAGCGGAAGTGCCGCGAGAATGAACTTCACGTCGGCGTCATCAAAGTAGAAGCCGCCGCCGCCGTACCCGGCGACGTACCCGTGTTGAGCGCCCATCAGCACGCTGTCGAGGCCGGCCTCCACGTACACGTGCCGCCACGGGCTGAACCGTGCATTGACCTGGAGATTCGGCGTCCCGTTCATCAGCGGGTAGCTTCCGTACACGAAGTCGAAGAGGTCCACGCCGAGCACGAGTTTGTCGTTGGCCAGGTAGTAGTCGAAGCCCAGGCCCCCGGCGTTGTCCTTGACCCCGAAGCGCAGCACCGCGTCGTGCCAGCGGCGCGCGAACTGGAACGACATGCGAAAGCCGGGCTTGACCACAATCTCCTCGTAGCTGGAGCCAAAGTCAGGGAAGACATGGGTCTGCGTCGAGATGTCCCCCTGTGGGTGCCCGGCGAGCTCAAAAAGGTACCAATGATCCTCGGCCGTGAACAGCCTCACGCCGACGCCGTTGCGCGAACGCCCCGCTACCGGATTCTCAGCGAGCACGGAGTCGGTGGGATCGGAGCCGAAGTACACGTCCCCGCGATAATAGACTTCGGTTCTCAGCTTGGGCGCATCGCCCAGGATGCCGTTGACCGTCTCGATGGTGTCATTGACGGATTCGATAGTTCCGTTGACCGAATCGATCGTGGTGGGGTCCTTCACGAGCTTGCCGAGGGTCCCCTCCCCGCGCTCGATTCCGGCGGCGATCGACTCCACATGGGCCAGCGTGGCGTCCAATTTCGCCGTCGCCGATTGGATGGCGTCAAGCTCGGCGGCGACATCCCCGCCAGAGGTCGCCACCAGCAGCTTCAGGGCCTCCGACACCTCCCGCAAGTTGCTGGCGATCACGCTGATGTCGTCGCTGTTGTTCGCCGCGATCGCGTTGAGCTGTTCCGAGAGCTGGCGCACGTTCTGAATCGTGATGAGCAGCTCTTGTTTGGTCGTCTCGTCCTCGGTGAGGGCGCGGACGTTGCTGGTGATCACCTTGATGTCGCCGGCGATGTCGTTGACCTGACGAGTGACCCGCTCCATGTCCGGCGCCAGGTCCCCCACCATGATGGCGTCCCCGGCCTTCAAAAACGTGGTGCTCGTACCGGGAGTGATGCGCACGCTCTTGTCACCGAGGAGACCCTCGGACTTGAGGCTGGCAACGCTGTCAACGGGCAACTCGACGTGGTCCAGCACGGCGAGCGTCAGGTGTGCGACCCCACCCCGCAGCTCAACCCCGTCCACATGGCCCACGCGCACCCCGGCGATGCGGATGGGGGTGGTGACGAAAACCCCCTCAACCGTCGGGAAGTCGGCGTAGAGCGCGTACGGTTCTCCCGACTCTCCCGGCCGATCGTCGACCTTGGTGATCGCCCAGCCGAGCACGCCGAGGACGAGGAGGGTGAAAAGACCGACGCGGAACTCGCTGCTGAACCGGAACATGGGCGCCGCCAGCATATCCGGGCGACCGCTTTCCGGATACGAAGCCGTCGTGCTGATGCTCTGGGCTCACCTTGCGCCGGCCCTCGCTGCAAGCTGGGACCCCGACCTCCGCTGGCGCACGCTCCACACCGAGCACTTCGAGATCACCTTTCACGACGGCGAGGAGGCCCTCGCGGAAGAGATGGCGGTCGATGCCGAGGCGGCGTGGTCGGCGCTCACCGTCGAACTCGACCACGAGACGGCGAAGAAGGTGGCGATCGTGTTGGTGGACTACACCGACATTGCCAACGGGATGGCGCAGACGACGCCGACCAACCAGATCACCATCTACGTCACCAATCCGGGCGGCGACAGCACCCTCGGCTTGTACGAAGACTGGAGTGAAGGCCTCGTCACCCACGAGCTCACCCACATTCTGCACATCGACACGGTGGAAGGGCTACCGCGCGCCGCACGCTGGATCTTCGGTTCGCTCATCTCGACGCATCAAGTGGCGCCGCTTTGGACCGTCGAGGGGCTGGCGACGTTTCAGGAGACGCGGCACACCCTCGGGGGGCGGGGACGCTCGGCCGGGGTCGACATGATCAAGCGCGCGGCGGTCCTGGGCGGGCGCTTTCCGCCACTCGGCAACCTCGACGGGCTGCAGGCGTTGTGGCCCTCCGGAAATCTGCGCTACCTCTTCGGCCAGGACTTCATCCAATTCATCGCCGATAGTCGTGGCGAGGACAAGTGGACGGAATGGGTGCACCGCTATGGCGCCAGCGTCCCGTTCTTCCTGGCCGGCGAGCGTACCTTCGGCGAGGACTTCGTCCAGCTGCATCGTCAGTGGAAAGCCGAGCTCGAAGGCAGATATGCGGCCCAGGCTGCCGCCATCCGCGCCGACGGCGAGACGGAGGTTTCACTCGTGGGGCCGGCCGACCAGATGTGTGGCGCCCCAAGCTGGAATCCGAAGACAGGCGACCTCTACTTCAGCTGCTCCGATCCGCGCCGCGGTAGCGCCATCTGGCGTCAGAAGGCCGGGGCCAAGGCGCCCGTGGTCTGGCGAGCCGGAAAGTTCGCGGCCGACATGCAATGGCGCAACGACGGCAAAGCCTACCTCTACACGACCACCCACTCCGACGGCCTCTACAACGTCGTCGACGACGTGATGCTCGGGCGCACGGACAGCTCGTCCACCAAGGCGATGACGGATGGGAAGCGGGCACGCGATGCAAGCTTCTCCCCAGACGGAACCCGCGTGGTCTGCGTCACCAACGAGCTGCAGCAGACGCAGCTCGCCGAGCTGACCATCGACCAGCGCGTGCTGCCCCTGACCGACGCCCCCAAACACGCCCAGTTCTCGACGCCGCGCTACTCGCCGGATGGCACGCGGATCGCCGTAAGTCGGTGGGCCGACGGCCAGCGCGATCTGTGGCTGTACACCGCAGACGGAAGCCCGTGGCGGCGCCTGACCTGGGACAGCGCGCTCGACGTCCAGCCCGCCTGGAGCCCGGATGGGAGCACGCTCTACTTCGCCTCCGATCGAAGCGGCGTTCCGAACATCTACGCGATCGACCTGTCGACCGAGCACTTGTGGCGGGTCACCAACGTTCTCGTCGGCGCGTTCGCGCCCGATCCGAGCCCCGATGGCACCACGTTGGCGATGCAGTGGTACGCCGCGGGCGGCGCGCGCGTCGCGACGCTACCCGTGGATCGCAAACTCTGGAAGGACCTCGGCCTCCTGCCGACACTCGAGGCCGGCGCGCCGGCGCTTAGCCAAGGTCCGGCCCCATCAACTCGCGTGCGTGTCGCGACCGAGGCCGAACCGATGGCCGGACGGGAAGCGCGCGCTGAACGGGCAGCAAAAGCCAAGGCGAGAGAAGCTCGGGAGGCGGCGCGGGAGGCTCGCAAGCGTGGAATCCTCGCACCTGCGGAAACAACGCCGCCGCCGGCCGAAGCGCCGTCTCCCGACGCACCGGCGCCGGAGCCTCCGCCCCATCGCGTCACCCCCTACAATCCACTGCCGAGCCTCCTTCCACCCCGCTATTGGCTGCCGGGCACGCTGTTGACCACCACTGGCCAGGGCTACGGACTGTACGTCAGCGCGGCCACCGGCGGCGTCGACCTGCTGCGCCAGTACGGCTACAGCGCGTACGCGACGTATCGTACCGACGCGAACTTCATCGGTGGCGGCGGCAGCTTCACCGTGAACAAATGGCGACCGATCCTCTCCGGCAGCGTGCAGACCTACGTCTCGCCCTACGGCACGATGTCCGAATACACGCCCATCGATCCCGCTGGCGGTGCCTGGATTCCCAGCGTGCAGGACACCGAGACCCGCTATTGGGATCATCGTATCCGTGGTTCATTAGCAGTCGGCTATCCGATCGATGGGAACGGGTCCATCAGCGCGTCCTTCCGGGCGGAATCTCGTCAGCCCAAGGACCCGGTGCCCGCGAGTGTGTACTACGCCGCGCTGCCGACGCGGGGCTATTTCGGCACCGTGGCGGTGGGCTGGTCCCGCTCCAAGAGTGAGAGCTACAGCCTGTCGATCTCCCCGGAGAAGGCACGGAGTTTCGGGCTCGGGCTCGAGTACACCCCGGCATGGCTCGGGAGCTATGCGTACGACTCGGACAACGTTCCGCAGGCCTTCGATCAACTCCAACTCAACGGGGAGTGGCGCGAGTACGTGCCCGCGCCCTGGGCGGCGAACCACGTTTTTGCCTGGAAACTCTCGGGCGGATTCTCGGTAGGGAGCACCTTCCGATACGGCAGTTTTCGCTTGGGCGGAAGCTTCTCCGAAAACGGCATCACCGTCATCCCCGCCGAGTGGCGGTCGCTCCGCGGCTTCTATCCATCCACTCGCGACGGAGAGGCGTTCTGGTTGGCCAGCGGCGAATACCGCTTCCCGATCTGGCGCGTCGATCGCGGACTCGGAACCCTCCCGATCTTCCTGCGCTATGTGAGTGGTGCGGTCGTGCTGGACGCCGGCAATGCCTGGGAAGATCCCGACGATGCCAGCCTGGAGCGCTCCTTGGTCGGAGTTGGCGCCGAAATTCGGGTTTCAGCCATCGCTTTTTACGGGATGAGCCTGTACGGCCGCTTTGGCTACGCGGTCCCGCTGATGGGCCCGGGGGTTCAGCCAGGAAGCATCGAGGGACTGTACGCAGAGGCTGGAACGAGCTTTTAGAGCGCCCCCTTCAGCCTCCACAAGCGCACGTTGCCCAGCCCCTTGAGCGGGGTGTGGAAGGGCTCAGGGACCACACCAAGCTCCGACAAGAGGGCCACAACCCGCTCCTGTTGGGCAATCGCGTCGGTGAGCACCACCTCGCCGGCGGCGGCGGCTCCTTGCGCCCGCGCGGCGAGGTTCACCGTCCCGCCGAAATAGTCCAGGCCCGCGGCATCGGAGTGCACGACCAACGCCGAACCAACGTGCACGCCGACCTTCAGCGATGGCGCGTTCTCCATGTCCAGCGTAATCGCCCACGCCGAAAATTGCGTCTGCATCTGGCAGGCGGCGGCCACAGCGGCGTGCGCATCGAAGAACGCAGCCATCACCGCGTCGCCGATGGTCTTGACAACCGTCCCGTTGTTGGCGGCCGCCGCTGCCCGCAAGATGACGAAGTGCTCGCGGACGACGGCGAACGCGCGCGCATCGCCGAGCTCTTCGTACATCGCGGTGCTGCCCGAGAGGTCAGTGAACAACAGGGCCACGCTGCGAACGCCGACCCGGAGGTCCGGCGCGAGCACCTGATGGCCGAGTCGACGTCGGAAGTTCTCCCGAGTGGTCAGGAAGCTGGCCGGGACGATCGGAACCGCGCCCCCGCTCTTGGTCAACTGGACGCGGGACCGGCTCCGCGCGTCGTTCTTCACGTCGAGGGTGACGTTGCCCGCCCGGGCGAGGGCCGTGCCTGCGTCGCCTGGACGCCAACGAATCACCGGATCCCCCTCGCCGCCCGCCTCGACCACCACGTCGGGCTGGCCGCTGCCGGGGCCGATGCGCCATTCACCGGGCGGGACCGGAGCTTCCAGGGTGACGCCCTGATTGGGCGCGAGCGTCAAAAGGGCGTACTGCGCGGGCGCCTGCGCGGGGTAGATCGTGCAGAAGTTGACGTTGAGATCGCGCATGACACCCGGGTGGGGCGCGAAGAGCACCTCGACGTTTTCACCCAGGTCGGTCTCCGTCGTGACCCCGCACGCCGGACACTCGGCGTGGTCGGCGAGGTCGGACAGCACGCCCCCGCCGGCCACCTGGCCGTAGCAGCGGACACAACGGACGGACCAGAAAAGCTCGGTCGCGCCGACGTCGACGCCCGCCAGGAGGGTTTCCAGCAAGGCCTCGCGGGGCACTCCCCAGCGATCCGCGAGCACGAAGGCCCGCATCCGCGCCAGATCGCTATGACGGCCACAGCGGTAGTGGCTCTCCAGCCGCGCGACCAGCGCGCCGTCGGCCCCATCGCGCCATCGGCGTACGGCGGCCTGCGCTTCGTCGCCAAGAACCCGAGGGGCGGCACCTTCCTCGTCGGCAACGTCGTCGCCCAGCCGCTGCAGGACGGCCTCCCAGCGGCGATGCATCGTGCTCAAGGACAGACCCCGCCGCACAATCGCCGCCCAACCCGGACCGGTGAGCGACAAGTCCACCACCGCTCGCACCCCCCCGGGCACGGGCACGAGCTCCGCCCGATAGTCGCTGCGCGCGACAAACGGTGACGTCAGGTCGCGTACCTGCCGGAAGAAGCGCTGGTGCACCCAACTCGTCCACGTCTCCTCGAACGGGATGCGCATGCCGATGGGCGCGGCCATCACGCCCTTGAGCATCATGAAGCCGTCCGGCTCCCGGGACACGTCCAGCTTCACCACCGCGCCGTTCCCGGCGGAGCGGCTCATGAAGTCGGTGTCGCCGACCAGCTTCCATGCGCGCTCCGCGGTCGTGACCGGGCTCTCGACGCGGAAGCTGTCGACAACGGTGCCCGGCAACGCGTCGGGAGAGCCCTCGGGGTGGTCGATCATCGGGGCGACTGTAGCAGACCGGCGTGGCGCGCGCGCGGACGGTCAGGGCTCCATGCCGTAGAACAGCCAGGCAGCGCCCGCCTCGAAGCCCGCCGCCTCGCCACCGGGCGAACCAACCAGCACGTCGCTGAATCCATCACCATCGGCGTCGCCGCTGATGCTGACGGAGGTGCCGAGGAGGGCGTCGGCATGTTGCCCGACCAACTTTCCGTCGGCGTCGGCCAGCGAGTACGCGCCCGAGAGCGGACCTCGCCAAAGATACGCCGCGCCGGCGGCGCCCCCGCCCGAGTTGTCGCCCCACGCGCCGATCACGATGTCTTGCAGCCCGTCCGCGTCGATGTCACCGCCCCCGCCGAGCCCACCTCCGAGTCGCGACCCGCTGTCCTCCTGCTCAAAGATCGCCACCGCGCCGGTGAGCGAGGTGCTCCCCATCGACGCTGCGCCGAGCAGGTAGGCGTTGGTGCCCCAAGGCGCGCCGACCATCGCGTCGTCGGACCCGTCTCCGTCCACATCACCCACCCCGGCAACCGTGGCGCCGGCGCGTGTGCCGGAGCGCTCACCGAGCCAGCGTTCATCCGCAGTGGCCAGGGACGCCGTCCCCGTGATGGGACCGTGCACCAGGTACACGGCGCCGGCACGTGGGCCCGCGCTCGATTCGCCCCACGCCCCGACGAGCAGGTCAGCAAACCCGTCACCATTGGCGTCACCCCAGAAGGCGACGGCGCTGCCGGCCCGATCCAGGCCGATCTCGCCGTATCGCTTGCCGGCGCTCGATTCGAGGTCGACGGTACCCGTCCCCGCCGCCGAGCCGACGTAGACTGCGCCGGCCTTGCTCCCACCTTGATCCTCGTAGGGCGCGCCCACGGCAAGGTCAGGCGTTCCGTCGCCGTCCTGGTCGCTGCCCGCCGCCACCGAGTAGCCGGCCCAGTCGCTCGCCGCCCCGCCGTACAGATGAAGTCGGGCGCTCGCGAGGCTGACATCGCCCGCGATCGGCCCGGCGACGACGTAAGCCCCGCCCGCCTGGGAGCCGCCGGTGCCTTCGGTGTAGGCACCGACGAAGACGTCTGCGTAGCCGTCCCCGTCGGCGTCACCGATGGCGGCGAGGCTCGAGCCGGCGCGGTCCGAGGCGCTCACGCCCAACAGGCGCGCCGTGGCACCGGCCCCCCCGATGATCCAGGCGATCCCGGATGCGCTCCCCGCGCCGTCGTGACCGGCGCCGCCGATGCCAAGGTCGTCCAGTCCGTCTCCATCGACGTCTCCGAGGAAGGCGACCGCCCCGCCGGCGGCGTCCCCTGCCGCCTCGCCGTCAACGGACGCGTCGGCGAGGGTCACGTCGCGCTCCCCCCACGGGCCGCAAGAGGCAGACGAACCGTCACAGTCGTTGTCGATCCCGTCGCCGCAGACCTCGGGGTTTCCTGGGAAAGCCCCCGCGTCGGCGTCGTCACAATCGTCGTAGTCGGAAACGTAGCCCGCAGGCGTGTCACAAGCTTCGGTCCAGGTGTCCACGTGGCCCGCGCCGTCCCCGTCCGCGTCGATGTAGTACCGACTCTCTCCGGCAGCGCCGGCCTCGTCGATGGCGCCGTCGCAGTTGTTGTCGTCCCCATCGCAAAGCTCGCGCCGCCCCGGAAAGGTGCTGCCGTCGGTGTCGTCGCAATCGGTGTTGTCCTCGACGTACCCCGCCGGCGTCGAGCAGCTCCAGACGGCCGCCGTCGCGTCGCCGAACTCGTCCTCGTCGGCATCCGCGTACCACCACGCGGCGCCGACGCCGGTCGCGTCGTCGGTCAGCCCGTTGCAGTCGTCGTCGGTGTCGTTGCACACCTCGGCCGCGCCGGGGAAGACCCCAGCGTCATCGTCGTCGCAATCGCCGAGCGCCTCGGACGTCCCGATCGGCCGGTCGCACGCCCGGCGCGTGCGGGTGCCCGCCCATCCGTCCAGGTCGGCGTCGACGAACCACTCGAGCGTATCGACCGAGGTGACCTCGTCGGCGCCTTCGTCGCAATCGTTGTCGATTCCGTCGCAGACCTCGATCGCGTCAGGGGAGATCGCCGGATCGGTGTCGTCGCAGTCGCCACCGGTGGCCAGGTAGCCAGCGGGCGCCGTGCACTCTCGCTCGAAGTCCCCGCCGTCGCCGTAACCGTCGCGGTCGTTGTCCCCGAACCAGGGTAGCGCGTCGACCGCCTCCTCATCAACGTCGCCGTCACAGTCGTCATCCAGACCGTTGCACGTCTCGTCGAGCCCCGGCCTGATCACCGCGTCGGCGTCGTCGCAGTCGCCGTCGTCGAGGACCCAGCTCGCGTCGGGCTGGCAGCCGGTCACCGCCCCGGTCGGGTCACCAGCCCCGTCGGCATCGACGTCGGGGTGCCACGTCAGCGTGCACCCGTCGGGGATCGGGTCCTCGACGTCGCAAGCGGCATCGTTGTCGTCCACCACACCCGAGCAGTCGTCGTCAATCCCGTTGCAGGTCTCCACCTGGTCGGGAGCCACGGTCGCGTCCCCGTCGTCGCAGTCGCTCAGATCCGGGACGTAGCCAGGCGGCTCGACACACTGGGTGACGGCCACCGCGACGTCCCCATAGGAGTCGCCATCACCGTCGGCGAACCAGGTGAACGCGTCGAGCCCGCCGGCGTCGAGGTCACCGTCGCAGTCCGTGTCGATGCCATCACACCACTCGTCAGCGCCCGGGTACACCCAGGCGACGTCGTCGTCACAGTCCGACCCCTCCGCCACCGCTCCGGTTGGCCACTCGCATACCCACGCCCCGCTGCTGACATCGCCGTAGCCGTCGCCGTCGGCATCGGTGTAGGCGACCACTGCATCGACGGCGTCTTCGTCGACACGACCGTCCCCGTCATTGTCGAGCCCGTCACAGCGTTCGGTGAAATCGGTGACGTCGGTGTCGGTGTCGGTGTCGGTGTCCGCGCCCGTGTCGAGGACGCCCGTGTCGGTGTCGGTGTCAGCGCCCGTGTCGGGAACGCCGCTGTCAGTGTCGGTGTCCGAGGCGCCGGTATCGGCCCTGTCTCCCGTGTCCTCGCTCCCGTCACTGGTGTCCGCCTCGCCGGTGTCGCCGCCGCTGCTTTCGCCGGTGTCGCTGTCGGTGTCGCCCCCGCTGCTTTCGCTGGTGTCCGCCTCGCCGGTGTCGCCGCCGCTGCTTTCGCCGGTGTCGCCGTCGGTGTCGCCCCCGCTGCTTTCGCCAGTGTCGCTGTCGGTGTCGGTGTCGCCCGCGCCCGTGTCCGCGCTGTCGGCCGTCTCGCCCGTGTCGTCACTGTCGGCGCTGTCGCCGCCGCTGGTGTCGGGGCTGTCGGACTCCTCGACGCCCGATTGGTCCTCCCCGGGGTCACAGTCCGGCTCCTCCGGACGTTCGGCGCGGCACGCCAGCGAGAGGAGACACAAGCAAGAGGTGAAGCTGAATCCGGCGCGCATGGTGCGTGCATCGGCCGAGTGGGCTCAGGCTTGAGCGCCCTCTTCACTTGCCCGTCGTGACCCGCACAGGAACGTTGAAGGATTGGGATCGGCCGGGGGCTCGGCCCACGAGAGGCTCACGCCCAGAAGGCAACGGAGGGTCAGCAGCATCGGGAAAGCGTACCTCGTCCTGCCCCAACTACCCTTCAAAACACCTCAGCTCCACCTCGCGACCGCGCACCACACCGTAGGTCCGATGCTCGACCCAGTCGCCGGGGTTGAGGAACCACCCGCCGTCGATTCGTTCGCAGCTCGGGGCGTGGGTGTGCCCCATCACGACCAGCTCAGCCCCCCCCGCGATGCGTTGCCCGGCGAGTGCCCGCTGCGCTGCGACCAAGGCGCCATCGGGCTTTCCGAGCCCCAGGGGCCCGGCGAGTCGATGCAACGTCTCCCAAGCGAGCTCGGTCCCGAGCCGGTCCAAAAGCCACGAAAATCCGGGACCACGGAGCACGCCATGGAAAAGCCGATACTTCAACGAGCGGTCGACCTCATCGCCATGCGAGAGCACGGCGGAGAGGCCCCCGAGCCGCCGCTCGATCGTCGTCCCGATGCTCGCAGCGGCAAGGCCGAACTGCGCTGGAAGGTGGAAGTCGTGATTGCCTGGGAGCACGACGAGGTCGAAGCCTCGCAGCGCGTCGAGCACCGGCTGATACGCGACGAACGGGACCCCCCCGGGGGCCCAGAACGCGTGGAAGATGTCGCCCGCGAGCACCAACGTCGGCGCGGGACACCCCGCCAGGAAACGCAGGAAATCCTGCTGGGCGACCGAGTCGGGCCCATCGCAGTGCACGTCGCTGACGATGGCCGCATCCACTGAAGCAGCTACTCGGCGTCCACGACGTAGGTGAAGCCGAAGCACATCTCGTTGCCGGTCTCCTCGCCGAACGGGACGTCCTCCGGCGGGTCCTTGGGCTGCTGGGGATTCGACGCGGAGTTGTCGTAGGTGCAGCTGACCGACAGGCTGTCGCCCGTTTGGAGGCGCAAGGGCGTCGAGAGCTTGGCGAAGACCTGGTTGTGGAAATTCCACCCGTCCTGATGCAGCAGACAGGACTCGCTCCCGTCGCTGTGCACCACCCGCTCGTCGAATCCGGCGCCGAGGACGTGCATGTGCGGCCACACGCCCAGCACCTCCAGCCCCGGATCGCCGGCTGGGATACTGTCGTCGACGACGTAGGCCGAGTCACCGGCAGGAATGGTGAAGCTCGTGGGTCCGATCGGGTACTGCTCCACGCGGCGTTCGACGGAATCGGCGAGATGGACCCCGTAGCCCGACTGGTCGGAAAGCTGGTCCGCCCCCTCGAAACTGTCGAAATAGTGCATCTGCAGGATGAGTTGGGCGTTCCGGGCTAGCTTCATGCCGGTGCCTTCGGGGAAGATGACCGGGTTCGCGCCGGGCGCCCAAGCGCCGAGGAATTCCCAGCCGCCAGCCCCGAGTCCGCTGCACGCAAAGCCCTGCGTCGGATCCTCGACGTCGCTCGGAATCCCCGTGGTCCCTGAGGTCTCGAACAGGACAACGTGGTGGACGATTGGGAGCGCGTCGACGAGCGCTTCCATGCCGGTAAGAAACACCGCGTCCTCATTGCCGACCGGGAGGAGGAAACACCGGTAGTCGTTGCCATCGGCGCCGAACGACGGGGTGTAGGGCTGGCCACCGTACAGCTCGGCGTCGAAGGGCGCGCTCTGCGCCGTGACCGGGGGAGGGTCGGCTACCGCAGCTCCCGTGGGCGCGCCGGCGTCGGCCCACGCCCGCAACGTCGCGATTTCCGCGTCGTCGAGGGTGAACGTGTCGCTGTTTTCGTAGGGCGCACAGCTCGTCTCCGGCGCCGGCGGGGGCATGCGCCCCGCGTCCACCGCCGCGACCATCGAAGCCGCCATCGACGAGGCGGTGGCGGCATCATCAAAGGACGGCGCCTGACCGCCGGCGGTGTGGCAGCGGGCGCAGTTCACGTCCAGCACGGCACGCGCGTCCGTCCACAGGGTCTCGTCGGACTGGGCGGGTAGATCGGCGACGGGGGTGACGCAGGCGACAAGCAAGGGGAGCATGCCGCGACGGTAGCGGGGTGAGCCACGACCGTCAACGTCATAGGCTCGCCGCCCCGATGTCCCACGACCCACAGGTCCGCCCGCCGCTCGCAGAACGCATGCGTCCGCGCAGCGTCGACGAGATCGTCGGCCAGGAAGCGCTCCTGGGCTCCGCTGCGCCCTTCCGGCGCGCCCTCGACGCGGGCCACTTGCGCTCGCTCCTGATGTGGGGGCCGCCGGGTTGCGGAAAGACGACACTCGCGCGCGTGCTAGCCGAGGCGGCGGGTTTTCGCCTGGTCGCGCTCTCCGCCGTGCTCAGCGGGGTCAAGGACCTGCGCGAGCTCTTGGAAACGCGGCCGGCGCTCGATCAGCGCCCGCTCCTGCTCTTCGTGGACGAGATCCACCGGTGGAACAAGGCCCAGCAGGACGCGCTCTTGCCGCATGTCGAGAGCGGCGCCCTGGTGCTGGTCGGCGCGACGACCGAAAACCCCGCCTTCTACTTGATTCCCGCGCTCCGCAGCCGCTGCGAGCTCCTGATCCTCGTACCGGTCGCGCCCGAGGCCATCCGCCTGCTGCTCGACCGTGCGCTCGCCGATCGGGAGCGCGGTCTGCCCGCCTCGACGATCGTCGAGCCCGACGCGTTGGACCTGGTCGCGCGCGCTTGCGATGGAGATGCACGGCGTGCGCTCTCGATGTTGGAGCGGCTGGCGGACCGGGGCGCGGTCACGGTCGAAGCCTTCCGCAACGCCGGGAACATGCTGTTCCACGATCGCGACGGCGACGCCCACTACGACGTGGTGAGCGCCTTCATCAAGTCGATGCGCGGCTCGGACGCGGACGCGGCGTTGTATTGGATGGCGCGGATGCTCGAGGGGGGCGAGGACCCGGTGTTCGTTGCCCGACGGATGGTGATATTTTCGAGCGAAGACATCGGAAATGCGGACCCGCGCGCGCTGCCGCTGGCCGTGGCCACGCTCGATGGGTGCGCCCGAATCGGGATGCCCGAAGCTCGAATCCTGCTCGGCCAGTGCTGCACCTTCCTGGCGACCTCGCCGAAGTCCAACGCCGCCTATAAAGCAGTCGACGCCGCGATCGCAGCGGTCAAGGCCACGGGCGCGCTCCCCGTTCCCCTTCACCTACGCAACGCCCCCACGGGCCTCGCCAAATCGCTCGGCCACGGGCGCGAGTACCTCTACCCTCACGATCAGCCCGACCACCTGGCGGACCAGACCTATCTTCCCGATGCCCTGGTCGGGCAGGTTTTCTACTCGCCAACACAACAGGGGGCGGAGAAATCGATCGCGGAACGCCTGGCGTGGTGGAAGAACCGCTTGGCGGAGCGGCGGGGGTGAGGGGCGCGTGGTACGCTCCAACGGTGCTGCTCACCGCCCCAGCATTCGCTGCCGAGTTGGGTGAACCCGAAATTGACTTGTCGCCGCCACGGGAGGCGGTGGGGATTCATTTCCGTCTGAGCGGGCGCATGCCGCTCTTCGGCGACGACCCCATGCTTGACGCCAGTGTGATGCCGGCCGCCGGAGTCAGCGTGGCCGGCCCCCGCTACCGGCTTGACGTCGGTACCATCCTCGACCGTTTTCCCAGCCTGAACGTCGCCTACTGCGGACGGGTGGTCCCCACGGACAAGCTCGAACGGACGTGGCTCGGGGTCGGCGTGGACCTCTCCGCGCAGCCGCGCACCAACGAAAATGGCGAGCTGGTGGCACTGCTGGCGGCGGGTGCCAGCGTCAATTTCGAGGCCGGCTGGCTTGGCGTGCGCCTGGTCCTGGGGGTCGAGGACGGGATCACCGAGCCCGGAGGACTCCCCGGCGGCCCCTTCCCTTACGCAGAGCTGGGCGTGGCCATCCGCGGGGTGTTGTTCCGCCCAAGTTGGCGGTAGCGGCACCGGTGTGGGCGATGCGGCAGCTCGCCGCACTTCGCGGCCATGGCGTGCTTACCTCGCCGCCAACTGGTCCCGAACCGATTGGGGAATCGCTGCCATGTTGGTGACGGTGTAGTCGAGGTAGTAGGTGTGGGTGCCCACGGTGAACTCCTTGCGTGGGTCG
>CANLGL010000027.1 GCA_947490345.1 Deltaproteobacteria bacterium
CCCTCCCGGTCTCATCGTGCTCGCGCGGGGCCTGTCGCGCGCCCTCCTCGTCGTCTCCGCAGGGGAACCCCCCAAGAAAGATCGGCGAAGTTCCATGATCGCGAGAAGGGGCCAAGCATGAGCTCGCCGCGTCCTCCCCCTACCGTCGCCTACCCTCCGGCCTCCAAGCTACGCTTTCCGGCCTGCGGCGGCGGGCGGGTTCGATAACCCGCCCGCCGGGCGACTCTCCCCCTCCTCGGCAGTCCCCCATGCCGCTTGACGTTTCATGGCTTTGGGAGCCGCAGAATGCGGCATGAGTGACCAACCCCCCCCGTCGGACTGGAACCGTCGCGCGTCGCCCTCTCACAGCTCTGGGTTCGGCTCCATTAACCACGCGCCCATCTTCTCGGCCAACAACGCCCCGGCGCGGGCGTGCCCGCGGACCGAGGGGTGAACCGGGTCGTGCGTGACGTACAAATCGCGCAGGAAGAGTGTTTCCGGCGGGTCGTCCAGAAAGGCCTCGGTGAAGTCGAGGAAGGGCACCGCATGATCCGCCGCGTAGGTCGCGAGCCGCCGTTGGGGTTCCAAATTTGTGGCTGACGCCGCGAGATCGATGCCCACGCCCTCACGGTACCGCGCGAGTGCTTCCGCGCTCAGTTGGATTTCGAGAGGAAACACCGCGAGCACGGCCTGCGCCTTGCATTCCGACGTGGCCCTGAGCACGGCATCAAGCACGAAAAAGCTGTCCTTCCACGACTGATCGACCCGGGCATCGTCGGGGCTGAGGACGGGGAAATGATAGCCAGGATTGGATTGCAGATCCAGCACCCCGGTCTTGTAGAGCATCCCTTTGAGGAGCCGAAACGACTCCACGTACGTATAGGACCGGGTAAGCACCGGATCCCACCGTCGGGCCGGGGACACTCGGCTACGCGGCAGTGGGACATTTTCGAGCACCTCTGCTGGATAGGTGGTCAAGTCGTTGAGGACCACACTGATGAGCACCACCTGTGGCGCGATTGTGGCACAGTGTCGCCGGATGGCGTGAAGGTAATACGGCAATCCGGAGCTTGGTAAGCCGGCGTTGACCACCTCGAGGGTTGGGAGGGCCCGTGCCCGAATGATCTGCGTGGCCACGGCATGAAAGGATTCGTGCTCCTTCACGCCGTATCCGAAGGTGACGGAATCCCCGATTGCCAAGATGCGCTGGCCGGCGACGTCGGCCGGTTCAGCGCCGCGGAAGCCCAGCGAGTTTATCCGAACCGCCCCGCCGGCGAAGTGCGGATTCGACGAGCCCGGAATGAGCTCGGTCATCTGGCCGGGCAAGGTAGATGGCCTCGTGAAAGCAGCACTGTTGAGCACGTCTACGCTTCCTGGATAACGAAGCCTCAGGTAGACCTCGACGCAAGCGAGTGAGCCGCCGAAGCCAAGACAAACGAGCAGCAGCCGGCCGACGCGGCGAATTGCGACAGTGGGGGGTGGCCGGGACGGCGTCAGCGCGGACATTCTGGACACCTATCGTAAGCCAGCGCGTTGGCAACGGGCGCGGCGATCCGGCCCGGGCCGTGACGAGCGAGGTCAGCCTGGGTAAGAGCGCCCGTGCCCCAAGACCCCTATGGTTACGACCCCGCGGTGGAGACGGTCGCGCCGACTCGCTCGAGTATCGGCGCCATCCTTCTGGGGCTCAACGGCTTCGTGTTCGGCGGCGGCGGCCTCTTCTGGTGCATCGGCTGCACCGGGCTGCTCGTGCCCACGTACGAGCCCGACCCGGGGGACACCGCCTGGGACACTGCCGGCGTGTGGCTCATCCTGATGCTGCCCGCTTTTCCGCTTTTCGGGGTGTGCGCGGTCACCCTGGGCCTGCATGCGCTTGCCCGGCGATGGTGGACGTCTGCCGGTCCGAACGTCGTGGTGGGGGGGTGCGGCGGCCTGCTGTTCTGGGTCGTCGCGGTCGTGATGTGCGCGGGGATCGCGGTGGGGATGGAAGGGTGACTGTCGCCGCTACCCCCTCTCAACCGGAGCCGCCTTCGCGCCGGTCCCCAGCTCGAAACTCAACGCATCGGCCAGGTCCGGGAACGCCCACGTGAACCGCCCGTCCAGCCGCTCCGGAACCGCGTTCTGGCCTCCCAGCAGCACCTCGCGCCCCATCTCTCCGAAGAGCGCGCTGACGGCGAACGCGGGGAGGGGAACGATGGCGGGCCGTGCAAGCGTACGCCCGAGCGTAGCGGCGAACTCCCGTTGGCGAACTGCACGAGGAGCGACGAGGTTCACCGGGCCCGACATCCGCTCGTCGAAGAGGCAGTGGAGCATGGCGTAGAGCGCGTCATCTCCCGCGATCCACGGAAAGAACTGCTGGCCCGAGCCGACGGGACCGCCGGCCCCGAACCGATAGGCCGTGGCCAGCTGCCCCAGGGCCCCGCCGCGCGCGGTGAGCACCACGCCGAGCCGCAACTTCACCACTCGGACTCCCGGGACGGTCGCGGCCGCGGCCTCCCAGCGCTCGCAGAGCTCGGCAAGGAAGCCGCTGCCGGCGGGACTGGCCTCGGTCAGCGGCTCGTCGCCTCGATCGCCGTAGATGCCCACGGCCGAGGCGGAGAGCCACACCCGGGGCGGCCGCGTCAGCTCCGCGAAGGTTCGCGCGAGCAGCCCGGTCGTCGCCAGTCGGCTCTCGATCAGCTCTGCCTTGCGCGCCTCGGTCCAGGCTCCCTCGCCCACGTTTTCGCCGGAGAGGGAAATCACCGCGTCGAAGCCCTCGATCGCCGTAGAATCGATGGTGCCCGCCGCGGGATTCCACTGGACTTCTCCCTCAGCGGGCTTCCGACGGACCAGGCGGACCACCTCGTGCCCCCCGACTGACAAAAGCGCCGCCAGCTGCGTTCCCAGTAGCCCAGACGCACCGGCCAGGAGCACGCGCAGAGGAGGACGGTCGACCAGTCGCGACATGTCCTCGCGGAGCCGACGCGAGCGAAAGCCGAAGAGCGTGCCCAGTCGGCCATCGGCGACCCAACTGGCGATGCCGGGCGCAAACTCGATCTCGTCCCGGATCACGCAGGCCTCGGGCCCATTGTCGAGGAAGCGGTGGCGGTGGGTCCAGCGGCTCAGCGGACCGTGTACCATCTCATCGACAAAACCGTCTGCGAGCGGGTGATGGACGGCCTCCCAGGTGATGCCGGGCATCATCTGTATCACGACGCGGTCGCCCTCGTTGACGGTGCCGCTCTGGGACACGACGGTGGCGGTTTCGCTGGGTGGCATCAGCCGTTGCAATGCGCCCACACGCGTGTGGTAGGCGCGGACCGCGGCGGCCGGGAAGGGGAGCGACGTCTCGTAGATGCGGGTGGCCATCGTTCGGGGCTAACGCTCCGTCGAGCCGCTGGGAGGCGGCGGCGGCCAAGTTGAGCGGCTGAAAAAGCTGCTTTCCGCCACTCTGTCGTCCGTGCACGGACCACCCGGCGTAAGCCCTCAATTTTCCTGCGACCTCACACTCGAACTCACCCCGCCCTCGACGTCGAGCGTCGGCGTGTAGGTGAGCGCCCAGTCGGTCCGCTCGGCGTCGTCCTCGCCGTCGAAGCCGACGACGGTCCCGACGAAGCGGTAGTCAAAGCCGCTGAGCTGGGTGCCCGGCGAATAGTTGGTG
Organism: Deltaproteobacteria bacterium; assembly: GCA_947490345.1. Lineage (GTDB taxonomy): Bacteria > Myxococcota_A > UBA796 > UBA796 > SXON01 > SXON01. The sequence goes on from CANLGL010000027.1 coordinate 3,617, forward strand.
GCCGACGCCGCGCCGGCGCTGTCGGCGGTGAGCGTGCGGAGGTACGCGCCGCGGCTGTCGACGTCCGCCTCATGGAAGAACCACTCCAGCGCCGAGAAAGCGCGCACATTGAACAGGTCGAGGTCTTCCGGGGCGGGGGGCCTCTGCTCGGCGAGCTCGCTGCCATCTTGGTTCCAGGAGGCGCTCTGCGCGAGCGGCGCGAAGGTCGGCGTCACCCCCGCGATGCCGAGCACGTCGACCGTCACGATGGCTTCGGCGCCGGGTGCCGCCTCGTCGAGGCACGCGCGCGCCTCCTCCGCCGACAGTCCGGACTCAAAAGCAGCGGTCACCACGGCATTGGGTCCGTCGGCCTCGACCTTCAGGGCAAGATGGGTCGGGAGCCAGCCGAAGCTCGGGTCGTAGCAGGTGTCGGCGGCGCCCACGGACTCCAAGACCAGCCCGTTGATGACCGGCGTTTGTGCCACCGGAAGCTCCGCCCACGGCAGCGTCACCGACGCCGTCGAGCCGTCCGCGCCGACGCGCATCACCACCGAATAGCGGGCGACGCTCAGGTTCGGGTCGCGAAGACCAGTGGTCGACACCACGAGGTCCGCCGTGTCCTCGAAGGGGAACTCCTTGCACGTCTGTTCGTCGCATCCCTCGGCGTAGGTGGGCACGACCCCGGTGGTCGAGGTCCCGCCCACGACCGCATAGGTGATCGTTTCGTCGGTGACCTGCACGCCGAGATGCGACAGCCGATGGTTGAAGCCTTGCCAACCGTACTGCAGGCCGCTGAGGAGCCGCACCGACGGGGTCGGGGTGGCTTCGGTGCAGGCGAGGAGCAGGTGAAGGAGCATGGACGGCTGCGGACTATACCAGCCATGGGCGGCGAGATAGGGGCCCCGCGGGAGTGACCGGTGGAGAACGAGGACGACGACAACTGCGACGTGATGGAAGCCCGCCGCTGGCGGCGTGGCGGCTGGACTGCCCAGGTGCTCAAGAACGAGGACGACGATGGGTGGGCGGTGTCGATGACGCCGCACGGCCACGAGGAGCCCGCGCTGGTCGGTCCGTGGACGATGGGTCGCGACAAGAAGAATCCAAAGCCTCTTGATGCCGCCGCGTTCGGCGTGCTGGTCAAGACGGTCACCGACGTGATCCGACGCAGCGAACACGCCGCGCATGCGCGCCTGCACCGCGCGCTCACCTACCTCCGCGACGACGGCGTCCGCGTTCGCGCGGAGCTCGACATCACCCCCGACGAACACGATGCCTTCGCCGTCTTGCGCTGCGTGGACGACCTTACCGGGGAGGAACTTTGGACCGGGAGGGTCTCGCCGTCGCTGCGGCTCAGCGCGGAGACCGTCGACGGGTTTCTGGCGCGCTGAGCCCCGCTCCCTTGACGGGTCAGCAGCCCCGGGCTAACCGCCGGCCGCCGCACCAACCGTGCGGCACCGCTGGGTCGGGCCGTTTGGCCCCTACGTCCAAGACACAGCGTCGGTCCGCTTCCGCGGACTGAATCCGGGCCTGCCCGGGGTGGGGACGTCATCGCCCACCCGTTGGGCCGAGGATTCGGATGGAAAGCTACAACATCTCTGCTGAACCCCGGGTTGCTGGCACCAAGGGCGACGTGCGCAAGGCGCGTGCTCTGGGTGCAACGCCCGGTAACATGTACCGCGCTGGCGAAGCGGCCCAGTCTCTGGCCTTCAACGGCCCGGCACTCTCGGCCATCTTCCGCAAGTCGCAAGACGCCAACACCTTGGTGACCGTGAACCTCGCCGGTGCCGCTCATGTGTGCATCCTGCGTGAGATTCAGCGTCACCCGGTCACCCGGCGTGTCGAGCACGTTGACTTCCAGGAAGTCAAGCCGGGGGAACGCGTCAGCGTGACCGTCGGCATCGTGGCCACTGGTCGCGCCGCGGGCGTGCGCGCCGGCGGTCAGCTCCGGCTTCTGGCCCGGTCGGTCGACCTCGATTGTGATGCGTTCACCATCCCCCGCGCCGTCGAAGTCGATGTGACGGCGCTCGAGACGGGTCGCTTCATCAAGGCGTCGCAACTGCCGGTCCCGACGGGTGCTCGCGTCGTCTACAAGCAGGACTTCAACGTCGTGACCGTTGAAGGAAAGATCAAGGATGTGGTCGTCGAAGGCGATGCCGCCAAGGCCGCTCCTGGCAAGGCCGCTCCCGGCAAGGCCGCTCCCGCTGGCAAGGCCGCTCCCGCAGCCAAAACTCCGGCCAAGAAGTAGCCCGTGCACCTCGTCGTCGGCCTTGGCAACCCTGGCAGCCGCTACGCGCGCAACCGACACAACGTCGGCTTCCGCGTCGTGGAGCGCTTGGCGTCCAGGGCCGGGGCTACGGTCGACAAGAAACTTTTCGGGTCGCTGGTCGGCGAGCTTCAACTCGCCGGCAAAAAGGCAACCGTCGCCATGCCGCAGCAGTACATGAACGTCTCGGGGCAACCCGCGGCGTCGCTGCTTGGCTACTACAAGGTCGCTCCCGCCGATCTCGTGGTGGTGCACGACGACATGGACCTGCCGCTCGGCCGCCTTCGGGTGCGCGTGGGTGGCGGCCACGGGGGTCACAACGGCGTCCGTGACATCCAGCGCACCTGTGGCGCGGAGTTCGTACGGGTCCGGTTGGGCGTTGCCCGCCCGCCGCCCGAATGGAACCCCGCCGACTACGTGCTCGCCAATTTTCAACCCGATGAAGAGCCCGTTGTGGACTCCATGGTCGATGCCGCGGTTGACGCGGTGGAGAGCGTGGTTCGCGACGGGGTCACCGCCACCATGAATCGTTTCAACGCCTCCCGCGTGGAGTCCGCATGACCATCCAGAACGAATACGAAACCACCTACGTCGCCCGCCCGGACCTCACCGACGAGCAGATGACGCGCATCACCACCAAGATCGAACAGGTCCTCACGACCGGGGGCGGCACGCTCCTGGTCACCGAAGACTGGGGCAAGCGCAAGCTCGCCTACCTGATCAGCAAGCACCTGCGCGGTCACTACATCTACGTGAACTACTGCGGCCCCTCGCCGATCGTCTTGGAAATCGAGCGCAACCTGCGCCTCGAAGACCAGCTTCTCCGCTTCCTCACCGTGAAGTTGGAAGATGACGTGGTCCCGGAAGAGCGCCGCACCGTGGCCGAAGAGCGTCGCAAGATGCGCATCGAGCGCATGGCGGCTCTGAAGGCAGAAGAAGAGGCCGAAGCGCGCTATCGCGCCGAAGCGGAAGAAGAAGACGCCGAAGGCAGCGTCGAAGACGCCGAATAATCGTCCCAACCCCTTTCGGAGCACACCATGAAGATCATTCTTCAGGCCGACGTCGACAATCTTGGTTCGACCGGCGAAGTCAAGGACGTAGCCAGCGGCTACGCCCGCAACTACCTTCTTCCCCGGGGGCTCGCGCTCCTGGCTGACGAACGCAATGTGCGTCAGCTTCAGCACCTGCAGCGCATGGCCTCGGCGCAGAACGCCAAGCTCATCGCCGCCGCCCAGGCGCTCGCCGACAAGATCGCCAAGACTCCGGTCTCGATCAAGCGGCAGGCTGGCGAAGGCGACAAGCTCTTCGGCTCGGTCTCCAACATCGACATCGCCGAGGCCCTCACGGCCGCGGGGATCCCGGTCGATCGGAAGGCGGTCGATTTGACCGAACCGATTCGGAACATCGGCGTGTTCCAGGTGCCGGTCAAGGTCATGCGCGGGGTCGATGCCCAGGTCAAGGTCTACGTCATTCGTAGCTAGGCGTTAGGCGCCCTACGATGTCCAAGCACGCGTGGGAGACGGAGCGCGCCCTGCTGGGTGGCCTCCTGCTGGATCCGAGCCAGCTCGCCGAAGTGAGCGAGCGGGTCACGGCGTCATCGTTCTCCCGCCCGCCCCACGAGAACCTGTTCGCGCTGTTGATGGAGCTGCAGGAGCGCGGCGTCCGTACCGACGTCGTCACGATGATCGACGAGATCGGGCGGCGCCGGGCGGAGGACTACGATGGCGTGGCCTACGTGGCCGCGCTGCCCAACGCCTGCCCCAGCGTCGAGAATCTGCTGACGTACGCAGAGCGGATCCGGGAAGCGAGCGCGCGGCGCCGCCTGATCGACGCGGCCAGCCACATCGTCGAGGTGGTGAAGACCGAACCGAAGGACCTGCAGACGCTGCTGGACGACGCGGAGCGCTCGATCTTCGAGGTCAGCCAGCTCAGCGGGCGCAGCGACTGGCACCCCCTGGCCGAGGTCATCGACGAGCAGTTCGTCATGATCCAGGACCGCGCGAAGGCCCCGGGCGCGCTGGTCGGGGTCACGACCGGCTTCTACGACCTCGACCGGATGCTGGCGGGGCTCCACCCGGGCACCCTCGCCATCCTCGCGGCACGTCCCGCCATGGGCAAGACTGCGCTGGCGCTCAACATGGCGCTGGCCGCCTCGGCCCACGGGGCGGTGGGCATCTTCTCGTTGGAGATGTCGCGACAGGAACTGTCCTCCCGTATGCTCTGCGCGCGCGGCGAGGTCGATGCCTCCCGCGTCCGCACCGGGCGCTTGGACGCGGCCGATTGGCGGCGACTGACGCAGGCGGTTGAGGACCTCCACGCCGCCCCCATCGAGATCGACGACACCCCGGGGCTGACCATCGCCCAGCTCCGCAGCAAGGCCCGCCGGCTCATGACCAAGCGGCGCGGGCTGGCGCTCCTGGTGGTCGACTACCTCCAGCTGATGCAGGGCACCGGCGGCGCCAAGGAGTCCCGCGAAAACGTCATCAGCAACATCTCCCGCGGCCTGAAGATCCTGTCCAAGGAGCTCAACGTGCCCGTGCTGGCGCTCTCGCAGCTCAACCGCTCCCTGGAGGGGCGCACCGACAAGCGTCCGCTGCCCAGCGACCTCCGCGAGTCAGGCGCCATCGAACAGGACGCCGACGTCATCATGTTCATCTATCGCGACGAGCTCTACAATCCCGACTCGCCCGACCGCGGCCTGGCCGAGGTGATCATCGCCAAGCAGCGGGCCGGCGCCACCGGCACCGTCAAGCTGGTGTTCGATGGCAAGTACACGCTTTTCCGCAACTACGCCGACCCGGGGTCCACGCCGGGCGGGTACGCGTAGGTCCGGATGTCCAATCACGCCGACACGCCGATGTTGCGGCAATATCGGGAGCTGCGCGCGCAGGTGCCCGACGCGCTGCTCTTCTACCGGATGGGCGACTTCTACGAGCTCTTCGGCGAAGACGCGGTCTGGACCGCCGCGGCGTTGGAGCTGACGCTGACCACGCGGGATCGCGACACGCCCGATCCACTCCCGATGTGCGGAGTTCCCTGGCACTCCGCCGACGGCTATCTGCGCCGGCTGCTCGACCTCGGCAAGAAGGTCGCCATCGCCGAGCAGGTGGGGGACCCGAAGCTCGCCAAGGGCCTCGTCCATCGGGAGATCGCCCGGGTGCTCACCCCAGGCCTCGCGGCCGACGGCATCGATGCGCACGAGTCCTCCTTTCTGGTCGCCATCACCGGCATTCCAGGGGCGTGGGGGCTCGCGCTGCTCGACGCGTCCACCGGCGAGCTGCGCGCCACTGATGTCGATGACTTCGCAGCCCTGGCGGGGGAGCTGGCCCGGCACTCGCCGCGTGAGGCCCTCGTCGGTGTCGACACCGACTCGCCGGAGCTGCGGGCGCTGCTGGGCGACATCTGCACCACTCTGATCGAGGACACGCGCCCCGATCGCGCCGAGTTGTCGCGACGATTCGGCGTCGGCGCCGACGCGCTGGGACCCGGACTCGGCGCCGCGTCCACGGCGCTGCGCTACGCCTCAGAGCGACTAAAGGCCGACCTCCGCAACGTCACGGCGCTCCGCACGTATCGGGTGGCGGCCAGCCTGGGGCTGGACGAAGCGACCATCCGCAACCTGGAGCTGTTTCGCCCGCTTCGCGGCACCGGTCGCAAGGGCACCCTGCTCGGGCTGCTCGATCGCACCAAGACTGCGATGGGTGGGCGGCTGCTCCGCGACTGGATCGGCCGCCCCCTGCTCGAGGTGGACGCCATCGAGGCCAGGTTGGACGCGGTGGATGCGGCGACGCCGGGGCTCCGTGGAGCGGTGGTCCCGCTCTTGGGACAGGTCGCGGACCTCGAACGCATCGCCGGCAAGCTCGCGCAGGGTCTCGGGGGGCCGCGGGACCTCGTTGCGCTCGGGCTCAGCCTGCAGCGGGTCGCGACGGTAGCAACGTTGGTAGAGGACCCGCGCTTGGGTGGGCGCCTGCCCGACGACCTCGCCGGTGACGTGGCCACCGACATCCTGCGATGGCTGGTGGAGGACCCTCCGGCGGGCCTGGACGAGGGCGGGTTCATCGTGGGCGGCATCGATCCGGCGCTGGACAAGCTGCGCCGCCTCGGGACCGAGGCCAAGAGCGCCATCGCCGAGATGGAGGAGCGGCTGCGTCGCCAGACCGAGATCAACTCGCTCAAGATCCGCCACAACGCCGTCTTCGGCTACTACATCGAGATCACCAAGGCCCACCTCCACCGGGTGCCGCCCACGTGGCATCGCAAGCAGACCATCGCCAACGGCGAACGGTTCATCACCCCGGAGCTCAAAGAGTACGAGGAGGCGGTCTCCGGCGCCGACGAAAAGCGCATCCGCCTCGAAGGGGAGCACTTCCGGGCGCTCCGCGCGCGGGTCGCGGAGCAGGTGCCGCGGCTGCAGGGCATCGCCCGAGGGGTGGCCGAGCTCGATGTGCTGACGACGTTTGCCGAGCTCGCGGCGCAGCACCGGTGGACGCGGCCAAGCCTCGATGCGGGCGTGGACATCGAGCTGTTGGGCAGCCGCCATCCGGTGGTCGAGGCGGCCCGACGCGACGAACGGTTCGTGCCCAACGACATCAAGCTCGGTGAGTCATCGCGGCTCAGCCTGCTCTTCGGGCCGAACATGGCGGGCAAGAGCACGCTGATGCGCCAGGTGGCGCTGACCGTGGTGATGGCACAGCTGGGCTGTCCGGTAGCAGCGCGCTCGGCGAAGCTCGGTGTCGTCGACCGGCTCTTCGTTCGCGTCGGCGCCAGCGACGACCTCGCGCGGGGCCAGAGTACCTTCATGGTGGAGATGGGCGAGACGGCAAACATTCTCGCTGGCGCTACCTCCCGCAGCCTCGTGCTGCTCGACGAGATTGGGCGCGGCACGAGCACTTACGATGGGCTGGCGATCGCTTGGGCGGTGGCCGAGGACCTGCACGATCGCATCCGGGCGCGCACCATCTTCGCCACGCACTACCACGAGCTGGCCGCGCTGACGGAGAGCAACGTCCGCGCCCGCGCCATGCACGTTGCGGTCGCGGAGAGCGCCGACAAGATCACCTTCTTGCGTGTGGTCCGGGATGGCCCCGCGCCCGGCAGCTTCGGCATCCAGTGCGCCCGGCTGGCGGGGCTGCCGGCGCCGGTGGTGGCGCGTGCGTCGAAGCTCCTGCTGCAACTCGAAAAGAGGCGGCCGCGGCCCGAATCGACACAGCTCTCGCTCTTTGGCGGGGCACCAGCCCCCGAGCCCACCCCGGCGCCTCCCGCGGCACCGCTGGCCGACCCGGTGCGACTGGCGCTCCTGGCCATCGACCCCGACGCGCTCACGCCGCGGGGAGCGCTAGAAGAGTTGTATCGGCTGCGGCGGTTGGCGGAGGAGTAGGGGCGGTATCGGCGCCGGCGGCGCTCAGCGCCGGCGCACCCCAGAAGCGCCGCGATCGTCGCCTGCTCGTCCTCGGACAGCAGGAGTTGGGTGCACGCGAGGTCGAGCCTCATGTGGGCGGGGTCGGTGGTGCCGGTCAGCGGGAGGATTCCCAGGTGCATCGCATAACGGAAGAGCACCTGGGCGGGCGCGCACCCCAGGCGGCGGGCGATCGGGTGCAAGCCCTTGTGCCCCCAGAGCTCGCGGTTCGCGGTCAACAGGGAGAAGCCCTGGTAGACGACATCCCGCGTGGCGCACTCCGCTCGCATGTCCCGATCGAAGCCGGTTCTCGCGTAGCCGCGGTTCTGCACGAACGCCGGCTGCACCTTTGCTCCGGCGGAGAGGGCCCTGAGCTGATCGACCCCCACATTGCTCGCCCCGAGCAGCCGCACCAGGCCAGCGTCGTGGAGCGCTTCCATCGTCCTCCAGACCTCCCAATCGCCCGGCGTCAGTCCCAGCTTTGATTCGGGGCCGTGCAGGAGGTAGGCATCGATGCGGTCGACTCCCAGATGAACCAGGGAGCTGGCGAAGCACTGGCGGACCTGCTCGGCCAGCGGAGCGTCGGCATCGTAAGGGAGGCGAGCGTCCTGGCCGCGAAGGTAGGTGAACTTGGTCTGAAGGAAAGGGGCGGTGCCCCACGCGGCGACGGCGCGACCGACCGCAGTCTCGTCGTAGTGTTTGCGTTGGTTGGCAGTATCGATCCCGGGGAATCCCGCACCGAGCGCGCCGGTCGTGGGCGCTTCGGTGTCCCCCTCCTTCCAGGCCGTTCCGTACAGCATCGTAGGCACCAGGACGCCCCGATGCTCGAAGCTACCGCTAGTGCCGAGGTCCATGGTGCCGACCCTCCCAGGGACCCCATGGTACCGCGGTCAGAGCGGCCGCCGCTGCGCGTCGCCGCGCTTTCGCTGCGGGCGGAGCCCTTCGCTCTATCGCTGCCGCGGCGGGGCTGAAATAGATTGCTGTCGCGACACCTTCGCCCTGAACGCCGCTTTTTCGTGCGTTCGGGGGGGTTCGGTCAACCGAGTGCCATCGAACGCATGCATTTGGAGCGTTCAACGGAATGATATCGCGACAGTACTGTGCGGGGGGTCACCGAGTGCGGCGGCGCCCCCCGTGAGCGGCTGGAATGGCTGCCCCTCCTACTCCCGCACGTTCTCCACCTCGTCTGCCACCGCGATGGTGAGCCGCTCGATCAGCTCGTCCTCGTCGGCACACCCACGGGTCAGCGCGCGCGTGTAGAGCTCGCAGCTTACGCCGTCCTCGCCGGGCAGGGCGAGGGCGTGGACCGAAGGCGGAACGGGAGGGTCGCTGGTGCGCAAACGGTCGGGGGTCGGGGCGGGACGAAAGGCGAAGGCCCAGGTCCGCGTCTCGGTCCGTGCGTCGTCGTCCATGCGGGAAATCGCCTGGATGAGCAGGCCCTCCCAATCCGACTCGTCGACGGAGAGGGGGAGGGGGTACGCGGCTGGGCGCAGCGCGTGCGCGCGGGCCAGGGCCTCGTCGGCTTCCGTGACGCGGCCCAGGATTTCGAGCGATTGCCCCCGGATCGCGTGGGCGCGGGCGTCGTCGCCCGCCGACTCCAGGTAGCGTTCCATGGCGGCGAGCGCCGCTTCGGGATGGCACGACGCCAGGAGCGCAGCGGCCTCCAGCACGTCGACTTGCGCCCCAAGTCGGCGCGCCTGCCGCGCGGCGAGCAGCGCCACCTCGCCGTGGCCGTACCGCGCCGCGGCGTCCGCCACGATCAACAGCGCGCCGGTGTCCTCAGGGTCCACATCGAGCAGCTCCTCGGCCAGCCCGACCGCGGCGTCGTACGCGCCCTCGAGCATCAGTCGCTGCGCGGCATCGAGCAGCACGGCACCCTGCGCCTCGTCCGGAATCCCCCACACCGGCGGAAGGGCGTCGTCCATCAGAAGAAAAGGATCCAGACGGCGGCGCCGCCCAGGAGCGTGAGCCCGATGGCGCCGAGGGCGATGAAGATTGCCAAGGGGATGGCGGCCTTGCCGACCACGGATGTCGCTTCATTGTCCGGGTCGCCGGCGGACGCGGCACTGGGGGCCAAAGCCGGAACTGGCTTGCTGCTGGCCTTTGCCTTGGCAGGCGCAAGCGTCGCGCCGCGAAGCGCCCCCGCTCGGATGGCCTGCGCGAAGACGCCGAACTCGGCGATGTCCTTGCAGAGCCGCATGTCGGTGAGGACCCACTTCTCGAAGCCCGCCTCCTCGGCCTCCCGACTCATCCGCCCGGCTTCATAGAGTGGGAGCGGCGCGAGGTCGAGATTGGGCGACTCGGGTACCTCCGAAAACGCGATGCCAGCGCCGTCGCGGAGGGCACGCTTGAGCGCGAGCCGCGCGTTGAGCACCGCCACCGGGTAGCCGCCCATGCCCTCGGCCCGGGCGGTGACCGTCTCGATGGCCGTGGCGCTGTCGTAGGCCAGCGACAGCAGCTCGACGTCCTCGGCGCGCATCTGACCGGTGACCGACCCGAGGAGCTCGGTCGGGCTGCGGCCCCCGGTCAGTTGGTTCGGGAAGTCCCCGCCCGCGATTCGCCCCCCGGCCATCCGGACTTCTTCCATCAGCAGACCGTGACTCCACTCGGTCAGCTCGGCGGGGGTGGTGACAGTGAGAATTCCCTGCTGAAAGCGCACACAGGCCCGCTGGAGCGGACCGCGGCCGTGGGCGTCGCCCAGCCGGCAGGTGGTGATGGCGTAGTACCAGTCGGAGAAGCGCTGAGCCATGGCCTGTCCAGCGGCAGCGTCGCCCTGGCTGCGCCATTGTTTGAACAGGGTGGCAGTCGGGGTGTTGGCGAGGTCACTCATGGCCGCCGTTCTATCATGTAACTGGGGGGAAAGGGCTCGCCGCCCTCTCCCCCTACCGCGGCCAACCTGCCGCCCTCCGCAGGCTCCGGGCGCCAGGGCCAACGCGCGTGGATAACACGCGTTGGCGGTCGCTCTCCCCTTCTTCGCAGTCCCCCATGCCGCCCTGGCGTTTTATGGCTCTGGACGCCGACGCGCGCGGCGGCATGGGTGACTACCACGGGAGCTGAAGCCCCATCGCCAACAGCATCATCAGCTCGCGGATCTCGACCGCGCCGCCAACGACATCCCCGTTGAGCCCGCCGATTCGTCGGTACCAGGTCAGGTGCCATGCCACGGTGGCTGCGGCGCCCGCGACGATGCCCACGACCAGTCGCATGGCGAGCTCGGAGTCGCTCATTGCCGCAGGAAGCATCAGCCCGAAGCCGACCACTGCGGCAACAAGCCAGTCTGACCGTCGTATCTCCGTGTGCAAGGATGCGAAGGTTCCTCGGCCAGGAGTAGCGGGTTCACCCTCAGCAAACTCGAAGGCAAGCGGGGTGCGTGCGAAGATCAGCGCGCACCAGAGCGCGTGAGATATCGTCCCTTCATCGATGCATCGGGACACGAGAGCGAACTTGAGCAGGCACCACACCGTGAGTCCGACAGCTCCCAGGCCCCCGATCCGGGGGTCGTGCATCGCCTGGAGGCGCCGCGGGGCGTTGCCACCCGCCGCGAGGCCGTCAAAACAGTTGGCCAGGCCGTGCAGGTGAAGTCCACCGGTGAAAAGCACCCAACCGGCCAACGTGAACGCGCACGCCGCGGTCCGATCCAGGAACCACGCGCTGAGCAGGATCGTCACCGTCAGCAGTACGGCGAGGCCCGCGCCGACTACCGGGTAGAAGCGGCTGGCGGCGGCGTTGGCGGCCCCGGACCCCGACGGCGCGCCGACGGGGATGCGGGTGAGGAAGGCGATCGCGAGGCGGAATTCGTTCATCCTGCCAGCGCCCGGGCGGTCGGGAGCGCGCGCACCGTGGAGAGCACCCGGCACCCGATCCACTCGTGCCGCGCCTCGAACTCAAAACCCTGCAGATCAGTAGAGATCGGCTGGACTCGATCGGTGCCGTCGGTGCCGGGCCAAACCTCCACCTCTCCGAAGCCGACGTAGCGGCGAAGTGTGGGGTGGACCGCCTTGTAGACCGACTCCTTCACCGAGAATCGCACGACCGTGTCCACCCATTGCCGACTTTCAGGCAGCGCCTGTACCGCGGCGAGCTCCGGCGCGGTCAGGACCCTCGCCGCCACCCCCGGACGGGGCCGGTCGGTGTCCTCGAGGTCGACCCCGACTCCGGTGCGTCCTCGCGCGACGAGCACCACGGCGAGGTCCTGCTTGTGCGAGATCGAACCCACCCAGCCGTCGGGGAGCGAGGGCGCGCCGTGCTCGTCGCTGAGGACCGGCGCGCGGCGGGTGCCCAGCTCGGCAAACGCGGCGGCAGCGGCAAGCCGGCCGCCGACGAACTGGACCTGTCGGTAGCCCCGAAGCCCGGCCGCCAGCGCGCGTTCGGGCGCCAGCAGTCGCGACATCGGCTCGTCGTCAACTGGCTCTGGCCCGCCGGGAAGGTGAACACCCACCACCACGCCATGCGGGAGCGCATAGACGAACGCGACATCCCAGGGCAGGGGCGGGGAGGGATGGATCATGGCGAGGGCTACTAACCCCCGGCGCCAAGGGATGAACGGCCGCCGGCCGAGGGTCTGTGCTACCCGCAACGGCCCGCGCGCATTAGGCACACGGCGCCCCTGAGAGGCTCGATGGTTCTCGCCCTTCTGCTCGCTTTGGTCACCAGCCCCCCCGCGCTCGCGGACGATCGGGCGGAGGCGGAGCATCTGCGACTCAGCGGCGAGCTGGACCAACTGGCGTTGCGGCAGTTGTGGTCCGGGGTCGATCGTAAGTTCCTCGATCTTCAGAAGCTCGGCGTCACGATGACCTACCGCGACCTGCTTCACGGCGCGCACGCCGCGCGCGCGTTGGGAAATATGGGTGATGCCTATGCTCGGCTCAAGCAGGCCGCGAAGCTCGACCCGACCAAGGAAGTCATCGATTGGATGTACGCCATCGACATGAACTATGGTCAGGTGGACCTCATCCGGACCCCCAAAAAGAGCGACGTGCTTGCGATGGCGGCACCCCCGTTCGACCCTGATCAGCGCGCGGCGGTCGACCGTGCCGCGGCTGCGGTCAAGGAAAACGGCTCCTTCAGCGGGTTGTTGCCTGCTGGAAGCTACGTCTTCTGTGAGCAGCCGTTCACGGTCCAACCGGGGATCGCGGTGCGGATCGAGGTCAGCCCGAAAATGAAGAAGACCCAGGGCATCATCGTCAACGTGCAAAACACCCCGACCTGGGGCGCTCCCGAAACCACGCCCGACGAGAAACCGAAACCGTGACTCCCAGGAACGCCAGGCTCCGTGTCGTGGTCGACAGGCGAGTCTGCGTCGGGACGACCAACTGTGTCGAAGCGGCTCCTGAGGCCTACGACATCGGTGACGACGGGGTTGCGGAGCCGCTCCCGGGCGCGCCGCTCGACGCTATTTTCGCCGGTGCGCGCGCGTGCCCGGTCGGTGCCATCACCCTCCACGACCTGGCCACGGGCCAACTGGTGACCCCATGATGTTCCTGCTCGCTTGTCTTGGCACCGCGTCTGCCGGCCACATGTGGGGCATCGGCCCGACCATCGGCACCAGCGGGTTCCCCGTGGAGTACCCGATCTTCTTCCCCGAGTTGGCGCTCGGGGCCGATGGCAACCCGTTGGTCGAGCCGGTCACCTTCGATCTCGATGTGGGCGCCCACGCCGTTTACTACCTGGGGCAGGGCGGACGCGTCGGCGCCCGCTTCACCCTCGGGGGCAACTTCACGACCTTCGGGGAGCAGGAGTTCACGGTCGAGTACGAGGGCCTGCTGGCCCGGATCGAGCAGTCCCAGATCTTCGCCGGCGGCGGCATCGGGTTCGGCCACGATCGCTTCGGCGCCGACGCCGACGCCGCGAATCCCGACGCCTATCTGGACGTCGCCTATTTCCCCCTTCGCGCCCAGATCGGCGTGCTCGTGCGGGATCGCACCAGGGCCTACGAGGCGAACCTCTTCGGAACCTGGCACATCGCTGGCGAGCAGGTGTTCAGTCTGTCGGGAAAGACGGAGGACGAGACCAAGGGGACGGCGGTGTCGGATCCGTTCGGCGGAGACGGAACCAAGAGCGATGCCGCGTTGTACCTGGCGATCGGCGGCGAGCTGACCGTGTACTTCGGCGACTTCAGGAACCAGGGCGGGGAAGGGGGCGGAAAGCAGGGCGGGAAGCGGAAGAGGTAGCCTCGGGGCAGGCGTTCAGCGCTGACAACCGGGGCACCACCACGTCGAACGCCCCGCCTGCGTCATTTTCGCGATCAGCGCCCCGCAGCGTGGACACGACGAGCCGGCCCGCTGATAGAGCGGGAACGGATTTTCGGCACCAGCATCCTCGACGTACTCGATCTCGTCGTGCTCGGCGAGCATCCGCAGCGTGCCCTCCAGCTGCTCACGCACGCCGCGCTGCAGGACCGTGTGTCGCGCTCCGGTGACCTCGGCGGCCGGCGTCCGAGGGTCGATGCCGGCTCGCCAAAGCGCCTCGGCCGCGTGGAGATTCCCGAGCCCCGCCACGACCGCCTGGTCCATGAGTGCCACCTTGATCGCACGTCGACCACCAAACACGGGGAGGGGAGCCCCGAGCGCATCCGGACCCAGCCCTTCCAGGAGGAGCGCCCGACCACGCGAGCCCTCCGTCGGCACGATGCCACCAAGCAGACGGGGGTCGGCAAACACCAGCGCGGAGCCGTCGTCGAGGCGCAAGCACACCTTGGCGTGCGGAGGGTCGATGCGGCTCCACCGACCGGTCATGCCGAGATGGAGGAGCAGCGCACGGTCGCCGAAGTGCCACAGGAGCCGCTTGCCGTGGCGATCGATTTCCCCTGGCGCGGCGGCCAGAACCACGGCGTCCAGCGCCACCCGACCCTCTGGGTGGCCCGCCGTGGGTCGATCGGAGCGACCCTGCCGCACCGATCGCGGATCGAAGAGGTCCACACCGACGATCCGGCGCCCCGCGGTCCAGCGGCGAAGGGAGCGCCGACAAGTTTCCACCTCCGGGAGCTCCGGCATGCACGTCCTCGGGCCACGAGATAGCATGGGCGCGCAGAAGGAAGCCAGATGCACTCCGGTTCGGCGCTCTACCAGTTCATGCTCCTGTTCGTTTGTTTCGGCGGCGGCAGTGTCATGTTGGCGTTCGTGCTGCTGCTGCCGGGCGTCGGGAATTGGCTGGTGGCGGTCTTCGCCCTCACCCAAACCGACAAGCTGATGCTGCGCAAAAAGGGCGAAAGCATCTGGATCGACGACCCGGGCTAAGCGGCCGCCGCGTCGCGGCGCCGGGCTCTCGCTGCGGGCCAGCCCTCCGCTCGCTCCCTGCCGCGCGGTCCGCCCCCCGCGACTGAGTGTCCGACGGTGAGGGGGAGAGCGCCACGTCCCGGCGCGTTCTCAACGCGTCGGGAGCCGGAGGCCGGAAACCGCAGGTTGGAGGCCGGAGTGCATGGCGCGGTAGGGGGAGAGGGCGGAGCCCTCTCCCCCAGTTACATGAGGCCTGATGTTGTTCCTCGCGAGCGCGCTCGCCGCCGAGCTGCTGGTCTACGTTCCGGGCGGCTCCTTGCGCACCGGCGAGCCGGGTAGGATCGGCGTCTATTGTGTCGGCTGTGCCGCACCGTTGGCATTGGACGCGCTGACGGTGACCGGAGCTCCCGTGCTTCGCACCACCAACAGCGGCGAGGGTGCCCTTGTCATCGAGCTCGGCGCGCCCACCGCGGGGGCGGTGGACGTTGCCGCGACCGTCGCGGAGGGGGCCCTCCGGAGCCGCCTCGCCGTCGCGCCGATTCGGCCGTCGGGCGTGGTGCTCACGGTCCCCTCCGAGGTGCCACTCGCCCAGTCGTCGCTGGAGGTGCGCCTCACCGGGGTGGGCCTGACGCACGCGGATCGGGTCGCCGTTGTCGTGTCGGAAGGCACCGTCGGACCGGTTCGGGTGACACCCGCGGGGCTCGAAGCGACCGTGCAGTTCGGCAGTGAGCGGGCCGCGCGGCCGCTGTTGATCAGCGCGCTCGATCTCTCCGATCCTCACGCGCCGCCGGCGCTTGGCGTGGTGCGCCTCCGCGCTCGGCACACCGGCTCGGTCGCCGCCGAAGCGGGCACCCGCCTGAGCATCCGGATCGGTGCCAGGTCGTACGGTCCCTTCGTCGCCGGGGTGGACGGCACTGCCGCCGTGGCGTTCGACGCGATGCCAGGGGAGGCGACCTACGAGCTGACGGTCTCCGACGACCTCGGCAACACCCAAAAGCTGACGCAGCCGGTGCCCGCGGTGACGGAGCCCACTGTGCTCGTGGTGGAGGATCTGCGAGCCGAAGCACCACAACTGTGGTTGTCGGCCGTCGACGAGCGTGGCACGCCGTGGGGAGGGGCGGCGCCCGTCTGTCGCAGCGGCGCCACCGCGCCAGAGGCGGCAATCGCCATGGGCACGTCACAGTGGCGCTGGCGTCCCGGTCCGGGGCAGGGCGTGATGGGGGAAGTCGCCACCGCATGCACGCTCGGCACCGTGCAGCGACAAACTCGCCTTACGATGCGCGCGCATGCTCCCCAGGCCATCGCGTTGCGCTTCTACCCCGACGTGCTCTCCGCGGACTTCCCCCTTGCCGAGGTGCTGGCGACGCTCATCGACGAAAACGGGGAGCGCGTCGCGGTCCAAGGACTCGAGTTGTCGGCCGCCCATGGGAAGATGGTGGTTCATCCGTCCGCCGATGCCCTTCGCGCCGAGTACGACGGCACTGCGGCAGCCGCCCTGGGCGAAGACCATCTCCACGCCCGCTGGAGCCGCCGGGCGGGTACGGGCGCGCCTCGGGCCGTCTCTTTGTGTGCGGCGCGCGGGGATGCCGGCCTCGTAGCGGTCGCGCGGGTGGTGGACGGGCGGGGGGATCCGCTCTCCGGAGTGCAAGTCAGGGTGACCGCGGGCGGAGTGGCCTTGAGGGAGGTCCCCAGCGACAGGCGTGGGTTTTCCCGGTGGCTTTTGCCGCCTTCGGGCGGGGCGGTGCGGCTCCGTGCCGAGGCCGGGGAGGCGGCGGGGGAGGCGTTGGCCTTCACCGAGCAGCCTGGCGATCCGGGCTGCTTGACCCGCGCTGATCCTGGCGTCGCCGACCTGGACGCTCGGATCCGGGTACCGATTCGGAGCGGGCGCGTTCGCCAGGTCTTTTTGGACGTTGAGCCGCGTACCGTGACCCTTGGTCCGGGCGCTACCGCCGAGATTCGGGTGCGGATGCTGGATGGCGCCGGCGCGTTGGTCCGGGATGAGCCGCTTGCGCTCACGACGTCCGAGGGCACGGTGACGGCTCCGGTCGCGACGGCAGACGGCACGTTCGTGGCGCGGTTCGACCCCGGGGCGGGTTCGGGCGCGCGTGACGTCACCATCACCGCGACCTCATCTGCGGGAACGGTCGCGACGTCATTGTCCATCGCCCCGCGTCCTGTCCGCGGGCTTGTCGCGGCAGGCTTTGGCTGGCTCGGCAACTTCGGCTCGATCTCATCCCCCACCGGGAGCGTCTCGCTTGAGCGCCGGCTGCCAGTCGGCGGGCTTTCGGCGCGCCTGGGTGTCGGCGTATACGGATTTTCGGAGACGGTGCAGGCGACCAGCGGGCCCGTCCACGCCGCAGGGACCTTCTTTCCGGTTGACGTCGGGGTCTCATTCGCTCAGCGGGGCCCCCGCTTCTCGCTGAGCGCCGGCATCAGCCTCGCGCTGGTTCCTTACACCTTGGAGGCTGACTTTGATGGGGAGGATGCTGTTGCCGGCGCGGGGCTCTCGTCGCCAGGCGTAGACGTTCGCGGCTCCTTCGGTTGGCGGATCGGGCAGACCGAGCTGTATGCGGAGGCCGGGTACCTGCTCTACACCGTGCCCGCGGGCGTGGTGACTCTTGCTCAGAATGCGGGTGGACTCCGCGCAATCGTCGGATATCGGCTACTCTATTGACGATGGCGTTCCTGCTCGCCGTTTTCGCCGCTTGCGCGCCTCCTGCGCCGGCGCCGGAGTTGTTTTCGGTCGAGCCGGCGCGGGGTTGGCGCGGCGAGGTGACGGCCATCGTGCTCGCTGGGGATCACCTGCTGCCGAGCGTTTCCCTCGGCGATTTGGATCCGGTGGACGCCGAGTTCGAGGTCTGGCTCGAGGGCGCCGGCGGGAGCATCCGCCTGGAGGGGGCCGAGCTCCTCGACTACGACCACGTGGTGGCGCAGGTCCCTGCCGGTGTTGCCTCGGGTACCTACGCGATGGTCCTTCGCACGCCCGCGGGCGACGAGGCGCGCCTGGAGGAGGGCTTCTTCGTCGCGACCACTCGTGCCGACCACCTCGTCCTCCGTCCGACCGCGGGGGTCGCGTATGACCTCGGTGAGTACGCCAGCATCGTGCTTCAGGTCGAGGATCCAAATGATGAGGTTGTCGCGACGGACATCGCGGTTGAGCTCGTCGCGTCCTCCGCGGATGGCGCCGAAGGCGTCGAGTTCGCGCCCGATCAACTCGTCGGTCAGGCCGCGGCTGAGTCTGGGGTCGGGATCACTGGGCGACTGGACGCCGATGGCAGCACCACCATCCTGGTGCGGTCCACGCACGCCGCCGACGTCACGTTCTCGGCCACCGCGCTCTCCGAACTGGGACTCGATGACGCCGCGCCGCTGGTGCTCAGCTGGCAGACCGGCGGACTTGCGAATGTGACCGTCAGCCTGCCGTTCACTCCGTTCCGCGCCCGCGCCGGCACACCGTTCCAGGTGCACCTTGCCCTGGAGGACGAGTTCGGCAACCCGCTACCCGAGACCTACGCCCGCGTCTCGATCTCGGACGCCTGCGGGTCGTTCCGGACCGTGGCCGACGTGATCGGAGAGGGCGATGCCGAGGTCACCCTCGACGTTGCTTGCGACGCCGACCAGCTCACGGTGTTCAACGCTTCAGTCGAGGTCGTCAGCGACGACTTCGTGGTGCTGCCCGGTGACATGGCCGGCTACCAGGTCATCGCGACACCTGACACGCTTGTGGAGGCAGGCGTGCAGCCGGTCTTGGTGCTCGTGGAAGCGGTGGACGCCTACGGCAATCGGGTGGATGACTTCGACGGCGCCATCACCCTGACTGACCAGCTCGCCGGCATCGATGCCGACCGGACCAACTGCCCCTCGATCACCGGTGGCGCTACGCTCTGTGCAACGTATTTGCACCGGGCCGGCATGGACTTCTTCCGTGTAGTCGACGATGAGCTGCGGGCGGCAACGTCCAATTCCGTCGAGGTGGTAGCCAGCGATCCGGTGACGGTGTCGTTGTCGCTGGGCTCGGCCGACGTGATCGCCGGGAACGAGGTCGGGGCCTCGCTCGCCGTGGCCGACGCCTGGGGCAACGCGGTGGAGATCGAGCCCGGTGGGGTGGATCCGGTGACGATGACCGATGACAGCGACTCGGTCGAGTGCGACTGGACTGGCCCCATCGCTGAGGGTCGCCATGGCTTCTTATGCAGTTTCACCAACGCGTATGAGGAGTCCGTCGTCCAAGCCGAGCTGCCCCGGCTGGGGCTCAGGGGCTCGGCGCCGGATCCGGTGACGATCCGAAACGCTGAGCTGTCGACGGTGACGTTCACCGTCCCGTCCACGGTGGTCGCGGGCGCCGGCTTCGCGCTCAGCGCATCCGGGTTCGATGACTATGGCAACCCGTACATCCGACAGACCGACCCCGTGGTCGACGTCACCGATAGCTCTGGAACCCTGAGCGTGTCGAGCCTGTCGTTGGATGCAAACGGGGAGGCAGTCACGAGCGCTTCGCTCACGGCGGCCGGCACGGGGGTTCGGGTTCGGGCATCCCGATCCGGCACGACGGTCGGCGTGTCCAGTCCGATCGCGGTCACGGCCGGCGCCATGGCGGGCTTCGATGTGGAGGCACCGCCCTGGGTGGGCGTCGGCGACGAGTTGGACGTGGTGGTCGGCCCGGTTGATGCCTTCGGCAACACCGTCGCGAGCTACGCGGGCGCGCCGACGGTGTCCATCACCAGCAGCGTGTGTGACGCGGTGACGTTGGCGCCGCTGTCCGGCGTGGCGGCGAACGTGGCGTTGAGCTGCAACGACGTGCTTCTTGGGGCAACGGTGCTTGTGTCGGACGGCACGTACAGCTCCAGCAGCGACACCGTGGACGTGGTCGACTTTGAGTGCGCCTCGCCGCCTGTCGCGACGCTGACCCTCGACGGGGGTGACGAGGCGGTGGTGTGCCTGGGAAGCGGGGGGGCAACGGTCGAAGCCGACGGCTCCGCATCCAGCGTGGGTGCCGCCGATCTCGCGATGTTCTCGTTCAT
Source organism: Deltaproteobacteria bacterium (assembly GCA_947490345.1). Lineage (GTDB taxonomy): Bacteria > Myxococcota_A > UBA796 > UBA796 > SXON01 > SXON01. Next base: position 23,489 of record CANLGL010000027.1, read on the forward strand.
CGAGACGGATGGAGCGCGCGGTCGCGACAGCGCCGCGGTCACCGAGTTCACCTGGGCCGCTGCGGGTCCGCGCCTGGTCGAGATGTTGGTCGTGGACGACGACGGCTGCGGCGCGACGGCTTCAGCCTGGAGTTGGGTTGGCGTGGACGATGGGGAGGTCACTGGCCCGGTGGACCTCGTCGCGAGTGACAGCGCCGTCGCGTCCGGGGGCTTCGTCACCGTGGACATCGCCGCGTATGACTGTACCGGGGACGTCGCCGGCGGCCGGGACATCCTCTTGCGGGCGTCGCTCGGCGATGTGGTTGGGACCGACTCCGGCGCCGGAGTGGTGCTCACACTGGATGCCAGCGGTGAAGGCACGGTGACGTGGGATTTCCCTGACGGCTACGCTGCCCTGGCCACCCTTGCGGCCGGTTCCGCCAGCGCCGGGGGCTACGGCGCGGTGATGGTCGCGGTCACCCAGGACAGCGCCCGTCCCCACGTGATCGACGTGACGCCGAGCGGCACCACCAGCGGGAGTATCGACGAGGTCGTGCTTCGCTTCGACGAGGCGCTCTTGTCGAGCATGGTTTCCGGGGTATCCGTGACCGGCCCGTCCGGCAGCGAAAGCGCGACGCTCACCCTCGATGGCAGCACCTTGACCCTGACCCTCGCCCACGCCGTGGACGCGTCGGCCGGCACCTACACCGTCACCGTTCCGGACAGCGTGCGCGACGAAGCCGGCAACCGGGTGGATGGCGCTTGGAGCGGGACGGCCGGGGCGTTCTCCTCCGTCTTCGGGGCCGTCACCAGCGCGCTCCCGGTGACCGCGGGCTGCGCGGTCAGCACTGACCTCTTCCGGCCCGACGGCGATGATGGGGCTGGCGAGGAGTCCGATTCGGTCGAGTTCAGCCCGGTGACCGCCGGCACGCCCACATGGTGGTGGATGGTCGTCACCGACGTGGGTGACAATCACGTTCGCAGCGCCCGCGTCGCTGGTTCGGCCTCGGGTATTTCTTGGGACGGCATCGGGGACGACGGTCTGGTCGTTCCCGGGGGCGACTACGTCGTCAGCATCGTCGCCATCGACAACACCGACAACCAGGGCGAGGTGTGCGTCGAAAGCATCACCGTCGCCCATCGACTGGAGTTGCCTTGAGCCAAGACCCGATCGACCTCGACCGTTGGCGCCTCGCCGAGCTTGGTCAGCAGGCTGCGATGTTGGTGCACCAGCTTCGCCAGCCGCTTTTCACCATTCGCGGGTTGGTTCAGTTGGCCGAGTGCGACCCTGCGCGGGCCGGGCTTCACCTCGCAACCGCGCGGGGACAGCTCGACGTCCTGGAGTCGTTGGTGGACGGGTGGGCGGATTTCTCCCGCCGGCCGGGGCGGATGGACGAACGCTTCGACATTCGCGCGCCGGTAGAAAGCGCGTTGGTGCTCTTGCGGCATCGCGGGCACGCGCTGGGCGTGGCGGTGGAATCCGAGCTCGGCCCCGGCTTTGTCGTGCGCAGCAGCCTCCTCGGCGTCCAACAGGCCGTGGTCAACCTCGGACAGAATGCCCTCGACGCGATGGATGGCCAGCCCCAGGCAAGGCTGAGCCTGCGCGTGGACGGGGCCGCGATCGTCGTCGAGGACAACGGGCCGGGCCTGCCGGACGCGGTGCACGACGACCTCTTCCGGCCCTTCGTGACCACCAAGCCGAAGGGCACGGGGCTGGGGCTCGTCATCGCGCGGACCCTCGTCGAGGGCTGCGGGGGGCAACTGCAGCTCGAGGAGGCCCGCAGCGGCGTCCGCTGGCGGATCGTGCTACCCGCGGCGGCATGAGCGACGACGATCTGGACGGCGCCCCGGAGGCCCACCTCGCCGACCTCGGGCCCTTGTTCATGGCCGCGCTCGAAGCGCGATCCGCCGGCCGTGTGGATGTCGCCATCGAGGGACTGCTCGGCATCCTCCGCGCCGAGCCCCGCCTCGCGGAACCCCGCATGGAGCTGGGGCGCATCTACCTGGACATGGAGCGCCTCGAGGAGGCCGAAGCGGAAGCGCGCGAGGCTATCCGCATCCTCGAAGCGGGCGGCGCCTGGACTGAAGAGGTGCCCGAAAACGTCGTGACCGCGCTCGCGTGGGCGCTGTTGGGCGAAATACTCAAAGAAATGGCCGCCAGCGACGACGTGGTGTTCGGCGAGGACCCGGCCCGATTCGCCGAGCTCCTGATCCAGAGCCGCGCCGCGTTTGCCCGCGCCCACACGCTCGACCCCACCGATTCGGTAAGCGGCCTGACCGCGGCCGAACTCGGACCCGAACCCGACGACGACGTGCACTGAAAATCCTCTCCCCGTCGGCACGGCCTCGGGGTACCTTGCTCCTCTCAGTGAAACTCCTGCCCCCACGGTGATGCCATGTCCGTTCTCTTCATCCCGCTCCTGCATCTGCTGGCTTGCTCTGACGATGCTCAGGTAGAAGCTGTGCCGGCGCCCGGCGCTTCGGCGGCACGGGAAGACGATGACGTACTGGGCTCCGTCGTGCGGACCGACTTGCGTGCGTTCGCCGGAAACGCAGACACCTTTGCGTTCGTGAACCCTGCTTGGAGCCTCGACGGCCTGCTCGACCCGGACGGGCTCAAGGTGGGACGCACCGACGGTGAATTGCGGATGCGCTTCGCCGCATGGGGTCGCGACGGTGATCTGCAGGAAGTGGAGGCGGTTGCCCCGGCGATCGGCGCCTGCGTACACGAAGTGCGTCCCGATGGTGGCTGCGCCCGGCAGGTTGAGTTCGCCCACGTCGGCGCGACCGAGTGGTGGGCCAACCTTGCCGAGGGTTTGGAGCAGGGCTGGGACCTCGACCAGCGACCCGCCGGTGAGGGCCCGCTCTTGATCGAGGTGGAGGTGTCCGGCGCGATCGTCGATGGCGACGAGGCGGAGCTCTGGCTCACGACGGACGACGGCACGGCCTACCGCTACAGCGCCCTGGCGGCGTGGGACGCGCGCGGGGACGCGCTGGACGCCTGGTTCGAAGTGACCGACGCGGGCTTGCGCATTGTCGTTGACGACGAGGGCGCCGAGTGGCCGATCACCGTCGATCCGGTCCTCACCACCGCATCCACCACGTTGGACGGCGAGACGACGTCCAACTCCTTCGGCTACGCGGTGGAACGGGCGGGCGACGTCAACAACGACGGCTACGACGACCTCGTGGTCGGCGCGTACGGGTACTCGACCAACACCGGTCGCGCCTACGTGTTCCACGGGTCGGCCAGCGGCATCTCCACCACCGCCGCCACCACCCTGACCGGCGGGGGCACCTCCGAATACTTCGGGGCGGCCGCGCGTGGCGCGGGCGACGTGGACAACGACGGATACGACGACCTCGTCGTCGGTGCGTACGGCGCCAGCGAGGCGACCGTGTACTTCGGGTCGTCCACCGGCATCACCACGACCGGCTCCGTGCTGCTTAGCGGCACCAGCTCGTCGACGGGTTTCGGCAATGCGGTTTCGGGCCTCGGCGACGTCAATGACGACGGCTTCGATGACGTGGGCGTCGGCGAGTACAAGTACAGCACCAACATCGGTCGCCTCTCGGTGTTTCACGGCAGCGCCAGCTTCGACAGCACCGCCGACACCACGATCGGCGGCGGTTCGACGAGCTACTTCGGTTGGGCCGTCGATGGCGCGGGCGACGTCAACGACGACGGGTACGACGACGTGATCGTCGGCGCCTACTACTACTCCAGCTACAAGGGCCGGGCCTACGTCTTCCACGGGTCCAGCACCGGTGTGTCGGGCAGCCCCACGACCACCCTGACCGGCGGCAGCAACAACTACTACATGGGCTACGATGTGGCCGGCGCCGGCGACGTCAACAACGACGGCTACGCCGACATCATCGTGAGCATGTACGGGTACAACTCGCTCGGCGGGCGGGCGCAGGTGCTCCACGGTTCGTCGTCGGGCGTGGACACCACTGTCGACACCAACCTCGACGGGGCGACGGCGGCGTACGAATTCGGCTTCGCGGTCGATGGCGACATCGACGTCAATGCCGACGGGTACAGCGATGTCGTCGTCGGCGAGCGCAAGTACAGCAGCAACGTGGGCCGCGCCTACGTCTACCCGGGCTCGTCCTCCGGGGTCTCGACCACTGCGGACACCACCTTCTCGGGCACGTCCGGCTCCCAGTTTGGGCGCGCGGTGGCCGGCGTCGGTGATGTCAATGGCGACGGCTACGGCGACGTGGCGGTCGGCGGAAGCGCGCTCACCAGCTCCACGGGGCGAGCCTGGGTGTTCCACGGCTACGTCGACGAGGACGGCGACGGCTACGTCCTCGGCGGCAACGGCACCAGCGAGGACTGCGACGATACGGACGCCACCATCAACCCCGGCGCCACCGACGTGACCGGAGACGGCATCGACAGTGACTGTGACGGCGGCGAGGTCTGCTACGTCGACGCCGACGACGACGGCTACCGCCTGAGCACGACGGTGACCTCGACGGACTCGGACTGCTCCGATTCCGGCGAGGCTCTCTCCAGCGCACCTACCGGCGACTGCGACGACACCGACGCCACCGCCAACCCCGGCGAGACCGAGACCGTTGCCGACGGCGTCGACAACGACTGCGACGGCAACGAGACCTGCTACGTCGACGCCGACAACGACGGCTACCGGCTCAGCACGACGGTCACCGCGACCGACGGCGACTGTGCCGACTCTGGCGAAGCGCTGGCGTCGGACCCCGACAGCGACTGCAACGACGCGCTCAGCAGCATCAACCCCGGCAAGACCGAGGTCACCGGCAACAATTACGACGAAAACTGCGATGGAAGCGCCACCTGCTACGTGGATGCCGACGACGACACCTACCGCACCACCAGCACCGTCGCCTCCGCCGACGGGGACTGTCGCGACTCGGGCGAAGCGCTCGCCTTCGACACCTCGGGGGATTGCAACGACGCCGTCGCCGCCATCAACCCCGGCGCGACCGAGGTCTGTGACGCGTCCAACACCGACGAGGACTGTGACAGTCTGGCGGACGACGCCGACAGTAGCGTCAGCGCCGCGACCAAGACCACGTACTACGTCGATGACGACGGCGACACCTACGGCGATGCCGCCAACACCACCCTGGCGTGCGACCCGGTGGCGGGCGCGACGACCGACAGCACGGACTGCGACGACACCAACGGCGCCGTCAACCCCGGCGCTACCGAGGTGTGTGACGCCGCCGACACCGACGAAGACTGCGATGGCTTCGCCGACGACGACGACAGCTCGGTGACGGGCGGTGGCGTGTGGTACGCCGACAGCGACAGCGACGGCTACGGTGATGCCGGCAGCGTGGTCGCCTCGTGCGATGGCGTTCCCGGCTACGTCGGCGACAGCACCGACTGCGACGACAGCTCGGCGAGCGTCAACCCCGGCGCCACCGAGTCGACCGGCGACGAGATCGATGGCGACTGCGATGGCAGCGAGGACTGCTTCACCGACAACGACGCCGACACCTACCGCACCTCCGACGTGGTCGCCTCCGCGGACAGCGATTGTGCCGACCCGGGTGAGGCCAACGCGGCGCTGAGCAGCGGCGACTGTGACGACAACGCCGTCGGCGTGAACCCCGGCGCCTCCGAGGTCCAGGGCGACGAGATCGACGGTAACTGTGACGGCAGTGAGGACTGCTTCACCGATGCCGACAGCGACGGCTACTCCAGCGACGACGGCGCCATCAACACCTCCAGCGATGCCGACTGCACCGACGTGGGCGAGGCGACGGCCTCGGCGCCGGGCGGCGACTGTGACGACTTCGACTCGCTCTACAACCCGGGTGCCAGCGAGACCTGCGACGACCCGAACGACTACAACTGCGACGGCACGGTTGCCTACCTCGACAATGACGGCGACGGCGCCGCGGCTTGCGAGGACTGTGACGACGGAAACTCGGCTGCCTACCCAGGCGCCATCGAGGTCGTCGCCAACGAGGTCGACGAGAACTGTGACGGCGGTGAGGACTGCTACATCGACGCGGACGTGGACGGCACGCGCGTGGATGACACCACCGTGGCCTCAACCGACGCCGACTGTGACGACGCAGGTGAAACCAACCGCGATGGGTTGTCGGGCGACTGCAACGACGCCGATGCCGCCTACTTCCCGGGCGCGGTCGAGACCGATTGCCTCGACCCCAACGACTACAACTGCGACGGCTCGGTGGGCTACGCCGACGAAGATGGCGACACCTTCGCGGCCTGCGAGGAGTGCGACGATCTGAACGCGCTCATCAACCCGAACGGCACTGAGGTGTGCAACGACCTCGACGACAACTGCGACGGCGCGGTCGACGTCGACGCCATCGACGCCTCCACCTGGTACGCCGACGCGGACGGTGACAGCTACGGCAACGAAGAAGTCGTCACAGCCAGCTGCGACCAGCCCGACAACTTCGTGGTTGACTCCACGGATTGTGACGACGCCGACGGCACCAGCCACCCCGGCGGCGAAGAGGTTGCCAACGACGGCATCGACCAGGACTGCGATGGTGAGGATCTCATCGACACCGGGGACACTGGGGACACCGGGGACACGGCCGACACCGGCACCGATACCGGCGACACGGACACCGGCACGCCCGGCGACACCGACACCGATACCGACGTGGCCGGTGGCGGAGGGTGCGCATGCGACACCTCGACGCCGGGCACCGCGGCGGCCGGGGCGGGACTCGCGGTCGCGGCGCTTGCCGTCGCGCGTCGTCGTCGCCGCTCGTAGGCCGGCGCGGCGGGTTAGCAGCCGCCCGTGATCTCGACCCACGCTCGCTTCCTCCCGATGACCCGCGAGGAAGCGGGTGGCGACCTCGATGTCGTCCTGGTCACTGGGGACGCCTACGTCGACCACAACACCTTCGGCACTGCCCTGGTCGGGCGGTGGTTGGAGGCGCACGGGTACACCGTGGGCGTGATCTCCCAGCCAGAGTGGGACAATCCTGAGTCCTTCCGGGTGCTTGGCCGGCCGAAGTTGTTCTTCGGGGTGAGCGCCGGTCAGATGGACTCGATGGTGAACCACTACACCGCCTCGCGGCGGGTGCGGAACGATGACGCGTACAGCCCCGGGGGCGAGGCCGGGCGGCGCCCGGATCGTGCCTGCATCGCCTACGCCAACCGGGCTCAGCAGGCGTACCCGGGTGTGCCCGTGGTGCTCGGCGGGGTCGAGGCGTCCCTGCGCCGGCTGGCCCACTACGACTATTGGCAGGACCGCATCCGGCGCAGCATCCTCTTGGATGCCAAGGCCGACCTGCTGGTGTACGGCATGGGAGAGCTGGCGGTTCTGGAGCTGGCTCGCCGGCTCGCTGCGGGGCTTACGATCGAGGCCTGTCGCGACATTCCCGGGACGGCGTGGGCCTTGGGCAAGAAGTCGGTGCGCCCCGACATGAAGGTGGTGGAGGCGCCGAGCTTCGAGCAATGCGTGGCGGACCCGCCGTCTTTCAACCGGCTGACCCTGTTGATGTACCGTGAGGCCAACCCCTCCTGTGCGGAAGCGATCGTTCAGCCACACGGCGACCGTGCGATCTGGTGCAATCCTCCCGCGCGGCTCTTGACCACCGACGAGCTGGATCGGCTCTACGAATTGCCCTACGCGAATGCCCCGCACCCCGCCTACCGCGCGCCTGTGCCCGCCTTCGAGAGCATCCGCGGGAGCATCACGATCAATCGCGGCTGTTCCGGCGGGTGCAGCTTCTGCGCGCTCACCCTGCATCAGGGCAAGGACGTCGTGAGTCGCAGCGCGTCGAGCGTCGTGCGCGAGGTGAAGGGTCTCCTTGCACAGCCTGGCTTCAACGGGGTCATCTCCGACCTGGGTGGCCCGACCGCCAACATGTTCCACATGCAGTGCAACGACGCGGCGGCCAACGCGGTGTGTCGTCGGGTGTCGTGCCTGCATCCGGTGCGCTGCAAACATTACGGAACGGACCACGGCCCGTTCGTCGCGCTCCTGCGAGAGGTGCGGACCACCCCCGGCGTAAAGCGGGTCTTCGTCAATTCGGGTCTCCGTTATGACCTCGCTGCGCTCGATGACACTGTTGTGGAGGAGATCGCAGCGCACCACGTGTCTGGATCACTGACGACGGCACCCGAGCACGTTTCCCCGCGTGCGTTGCACCACATGCGCAAGCCCGAGGTCACCCATTTCGCCGACTTCATGACCCGGTTCCGCGTGGCCTCGGAAAAGGCAGGGAAGAACCAGTTCATCGTGCCGTACTTCCAGTGCGGCCACCCCGGCAGCGGCCCCGAGGAGACCATCGAGCTGGCCTTCTACATGAAGAAGAACAACCTGCGTTGTCGGCAGGTGCAGTTGTTCATGCCCACCCCAGGGACCATCAGCACGGCGATGTACGTGACCGGGCTGGATCCCTACACCAAGACGCCGGTCTACGTGGCCCGCGGCCACAAGGAACGCGCGCGGCAGCGGGCGATGTTGTTCTGGTGGAAGCAGGAGCAGTGGCCGGCCATCCGCGAGGCGCTTTTCGCGTGGCACCGCACTGACCTCATCGGGCAAGGCCCGGGTTGCCTGGTTCCGCCCGGTCCGGCGCGTGGCGACTGGCAGCGCGGCAACCGACCTGTCGATGGCGGCGTCGGCGCCATGGGCATGAAGGTCGAGCGAGCGTCCGCCGAAGAGATCGACCAGGAGCGGTGGGAGGGACTGGCCGGGTCGGTGGCCTGATGCGCGTGCTGCACGTCGATCCGGCCACGGGCTGGCGCGGCGGGCAGGCGCAGGTGGCGGCGCTGCTTCGCGGTCGCCCAGGAGACCTCTGGGCTGGTGCCGAGCGCGGTGAGCTCGCGGCGCGATTGGGTCGCCCACCGGACGTGCCGCTGGTTGCAGACGCGGGCGGCATCAACGCGCTTCGGGTGCGGTCGTTTGCCGCCCGTCTTGCCGTTGACCTGGTTGCCGCACACAGCTCGCACGGCCATGATGCCTGCCTGCTAGCGCGGGTGCCCCTGGTGGTACACCGTCGTAACCATCGTGTGCCGGGCAACGTCTGGAAGTACGCTCCTGCCAGGGTCACCGTGGCCGTCAGCGAGTGGGTGGCGTCGCGTTGCAGAGCCGCCGGAGTGCCGCGGGTGGCGGTCGTCCACGATGGCGCCGACGGAGCGTACGTGGGCTCGCGCCGCCCGAGCCGCCCTCCGGTCTACCTTGTCGCTGCCGCCCTCGTGAAGCACAAAGGCCATGCGCAGCTGCTCGACGCCTTCCGCGGCGTGGAGGGGGAGCTGCTGATTGCCGGAACGGGTCCCCTCGAGGGCGAACTGCGCGCGCTCGCGGCGCCGATGGGTGAGCGCGTCAGCTTCCTGGGGCAGGTTGCGGACCTGGAGGCGCTGTTTTCGGCGGTTGACGTGCTGGTGTTGCCCTCGCTCGAGGAGGCCGCGGGTAGCGTCCTGATCGAGGGGATGGCCGCCGGCCTGGCGATCGTCGCGAGCAAGGTCGGGGGAATCCCCGAGCTGGTAGGCGATGTCGGGGCGCTCGTCGCCTGTGGAGACCGTCGGGGGTGGGTGGCGGCGCTGCGTACGGCGCCAGGTGCGGGAGGAAGGGCGACCGCGGCGCGGGCGGCCCAGTTCTCGGTCGCAGAGATGGTGCGCCGCACCGAGGCGGTCTACCGGGGGGCCCTCAGCGGGCGCGTTCGATGACCACGCCGGTAATCCGGTCCTCGATGTCCATGGCGCGTGCCACCCGCAGTCCCGAGGTGAGGCGCCCAAAAACGGTGAAGCCGTAGTCGAGATGTGGTTGGGGGGCGGTGGTCACGAACCACTGGCTCCCGCCCGTGTCCGGGCCCGAGAGCGCCATCCCGACGGCGCCTTCGCTATACGGCTGCGAGGAGAGTTCATCCGGAATCTCAAAACCCGGACCACCCCAGCCATCGCCACGCGGGTCACCGGTCTGGACGACAAAGTCGGGCACGACCCGATGGAAGGTGAGCCCGTCGAAATATCCAGCCTCGGCGAGGCTGACGAAATTCCAAACCGTCAGCGGGGCTACCGTCGGCAAGAGGGCGATCCGCAGCTCACCCTCGCTGGTCGCCACCCGAGCACTCCTGATTCGCGCCACATCCACGAGGCGAGGCAGGGACCGCGAGGGATGGGTGGCGCGCGGGAGCGTGATGCCCGCGGTCGTCCCGAGCCGGATCGCCGCCGTGGCGACCTCGGGCAGGCCCAACCAGGGCAGCATCGCCTTGCGAGTCTCGGCCTTCGGCGACGGGAGCCGCCCGGTCGCGTACAACGCGTCCAGCGCGCGGATCGCGGTGGCGGCGGTGGCGCGGTCGATGCCCCAGCGACGTAGTGTCGCGACCAGTGGGGCCTCGAGGACCGGGTCTGGGTGCTCCATTGCGGCCTGGGCCGCAGCTTGCACCAGCACCATGTCGGAGGCCGACAGCAGCTCGGTGATCTCGGCGACGCGGGGTGGGGTGTCACCGGCCAGCAGTACGCCCGCGGCGGCGCTGCGGAGTCGCGGGTCGTCGTGGTTCATCGCCAGGCGCAAAAGCGCCGGCCGCTCCTTCATCGACTCGACGGCGGCAATGCGCACGGCGAGCGGCCAGCTTTCTCCCTGAAACTCCGCCAACGCGGCGGGGAGCGCTCGCCGCGCTGCAAGTGAACGGAGGGCGGCCGCCCGCTCAGGCGCCGTCCCTCGGGTGAGCGCGTCCCGCACCGGATCGAGGGCCGCCCCCTCGCAGGCGCCCGCGGCGCCGAGCGCTTCTACGCGCACCCCCACGTCGACGTCCGCATAGCGCGCACCCAGTGCGAGCGGCTCGCAGCCGTGCTTGTGCATGGCCCGGACCGCGGCGAGCCGCACCCCGGCGGCAGCGTCGGTCGAGGCGGCTACCAGAAACTCCTTCTCGGACACCAGCGGTGCGGTGCCGCGAATGAGCCACGCCCGCACCCGCGGGTCTCCGTCTTTGAGGGCGCGCGCGCGCAGCCGACTCAACAGCGCCGGCGGGGGCGCGGCGAACGACGTGCGCGAGATCGCCCAGGCAGCCATTCGCGCGGTTTCGGGGCCCATGCGCAGCTCCGTACGCGCGAAACGCACAAACGGTGCTTCGACAGCCCCCAACAGCGCGTCGAGGACCGCTGCGCCGCCGATTCCGTCCACCCGGCGGACGCCCATACGCCCCAGACCGGCGGCCGCGACGCTGTCCAGCGGCGACTGCAAGGCGGCGACCAGCGTCGGGATGTCTTCCGGGCCGCCGACGCGGCCGAGGGCGGCCAGGAGCGCGGCGCGCGCGTCCCGATCGCCCTCGTCGCGGAGGCGGGCTCTCACAATGGCGACCGTGTCGGTGCCGTAGCCGAGCGCCTCTGCCGCGGCGCGCCGGACGGTCACGTCGGTATCGGCGGAGGGGCCCGCCAAGAGCGCCGCCGACGCCCTCAGCCGACCCGCCGCGATGGCCGCCCGCCGCCGCACCGCCGGGTTGGCATCCGCGCAGAGCGGCGCCAGCGCTTCCGCGGGCATCCGGCGGACCTCGATCTGCCAGATCATCTCCGCGCTCGGCATCGGGACGCCGTCAAAGCTCTGCGCGTCGGCGCCGAGCGCCAGCGTCACGAGGAGGTGCAGTGCGGCCACGTCCGGCGTACGTCACCCGGATGCGTGATCCCGGCAAGGAGAGCGACCCCATCGGCAGCCTGCTTGCGCTGGTGTCCCGGGGCGACGTGAAGATGGCGGGAGCTTGGCTGGATGGTGCCGGCCGGTCGCTGCGTGGCGAGCTCGTCGCCCGCGCGGGTGCGTTGGGGGCCACGTTTCCCGAGGACTGGGCGGTGCTGGAGGGGCGACGGCTGCTGAAGCTCGCTCTCGCCCGAACGCAAGGCGCGCAGATCCGGACCAATCCCATCGCGCGCGACGAGAGCTTCTCCTGCGTGCACTGCGGCCGCGACGCACCCAAGGGGGGGAGGCGACCGCGCGATCACTGCCCGCACTGCCTGCACTCGCTGCACGTCGACATCGTGCCCGGGGACCGCGCCGCGGACTGCGCCGGACTCTTGATCCCGCTGCGTCTCGTCGCGTCCCCCAAGGGCGCGATGATCCAGTACCGGTGTGCCCGTTGCGGCGCTGAACGTCGCAACCGCGTGCTCGATGATCTGGCCGTGCCGGACGATCCCGCTGCGCTGCGAGGGTTGGCACGATAGCCTCGGGGGGGAGAGCGGCCGCCAACGCGCGTTATCTACGTGCGTTGGCCCCGGCGCACGGAGCTTGCGGAGGGCGACGGGTTGGGCGCGGTAGGGGGGAACCGCGAAGCGGTGCCCCCCCGTTTCGTGTTAGGCGTGCCTACCTTGCGTACCCGGCAGCTTTGGATCCTGGTCACGTTCCTCATCCTCCTGGGGCTGGTCTTCTCCTCGCTCGACCGCTCAGGAAGGAAGCTTCGGGGCACCCGCCCGATCGACATGCCGGAGCTCGTGGCGTTGGTGGAGGGCGCCCGTGTCGACGCCGTGGTGGTGCGCGGTCAGGCGATCAAGGCGACCCTCGACGACGGGACGACGGTCACGACCCTGGGGCCCGAACGCTCCGACGTTTACCTTCAGCTCTTCAACGAGTATGGAATCATCCCGAGCTTCCAGCGGACCGAGGAGCACTGGATCCAACTTGCCGGCGCCGTCTTTCCGGCGCTCTTGTTGGCCGGCGTGATGCTGGTTGCGTTCGGCCAGATCCGGGAGGGGAGCCCCAAGGCGGGCCTCTTCGGCCGCGCGCGCTTCCGCTCCGCCCCCTCGGCTCGGCGGCTCACCCTCGCCGATGTGGCCGGGGCGGCGGCCACCAAAGCTGAGCTCGCCGAGCTGGTTGGCTTCCTGAAGGAGCCTGGCCGGCTGACGCGCGTTGGCGGACGCATTCCCCGCGGGGTTCTGCTGGTGGGGCCGCCGGGCGTGGGAAAGGCGCTGATGGCGCGTGCCGTCGCGGGTGAGGCGGGCGTTCCGTGGTTGCACCTGCCGGCGACTGGCGCGCCGGCACGCGACCTGCTCGACTTCGCGCGGCGACAGGGCCGTCGGGGCGCGTGCGTGGTGTACATCGACGACGTGGAGCTCCTCAACCGCCTTCCCGCCGAGCTCGATGCGCTTCCGGGCGAGGATCGGGTCATGGTGATCGGCGCCACCCACCAACCGGAACGGCTGAGCGCCGCGCTCTTCCGCTCCGGGCGCTTCGTGCGGCGCGTCACGATTCCCACGCCTGACGACGCCGACCGCCGCGCGGTCCTGGCCTTCTACGCTGCGCGCTGCCCGCTGGCCGCTGATGTGGACCTCGCTGCGATCGCGGCGGGCACCGCAGGCCATACGGGCGCCGAGCTGGAGAACCTGGTGAACGAGGCCGCCCTTTCGGCGTCCCGAGGCGACGGCGCGCAAGTGTCACAGGCCGACCTGCTCACCGCGATGGCTCGGATCGTGGCCTCGCGTCCATCCGCGGGGGGGTGAGTGGCGGTGGGCCGCGGTCTGATTCCCGGCGTGGTGGTGGCACTCGGCATGCTCGCACTCCGCTGGGTAGAAGCGCTGGGCGTCACGGGCCCAGTCGCCCTTCGGCGCGCTGCGGACGGGCTCACCGAGATGCAGGGGTGGCTTGCCTGGCAGCTCTGGGACAACGTCAGGCAGGGGCGGAGCCCCATGGACGCGAGTGTCTTCACCGACGGCACCACGAGTTTGTGGTCCGTGGTCGGCAATCCAGGCGCCGCCGCGCTCCTGGCGCCGCTGTCCGCCGTGTTGGCTCCGGACGCGGCGGGGCTCGGCGCGTTCGGGGTAGTGGCGACGCTCAACATCCTGGCGGGCGCTCATTTCGGGGCGGCCCATCGGGTGCCCTGGCTCGGCGCGTTGGCGGCGGCCGGTGTCGGTGGCGGCGTGCAGCTTGCCGGGGGGGGCTTCCCGCAGGCGTTTTTCGCGCCGGGGCTTTTCGGGGCGGCGGCCTTGGTGGCCGGGCGGGCGCGCGTAGCGGTGGCATGGACGCTCGTGGGGGCAGTTTTCGCGCCGGTACCCACCGCGGGCATGCTCCTGGCGGGGGGGGGACTTCCGTACGCTGCCCTGGCGGCGGCGGGCCTCGCGGCGGCACCCTTCGGCAGCGGCGCGGGTCCGGCGCTTGTCCCCGCCGACCTCTTCTGGCCTGGCGGCGGCGCGGAGTGCGCGCTGCCCCTGGCAGCTGGCCTGGCCCTCGTGGCGCTGTGGCAGGCACGCGGGTGGCGACGCTTGCTGGTGGTCCCGGCGGGAGCCGCGCTCTTGGCAGGCGTCGTGCCCGAGCCTGTGGCCGGGTATCAGGTGATGCGCGCCGTAACGGCGACGAGCGCCCCGGTGGCGTTCGGGCTGGCGCTGCTCTTGGAGGGAGCCCTACCGCTCGCCGCGATGCAGGTGGGGTCGCGCCGGATCCTCCTCGGTGCCTTTCTGGTGGTGGACCTCGTTGGGCCGCCCTGGGTGGGAGGCGGGCGGGTGCTGGTCCCGGCTTCTCCGGTCGCGCCAGCCTTTGTGGAGCTCGCTGGCGCCCCGCGGCGGGTGGAAGTCCTCGTGGTCCCCGAGAGTGAGCCTGCGGCCGGCGTGGGGCTCATCGCGCACCACCGTCAACACGCCGCCCGCGCGCCTCGCCTGGGCATCATCCCGTCGGTCCCGGTGCGCCCCAACGAGGTGCGCGATCACATCCGTCGTTCGGTCTTGCCGGTAGTGCTCGTCCAAGTCAATCCGGAGGCCGGTCAGGCGTCCGCCCTCGCGAGCGCCTTCGGTCCGCCGGCGGCCTACACGCCGCCCCTGGCGGTCTGGCGATGAAGCTCATGGGCATCTGCAACGCCACGCCGGACAGCTTTTCGGACGGCGGCCAGTATGACCCGGTGGAGCACGCGCTCCGCCTCTGGTCCGATGGCGCCGATGTGATCGACGTCGGGGGGGAGAGCACCCGGCCTGGTGCCGAGCCGGTCGAGGAGGAGGAAGAACTGCGGCGGGTGCTTCCGGTGGTGCGGGCCGCGGCGGCGGCGGGGGCAGTGGTCTCCATCGATACCCGCCGGGCGCGGGTCGCGGCGGCCGCCCTGGCTGCCGGGGCGCGAATGGTCAATGATGTCAGCGCCGCGGCCGACCCCGACATGCTCCGCGTGGTGGCGCTGGCCGGCGCCTCGCTGGTGCT
Source organism: Deltaproteobacteria bacterium (assembly GCA_947490345.1). Taxonomy (GTDB): domain Bacteria; phylum Myxococcota_A; class UBA796; order UBA796; family SXON01; genus SXON01. Next base: position 38,563 of record CANLGL010000027.1, read on the forward strand.
GATGCACATGCGCGGGACACCGGCCAGCATGGGCGGGCACACCCAGTACGACGACGTCGTGGCCGACGTGTGGTCGCATCTTGCCGGACGCGCCGAGCGCGCGGCGCAGGCAGGGTGCAGCGATGTGTGGGTCGACCCGGGCATCGGGTTTGCGAAGACGGCGCTCCAGTCGGTGGCGGTCTTGCGTTCGCTGGCCGGGCGAAAGAACGGGCGCGTGGTCATTGGCGCTTCGCGGAAGAGCTTCCTCGGCACGCTCGCCCATGCGCCGACGCCCGGCGATCGGCTGGAGGGCTCGTTGGCCGTCGCGATACACTGCGCCGCAGCGGGGGTCGGCATGCTCCGGGTTCACGATATCGTCGCGACACGGAAAACGCTCTCGACCTGGGGGGCGCTCCAGTGACCGAGGTCCTCTCGCTCTACGTGCGCAACATCCGGATCACCGACGTGCTGGACGTCGCGATCTTGTGGTTCGTGCTCTACCAGGCGCTGATGCTGGTGCGGGGCACCCGCGCGTTGCAGACGCTCTTGGGGCTCGGAGCGGCGCTGGTCCTGTTCCTGCTCGCCGAGCTTCTGGCGCTGTACGCCGTGCACTGGATGCTCCAGAAGTTCCTCGAATACTCGGTTATCGCGGTGCTCATCCTCTTTCAGTCCGACATCCGTCGAGGCCTGGCCGGCGCTGGCGGTCGGTTGCTTCCCTCGTTCTCGCAGGCCTCGGATCAGGGCGCAGTCGAAGAGATCATCCGCGCCAGCTTCCTCATGGCCAGCCGCCGCATCGGCGCGCTCATCGCCATCGAACGCCAGGCTGCGCTCCAGGATTACGCCGACTCCGGCAATCGCATGGGGGCGCGTGTCACCAGCGAGCTGCTGCTGGCGATCTTCCACCCGACCAGCCCGCTTCACGATGGCGCGGTGGTGGTGAATCGGGGGGTGATCGTCGCCGCGAAGGTTTTCCTGCCGCTGTCGTTGAGCAAGGACGTCAGCCGATTCGTGGGTACACGTCACCGCGCGGCCATTGGACTCACCGAAGAGACCGACGCAGTGGTCATCGTCGTTTCGGAGGAGCGCGGCACCGTGGCGGTTGCGTCGGCCGGTGAGGTTCGCGCGGCCAATGACCCCAGCGAGCTGCGGCAGCGGTTGCTTGAGGCCTTCGATCGGCGCGGTGGTTCCGCGTGAAAGATCGCCTCGCCGCCTTCCGGTTCCGCCTCAACGACAACCTTGGCTACAAGGCTGCGAGCCTGCTCTTTGCCGTCCTGGTGTGGGTCGGGGTGCAGTCGCAACACCGCGTCGAAGAGCGGGCGCGCGCGACCGTGCGCTGGACGCTGCCCGAAGGAATGGCCTTCGTCGAACCCCCGATCGAGGTGGTCACGCTGACCCTCGAGGGGGTCCAGGCGCTGGTGCGGACGGTGCCGCAGCGGGCGCTCACGATGGAGGTGGACCTCCAGAAGGCCTCGGCGGGTGACGTCTCGGTCGATCTCGGGCAGCGTCCGGTGTCGGGGTTGCCGGAGCAGATCAACGTCATCAGCGTCTCTCCGGCTCAGCTTCGGCTGACCCTGGATCGGCTCCTCAAGCGCCGGGTTCCGGTCACGCCGGCCACCGTTGGAAAGGTCGCTGAAGGGTACCGGGTGGTGGCGCTAACGGTCACGCCGGACCGAGCGGAGCTTGAAGGGGCGGCGACGCTGTTGCGCAGCATGGACAGCGTGCCGTCGGGAGAGGCGGACATCGGAGGCCTCCGCGACGACCAGGACATCGAAGTGGGTCTGGGCCTTCGCAAAGGGCTCGTCGCGACCAAGATTGGACGGTACGTCGTGCACGTCGACGTGGAACCGATCATCATCGAGCGCCGGTTCGACTTCGTTCCGGTGGTCGTGCAAAGCGCGGGATGGAGCAGCACCACCCCGGCGGTGAGCCTGGTGTTGACGGGCCCTCAGGAGGCGGTGACCGCGGTGGCTGCCGACGCCGTCACCGTGCTGGTGACGGTGCCCGCGGCGCGTACCGGCAACTCGGCCGAAGCCCGTCGCAGCCGCGGGGAGGGGGTACGGTACGAGGTGGTCCACGGGGCCGGGGAGGCCGTCCGCGTGGTCTCCGTCGAGCCCCCGACGCTGAAGCTCGTCCGGGCCCCCCCGCCGTGACCTTCGGCACCGACGGCATTCGCGGGCGCGCTCGAGACGTCGTCACGGAGGCGCTGGCGTGGTCCGTTGGGAACGCGGCCGTTGGTGTACTCGGTCGCGACGTCTGGATCGCACGAGACACCCGTGAATCAGGTCCAGAGCTACTTGCAGCGGTGTGTGCCGGCGTCGTGGCCGCGGGCGGCCGGGCCACGGACCTCGGCGTTTTGCCCACGCCGGGGCTCGCCATCCGCGTGCGGGACGAAGGCGCGGATGCCGGCATCATGGTCACCGCCAGCCACAACCCGCCGGAGGACAACGGGCTCAAGGTCTTGGGCCGGGGCGGGGGCAAGCTGGATGCGGCGGTGTTGGGCGCGCTGACCACGGCGATGCTCGCGCCGGTGAGGGCGGAGGGAGGCGCCGGCCGCGCGATCCCCGGCGTTCGGCGGTACGTCCAGGCCCTGCTCGCGGCGCTGCCCTCGGGCCGTTGGCTCGAGGGGAAGCGCATCCTCCTCGACGCGGGCGGCGGCGCCGGGACGGAGGCGGGCTACGCCGTGCTCGAAGCGTTGGGCGCGTGGGTCCAGGTCCTGACCGCCCAGGCCATCAACGTGGACTGTGGCGCGGTGCATCCTCGTCGTGCTGCGGCCGCGGTGGTGGGCGGGGGCTACGACGCCGGGGTGCTTCTCGACGGCGATGCCGATCGCATCGCGCTCGTCGATGCAGGGGGGCGCATCCTCGATGGCGACGCCATCTTGTGGTTGTGCCGCCAGGGGCCGACGATGGTCGGGACGGTGATGACCAACCTTGGGCTCGAGCGAGCGCTGGCGGCGGAGGGCATCGGCTTGTTGCGTACGCCCGTCGGGGATGCCAACGTCGCCGCCGCGATGCGCGACACGGGGTCGGCGGTCGGGGGCGAGCCGAGCGGCCACATCCTCTATTCGGACGGTCCCCCCTCTGCCGATGCGCTCTACGCCGGGCTGCGCGCGCTTCACGCCGCGCCCACGCTCTCCACCGTGGGGTTCCGCCCCGCGTTCCAAGCGTCCACCAATCTGCGCGATGTGCGGCTACCGCCCCTGGACCTTGCTTTTGTGACCGAGGCGGGTGGCCGCGCCGTGGTGCGCCAGAGCGGCACCGAAGCGCTGGTCCGCGTCATGGTGGAGCACGACGATCGCGCGATCGCCGAGCGCCTCGCTCAAACCATCGTTGCGCTCATTCAGACTGGCCAAGGTTCTGCTCATGGAGCTCCCAGAGCTCCTTGATGCGCTGCGGCAGGCTGGTGGCGTCGATCGGCTTACCGATCACACCCAGCGCCCCCAGCGCGGTGTAGTGGGCAATGTCCTCCGGAAGCGCCCTGGCGGTGAAGAAAACCACGGGAATGTACGCGGTTTCCGGGTCGGCGCGGAGGTGCGCCAGGGTTGTCGGGCCGTCCATGACCGGCATCATCACATCGAGCATGATGAGGTCGGGCTTGACCGCTTGGACGTGGGAGAGGGCCTGGAACCCATCGTTGTACGCGGTGACCTCGACGCCCCCGATCAGCTGGAGCACGAGGATGGTGATTTCCTGGATGTCGAGGTCGTCTTCGGCGTAGAGGATCTTCTTGAGGGGCATGCGGTCCTACGTCGAAGCGAGGGGCAGGGCGATGAAGAAGGTGGTGCCCACACTGACGCGGGATTGGTAGCCGATCTCGCCGCCCATCGCCTCGATCAGTTGTTTGCTGATCGCGAGCCCCAGACCGGTGCCGCCTTTCGCGCGGGTGTCGGAGGTGTCCGCTTGGGCGAAGCGCTCGAAGATCCGACTCTCGAAGGACTCGGGAACCCCCGGACCTTCGTCGGCGATCTCGAGCCGGGCGCAGCCGTCGCGTTCGGACACCACGACGGTGACTCGTCCGTCCTTGGGGGAAAATTTCACGGCGTTGGTCAGCAGGTTCCCGATGACCTGCTCGAGCCTGGCCGGGTCGGCGTTGACCCGGGGGCGGGCGTCCCCGCGCTGCAGGGTGATGCGTACGCCGAAGTTGTCGGCATACACGGCGATGTCGGCGATCGCACGCTCCGCCAGCTCCGTCAGCGCGTGGGTACCGATGTCGTAGCGCATTTTGCCCTGCGTCAGTCGCTCCACGTCCATCAGGTCGCTGATCAGATCCGCAAGGCGCGTGCAGTTCCTCACCGCGATGTCGAGCATCCCCGCGGCGCGGGGGGGCACCGCGCCTAACGCACCGGTTGCCAGGAGGCTGAGCGCCCCGGTCACCGACGTCAGCGGCGTTCGCAGCTCGTGGCTGACCGTGGAGACGAACTCACGCTGCATCCGCTCGAGCCGATCACGCTCGCTGATGTCGCGCGCAAGGGCGATGTAGACCGGGCGGCCGTCGCGCACGAGCGCGGAAAGGCTGACCTCCAGCCGGAAGCGGCTCCCGTCTTTTCGCAACGCGTCGCGCACGTTGACTCCGCCAAAGGCGGCATCGGGCCAACGCAGGGCCGCCATCCGCTTCCGGGACGCCGGTCGCTCGTCCTCGGACAGCAAGATTTCATGGTCGCGACCGATCACCTCACTCGCCGCCCATCCGAAAAGGCGCTCGGCGGACCGGCTGAACGAGATGATCACCCCAAACTCGTCGTTGGTGATGATCGCGTCCCCGGCGTTGTCGAGGGTGGCCTGGATTTCCTGGTGGCTCTCTTGTAGGCGGAGGTACGCCGCGCGTTCGGCCTCGAAACGGGCGCGCTCGACCCCGGCGGCCTCGGCGTCCTTGCGGTCGGTGATGTCGTTGAACAGGACACCGACCCGGCGCTGTTCCGGCGCTCCGACGCGAAAGGCCGAGACGTCGAACCATCGGTCGCCGCTGGTGTTCTCGAAGCGGACGGGCTGAGCCGTGAGCGCGACGGCGCCGTAGGCGTCAAGCCAGTGCTGCTCGATCGTCGGGGTGAGCTCGCGCAACCGGCGGCCAACCGGATCGGGGCCCCCCAGCGCCAGGAAGGCGCGGTTCACTTCGAGGAAGAGCAGGTCCTCGGGGTGGCCGGCCTCGTCGAAGAGCACCTCGCCCACGAAAAACGCGTCGCTCATCGCGTTGAGCAGGGCGTGGTAGCGGTCGTTCATCGACACGAGGCCGCGAGGGCGGAGTTGGAGCGGGTCACGAGATGACGGCTAACGTCAAAACCGACGATGAGCGGCACGGGACCGTGCTCGCAGAGGCACAGCTGGTCGGCGGACAGGATAGGGCGCTTCACCCTCGGGAGAATCATGACGCGCCGCTTGGGAGTCAACGTCGACCACGTCGCGACGCTGCGACAGGCCCGCCAGGCGCGCTATCCCGACCCGCTGGCGGCCGCGCTCATCGCCGAGCGCGGGGGCGCCGCGCAGATCACCGTCCACATCCGTGGGGACCGGCGGCACATCCAGGACCACGACCTTCGCCGGCTGCGCGAGTCGGTGCAGACGCTCTTGAACATCGAGGCCGCGTGTACCGAGGAGATGGCAGGCATTCTCTTGGAGGCGCGCCCGCATCGAGTCACCCTCGTGGCCGAACGGGCAGGGGAGGTGACCACCGAGGGTGGGCTCGACGTCGCCGGGAACGCGGACGAGGTGGCCGCTTTCGCCCGCCGTCTCGGCGCCGCCGGCATCCACGTGGCGCTTTTCATCGACCCTGATGACGCCCAGGTCGATGCCTCGCGCGTCGCGGGCGTCGACATGGTCGAGCTCAATACGGCGCGCTGGGCGGAAACCGGCGACATCGCGGAGCTGGTCCGCCTCGCCCGGGCCACGTCCCGCGCCCGCGCGCTGGGCCTCGCCGTCGCCGCTGGGCACGGGCTGACGCTCCACAACCTCGCGCCGCTCTGCGCTGCGGCGCCCGAGATCGAGGAGTACAACATCGGCCACGCGCTGATCGCCGACGCGGTGTTTTTTGGGCTGGACGCGAGTGTGCGCCGGTATCTGGAGCTTCTGGCCTGATGGAGCGCGCCGGCCGCCCCATCTCGCGTGGCGCGGTCGTCCGAGGGCTTGAGGCGGCGCTCATCGGCGGGGTTGGCATTCCCCCCACGCTGCTCATGGAGCACGCTGCGCACGGCGTTGCCGACGCAATCGTCGCCTGGTGGGGACCGCGCCCGCCGCCGGCCACGCGCATCCTCTGCGGCCCCGGCAACAACGGCGGCGATGGCTACGGGGTGGCCCGACACCTGCACTTGCGTGGCTGGCCCGTCGCCTGCCTGCCCGTCTTCGCGCCGGCCTCGGCCGAGTGTCGCGTCATGCACAGGATTGCGGAGGAGCTGGGCCTCGTGGGCACTATCCATGCGCCCGGCCTGGTGGTCGACGCCATCTTCGGCACCGGCCAGCGCGCTCCCATCGACCTTCCGGAGCTACCGTCGTCGACCGCACCCGTTGTTGCGCTCGATGTCCCCACCGGCATCGACGCCGACACCGGCCGCCGCCTCGGCGAGGGTCCCAGGCCCGCCTTCGTGGTGACGATCGGTCGACTCAAACCCTGCCTCTTTTTGGGCGCTGCCCCCTTTGCGCTCGTCGACATCGGCTTGGAGTGGCGTGCCGGGCCGGCAGAGGCGTGCCTCGTGGACGCGCGGCCGTGGATGCCGGACCTCCCCGATGACGCCAACAAGTGGCGGCGGGGACACGTCTCGGTGCGGGCGGGCACGGCTGAGAAGACGGGCGCCGCGGTGCTCGCCTGCCTCGGCGCGCTGCGGGGCGGTGCGGGCCTCGTGACCCTACAGATTGAGCGCGCCGCGTGGGGCCGACTTCCCGAGCTGCCGCCCGAGGTGATGGTCGCGGAGCCGGCCGACGCGCCCCGAGGCGCCGTTCTGGTGCTCGGTCCCGGTCTCGGCCGCAGCGCCGACGACGAGGTGCGCCGGCTGTGGCGTGATTTTGGTGGGCCGGCCGTTTTCGACGCCGACGGCCTGCGTGCGCTCGACGGGCGGCCGAGCGCCCATCCGCGGGTGATCACGCCGCACGCGGGGGAGGCCGCCCACCTGCTCCGTGAGGACTGGCGCACCCTGGAGGCCGACCGCCTCGCCACTGCGGCCCGGCTCGCGCCGATGGCGACGACCATCTACAAAGGAGCCTGCCCGATCGTGACCGGGACGCCGCTCGCCGTGCTGACGGGTGGGACCGCTGCTCTGGGCGTCGGTGGGTCGGGCGACCTGTTGTCGGGAATCGTGGGCGGGCTTCTGGCCAACCACGCGGGTGGTCGCGGGGAGGGGCCCTGGCGGCGTGAGGAGTGCGACGCCGTCGCGCTCGCAGCGGCTTGGCTGCATCAGGAGGCGGCACGCGGACTGGCCCCTGGGGCGCTGGTCACCGAGATTGGGGCGCGGATACCGGGCGCGCGTAGCGCGGGGCACTAGGGCCGGAGCGCTCGCATCAGCGCCCCGTTGACGGCGACGTCGCCGACGCCGTCGATCCGGGCGAGGGCCAGACCGTGGATCATGGAGGCCAGGTAGCAGGCCTGGTCGGGGTTTCCGCGCGGCAGGCCGAGACGGCGGGTGCGTAGGCGCACCACGTTGTCCAGGGCACGACGCGGGGACGGGACGGTGAGCATGCCGTGCAGGCCCCGGACTCCGGTGCCCGGGTTGTGCCAGCCCTCGCCGGAGAAGAGCCGGTAGAGGTTGGCGTGTGCCGCTGCGAACGCCACCCATCGGCCGGCGACGTCGGGCACCGAGGTCCTGCCGCCGGGGGTCAGCCCCACCGCCGCCTGGAGCTTTTCGAGCACGGACTCGGCCACGGCGGCGCGCATGCCCGCGAGGTTGCCGAACTGGCGGACCAGCGACATGGCGGAGACGCCGAGGTCCCGTGCGAGGCCGCGCAGGCTCAGCGCGCAGGGGCCATGCAGGGTGACGATCTGGCGACCGCGGGCGAGCGCCGAGGACCGCAGGTTGCCGTGGTGGTGGCGAACTTTGCGGTACCAGAGGTCGGTGCGGGAGGGAGTGGGGAGGAGGGTGGTGTCCATGGGCCTATAGTAGCATCGGTACTATGTGACCGCAAGCGGCCCACCCCAGTCCGGGCGACAACCGGCGGAACCACGCACGGCTGAACTAGCGCGTCACCACGATCGAGTCGCTGCCCACGATCGCCCCGCGCAGGTCGGTGGCGACCAGACTGATGTCGTTGGGGCCGTCCGCCAGCGGGACCGTCACCTCCCAGTTGAGGTCGTCGATCCAGGTGAGCGCCAGCGGAGCGCCCGCGCCGTCGAGCGCGATCTGCCTCACGTCGATCCAAGCCTCGCCCGCGATCACGACCTCGGCAGTGTCCACCGAGAAGTCGGCGCCGCCGCCCGTCGTGATGCGGAAGTCCAAGGGCGGATACAGGGTCGTGACCGCGTTGGGAGCACCATTCATCACCCAGTCGGCCCGGGCGTCGATGAACGCGCAGTGAGACGCGATGGCCTGCGCCGGCAGCAGCTCCGCCATCTGATCACACCACGGCGCCAGGTACGTGCCGTTGTAGGCGCTCCCGACGATGTCCTGGAGGTGCCCGTAGTAGGCCCGAAGGTTGGCCGGATCCTGCACCAGGCGGGCGAGATCCCCGTTGCCCACCACCGACCCCGACGAACCACCGTAGAAGTCCAGGTCGTGCGGGAAGTACAGCACCCGCTCGTCCTCGGGGCGAACGTAGAACTTCGCGTTGTGTTGACTCCCGTCCCCGCCGTAGTTGTCAATCGCGCCGGAGAGGGTGGCGAACGCGTACGCACGCAGCCATTGATCGACGTCGATGACCGCGTCGATGTCGGTCTGAAAGCTCTGGGCGAGATCGATGAGGCGATCGTAGTCGTCCACGCGCTCGTTGTTCTGGATCATGAAGTTCCAGCGGTAGTTCTCGGGGTCGTCGCCGAGATCGGTGATGGCCGTGCCGACGACGTAGTCGGGCTGTGGCAACTTGAGTCCCTCGGCGGTGCCGTCGTCCGTCGTGAGCGGATAGTAGATGAGCTCGTACTCGAAGAGCGCGCCGCTGGCCCCGTCCGCAAACTGGGAGTCGAGGACGAGGTCGCTGGAGCGATCGAGCTGCAGCTCGGCGGGACCCGTGTGTGCCGACAGGGGCGTCAGGGCCTGGGTGAGGTCGTTGTACTCGCCCGACACCGAGCCTGCGTGCGTCATCACCAGGTTCATCAGCACTTCGCGCTGGCCGAATCCGACGCCCTCGGAACGATCGACCAGCACGCTCGTGTGGCTGCCGCGGAAGGGCTGCTGGCGGTGGAACGACACACCGTAGCCGAGGCGCGGGGTCTGGGGTCGGCCCCGCTGGCTGCCCTTGAGCCGGACGCCGACGTCGTAGAAGACCTCGGCCTCGTCGTAGACGACCGTGGCCCCAACCAGATCGTCGCTCATCAGGTTGGGTTCGTCATGCAGCCAATCCGAGTCGGCTGCGGTGACCAGGATACGGAAGTTGTGCAAGCCGTTGGTCGCTGCTTTTCCGTCGTCGAACTTGATGAGCGCGCGGGAGTCGGGCCCGGCTGCGGGAAAGAAGGAGAGGCTCCCAAGGCCGTCTAGGGCCTCGACATAGAACTGTACGATCGACCCCGCCGCCTGCCCGTCGATCCGCGCATGCCACCGACCGGGCTCGACCTCGGTCATCGCGACGTCCTGCCAGGCCGCGCCCTCGAACGAGGAGCGTAGGGTCACCACGGCCACGCCGTCGGGGTCGTCTGCTGAAACCGTGATCAACACGGGCTCGTAGGGCGCGGGGATCGCCACATCCTGGGCCAGGTCGGCGAAGGTCGGGCCGCTGTTTTCGACGACTGTTGAGTTGGCTGCCCCGGGGGTGCCCGACGCCTCGTGGGTGGCCACCAGCGTCGTCCGCGGCAAACGGTTGAAGTACAGCCGCGTGTTGACCTGGTTGTCGCCCGAAATCCATCGGGCCCGAAACGAGACCTCGTATTCGCGGGTCGCGATGTCTCGCACGAGCGTGGTCTCGGCGTGGTTGTGCATGTGCCCCGTCGGTCCGGTCGCGACCAGACGCAACACGGAGTTTGCGCTGTCGTCGGGGTCGGGCTCCACGGCGCTGTGACGATGGTTGCCGAGCAGGCGCCAGTGGTCGCCGCCGCCGTCGAAGCTCCCGTTCTGGACCAGCTCCACCGGAGCGCCGCCCGGATCCTGGACCACGCTGAGGTCGTCAATCAGGACCTCGCCCGCGTCGAGGAGGCCGATCACCAGCTCTTCCCAGGCGCCGTCGGGTCCCACCGCGCTCGGGTCGGCGTCGCCACGGTAGCTGTAGCTGACCCATTGGGAACGGGAACCTTCGCTGCTCGCCGCCCAGGCCTCCCCCGCGTTGTTGTCGGTCCGCGGGTCCACGAGCTCCAGGCTGGACCCCCCCCCGTCGGCTGCGCTCGGCCAGCGCCCCCCGTCGAAGTAGCGCACCTCGTCGGCGGGGTTGCCGCGGGCGTCGAGCAACAGGACCCGGTCGCTTCCATTGTCGAGGCGGCCCGAGAAATCGCGGACGACCGCGTACGCTCCCGCCTCCAGAACCGTCCCCAAGGGGAACTCAAAGGCGACGGCATCCACGAGCTGCCAACCGCCGAGGTCCACCGCGTCCGCGCCGCGGTTGTAGAGCTCAACCCACTCCTCGGAGGGCTCCGTCACGTGGTGGTACTGGAGCTCGTTGATCACCACGTCGTCGGTGACATCGACGACGTTCGGCGCACCCGGCGTGGGTTCGGTGGGAAAGCGCCATGGGCCGCCGTCATCATCGCGGCCGCGGAGCCGATCCGAGACCCGCACTGCGTCGAGCAGGGCGCTCCGATCGGCCGAGTAGAGGAAGAGCACGTCGCCGGCCGCGATCGAGAAACCCACGTCTGGTACCGTGCGGAGCTCGCCGGGCTCCAGGGTGCCAGCCGACAGTACGAGCTCGCCGCCGCCCGATGAAGTGAGCACCAGGCCGGTCGTGTCCTGCGCGCTCTGGCTCACGTCGAGCAGCTCAACCCAGTAGGGCGCGTCCAGCGCCGGCGCGACTTCGTTCAGGATCACCGTGGGTTCGTCGCCACCCGAGGTGATTTTGGCGTCGAGCGCGCACCCGAAGGTCAGGTCAAGATCGGCGTCCTCGGCCTGGTGGACTTCGACGGCCAGGACGTTGTCGCCCCGCGTCAGCGCATCGGTGGCGATCTCGGCGTAGAGTTGGGTGGCATCCCCGACGGCGGTGGTGGCCAGGGTAGCGGCATCAACGGCGCCCGCGATCAGGTTGTGTCGCCACACCTCGACCCCGTTGAGGTAGACGATGGCGCTGTCATCGAGGACACACGAGAGCGAGAGCGTGGTCGAGGCCGGCTCGCTTTCGAACGAAAACGACGTGCGGAAGGTGGTCGTCGGTTGGATCGTCGGCAGCTCCGTGGCGCCACGGGACCCGAGCAGCGGCTCCACCGAGCGGAAAAGCGCGTAGGTGTTCTCGGTGTTGGTGACCGAGGTGTCGGCGAAGGTGTCCACCCAGATGTACTGCGTGCCCTCGCTGAAGGAGCCGGCCGTGGCCCAGCCCCAGGGATCGGCGCTGCGATCGGCCTCGACCGCCGGAAGGGCCCAGGATGTGTCGGCGTTGGCCTGTTCCACGAGGACGGTGAGCTCGTCCTCGGTCGGCGGCGGGTCGGGGGTGCCGGGGCAGCCGTCGATCGGACCGAGCACCCACTCAAAGGCCGAGGCGTCGGTGCCGACAACCTCGTCAGGCAACGCAAGCTCGGCGATGGTCATCTGGGGGCCGCCGTAGTCCCACGGCGCTTCCCACGCGGCGAGGTACACGTGATCCTGCGGCGTCACGTCGAGCGCGAAGGTGTCGACGGTCGTCCAGCTGCCATCAGAGTCCTCGCCCACCAGACGGAGGTCGCTCCCGTCGGCCTGGCCCAGGTACAGGGCGAAGTAGTTGTCGGCGGTGACCGAGGCCGTCGCGACCGCGTCCGCCAGCGCCGCGCCAGCGTAGAAGACGGCCTGCCCGCGGCTCCACGCGCTGTCGTCGTAGCTTGGGTCCGCCCAGTCGGCGGCGGGGTAAGCCCCCGAGACGTCGTAGGCCCAGATGGCGTCGAGTGGAACGAGCTCCTGGGTGGTCGTCAGCTCGGTGGGATCGAGTTGGTTGGGCTGCCCGGGCGTGCCACCGAGCTCGGCGCTGGTGGTCCAGTTCTCGGCGTGGTCGCTCGCCGCGTCGGGGTTGGTCTTGGCCAGGGACAGCCCTGAGCCGTCGGCCGCCACGGGCCACGGATCATCGGCGCCATAGGCCACCGTGTCGATCAGGCGCCCGCTGTTGTTCCAGAGGTCGAGCCGCTCGCCGCCATCGGCGAGGTCGCCCTCGAAGGGGCCCAGCGCACCCGCGACGCGGCCCGGGTCGGCCGCGACGACGAGGTACCCGCCCGCGTCGAGGATGGTCTGGTCGGCAAAGGCATAGGCGACGCCCCCGGCTAGCGACCAGCCCGACAGGTCCATGTCCAGCGCCATCGGGTTGTGGAACTCGATCCACTTCAGCGACGGGTCGCCAGGCGCGTTGTAGAGAATCTCGGCGAAGGTGATCGAGCCCGGCGCCGCCGTCTCCTCGCGCAGCCAGGCGGCCGCTTTCGCCGGGACCGTCTCTACGCCATCGGAGGTGTCACCACCGGGAGCGTCGTCCAGGGCGATGCTTTGGGAGGTGCACCCCGCTGAGACGGAGAGCGCGAGCCAAAGCGTCGAGGGGGAGGCGTTGTGGAGCACGTGGATTCGGCGGCCTCCGCAGTCTGGACATAGCTCGCGCGCCGTCTCCGGCCCGCCTCAGCGTCCCGAGAACACATACACCGACCCGGCACCTTCGTTGGCGTACGGGGCGCCCACGGCCACCTCGGCAAAGCCGTCCCCCTCCAGGTCGAGGCCACCTGCCAGCGCCTCGCCGATCCGCTCGGTCGACGAGCTGCCCGCGATGCTGGCGTCGGGCTCCGCACCGTCGGGAGTCCAGTCAGCCACGCTCAGGGCGCGGTAGATCTCGACCATCCCCCCGCCACTCGCCGCGCCCGGCGCGCCCCCGAGCACGTCGCCCACGCCGTCGTGATCGAGGTCCCCGGCGGAGGCCAGGACCGCACCCAACCGCGCATCGGGCCCGCTCCCGATGAAGCGCGCGTCTGCGTCAGCGGCGAACAGCCCGACGTCGGGCTCGCTCCGTCCGAAGAAGATCGCGACGCTGCCGTTGTCGGTCTCCTGGCCTTCGCCACGCGGCACGCCCACGAAGAGGTCGCCGAGGCCGTCCTCGTCGAGATCGCCGGGGCACGCCACCGCCGCGCCGAGCTGGTCTCCAGCCGCGTCACCCCTCACGCGGAACCAGACACTCTCGTCAAGCTCGCTGAAGGATTCGAGGCCGGCACCACTGAGCAAGCCGAAGACACCGGCCGCCTCCCGCGCATCGGGCGAAGCATGGCTCGCGCCAAGCGCAAGCTCCACGGCCCCGTCCCCGTCGGCATCGGGGCACACCGCGAGTCCCCACCCGAGCTGGCTGCCCGCCGCGCCCACCACGATGGCGTCGCTGTCGCTCAGATCGAGGGTGCCCGTCGGCCGGGTGTAGTCCCCCGAGAAGACGGCGACGGCGCCGGCATCTTTGCCACCCAGGCTGCTCGTCGGCCCGGCTGCGATCAGCTCCGCAAGGCCGTCCCCATCGAGGTCTCCGCCGGTGAGGCGCGCGCCGAAGCCGTCGCCTGCTTCGCCCACGAAGCTCCAGGCTGCCGCCTCGCCGATGGGGAGGTCGCTCGGAAGTCCTTGGCCCCCGTAGACCACGTAAACCTGCCCGGCGTCCGGCCCGCCGACGCCACCCAGCGCCGCGCCGAGGGCCAGATCCTCTTCGCCGTCGCCGTCGAGGTCGCCGAGCGCGGCTGCCCCGCCACTCGCGCCAAACCCGTCGCCCGGAGTCTCCGCGCGCCAGGAGCCCGCGGAATCGTCAGCGGTGAGCGACTCCGCGCCACGAAGGCTCGCGCTGGTGTACAGGTAGACCACGCCCTCGTCGCCGTCCGGCGCTCCGATGCCGAGATCGCTGGCCCCGTCCCCATCGAGGTCTCCGAGGCGCGACAGCAAGCTCCCGAAGTGGGCGCCGTCGGCCGTTCCCGACAACAGGACCATCGCATCGGCGGGCGCGGTCTCGCCCGAGATGGCGTCGCCGAGCGTCACCGAGGCGACGCCAGCGGCGCCGGTGTCCAGCCCGTCGGAGCAGGCGACGAGACAGCGGACATTGCTCCCGGCGCGCAGCCCCGCCGTGGGGAAGGTGTCGCCTTGGCCGACGGTCAGCGCGAGCTCCCATCGGGTCTGGCAGGAGACGGCGTCGCCATCGAGGTCGTAGGCCGTGTCGACCACGGTGCACGTGAGCGTCTCGCCCGCAGTGGGCTGACTCGGGCTGAGGCGCACGCTCGGGGCGGTAGGGGGCGTGTTGGCGATGGCGACGGGCGCGCTGGCCGTGGAGGTCGCCGCGCCGTGGCCGTCATCACCGGTCGCGACACAGCTCAGGAGATTCCCGCGAACGGCCGTCCCAGCCGGAAGCGTGGGTCCCCGACCGACGTCCACCCCATCGACGAACCACGCGTAGCTCAAGAGGACATCGTCGTCATCGATGTCGATGGCGGCCTCGACCAGGCCGCAGGTTGCGACGGTTCCTGCCCCGAGTCCTTCGGGCGTCACGCTGACTGCGGGGAGCGTCGGCGGGTGGTTGGGCAGGGTCCACAGCGCGGACTCGGCGAAGTCGTCGTATTCGCCGTCCGAGACGGTCACGCGGCACGCCAGCTCCCTGCCGCGGGGCGCCAGGGGGGCCGGGATGCTCTGAGCGGTGTCGTCGAGGCGGTCGCCGTCGAGTAGCCAGGCGTAGGTCGCGGTCAGCGTGTCGCCTTCGGGGTCGGTGGGCTCGTCGTGACCGCAGTACAGCGTGGTCGAGCCCGCATCGGCCTCGATCGCCGAGACACCGACGACGGGTGGGGCGTTGTGGATAGCCAAGAAGGCCTTGCCGGGCTCAACGGCGGCGCCGCCCGTCTCGGCGATGACCCACACCTCCCAGATGTCGCCGGCAAAGACCTGCTCCGCGGGCACGGTCCCCTCGGTCAGCTCGGTGACAGCGCCGTTTCGGGACCACTGCAGCCGGTAGTCGAAGGGGCTCTCGTCTTCGAACCACGCGTCGGTCAGAATCACCGCGCTCAGCTCGTCGCCGGTGGCCGCGTCGGCTGGCTCGATGGACACGACCGCGGCGGTGACGGTCGTCGGGTCAACCAGAACCAGGGCATTGCGCCGGACCTGCTGGTGGTCGCTGTCCTCGGTCTCGATCCACAGGTCGTGCGCGCCCTCCGGCAGGCTGATCTGGAGCGAAAACTGCCCAAGCTTGTCGGGGTACCCGGAGCCGACCAGCCCCGCCGTGCTGCTCATCACCCGCACCTCGAGCGTGGCTGGCTCGTCCTTGTCGTCGATGACCACGGCCTGCACCGTGACGGCATCGGCGCTGAGCAGTCTCAACCCGTCCTGCGGGCTCACCAGGTACAACTCCGGCGGGAGGCTGTCACGCGCAGTATCGGCCTCCGCAAACCAGTTTGAGCCGCACCCGGTGGACAGCAAAAACACCCAGCTTGCGCGCATGCGGACCTCGACGCCGCTGCATCGGTAGGACGGGGCGGGGATTGAGGGGGAGTGATAAACCCGCCGCGATGCTCACCTGGACGCCCGCCGGCGCCGTACAACACCCCCAAGCGCTGCAGATACGCGTGCAGCGGAGCTACCCCGGTCGGGTACGCGCCGGTGCGCCGGTGCCGACACGGTCGATGCCCACCGCCGAGGTCCGGGCCAATTTGGAGTGGTTCACCGCCGCCAGTACCCGCGGACGCCCGGTGAACAGCGTCGTGCTCAGTGGCGTTGGCGCTGCCTCCCGCCCCGACCTCGCGGAGCTGGCAGCGTGCGCGCGGGAACGCGGCGTTGAGCGCATCACGCTGCACGCGGGCGTGGAGGATCTCGACGGGCTCAGCGTGCAACGCATCCCCGTCGACACCCTGGTGCTGCCGCTTCAGGTGGGGGAGTCGGGCGCCAACCTTGCCGCCGCCGCGCGCGTCCTCGCCGCAGCCCGCGCGGCAGGGCTCAACACGGTCGCGACGACGCAGTTGGTGAGCTCGGCGCTCGCCAGCCTCGGGGGTGCGGTGCAGGTTGTGCTCGCGACAGGCGTAGGCTCCATGACCCTGAGCTACCCCTTTCCCATCGACGGGGCGGCCTCGGGCGACGCGCCGCCGCCCGCCCGCGCTCTCTCGGTGCTGCGCGACGTCGTTCCCCGCTTGCAGGAAGGGGGCGTGCGGGTCGCCATCCGCGGGCTGCCGGCCTGCTTGCTCGGCGAGTTCGCGGCGCTCGGCGGGAAGACCGGCAACCGCTGGTACGTCGACGCGGACCATCAGTTGGGCAAGGCGCTCCTGTTCTTTCCGGACGTCGTCGCGTTCCACAAGAACGAGGAGTGTCGCTTCTGCAGTTTGAACGAACGCTGTGATGGCTGGTTCGCCACCTATCTGCGCCGGCCCGCGTTCGGGCGCCTGCGGGCGGTCGAGGCGCTGCCGTCGCCGTCGTGAGCGAAGCGGGACCGATCCTCTTTGTTCGTGGGGGTGCCCTGGGCGACTTCGTGCTCACGTTGCCGGTCCTGGCGGCGTGCTTCGCGACCGGGCGGCCTGTGCATGTGGCGTGTGCGTCGCGACATGTCCCCCTCGTGCTGGCCTGCGGCGCGCCGGAGCGCATCTGGGACATCGAAGCCATCGAGGCAATGTGGATGTTCGGTGGTCTCGATCCGGTGGGGTTCGCGGAGGCGGTCGTGTTTGCCGAGGGGCGGGCGCACCTGCCCGTCCAGCGTTGCCACGTCGTCGCGGCGCGGCCGCCGCCCGGCGTGTTGGCCTGGGCCCATTTTGCCTCGGTCTTGCCAGCTGGGTTTCCGGTGGCTGACCCGAAGCTGCGCCTCAGGGCGCTGCCGCTCCGAGGGGATCGCCCGATTGTCCTGGCGCCGGGCGCCAGCGATACGAGGCGGAGCTGGCCGCTGTCTCGGTGGCTGGACCTGCGCGACCGACTCGCCCCGAGGCACCCCGTCGTCTTGGTCGGCGGACCGTTGGAGGCTTGGGCGGACTACCGCCCCGGGCTGGAGGAGCTGTGCGCTCTCGGGGCCTCGGCTGGGGCGTGGCTCGGTCCGGACAGCGGCCCTACCCATCTCGCCGCCCGCTTTGGCGCCCCAACCTTTGCGGTCTTTCCCGCCGACGACCACACCTGGGCGCCCGCCGGTGCGACGGTTTTGGCGTGGGGAGTGGGGGAGGAGGAGTTGGTGCGGGTGTTGTTGAGGGCTGCTGGCGGGTCGGCCCGCGAGCGAATGGCGTAGAATCGCATAGACTGTGCAGGAGCCTTCATGCTTCTCTTTTTCACATCCGCGCCGGCGGGTGACCTCACGCCCGACGACGCGGCAAGTCAACTCCTTCCGGCCGAGGTCGTGGACTTGAGACGCTTCGACGTGCGAGATGACCTCGACGCGGAGGCAGCCCTAACGGAGCAGCTGGTCATCCTCCAACGCGCCGAGGCGCCAAAGGACGCCGAGGCGCGAAAGGACGCCGAGCTTCCTGCGAGCGATCCCTACCACGTCGCCGAGAAGCGCCGGACCGCAGAGTTCGCGGGGAAGGTAGCGGGGTTGGTGGCACTCACTTTTGCCCTGGGCCGGTTCGCTTGGCTGGTGAGGGTCACGTTGTGGGGCACCCCAGGCGCCGTCGACCGCGACTCATAAACGCCCCCGACTCTCAAGGCGGCGCCGGTGCGCTTCATCAGTTACAAACCACCTTCCAGCGTTGTTGCCACCCCACGGTGGTGCTGGGCAGGCCCCGCACGTCGTAGCCTGGTTTGTCGGCGCGGGGGTCGTCGAAGGTCGCGATGCCGACGGTGCGGGCGGTGCTGTCGAGGTAGATCGACGGCCCGGACATGTCCCCGAGCCCCGTGGAGTTCTGGAAGCCCAGGTAGTACGTCGTCGCCGCGCTCATGGTCACCGACAACGCGGTGGCGTGCCCGAGCCAGCAGTCGTTGCAATACCCGTAGGTGGCGTAGGTCGAATAGTCCAGGACCGTGCCGGCGGAGTTCATCACGTAGAAGGACCCGTTGATGCTGGTATCCGCTGAAGAGTGCTGGTAGAAGGCGAGCGTCGGGTTGTCACAGTCCGAGGTCAGCACGATACGCGAGGCCACACGACCGCCGCTGTTGAGCGCGGACCACTCGCCGTGCGAGTACCCGTCCACCGTGTCCGTGGCCGACATCTCGATGCTCCCAGTGTAGGCGGAGCTCGTGGTGGTGACACTCGCTGTGGCCGCGCTCCCATCGTCGTCGCCGTCGTTCGGCGTGGCCGTGCAGACCCAGGCCTCGGTGTCGCCAACGTCGGTGCCGTCAACGGTGTCGCCCGGCCAGGTCGTGGTCGTCGCGGCGGTGTAGTCGACGCCGTCGACGGTCCAGCTCATCGTGTAGCTGACCGGGTCGCCGTCGGCATCGGCGCTGACGACGTCCACGCCGCAGCCCAGGTCGTCCCCGGCGGTGGCGCCGCTGGGTGTGACGCTCACGCTCGGGGCGCCTGGCGGCGTGTTCTCGACGGTCAGGCTGGTCGACAGTGCGCCGGTGGACGCCACCCCGTCGGACGCGATGGCCTGGACGATGACCACCTCGTCCTTGTCGAACCAGACGGAGCCGTCGAGCGTCGAGAGGGTGCCCGACTGCACGAGCACGCCATCCACGTACCAGTCGTAGCTGACGCTCACGGCATCGCCGTCGGCGTCGGCCGTGGTCGCGGTCGCGGAGACGATGTCGTCGGTGCGGGCGGTGCTCGGGGAGAGCGACACGCTGACCGTGGGCGGGGTGTTGGTGATGGTATCGCTGGCGCTGGCGCTCACCACGCCGCCGTCGCCGTCGTCGGCGGTCACGGTGCAGCTCAGCACGTCGCCGGTCACGTCGGCAGCACTCACGACGTAGGTTGAGCCTGTGGAGCCATCGCTCCAGCTGGTGCTCAGGGTCACGACGTCGCCGTCGACATCGGTTGCACTGGCTGCGCAGGTGACGGTGTCCCCGAAGTGGGGTCCGCTGGGCGCGAGCGTGGGGCCGCTCAGCGTGGGCGCGGTGTTGGCGACGGTGAGCGACGCCTCGCCTGGGGCGCCGTCGCCGGTGCCGTCGTTGGGGGTGACGACCACGCGCCAGAGCTCGTGCTTGGTGGTGGCGCTCGCCGGCAGGATGGCGCTGGTAGACGCGGTGGAGGCCACGCCGTCGACGCTCCAGGCGTAGGCATAGCTGACCGTTCCGGAGCCGTCGGGGTCGGTCGAGCCGCTGGCCATCGCGGTGAGCGCGTCCTCGGTGCCGGCCGGGTCGGGGACCAACGCGACCGTGGGCGCGGTGGGCAGCGCATTCACCGTAAGGCTCAGGCTGCGGATCGTGTACAGCCCGTCGGTGTCGGTGGCGGTCACCGAGATGAGGTGGTCGCCCGCCGACAAGCTGCTGCTGCGAAAGCCCACCACCCCCGAGGAGTCGGCGCCCGCGGTGCTGAAGCCGCCGTCCACATCGCTCACCCAGCTGAGCGCCACCGCGGTGGGGGCGTCCTCGGTATCGGAGACGGTCGCGGAGAACTCGATGGCATCGCCCTCGTTGACGGTGCTGCCGTCGATCGGCGACTCCAGCGTCAGCGACGGCGCGGTCCCCACCGTGACGTACACGCTCGTGGTGCAGGGGGTGGCCGTGTCGTCGGTCGCCGTGAGCGTGACGAGGTGGGTACCGAGCGTCAGATCGCTCCACGCGAAGCGCACGAGCCCGGAGGAGTCGGGCGTGCTCCGGTCCAGCTCGCCGTCGAGGTTGCTGGTCCAGCGCACGTCGAGCTGGTCGACGGGGATGTCGGCGTCGCCCACGAGGCCCTCGAAGCGCACCTCGCTGCCCTGCGCGCCCGCGCTGCCGTCAACCGGGGAGCTGATGCTGCAGCTCGGCGCGGAGTTGGCCGGCCCCACGGTCACAACCATGCTGTCGACCGCTTCCTTGCCGGTGGTGTCGACGACGTGGAGGCGCAGCACGTGCTCGCCCTCGGCCAACCGGCCGTAGCCCTCGATGGTGCCGTCGGCGCCCACCGACACCCCCACCCCGAGCTCGCCCAGCTCCTCGGTCTCCCAGTTGACCAGGAGCAGATCGACCGGGTCTTCGGCGTCGCCGATGGTGCCGGTGAACGGGAGGATCTGGTCGGTGTAGTAGCGCCCGTCGGCGGTGGGCGTGAGGATCGCGGCGCTCGGCGCGTCCGTGGGCTGGATGCTGAGGGTGACCTCGCCGGTGCCGCGGCCCCCGTGAGGGTCCGTCACGTCCAAAACCACTCGGCCCGCGCCCGGCGTGAAGATGTGATCGCAGAGCACCACCCCGGCAGCGTCGGGGAGGGCCCCGGCGCAGACCTCGACGCCGTCCACGAGCCAGGCCACGCCGAGGGTGTCGACCGCGTCATCGCCGTCGCCGACCACCCCGCGGAGCGTCACCACGTAGCCTTCACGCACGGTGTCGCCGTCGCGGTGCGAGCTCAGCGCTGCGGTAGGCTCGTCGTTGTGTTGGGTGACGCCTGCGTCGGAGCAGGCGGCGAGGAGAAGCAGGAGGGTGAGGCGCGGCATCTGCGCTCCGGGGGCAGGAAGCGTTAACCGGCCCACCATGTCGATCGAGCGTCCCGGCCAGTTCCCGTACACCCGCGGCATCCACCCGACGATGTACCAGGGTCGGCTGTGGACGATGCGTCAATACGCGGGTTTCGGCGATGCGGCGGACACCAATCGTCGCTTCAAGTATCTGCTCGAAAAAGGCCAGACGGGGCTGAGCTGCGCCTTCGATCTGCCCACACAGATGGGCTACGACAGCGACCACGCCATGGCGCTGGGCGAGGTCGGCAAGGTCGGCGTGGCCATCAGCTCCGTCGAGGACATGGGCACGCTCCTCGACGGGTTGCCGCTCGGTGACGTGAGCACGTCGATGACCATCAACGCCACGGCCGGCACGCTCTTGGCGTTCTACACCGCCGTCGCTCGTGCGCGCGGGGTGCCGTCAACCGCCTTGCGCGGCACCATCCAGAACGACGTGCTCAAGGAGTACATCGCCCGCGGCACCTACATCTACCCGCCGCGGGCCAGCATGCGGCTGATCACGGACATCTTCGCCTGGTGCGGGGAGCACACGCCCCAATGGAACACGATCTCGATCAGCGGGTACCACATTCGTGAGGCGGGGAGCACCGCCGCGCAGGAGGTGGCGTTTACCCTGGCGGATGGCATTGCCTATGTGGAGGCGGCGTCGGCGGCCGGTCTGGCGGTGGACACCTTCGCGCCGCGATTGTCGTTCTTCTTCAACGCCCACAACGATTTTCTGGAGGAGGTCGCGAAGTACCGGGCGGCTCGGCGCATGTGGGCCCAAATCATGCGGGACCGGTTCGGCTCGAAGGACCCGAAGTCGCAGACCCTGCGCTTTCACACCCAGACCGCCGGAAGCACCCTCACCGCGCAACAGGTGGACAACAACGTCGTCCGCGTGACCCTGCAAGCCCTCGCGGCGGTGATGGGGGGCACCCAGTCCTTGCACACCAACGGAAGGGACGAAGCGCTCGCCCTGCCAAGTGAAGCCAGCGCCCGTCTGGCACTTCGCACCCAGCAGGTGATCGCCCTGGAGTCGGGCGTGTCCCAGCACCCCGATCCCTTCGGCGGCAGCTACGTCGTGGAGGAGTTGACCGATCGTCTGCAGCATGAGGCCACCCGCCTGATCGGCGAGATCGATTCTTTCGGAGGGATGGTTGCCGCCATCGAGCGTGGTTTCCCCCAGCGTGAAATCCAGGACAGCGCCTGGCGGGCGCAGCGCGACGTCGAAGACAAAAGGGCGATCGTGGTCGGCGTGAACCAATACGTCGAAGAAGAGGCGAAGGTGGAGGGATTGTTGCGCGTTGATCGGGCGCTGGAGCGGGCCCAGGTTGAGCGGCTGCGCCGGTTCCGCGACGCGCGAGACCAAGGCGCGGTCACCGACGCGCTCGATGCGCTGCAGCAGGCCGCGGCGGGCGAGGAAAACACGATGCCGCGCGTGCTGGCGGCGGTAGAGGCCAAGGCGACCCTCGGCGAGGTCGCCGATCGCCTCCGGGCCGTATTCGGCGTGTATCAGCAGAGTGTGGTCGTCTAGCATACAGGGGTCCCGACCAACCTGCGCCTGATGGCCTATGGTCGGCTGGCCCAGGTTCGGTTTCTGAGGTGTGCTGCTATCAAGCTAGGCTCGCCGCCCCGCCTCGTCCACTTTCCGGCATAGGAGGAGGAAGTGGGCGAGTCGCTCGTCGTCGCTGCCGCGCCAGCGCAAGACCGTGCAGCGGGATGGAGTCGAAGAACAGGTCGATCCGGACACGGTGGACGTAGCCGATGGCGTCGAAGCGTTCGCGTGCCAGGACGAGCGCCGCTTCGATGTCGATGTCCATTCCAGCGCCCTGAAGCACCGTCAACGCCTCGCCCCCTGCGTCTGGCGTCATGAACAGGTTGATGTCGACGTCCTTTGTCGACCGCGGTTCGGCGGCGTACGCAAGGGCGATCGACCCGCCAATCGCGTACTTCAGCCCGCGCGCCTCCAAGCAGCGCGCCAACTCTTGCGCCACCCGGTAGGTGGGAAACGCCACGTTCACTGCGCCTCGGGGTGGAATCGCCGGACGACCTCGAGCCAGCGGACGCGCCCGTCCAGGTCGTCCGGACGGGGGCGGCGGCGCACCTCGTCCCCATCGGGGCGCGAGGCGAGCACGGCATCGGCGAGCGTCATCAGATCCGCGAGGGCCTCGCCGCGCTGCACATCGGTGGCGTCGCGCCACGGCAGCGCCTGCTCCCACACGGCTGCCGAACGGAGTCGTTCGGCCTCGTCGGGATCGGGCTTGGCAAGTAGGCGGTTCACCTGAGGAGCATAGCCGCGACGCTAGCGCTCCGGTCTTCGCGGCACGAAATGTGCCCCGAAACCGAAGCCCACGGAAGCCGCCGCGCCGGGTTGGGCGCTTCGGTCTCCTTCAACAGGCCTCGTCGTCGGCGTAGGTGACGCGGGCGTCCACGGTCCCGTCGGCGTTGCTGTCGGACGCCACCATCACCAGGTTTCTGTCGGCGTCGTAGGTGTAGGTGGTGCGGTCATCCACCGTCCCGTCGGCGTGGTTGTCGTACTCCAGCGTCAGTAGATTTCCGTCGGCGTCGAGGGTGAAGGTGGCGCGCAGGTCGAGCGTCCCGTCGGCGTCGTAGTCGTATTCCGCCGTCAGCGGCCTGCCGTCGGCGTCGTAGGTGTAGGTGTAGCGGCCGTTCACCGTCCCGTCGGCGTCGTAGTCGTATTCCGCCGTAAGCAGGTTTCCGTCGGCGTCGTAGGTGAGGGTGGAGCGGTAGTCCACGGTCCCGTCGGCGTCGTCGTCGTACTCCAACGTCAGCAGATTTCCGTTGGCGTCGTAGGTGAGGGTGGAGCGGTCGTCCGCGGTCCCATCGGCGTCGTCGTCGTACTCCTCGGTCACCAGTTTGCCGTCGGCGTCGTAGGTGCTGGTGGTGCGGTCGTCCACCGTCCCAGCGGCGGCGCGGTCGTACTCCTCGGTCACCAGGTTGCCGTCGGCGTCGTAGGTGTGGGTGGTGCGGGCGTCCACGGTCCCATCGGCGTCGCGGTCGTACTCCACGGTCACCAGGTTGCCGCCGGCGTCGTAGGTGTGGGTGGTGCGGGCGTCCACCATCCCGTCGCCGTTGGTGTCGTACTCTGCGGTCACCAGGTTTCCGTCGGCGTCGTAGGCGTAGGTCTCGCGCGCGTCCACGGTCCCGTCGGCGTCGTTGTCGTACTCCGCCACCGTCATCGGAAGGCAATCGTCGAGGTCCTCGGTGCCGTCGCCCCCGCCGGTTTCCGTGGCGCCGTCGGTGGCGCTGTCGCATCCAGCGCAGGCGACGAGAAAAAGGAGCGCGGCGAGTCGTCGACCCATACGCTCTCTCTACCACGCCGGTATAGATTGCCGCGAATCTTGAGTATGTTGCGGCCACAACCGGCCGCCCCGCGGATCGTGTGAAACGCCCGGCGGCATGGGGACGGAGAGGGGAGAGCGCCGGGCGCGTCGCGCGCCGGAGGCCGGAAACCGAAGGTTGGAGGCCGGTGGGAATGGCGCGGTAGGGGGCGAGTCCGCTGCGGCCTCTCCCCCGTTCGCATGATAGTTACGCATGCCGTCGCGACGCCAGCTCACGGAACCATCAAACGCCGTCCCGTTCTGCGGCTGCGGGGATGGGGAGAGCGCCACGTCCCGCCGGGTTATTTACCCGCCGGGCGCCGCAGGCCGGCGGCTTGCCGGCGGCCGGAGGGAATGGCGCGGTAGGGGAAGGGGCCGGGAAAGTCCGGGCTCTCGCGCCCCTTCCCCCCGTTTCTGGTTGGTCATTCATGCTGTCGCGACGCCAGCTCCCAGAGCCATGAAAAACCCAGCGACATGGGCGGTTAAGCATGCCGCGGTTCGCGGCTCCCAAAGCCATGAAACTGCTTCGGCATGGGTGACGCCCGCGCGACGCTGCGGCCACGCGTAGTCGCCACGAAAAGCACTCCGCTGGCGCGGAG
>CANLGL010000028.1 GCA_947490345.1 Deltaproteobacteria bacterium
CGGCGGCGGAAGCGGCGGCGCAAGCCGCGGCGGAAGCGGCGGCGCAAGCCGCGGCGGAAGCGGCGGCGGAAGCGGCGGCGGAAGCGGCGGCGGAAGCGGCGGCGGAAGCGGCGGCGGAAGCGGCGGCGCGCCTCGCGGACCGCGAACGTCGAGCCCGCGAAGCCCTCGATCTGGCCGAAGCCGAGCTGGCGGCACGCGTGGCCGAGGCCGACGACGAGGGCCTGGCCGACGAAGCGCCCGGAACGGGAATCGCCCGTTGGGACGGCGCGGTCGGCGTGCGCGGCGATCCATCCCGAATGAACGAGAAAGGCCCGGGAAAGTGGACCTTGCAGGGCCGGTCACGCGAAGAGCTCGCGGCACAACTCCCCCCAGGGGAGTCGCGCGGTCTCGATCTGACCCCACCGCCCACCGGACTTCCCTGGCCGTGGATTTTCGCCGGAGGGACCGCCCTTCTCATCGCGGGCTACCTGGTCTTCGGGTGACGGGTCCGACCCTCCCCGAAACCCGTCCGTGGAGCGATCTCCGCGGCTCACCCCAAGACATCGCCCGCTGGCTCTTCTGGGTGAAGCTCCGCGAGGTCCTCGATCCCGACCACCCGCAGCGACTCGCGAAGTTGTACCCGCTCTGGCGCGCGCACCACGCGCTCGCGACGAGGCAACGTCGGTTGATGGCGGATGAGTTCCGACGCTGGCTCGGACGCACCGACGATGACTTGATCGCGGAGGCCTACCGCATCGGCTGGCGTTGCCATCTCGAGGAGCTGCTTCTCGGGAAGCTCACCCCGACCAATTGGCAGCACTGGCTCGAGTTCTCGGGGAATGAACACCTGGACGCGGCCCTCGCCCGCGGAAAGGGCGCCATCCTGCTGTTTCCGCACGCGGGCAACTTCATGCTGATGCACGCGGTCATGGGGCTGCGCGGCTATCGATACACGCAGTACGCCGCGCGGGGGATGGCTCCGCCCGAAGTCGCCCGCGCCCACGCCGACGTCTTCGCCAACAACCGGTGGCGACGCGAGGTGCGCGCCGCCCGCGAGGCGAACGAGGACCGCCTCCCCATCCGGTTCATCTCCCTGGACACTTCGGTGCGCGAACTCTACCGCTGCCTCGCCCGTAACGAGCTCGTCGGCATCGCGTTCGATGGGCGCATCGGTCAGAAATGGTCGCGCGTTCCCTATCTGGATCGAGTCGCGACGCTCAACGCCGGTGGTTGGCGCCTTGCCGCCGCAACCGGCGCCGCCATCGTGCCCACGCTGCTCGAATGTCCCGACGGCGCCCCCAATCTATGTCGCTTCGAAGCTCCGCTATTCGGCGACAAGCCCGACGAGCTGCGTCAGCGCTTCCTGGTTGGCGCCATCGAGCCCTGGCTACGCGCCCACCCGGCTCACTATGGCGTCTGGCTGGCCCACTGTCGGGCGCGCGCCGCGGTCGACGATCACCCGCTCTTCATCGACTATGCACCGGACGACCGGTGGAAGAAGTGGCCAGGTGGCGCAACCGAGCCCACGCCCACGGCTTGATCAGGTCAGGGTCGTGCTCCAATGACGACGCCGAGTGGACCGCACAGCGGAACGCATCGAGCACCAGCGGGTCCTGCACCGAGCCGGTGATGCGCTGAAGCTGCGCAAACATCGCCTCAGGATTCTCGCCGGCGAGGTCTTCCGGCTCGCGATACCCAAGCCGCGCCAGGTCGGCCGCAATGGAGCTTCCGACGCCTGGAAGGCTCTGGAGCGACTTCACGGCGCGATCGGGCGAGCGGCTGTCGAAGCTGGACATGCCCCCTGGATCGGCGCGTGGCCGACCGGACACGAGGGGCGCGGCGAGGTACCGTGGAGCGATGCGTCGGCTTCTCGTTCCCGTCTGCTTGCTCGGCTGCTCCGACTACGGGCTGAACGGCGGGTCCAAGCCCGTCCCGGTGGACGACCCGGTGATCGAGGCCGATCCTGGCTCGATCACGGTGACTGGACTCTGCAAGCCCGCCGCGCGTGACGTGCTGGTGAGCAACACGGGCGAGGGCGTGCTCAACCTCACCAAGATCGAGGCGCAAGGCGATGGATGGACGGTGACCTCCGCGCCTTCGCTCCCGTTTGCGTTGGAACAGGGTGAAGCGACGCTGATCGGGGTTGAGGGTACCGATGGCGAGGGACAACTCTGGGTCCAGTCCGACGACCCGGAGACGCCGCTGCTCAAGGTGCCACTCAGCGCCACCCCGAACCAGGCACCGACGGCCAGCATCGTGAGTCCACTTGCCGACGAGGTGCTCCCTGAGGGCGTGGATGCCGTGCTGACAGGACTTGTAAGCGACGCTGAGGATGCCGCGGAATCGCTCCAAGTCACCTGGTCGGCCAGCGTGGATGGGGCGCTCGGCACAACGAGCCCGCTCCCCGATGGCTCGACGAGCTGGGACTGGGCGGCGGCCTCTCGCTCGACTGGGCGGCAGGCCATCACGCTCACCGTCGAGGATAGTTGCGGCGAGACCGCCGAAAGCACGCTCAACGTGTGCCAGGATGGCGCCTACAGTTACGACGCGCTCTCGCTGTCAGCCTGGCACTACGAGGGCTCGGCAGCGTGGGACCCGTCCGCGGCCAACCTGCTGCTCACGCCCGCCCTCACCGATCAGGTCGGCTCCGCATTCGAGACATCGGCAGCCGTCAACGCCGATAATGTCGACATCGCCTTCTACGTCTACATCGGCGGGGGCAACGGCGCGGACGGCCTGTCCCTCACCGCACTCGACACGGCGCGCGCAACCTCGTTCCTGGGCGGCACCGGCTGTGGCATCGGCTACGGCGGCTCTGCTGACTGCACCGACGGCCCGGCGCTCCCCGGCTGGTCGCTGGAGCTGGACACCTACCACAACGGCGGCGTCGATCCTACCGAAGACGACCATCTCGCTTTCACCTTCGACGGCGATGTTGACGGCTATCAGGCCTGGGCCGCGCTCCCCGAGATGGAAGACACCGGCTGGCACTACGTCGAGGTCACCATCCTCGCGCCCCGCGTCACCGTCGCGATCGACGGCACGCTGTACATTGATCAGGATATTCCTGGCAACTACGCGTTCTCGGCCTGGGTCGGGTTCACGGCCGGCACCGGCGGCGAGACCAACGAGCACCGGATCGACGAGCTCACCGTCACCGACTACTCCTGCGATTGAGGGTCCCAAAAAGCCACTCCATCCCCCCCTTCTCCCGCCGCATCCGGATCCAGCTCCGCAGCGCACCTGGCCCCCAGCGCCACAGGACAACAACGGCCAAAAGGCCGTTGGCGCCCGAGATCACGAGCCAGCGCAGGGGCGGCTGCCAGGCGGCCAGCAGAAACGCGACGGCGTAGCCAGCGGCGGCGTACCCCACGGTCGGCTCCAGCGTCACCGCGAAGGTCGCGGAGATCACCGTCGCCACCAACGGGAAGAAGACCACCAGTTGGACGCTGTCGAACCCCATGGCCGCGCCCCCGACGATCAGCAGCAACTGCAGGATCGGCGTGGCGACCACAACGCGAATCAGCGCCCGATTGAGCACCGAACGGCTCAACGAATCCCGCGCCCAAACCCACACCGACGACATCACCACGATCGTGACCACAAACCCGATCACGATCCGGTCGAGGCCCGCGTCGCGATCGAAGAGGTGCGTCGCGAGCGGCAGCAGTGTCAGGTAGGAGCCCAGGATCAGGCTCACGAACGCCCGCGTCCGGATGCCGACCCGCTGATCATGCTCGGCCAAGAGCCGCCCCGCCTCCGCATTCCGCGTGGCCGCCAGCGCCGACACCCGACGGGCCTCGGTGACCAACTCCGCCGGGGGGTCCGCCATCGCCCCAAGCAGCTCCGTCGCGAGGACCGCGTCGCCGCGAGCCAGCTCCCATCGGATTCGTCGCTCCTGCGCGGTACGGAGACCGGTCGCCGCGGCGGCATGACCGGGCGATCGGGCGAGCCCCTGCTCGAAGGCGACCCGGCACGTAGCGTACAGCGCCGGAACCTCAGTGGAGTCGGGCGCGGCGCACGCGAGTTGGAGCTGGAGCAGGGCCTCGCCCCCGGCCTCTGCGAGCGCGTCCGCATCGCGCTCTTCGAGGAAGCTCTGCACGCTGCGACGGAAGACCTCCGCCGAGGCCGGCCGCTCCTGGGGCGACATCGCGAGGCTCTCCATGCACAGCGCCGCGAGGCGAAGCGGCGCCCCGACCGGGGGCAGGGGCGACTCGACCGCAGCGGCCTTGACGACCGCGTGGGGGTCACTTCCGGGGTGGGGCGGCGAACGGGTGAGGACCGCGTACAGGAGCCCCCCGAGCAGGTACACATCGGACGTCGCGGCCAGCGCCGGCCCGTCCGCCCGAGCCATCTCCGGCGCGAGGTAGTGGGGGGTGCCGGCCAGCGCGGTCTGCGCCGACGCCAGCGGCAGTCGATGCGATGCCCGCCCGTCCAGCGCCACCGCCAGCCCCCAGTCGAGCACGTACGTCTCGCCGGCGGGGCCGACCATCACGTTGTCCGGCTTCAGATCGCGGTGGAGCACGCCGCGCCCATGGGCGTGATGGACCGTCGCCGCGACCGCCATCAGGACGCGGAGGTGCCACTCCAGGACGTCGCGCACACCGAAGGTCTCCTCCACCAGCTCGGGCCGGTTGATGAGCTCGGTCCACGTCCACCCTTCGATCCGTCGCATCACGATATGTGGGCAGCCCTCGTCGTCAAGCACCACGTCGTGCACCGGCACCACCCCCGGATGCTGCAAGGAGCCCGTGACCCAGGCCTCCTGCAACACCCGCGCCATCGACGCCGTAGACACCTTCCCACGTCGCGGGGTCTTCACCGCCACCTCGCGGTCAAGTGAGCGCTGGTGAGCCCGACGCACCACCGCCGTCCCACCTTCGCCCAGCACCTCAAAGCAGGTGTAGGCCCCGCTGAGCCGGATCGCCGAGTCGGGCAGCGGCTCCGCATCGCCATCCGGGCCGCGAATGGTCATGCTCGGATCGGGGTGCAGCGATCCGAGCGGCGTGGTGGGGTGGGAGAGCTCGCGGTTCATGGGTAGGGCGGTTTAGCCGGTCTTCCACCGCCGATCCCGCGACGGGCCCACCGGATCTACGGCTGACTGTAGTAGCAGCCCTCCGGGAAACAGGTCTGCCGACTGAAGCAGCAGTTGTTCCAGCCTCGATTCTGGCTTTCCTCGTAGTTCACGCAAGGCTCGCCGTCTCCGGCGCACGTGGAGGTGTCGCCCGTCTCCGCGCGCTCGCCGGTGTCCCCGGTCTCCGTCCCGCTGTCGGCCGCGGAGTCCGCCCCGCTGTCGAGTGGAGTGTCGGCCGCGCTGTCGGCTTTGGGCGCCTCCGCGAGGCACGCCGAGGACGGGAGAACGGCGAGGAGGAGGAGGAAGCGCATGAAGTGATCCGGAGTTCGTCGCCACCCTACCCCCGTCGCCACCGAGCGAATACGCAGAAGCATGCGAGGCCATCGTGCAAAAATCCACAGCGCTCGCTTGGGACGACCTGCGCTTCGCCCTGAGTCTCAGCCGCGCGGGTTCGCTCGCCGGGGCCGCGCGGACATTGGGCGTGGATCACACCACGGTTGGGCGGCGGATCGAGGCCGCCGAACAGGCCCTTGGGGTGCGGTTGTTCACGCGCAGTCGGCTGGGCTACGCGCTCACGCAGGACGGCGAGCGGCTCTTTGCCCCGCTGCGGGCCGTGGAGGAGGCCGTGCTCAGCCTGCGCCGCGCGGTCGACGCCGAGACCGGCGGGCTCACCGGGCTGGTGCGGGTCACCTCGCCGGAAACGTTCGGGGTGGCGTGGCTTGCGCCCCGGTTGGCGGCGTTCGGTGCTCAGCACCCAGGACTTACGGTGGAGCTGACCCCGAGCGGAAAGGTCCTCGACCTGGGCCGAGGTGAGGCGGAGATCGCGGTCCGCTTTTTCCGGTCTCGCAGCCAAAACCTGGTGGCGCAGCGCGCGGCAGAGGTCCGCTACGGGCTGTATGGCAGCCACACCTACCTGGCCCGCCACCCCGAGATCGGCCCGGACACCTTGGCGGCGCACCCGTTGCTGCTCCCCCCGGCCACGCCCCCTTCCGTGGAGGGGCGCTGGCTCGCGCGGTGGGCGCGCGGTGCTGGGGTCAGCTTCGTGAGTGAGCTTTCCGTGGCGCTACTCGCGGCCGCAAAGGCGGGCGCCGGCCTGGCTCCGCTGCCCTGCTACCTGGCCGACGCCGAGCCCAGCCTGATGCGGGTGCCGATGCCCGACCCGCCGGCCGAGACGTTGTGGCTCACCGTGCACCAGGACGTGCGCACGACGCCCCGGGTCCGAGCGCTCTTGCAGTTCTTGCTGGCCGAGCTGAAGGCCGATCGGGCGCAGCTGCGAGGGGAACGCGTGGGGTGAACGCTCACACCGAGGCCAGCAGATCATCCAAAGCCGCAAACAGGATCACAGCGGGGCGAACACGATCTCGCTGTTCCAGTAGCTCGTGAGCCAGTCGTCTTCGTGCCCCGGGGGCGCGTCGTCCCCGGTCTCGGCCTGGTAGTCCTCCCACCCGAACCACCAGCGCAGCCCCGTGTCGGAGGGCTCGGCCCACGCCCACCAGAACCACCGGCCCTCCACCTGGACGAGCAGGGAGGGGCCCTGGCCCTCGAAGTCCTCCAGGTAGGCGAGCACCTGCTGCCGGTCGGCGTGGATCGCGGCGCAGGAGCCGTCGTCTGTCGTCTGCGATTCCTCAAGCGTCATGCTGGCGGCGAACCCGTAGGCGCAGTGGTCGCAACCGAAGGCGGGCACGACCCAGGCGGACCAGTACATGTCGCAGCTGCGGAGACCCTCCTCCTCGAGCCAGTTCGCGTACTCGAAGCGCTCCCAGCCCGACGCGGTGGCGAAGGGAGCGGAGGGGACGGCGTCGGCGGTGTCGGCGGTGTCAGCGGGCGAGTCGTCCATGCACCCCGCGCTCCCGATGGCGAAGAACAGGGCCGCGAGGGCCGAGCGCGGCCTGGCCCGGGGATGGTCCGAGCGCTCAGCCACCCGTCGGCTCTCCGCAGGTCAGCCACTCCTGGACGTCCTCGATGGCGAGGATCTTCCGAATGGCGTTCTCGCGGGACTCGATCTCGCTAGAGCGGGCGTCCGGCGGGGGGGGCATCGGGGGCGCGGTCGCGGAGGCGGCGTTGACCACCCGGTCGAGGATCAGCGGCGCGACTGACCAGACGAATGACTCGTCGTAGAAGACCATCCCCTCGGGCACGTTGGCGGCCGGCGTGGTGTAGTTGTGGCACTCCTGACACCAGTCGACGAAAAACTGCTCGCCGAAGTTGCCCCAGGTGAGCGTGGTGCCGCCCGGCGGGCAGGCGGCGGTGTCGGCGGGATCGCCCACGGAATCAACCCCTTCGGAGGGAGCTGTGTTGCACGCGAGGAGGAACACCACGAGCATGTCGATGACTATACACGAGCGCGCATGAAGCGGAACCGATCAGCATGCGCGGACCACAGCCGACGCCGCCCGCGCCACGAGGTCTCACACCGACGCCAGCAGATCATCCAGGGCCGCAAACAGCTCGCTGTTGTCGCGCGGGATGTAGCCAGTCCGCTCGGGCGCGGTCTCCACGAAGTCGGCGATGGCGTCGCGCTCGAAGGTCCGGGCGTAGCGACCGTAGCCGAGCATCGCGAGGTAACGAGCGTTGAGCTCCTGCTCGTACTGCCCCTCCAACGGCACGCTGTACATCGGCACCTGTAAATGCACGGCCTCTCCCATCAGCGAGAAGCCACCGCCCGCCACGACCGCGCGCGCCGTCCGGAGATCATCCACGAACCCCTGCTCCGAGAAGTCCCTGAGCACGACATTTCCGAGCACCGCGTCGCGCCGCATGCCGTACAGCCGGAACTCCCAGGGCAACGACTGCAACAGCGGAATCAGCGCTTCGTTGGCAGTGCCGGTCTGGTAGACGAGGACGTGCTTACCGGGCTCCCGACGAGCGGCCAGCACCTCGGGACGGAGGATCGGCGGGACCAGGGTGGTCCGCTCCTTGCGCACAGGCGGGCGGAAGAAGGTGGTGATCAGATAGTGCCGCGCCCCCGGGAGCTTCAGCTTGACGGCGGCCTTTGCCAGCTTGAAGTTCGTGTCGTCGGTGATGGCATCGGGATGCTCGCAGCGGTTGATGATCTGCATGTTGTCGATGCTGATCACCGGTGTGAGCCGGTTGATGCCGAAAAAGAAGGCCCAACTCTCGAAATCGGAGACCACCGCGTCAGCGTCGAAATCCATCCGAGCGTACGTGGCGAGGTTGCGCGCGAGCGAGGCCGGCGCTTTGCCCAGGTTCTCGACGACACTCCGGCCCAGGGCGACCGCATTGCCCTCGTACGCCATGTGCAAGCCTTCGATCTGCTCGATCCGGATGCCGGGGCGGCCGGCGAAGCGCTCGCTCAAAAAGGCATGGGCGCGGCCGCTGACCACGACGCGCACGGTGTGGCCGCGCCCGAGCAGGTGCTCCAACACGACCCGGGAACGCGTCGCATGGCCCATCCCTTCGCCCACCACGCCGTATAGGAGCCGCATTCGCGAGCCCGTATCCAGCGCCGCTACTCGCAGCCCCCGTCCGTGGTGGAGCACATCAGGCGCGCTTCGGAGCCGGGGTCGTTGACCTCGACGAAGGTGTCGTCGCCCAAGCGCACGACGATGGAGGCGTCCCCGTTCCCAGTGGTCGCCCCAAAACTCGTCCCGTCGAGACTCAGCGTTCCCAGCGCCAGATAGGCGCCACCGGCCGAAAGCGTGGCGCTGTTGCCGTCCACCGATCCACCCACGAGCTCGATAGCGCCTGACTCCTCGCGGCCGACGTCGCCGATGCCGAACGCGCCCCCGCGGGCGGCGCTGTTCCCGGAGACCGTCGCCTCGTCAAGATGAACGCGTCCAACCACGTACAGCGCGCCGCCTACATCGCCGGCCGCGTTTCCCGCGAGTTCGACGTCCGCGAACGACGCGCTGCCGTGCACCGACACCCCGCCGCCACGATCGGCGCTGTTCCCGCTCACCACGCAGTTCTCGACGCTCACTTCGCTGCCGGCCAGGTACAACCCGCCCCCTTCGGTGCCGCCGGTGCCATGCCCGACACCACCGGTAAAGGTGAAGCCGGCCAACGTCACCCGGTCAGCGCCCACGACGACCGCCGCCCCAAGCGACGAGGCGTCGATGGTGGTGGCCTCGGCGCCATGCAGCGATCGGAGGCTCAGCGTCTGGGAAATCGCCAGCGACTCCCGGTACACGCCGTCACACACCACGATCTCATCCCCCGCCGTGGCGTCGGCCACGGCGGCGGAGACCGTGCTGTAGGTACGTCCGTCGGGGAGCGAGACCAGCCCGTTGTCATCGACCGCTCCGGAACAGTCGTCGTCGACGTCGTTGCAGGTCTCATTCCCCTCCGGATGGACGCTGGCGACCGCATCGTCGCAGTCGAGCGTTCGGGTAGGCGCCTCGCCGAATCCGTCGCAAGCAATATCGTCCGACGGGACGACGGCCGCGGACGGCCAACCGTCGCCGTCGCTGTCGAGCCAGCAGGCCTCCCCGCCGTCACACGTGGAATCGATCTCGTCCCCGGGCGTCTCGAACGCACCCGGATGAACCCAGGCGTCAGCGTCGTCGCAGTCGTCCCGGGCATCGAACGTGCGGGCCTCCCCGGCGTCGATACAGTCCAGGTCGACGCTACTCCGCGTGGACCCGAAGAGGTCGGCGTGCTCGTCGCCATCGCCGTCGGCCCAGCAGAGCTCGGCGCCATCACAGTTGTGATCCCGCTCGTCGCCCGCACGTTCGACGGCAGCGATGTTCACGGTCGGGGCCGAATCGTCGCAATCGTTCACGCGCGCAAGGTCACCGACCTCCCCATCGTCGGCACAATCCATGTCGGCCGAGACCACGAGCGACCCGTCCCCCGCGGCGTACCCGTCCTGGTCGACGTCGGCGAAGCAGCTGTCCCCGCCGGAGCAGTCCTCGTCGAGTCCGTTGGCCGGAAGGTCGGCCTCCCCCTGGGCGCGCTGCGCGTCGTGATCGTCACAGTCCTCAGCGCCGACGACCCCGTCCCCATCGACATCCTCACCGGGTCCGGCCTCGGGAGCGGACGGCTCCGAGGCGCAGGCGAGGACGAACGCGAGCCAACTCACCCCGCCAGCGTACTCGATCCGAACGGGCTCCGAAGGCTCCATTTCTGGTATCGTCGGCCGATACCGGGCTCATGATGATCTGGTCCCTTGCCGTCGCCGCCTCGCTACTGTCCGGAAGCGCCCATGCAACTCGCCTTCGCCCCGACGGCGACCGCGACGGGGACGGGCTCACCAACAGCCATGAGCGCAGCATCGGCACCAGCCCGCGGCGCGAGGACACCGATCGCGACGGGTGGTCTGACTGGTGGGAGGTCTACTACGGCGGCGACCCCCTCGATCGGCGCGACTCCACCGACGACGACGGCGACTCCCTCTACCAGATCTTCGAAGACTCCAGCGGTTGCGACGACACCCTCGCCGATACCGATGGCGACGGCTGGGACGACTGGTGGGAGGTCTACTACGGCGGCGATTGCACCGACTCGGGCGACTCCACCGACGACGACGGCGACTCCCTCTACCAGATCTTCGAAGACTCCAGCGGTTGCGACGACACCCTCGCCGATACTGATGGCGACGGATTCGACGACTGGACCGAGGTGTACTACGGCGGTGATTGCGTCGATCCGATGGTCACGCCCTAGGCGCTACCAGGCGACAGCGACCAGGACGTTGGGCAGCTCCCACTCCAGGGCGTTATTGTCGTTCTCCAAAAACCCGGTTTCGTAACTTCCGACCTCGCGCAGCTCGACGTTCGGGCCGCGAACGTACAAAGACGCCTCCGGTCCGCCTTCGCCGTAGTGCAGCGCGACGAGGTCCAGGGGCGTGGCCAAGAGCAGGTCGACGAGGTCGTGCATCGTGTAGGGCGCGCGGGTGTGGAGGAACAGGATGCGGCCCTGGTTGTCGGCGCCGACCAGGGCGCTCGACCAGCTCCGCGCTTGTTGCGACCACACGTTCTCCCCGCCGCAACCGAGCATCCGGATCGACTGAACCTGCGTCTTCCACGCCCCGACGACAGCGTCGCGATCGGCACACCCGAGGTTCACGATCGCCGCGCGGGGACCGGATTCGCCGACCGGATTCGCGACGAAAAGGGAGTTCTGCTGGGCAGCCCAGCGAGGATTCTGGGCGACCCCGTCCACGACCAGATGGCCCACGCTCGTCAGCCAATCATCGGCGAACATCGACGTGTTGATCACCGCGACCGCCCTGGCCTTCTCGGGTGAGTGCCCCCACTCGCTCGCTTTGCGTAGCCGCTTGTCGGTGAGCGAGGCGGCCCTCACTTCGAGGTCCACCACCGCCGGATCGACCCGGACGAAGGTCACGGAGCCCGGGCCGAGTCGGGAGGGGATCGGCAGCGGGAACGTGCCAAGTTCGAAGCCGGGCGCCAGCGTCGCAAGCGAGGGACCCGCGCCGACCGGCGGCGGCGGAGCCACGGGGAGCGGCACGCTCGGCGGCGGTGACCGCCCCCAGGTTGTCGGACTGAGGAGGACGAACACTGCGACACCGGCGGCGACACACGCGAGCAGAGGTCGGTTCATCCGCGCAGCGTCACCCGTGGACGTGCATAGACCATGCACCGGGCGAGGCGGTTCCGTTCAGGCACGGAAACGCGTCAAGACCCGGTTGCTGGCGTAGGGCACCGGGACCCCAGCCCGCTCGGCCAACGCCAACGCACCGCTGACCTCGATCGGCACCTCATTGTAGGCGCCCCACTCGTGGGTCATGGTCGCGTCCATCTTCTCCTGCAACCACGTCGCCAGCGTCTTCTTCATCGCGGCGGCGTCGCGAGCGAGCCACGCCAGCATGAACTTCTTCATCGGCGAACCCAGCCCTGCATCGCTCAACTCGCACAACTTCAACGACGCCTCGACCGCAGGATGGTCCCCGACCAACGCGGCGGCGACAACCCGCGCGTTGTGGGCGGCGCCGGCCGGGAGCCACCCGGTCATGGCCAGGAACCCCGGCGCGACTTCCAGCACGGACGGCGTGGGTGCGATCGCTGCGCACAACCAGCCTCGGCTCAGCGCCACATCGCTGAACGAGGACGGGCGCACCTTGCCCGCACGGGCCGCCCGGACCCACTCAGCGGTGCGCTCTGCCGCGCGACCAATCAGCCTGAGCGCTTCATCTTCGCGATCGCTCAGACACGCGGCCGACGCTGAGCGCATGAGATGATTCACGACGGCCGCGTAGTCGCCTGCCGCCAGCGAGCGCTGCTCTTGCAGGTCTACCCGCAGGAGCACCCCGGCCAGGCGCTCAGATTCGTACTCGGGCCACGCTTCCATCAAAAGCGATAATACCGCTACCGGTGGGAAACGATCGCCCCAGTTCGGGGGATCTGCACGGAAACCCGGCAGCGGAGGGTGGATTGACGCTTCCTCGACACTCCAGCTCGAACGGGGTCCAGGCGGTGCGTGCCGGGGCGGCGTGGGTGATGATCGCCGGCTGCGTAGATGGGGGCGCCGATTCCGGCACCGGAACGGACTTCGCCGTCGGCACCGCGGGGATGGACACCGTGCTGATTGCCCGCTGGACCACCGAGGCCCCTACCACCGGCACCGTCCACGCGTCCTTCGGCGACGAGGTGCTGTCGTTCCCCGAATCCGAGGCAGGCACCACCCACGAGGTGCTCCTCATCGGTGTTCCCGCTGCCACCGCCGCCACCGTCACACTTGAGCAGGGAGGGGAAGAGCTGGCCTCGGTCGACGTCCAGACCGGAGCCCTTCCGGCGTGGGTGCCCGAGATGACCTACACCACCGGCACCACCGGTTTTGAGGGCGTGACGCTGGTTCCCATCGTCCCCGACGGTGGCGGTGGGGTGGTCGCCGTGGACGGCAAGGGGCGGGTGGTTTGGAGCTACCCCCCGACCCACTCCGCCTCCGAGCTCATCGTGCGCGCGCGCCTCTCGCTGGACGGGCGGCATGTGCTGTACAACACCCCCGCCGACTCCGCCGACGCGCCAGGGGCTGTCCACCGGGTGGCCCTGCTGGATAGTAGTCGCGACACTATAGAGCTTACAGGCGGACACCTGGACTTCGTGGAACCGACCCCCGGTGGCTACGCCACGCTCGGCTGGGACCTCCGCGAGCTCGAAGGCAGGCGCTTCGCGGGCGACCACATCGTAGAGCGCGATCCCGACGGCACGGAGCGCATCGTCTGGTCGGTCTGGGACTGGTTCGAACCCGACCTGGAGCGCACCTGGCCGCCGCAATACCTCGCCGATCCGGAGGTGGAAGACTGGAGCCACATAAACGGCCTGGCCTACGCCCCCGACGAAGACGCCTACTACGTCACCATGACCTTCAACGACGGGGTCGCCCGGATCGACCGTGCCACCGGCGCGCTCACCTGGGTGCTGGCAAACTCCGACAGCGACTTTGTCTGGGGCGACGACCGGCTGGTCCAGCAGCCGCATGGCGTACAGCGCCTGGACGACGGCGGTCTCCTCGTCTTCAATCGAGGCTACTACGGCGATCCGGGCTCGCACTCCGAGGCGGTCGAGATCACCCTCGACGAGACCGCGTGGACCGCCGACCGTCGCTGGTCCTACGCCGACCCTGGCGGCATCAAG
The DNA here is from genome assembly GCA_947490345.1 of Deltaproteobacteria bacterium. Taxonomy (GTDB): domain Bacteria; phylum Myxococcota_A; class UBA796; order UBA796; family SXON01; genus SXON01. The sequence continues at coordinate 13,609 of CANLGL010000028.1, forward strand.
GTTCTGTTCCTCGGCTCCGCTCAGCGCCTCGACAGCGGCAACACGCTGATCTCCTGGTCGAGCGGCGGTCAGCTCGATGAGGTCACCCCCGAAGGCGAGCTAGCTGCGCGCCTGTCGACGGCGATCGGCGCGGCGGTTGGATTTTGTGTACGGGTGGAGGGCTTGGGGGGGTGATTCGACCCAACGATCGAGGCCTTTCGCGGGGCTCCGGCGTGATGAACGCAGTCCAGGGCGAGCTTCGCCAGGATCGCGCCGTTCCCCCAAAACAAAGCCCCTCGAAGGCGGGGTTGCGATGAGGGCGGGGATGTAGGGGTTCATCGGTGCTCAGTTCGTCCCGCGTCTCGGAACACGCTCGCCAGCTCGGTCTCCACCCCGAGTTCCTTCGCCCACCTACGCAGCCACGCCTCGTCGAGGGCATCGCCTTGCACCGCCACGATGCCGCGGGCGTCGCGCGCCTGGCGCTCCGAGCCGGTGGACTTCGCCCACTCCAGCTTCGCGAGGATGACGTCCTCGGGGCTCGCCACCCACACCTCGACGCCGTCGACCTCGACGCGCCGACGGCGCGCGAACTCTGCCGCGCTGAACGGGCGCCCCTTGCGGAGGATGACATCCACCTTCCAGCCGGTTTCCAGGTCGATGATGTTGAACATGGACTGACGACGCGCCGCGTCGATGGCCATGTCCACGTCCGCGTACCAGCGCTCCGGCGGCAGCGCCTGGCACAACTGGACCAGCGCCGTCCGCGTTGCCACCACGACGAGGTCGATGTCCTGGGTAGAACGGACCTCTCCCCAGGTCGAGCTGGCGACGGAGCCGGCCACCATCCATTGGATACCGGCGTCGTCGAGCGCGGCACCGAGCGCGGCCAGGACGGAGCCGACGGTCACGGGCTCGGGACGGGCTGGCCCCCGTTCGCGCGCTCGGCGAGCTCCCGGCCGTGCACGCGCGCGATCAGCGCGAGGGTGACTTGCCGAGGGCTCCAATCCGGGTGGCGCGCGGCGATCTGGTCCCTTACCGTCCGGAGCAGCGACTCGGACAGGGCGGCGGCGGCCCGGCTCCTGCCGCTCGTTCCCATGCGACGCCACACCTCGACCTGGACGAGGTGTGCCTCGGGAGAGGTGTCGGCGGGGAGCATCCCCTCCTCTATCCCCGCCGCGGCGCGCTGGATGGGGGAGGTCACGCCGACGCGGTGCGGCCTGCGGAACGCAGCGCCCGGCAACGGGCCCGACGGCGGCCGGCAGCTCCACGGTAACGGTGACGGTGCGAATGCCAAGCGCCGGCGACGTTTCCGGCGGAAACCGCCCGCACGAGCTTGGCTAACTCCCGAGTAAAGACGCCAGGTTGCTCATCCACTCCGCGAAATCGGCGACTACGCGTTTCCGAACCTGACAGGCCACGTCCGGCCGCTTTGGCGCCCAGTCGCGCAAGACGAGGTCGCCGAAGCGGGCATCGCCCTGGTCGAACTCCGCGGTGCACCAACGAAAAACCGCCCTCACGTTGCCGTGAGGGCGGTTTTCTTATGGTGCACCCAAGAGGAGTCGAACCACTAACCTTCTGATCCGTAGTCAGATGCTCTATCCAATTGAGCTATGGGTGCATTGAATCTTGATAATTCAAAATGGCGGAGACGAAGGGATTTGAACCCTTGGTACCCTTTCGGGTACGCATGCTTAGCAAGCATGTACCTTCGGCCACTCGGTCACGTCTCCGAAGACAACAACAATGTAAGGAGGTGGTGGGATTCGAACCCACGGCCCCCTTTCGAGGGCGGCGGTTTTCAAGACCGCTGCCTTCAACCGCTCGGCCACACCTCCAAGGAGGCGCCCCGCGATCTAATCCCAGCCTCCCAGCGAGTCAAGCCCCGCACACGCTACGGCGATCACACCCGCGTTTCGAGCGCACGCTTCGCGTCATTGTACGCCCCGCGGTTCGCGGGTTTTCCGCCGGCTGCCTCCCACTTCAGAGCGACGGCCAGCATCGCCGCTGGACGCCCGCTCTGGGCCTCCTCGCGCGCCGCCGCCATCGCAGTGGTCGCCTCCGCCGTCGGGGATGTCCCCTTCTCCATCTCGTGGCACAGGGACGAGGCCAACTCCGTGTCGATCGCGGCTTCGCGGTTGGGCGGCGCCGGGCGCCGCCACAACAACCACGCCAGCAGCCCGCCCACGAACAGGCCCCCGAATGCGCAAGCTACCGCCAGCAGCGCGCCGAATTCGAACATTGACATCGAGCGCGGCCTAACAACAACCTATCATGTAACCGGGGGAGAGAGCTCGCCGCCCTCTCCCCCTACCGGGCCATTCCCTCCGGCCTCCAAGCTGCGCTTTCCGGCCTGCGGCGCCCCGGACTTTCCCGGACGGGTCGCGTAAATAACGCGCCCCGGGCGCCGCTCTCCCCATCCCCGCAGACCGCATGCCGCAGCCCGGCCGGGTCGGCGCCCCCTCTAGCTTGCCTCCCCGCCCGCGGGTGCGAAGCTTGCCGCCATGGCCACGACGCCCGCCCCCGCCGATCCGATCCAAGGCCGCGCGACCTTCGGCGTTGTCGGCATGCATTGCGGGTCCTGCTCCGCCCGCCTGGAGCGAGCGCTCAGCGATGTACCGGGCGCGACCACAGTGACCGTCAACCTGGCGACCGAGACCGCCACGGTGCGTGGCACCGCCGACTGGAGGACGCTGTTCGACGCGACGCGCGCCGCTGGCTTCGAGCCTCAAGACCGGCGCCAGCGTGCCGCGGCACCAGCGCCGCCCGCTACCGAACGCTCCCATCTGCCTGTCGCCATCGCGCTCACAGCGCCCCTGGCGGTGCTCGGCATGGCGCACGTCCACGAGGAGCCGGCGCTCCTCATCCAGTTCCTCCTGGCGACGGCAGTGCTCCTGACGGCGGGCGCCGACTTCTACCGGCAGGCGTTCTTGCTGGCGCGCCGCGGTACCGCGAACATGAGCACGCTGGTCGCCCTGGGAACCGCGGCCGCGTGGGGCGCCTCCACCTGGACCTGGGCGCACGGCGGACACGAGGTCTACTTCGAGGTGGTGGGGGTGGTGATCACGCTGGTCCTGGCAGGCCGATGGATGGAGCGGCGAGCGCGGGCACGAGCGGGCGAATCCCTCCGCGCGCTGGCGAAGCTCGTGCCCAACACCGTGCGGCTGCTGGACGGGAGCGCCGAGCTGGACGTCGCGCTCGACAGCGTGACCGTCGGGGAGCGACTCGTGGTCCGCCCCGGCGAACGGGTGCCCGTGGACGGCGTCGTGGTGGAAGGGGTTTCCGCGGTCGACGAGGCCGCCCTCACTGGCGAGTCGGCGCTGGTGACCCGCGGCGTCGGAAGCACCGTCCTCGGCGGTTCGCTGCTTCACGAGGGGCGGCTGGTCGTCGAAGCCCGGCGAATTGGTGCTGACAGCGCCATCGGTCGCATCGTTCGCTTGGTGGAGGAGGCGCAGGCCGAAAAAGCGCCGGTGCAGCGGCTCGCGGATCGGATCTCAGCGGTTTTCGTTCCCGTGGTGATGGGAATCGCCGTCCTGGCGGCAGCGACACACGCGCTGCTCGGTCACGACGCCGAGACCTCGGTGCTCGCCGCCGTCGCGGTGCTGGTGATCGCCTGCCCGTGCGCACTTGGACTCGCGACACCCACCGCCATCCTGGTGGGGACCGGGCGTGCCGCGGAGCTGGGGGTGCTCGTCCGCGACGTCTCGGCGCTGGAGCGCGCGCGGCGCGTCGACACCCTGGTCATCGACAAGACCGGCACGCTGACCGAGGGGCGGCCGTCGGTCACCGCCGTCGCGTGCGCACCGGGTGTGGACGAAGCACAACTCCTGATGCTGGCCGCCGGCGCCGAGCGCTGGAGTGAACATCCGCTCGGCCGCGCCATCGTCGAGGAGGCGCTCCGACGCGGTCTCCCCACGCTGGCCTCGGAGGCGTTCGCGGCCCCCGTCGGCCGGGGGGTGTCCGCCCTGGTTCACGCGCCTGAGGGTCCAACCGAGGTCCGTGTCGGCGGGCGAGCGTTCACCGACACGCCGGAGGAGACCTTCGAAGAAGCGGCCCGGCGTCTGGGCGCCGCGGGCTCAACGGTCGTCTGGGTTTCCGCGGGTGGTTGCTCACTGGGCCTCATTGCCCTGGCGGACACACTCCGCGCCGGCGCCGCCGGGGCGATCGACGCACTCCGAAGGCGGGGCGTGGACGTCATCCTGGCCACCGGCGACCAACCGGCAGCGGCCGGAGCGGTCGCCGCCGCGTTGGGCCTCACGTCGATACACGCTGGGCTCCAACCTGCCGACAAGGTTGCGCTGGTGCGACGCTTGCAGGCCGAAGGTCACGTGGTCGCGATGGTAGGCGACGGCGTCAACGACGCCCCGGCCCTGGCCGCCGCCGACCTGGCGATCGCGATCGGGGGCGGAGCTGACGTTGCCGCAGAGGCGGCCGCGATGACCCTCGTCGGCGGCGACATCCGCCGCGTCGTCACCGCGCTGGAGATCGGTCAAGCCACGCTTCGCATCATCCGGCAGAACCTGGTCTGGGCCTTCGGCTTCAACATCCTCGCCATCCCCGTCGCCGCGCTGGGCCTCCTCAATCCGATGATCGCCTCGGGCGCGATGGCCATGTCATCGGTGCTGGTCGTCAGCAACGCGCTTCGGCTCCGTCACCTGGGAGGCCGGCCGGATAACCGCGGCTGATGCCGGCCCTGCCGCTCCCGCCCTTCCTGAAGATGCTCACGCTCGGCGCCACGTTTGGCGGCTTTGCGACGGGTCCTGACGACTACCTCGCCGAGGACACCGGCTTTGGCTTGCGCGGCGGGGCCCTGATTCCGGACACGCCGTTCGAGCTCGAGCTCGCCCTGATGTGGACCAGCGGCACCACCCGGATCGGCGGCTTCGAAGAGGCGGCGTCTCTGGCGCAGTTCGAGCTGCTCGGGACCGTGTTCGACCGGACGCGCCTGGACCTTTTCTTGGGCGGCGGCGTCGGGTGGCGTCACGTGCGATTGGACAGCTTTGAGGGCCTCGCGACCGATCCAGCCGACGTTCTGGCGTTTCGCGGAAATCCAACCTTTGATGCGATGTTTTCCGCTGGTGGCGGTGCACGCGTGCTGATCTGGGGTCCGGTGCATGTCCGGGCCGACGCGCGCGCCCTGATTTGGATCGGCGAGTCCCCCACCACCGAACCCACCCACGCCTGGCCCGGCGCCGAGGCCTCCATCGGCATCGATCTACGGTACGAGCCCCCTCCCGACCGCGACGGCGACGGCGTCCCCAACAAGAAGGACAAGTGCCCCGACAGCCTGGAGGACTTCGACTACTACGAAGACGGAGACGGGTGCCTGGATCCAGACGACGACAACGACAAGATTCCCGACGTCAATGATCGTTGCAAGTCCCAAGCCGAAGACCTGGATGGCTACCGCGACGAGGACGGCTGCGAGGACTCCAACAACGACAGCGACGCGTTCCCCGACGCATCCGACCGGTGTCCCGATCAACCGGAGACCGAAAACGCCTGGGAGGACGGCGACGGTTGTCCGGACGCGCTACCGACCATGCTGGCCGGGGTGCTCGGGAAACAGCCCCTGATCACCTTCGCACCCGATGATACATTGACCCCGAGCAGCGAGGCTCGACTCCAGGAAATTTCAGCTATTCTACTTCAGTATACTGATACCATCATTCATATCAAAGTCGCGACGGACAGCAGCGGCGGGGCCGCGGCCGCCCTGGCCCACACTCTTGCGCAGTGCGTCGCGCTGCAGACCTGGCTCATCGCCCACGGGATCCCCGAGACGCGGATGGCCATGCACTCAGTGGGTGCGGCCGCAGCAGTCGGGACCGACCAGACCGAGGCCGAACGGACCACCAATCGTTGGGTCGACATTTCGCTCTTCGACAACGCGGGCTCCGACGGCAAGCCGATTCCGTTCACGCCGAGGCCGCCTCAGGAGTGGTAGATCGTCGGCGCCGTGGCACACGCTACGTTCGTGCTGCGATTCCCAGGCTACCCTGACCCTAAGGGCCACCCATGCGCATCACGCTCATCAATCCCCCGATCGACTCCGTCCTCGAGCTGGGCAGTGTCAGTCCGGTCACCGCGTACCTGTTCTACAACTCCGCTCCGCTCGGCATTCTCTATGTCGCAGCGATGTTGGAGCAGGCGGGGCATACGGTGACGGCCATCGACGCCGCCGCCGAAAAACTCGACGTGAAGGGCACGGTGCGTCGCGTCGAAGGCACCCGACCGGACATCGTCGGCATCGGCAGCACCACCGTGGTCTTCGAGACGGCCAAGCGACTCGCCACCGCGCTCAAGGGCGCCATGCCGAGTATTCCGGTGGTTCTCGGCGGATATCACGTCACGCTCTTGCCGACAGACGCGATGCAGCACCCGGCTTTTGACGTCGGGGTGATCCACGAGGGTGAGTTCACGATGTGCGAGTTGGTGGAGCATTACGCCGGCCGGCGCTCCATCGACGACGTGCAGGGCATCGTCTACAAGAAGCCCGACGGCACGATGCACTTCACCGCCACACGGGCGCGATTCAAGGATCTCGACAACCTGCCGTTCCCGGCGCGTCATCTGCTCCCCCACGACCTGTACAAGCCCATCCCCATCGACGAGCACGCCTCGCCGAAGTTCGCGATGATCACCTCACGCGGCTGTCCGCACGCGTGCGCGTTCTGCCAAAAGGCCAAGTCGGGGTACCGCAGCCATAGCCCCGAGTACATCGCCGACGAGGTCGAGTACCTGGTGCGTGACTTCGGCGCGCGCGACATCGCCTTCGTCGACTCCCTCTTCTGCGCCAGCAAGAAGCGGGTCATGGGCATCATGGAGGAGTTCAAGCGCCGCGACATCGCGTCGAAGGTGTCGTGGACGTGCTCCTCCCGCGTCGAGGTCGTCGACCGCGAGCTGCTCCAGGCCATGAAGGACGCCGGGTGTTGGCGCACGCGCTTCGGCATCGAGTCGGGCTCAGACAAGGTGCTTGAGTTCATCAGCAAGGGCATCACCAAGGACAAGATCCGCGCCGCGGTCACCGCCGCCCACGAGGTCGGCCTGCGCCCCAAAGCGTTCTTCATCGTCGGCCACATGCCCGACACCAAGGAGACCATCTCCGAGTCGATCGAGTTCGCCAAGTCGATTCCGCTTCACGACGTCACCGTGCAGATCAACACGCTCTTGCCCAAGACGCCTCAGATGGAGATCTGGGAGCGCGAAGGCACCAAATGGGGCCGGCTGGTCAACGAGTCCAACGAAGAGAAGAGTTTTTGGGAGCCGACCTTTGTGCCATGGGGTCTGGAGCCCGAGGACATCATCGAGTTCCACCGTCGGTTCTACCGGGAGTTCTACTTCCGGCCGATCACCTTGGCGCGGCACCTCGAAACCATCAAGAGCTGGCGCGATGTCTACAAGTACGCGAGCGCGTCGAGCTTGTTCAGCTTCTTGTTCTACAACCAGGACAAGCTGTCGCTCGACACCATCAAGAGCGCCTTCGGGACCACCTCGAACGCCGATGAAGCCGCCTGAGTATCTGGGCGATGCGGTGGGCCATGGCGTGCTTGCCGCGGCGTCGGTCGCCCCGCATCGCGGACCCGGACTCCCCGGCGCCGCCGCTACTTCAGCTCGATCGCGGTCACCGTGGTCGTGCCCAGGGCGGCGCCGCCGATCTTGAGGCACAGCCGCCACGATGCGGCCTCGGGCGGCGGCGTCCACGCAATCGACGCCACCCCCATCGGCGTGTCCGACTTCCGCGAGGTCAAGACCTTGGCCTTGACCCCGGTGAGCGCCCGCCGATCGGCTCCGAGGGGGCGCGCCTCGATGCGGGAGAACGTGGTCTCCGCCGCCTCCCCCACGTCCACGGCGCGCGTGACCGTCCCTGACACCGGCGCGGATCCTAAGAGCGGCGGCGAACACAACGAGCTGACGCGCCCGGCCCCGTCCCCGATCACCACCCCGCCACCCCCCGGCTTCACCGCCCCTTCCACAACCCAGCCCGGAGGCACCCCGTCCGCAAAGGACCAGGCGTGCCCCGTTGGAGCCGGTGGCGTCGGCGTTGCAGCGGGAGTCGGCGCCGCCGGACGCTTCGGCTTTTTGGCTGCGGGCTTGGCCGGTGTGGGCTTCGACGGAGGCGCGGCAACCGGAGCCGGGATGGGGGGCGTCGCCGCCGGTTCCGGCGCCTCGACCGTGTCGGCCGGCGGGACGGGCTCAGCCTCGACCGCAGCCGCCTCCCGCTTCGCGCGCGGCTTCTTGGCCGGCGCTTCAGCCTCAACGCCCGCCTTGGCCTCCTCCTCGAGGCCTTCCGCGGGGCGGGTGGCCCAGGCCATCGGTCCCCCGCACGCCCACACTGGTTCGCGCGCCGCCGCGCACTCCGCCGCCTCGGCGGCCTTCGCCGCTCCCGGGGCGTCCCCAGCGCGCTCGCGGAGCCGGCCGAGCGCCCGCCATAGGCCCGCCGTGAGTTTGCCGGGAGGCTCAAAGGCGCGCGCCAGGCGCAGCGCCTCGGTGTACGCCGCGACCACGCCCACGTCGTCCTTCCGCGCCTCGGCGAGTCGAGCGGCCAGGACGTAGGGGCCGGGCCACCGCTGCCGCGTGGCAAATACCCGGTCCATGTCGGCGCTGGCCTCGTCGAGCTCGCCCGCATCGAGGTGGCGGACGGCTCGCTCCAGGAACAACCACGGATATCCGGTAATATCAGCCTGCGTCGCCATCGCCGCCAACGTTGGCTCGCACTGGTCCTCAGGTGGGGCGAGGCGGATGCGGAAGGCATGAAGAATCAAGCAGCCACCACCCCCGCCACCGGACGTCAGCAGGGCCCAGTCGGCGTCGCCGCCGGCGACCCGCCCGCGGAGCTTGGGCGCGTAGCGGGCGAACTGCTCGACCACGTAGGGCGGCTGAAACCGGATGCGCGCCTCAGCCGGAAGCACCGCATCGAGCACCTGCGCTTCGACGCGGTAGTCATGCCCCGCATTGAGGTCCTGAGGGTGGAAAGGCTCGGTCAAAAGCCGTACCGTGAGCGGACCAGCGAGGGCCAGCGCGGCCAACGCCGGCACCCAGGCGCTGAACCTGCGAAGCGGGGCCATGAGCGCTTCGATGGCGACTCCCGCAAAGACTGCCGCCACCGGAAAGAAGCCGACGTAGTTGCGCAAGAGCCGCGCTGGCACGTTTTGCGACACCCAGAACGGCAGCACGAGCATCGCCACCAGGAACGTCGCGGCGAGGATCCGCAGCGACCGCGAGCCGGCGGTTGTGCGCATCGCCAGCCACAGGCCACCGCCGATCCCCAGGACGAAGGCGACGAAGGAGAGCGGCGACACCGACTTGTCGGGACTCCAGAACAAGTAGGTCAGCACCTCCCACACCATCGCGCCCCTCGGCGTCTTCTCGGCGAACTGCGCCTGGAAGGGTCCCAGGAGCCACGGCAGGCAACCGACCACGACCGCAACCCCTGCGCCGGCGAGCGGCAGCAAGCGCCGCCTGGCACCACCCGGCAGGAGCAACGCGGCCGCCGCCGCCGCGAACCCCGCGATGCCCACGAGCGCCGCCGCGTAGTGGGTCCAGAACGCTGCAATCCCGCCCGCAGCGAGCACCCACCGCCCCCGTCGCGCCCGCACGTCGTCGTCGACACTGGCTCCGCCGACTCCGGCTTCGAGCGCCCCCCAGAGCATCGCCGACGCCGCCAACGTGGCCATCGCGTAGGGGCGGAGCGTATGGGCGAACAACGCCGGCACTGCGGACCCCGCGAACCATGCCGCCACCACCAACGATACACGATCTGATACATGACGTCTCACGGCGTCGACGGTCAGCGTCAGCGCGCCGAGCATCGACAGCCCCGACACCACGCGCAGCCAGTTGTCCCCGTTGTCCACCAAGCCGAAGCACCAGGTGACCAGGAAGAAGAGCGGCGGATGGCGGTCCTTCGCGACGCCGTGCATCAACCCGGAGAACTGGCGCTCCGCGAGCCCAGCGCTGAAGAACTCGTCGGTCCACAGGGTCCAGGGAACGGGCCAGAGCCAGAGGGCCGCCGCGAGCAACAAGAACGGCCAGGCACGACGCATGCTGCGGGGACCTATCCCGTGATAGCTCCGCCCGATGAAAGAGGACGTGCACGTCGTCGTCCCCGAGGGATGGCTCAGCCGCGGCGAAGCGTACGTCTCGGGCGACGGCACGCAGATGGCGGTGTTCGGCGGCATTCCTGGGGAAGCGGTGCGGGCGCGTGTCTTCGGACGCCAGGGTCGGCAGGTGCGGGCCCGGGCGCTCGGCCCGGCGGATCGCCCCCACCCCCAGCGCGTGCAGCCTACCTGCGACAAGTGGGGGCCCTGCGGCGGCTGCCCGTGGATGCACCTCAGCCCGCGGGGCCAATACGACGGCCACGAGGCGCTGTGGAGGGAAGCCGGACGCACGTCCGGCATCGACCTCGCCCCGGGGCCGCTCCACCGCCTCCCCGGAAACGTGACCGACGTGACCGTGTATTGGGGCAGCTCGGACCTCGGCTACCCCCGCGTGGGCGTACCCGCCCGCGAAGGCCATGGCCTGGTGGCCATTCCCGGGTGTGAAAAGGTCTCGCCGCTGGTGCGCTCCTTCATGGGAGCGGCCGCGACGTCCTTGCGCAACGCGGAGATGCGCACCGAAGGGGTCATCGACAGCCTGCGCGCCCGCGAGATCGATGGTCAGCTGCTCGTCGCGGTGCGGACCTCCCGCTTCGCTCCCGCCGTGGCGGCGTGGGCGCCCATGCTGGCCACGACCCTGGTCGAACTACGCGGCGTGGTGATGGAGCTGCCGGTCGAAGAAGACAAGGCCGGCATCGGGTGGCAGAAACTCTACGGACTCGACCACCTGGAGTGGTCCGTCGCCGGGATGCACTGGCGGGTCGGGACCGAGGAGCATCTGCCCCGCCAGCTCGACGCCTACGTGTCCCTGGTCCAGGCCGCGCCCCGGCTCCTCGGGGTCCAACCTGGAGATGCCGTGCTCGACCTGGGCGCGCACATCGGGCTGCGCACCGCGATCCTCGCGCGGGCGGCCGGGTGGGCGTACGGCGTCGAGACCGACCCCCGCGCCTATCAACGCGCGGTCGAAAACGTCGCCCACAATCGAGTGGCCGCCGAGTTCTCCTCGTTCAGTTGGCCCGAAGCCATCGAAGATGTCACCCCTCGGCTGGCCGGGCGCCGGCCGCTGGTGTGGATCGACACCGGTCGCAAGGAGCTCGGTGGGCGCGTCGTCGACGCGGTGACCGCCCTCGATCCGCGCCGCGTCGCCCTGCAAGGCAGCAACCCCCACGCCCTCGCGCGTGAGCTGGCGAAGTGGCTACAGCGCGGCTGGATTTTCACCGGCATGGAGCGCTGGGACGTCGATCCCCACACCCCGTTCACCGAGGGGGTGGCGGTGCTGGCTTCGCCGAACCAGAGCCTGCCGGAGAAGCGTGGGCCGCGGCGGAAGATCGCGCGGTAGGGGGCGCTACGGCGTCGCCGTCGCCGTGCACGGCCTGAGTCGCGTAGTCGCGACGACTGTCGGAGAGAAGCGTAGTTCTCGTCGCGACGTGTAGCCGGCACATGTAGCAACACGTGCCGCGAAGCGCCGCCTCGTGGACGCCGGCACCGACCTGCTCAGCCTGCCGAGCGCCGTAGTCGTCACGACGCGGCACGATTCTGGCACCCGACGGGCTGGCGCTCGCGATCGTCGACCGGGCGCGGGTGGCTGAAGTGCGACGGGCGATGCCGGCGGGCGCGCATCGGCGGTGAGTCAGGGGCAGGCCGGCTCGAAGGCCAGCTCGGTGCACCAGGCCTGCTGCTCGGCCGTCGCCGCGATGGAAGGGTCTGCGGAGGGGTAGGACCCGTTGCAAACGCCGGGAAAGTGGATGCACGTGTCCCCGTCAGCCATACGCCACGCCATGTCCGCGCACCCATCGACACACCCGGAGGAGTAGGACCACCAGTACGCGGCATCGACGGTGCGGTCCACCCTCTCCGAACAGCCGCGGGCAAGCTCGTATTGCCGCACGCTGACGACAATCTCCCCCGTGGTGGGGCAGTCGGCGGTGTCCGTGTCCACGGCGGTGTCCGTGTCCACGGCGGTGTCCGTGTCCACGGCGGTGTCCGTGTCCACGGCGGTGTCCGTGTCCACGGCGGTGTCCGTGTCCACGGCGGTGTCGGTGTCGCCCGCGGTTTCGCCCGCGGCCCCCGGACCCGACTGCGCCGCGCGACACGCCAGAAGGGGGAGGAGGACGAGGAGGCCGGCCATCATTCCGGCCTCACACCCGCGAGCTCCTCGCTCGCCTCGCGGTCGGAGTCCTCGTTGAAGTAGGCGTAGAATACCCGCATCGAGTCCTGGCCGCAGCCTTCATCGTCCGTCGTGATGGTGTCGCCACGGATGTGCATATAGTACTGGACGCCCGAGACCGGCGGTATGACGTGGACACGCTCGCGGTTCTCGAACGGGCTGCCGGAATACCCCGCGGTGCAGAGCGCCGACCCGCAGGTGTACTTCAACGACAGATCCACGTCGTCCAAGGCCGTACCACTGTGGAAGCGCCCATCGTACCACCAGATCACCGCCCGCATCATGTCGACATCCGAGCTCAGCGACGCGCCCCCGACCGGGATGGACACGGTGGCGTTGTGCGGCACACAGACCGCGCCCGTCGTCCAACTGGCTGGGCCGTCGAGCCCGACGCCGTCGAAGGCCCGGAGCCGCAGCTTCCCCGCGCCCCACAGGCTGTCGAACTCGTCGAACGGAACGCCGCTCTCTTGGGTGCCGTCCCCCATCAGCAGCATGTTGGCGGCGAGCACCCCGGGGTCGTCGATGAGCCCACCCCAGAGCCCGTGGAACCAATCGCGGAAGAGAACCGCCGCCCCCGCGGCCGCCGGCGTAGCCGCACTCGTGCAACAGAAAGAGTTCGGACCGGGCACCGTTGGCGCGGGCGGCACCTCCGGCCAGTCCGTTCCGTAGACCAGCGGCGCGCCGCCGGCGTCAACCAGGGTGCTGTCATGGGGGTACGCGAACTCGAACAGAGCCGGTGCCGTGACACCGGCGATCGACCGGTTGCGGCCTTCTGCAGCGCTGACGCCCCCGCGGGAATTATTGGAGGCGATGACCTCATCGCCTGAGGTCGCATCAACGTAGTAGGCCGAGACCGGGAACGCGCCGATGGCCCCGGCCGGAGAACCAGCGGTGCAGTCGGTCGACGATGCATGACCGTCGTTGGACATTGACTTGAAGAGGAGCACCCCGGCCTCGAACATCGAATCCACCGTCACCGAGTCCGACCATGTCCCAAGACAGCTCGGATCAACTGAGGGGCCGCCGCTCTCCGACTGGCTGGCGAGGTCCACGCCCGCGTACACAAACACCGCCAATGCGGTGGCCATGTTCGCCCCGCCGGGGGTTCCCACAACCTGCGCGCCTCGCGCGACCCCGCTTCGCTCCCGCCGCGCCACTCCGGCGGCGGAGATCGAGGGGTCCTGCCCCTGCGTGATGTCCCCGACAAGGATGCTGGCCACCGCCGTCGCATGGGGGTCGCCAGGGTCGTTGTACACAATCGTACACGCACTTCCCGTCCAAAGACAGTCCCAAAGCCGAGGAAGCCCAAAAGTGAAAAAGCCCGGATGTAGGTTGTAGCGGCTGGCAGCGCCGCCCTCGCTTTGGCCGATCAGTTGCCCGGAGCCCTCGAAACCGCGATCATAGAACTGCGCCGATTGAAGCAAGTCTTCAAGCTCATACCCGGTGATGAGCGGACCGGTCACCGGCCACCCGTAGCCCGCATCGGTCTCCCGTTCGAACAGCGGCTCAGCGATGAGCAGGTCTGGGTCGCCCAGCAGCGTCTCCACGCTGTCCGCGGGAAGCGCGACGATCGCGGTCGCGGAAAACCCACTGGTCGAAACCACGCGTCCGCCAAGTTCCTCCACCAGGGCCAACATCGGTTCCAACCCCTCGAGTCCCCGCACCTCCCGGTCCGCGATGGCTTCGGCCCGCACCCAATCCCGGTCGCCGTACGTCAAGATGAACCCGTCGAGCATGGCGTAGGCTTCTAGGACGGAGATGGGCGGACCCTTCTCCCAGGCCTCATCCCTGAGGACGAGCCCGAGCGTCACGTCGCCGCTGTCGTCGGCGCCTCGCAGAATCGCGTCCAGGTCGGACGCAACCTCGACGTCCTCGGCGCGCGGCTTCTCCGTTCGGGCGGTGTCCCACTCCACCGTCGCGACCGATGCGGATTCGGCCCCGACCTCGGTGCCGTCGGCAGAAATCTGTGTCTCGACCTGGATGTTCAGTGTCGCGAAGAACTCCTCGGTGGACAGTTCCGGGTACTCGTCCCGCAGCCGTACGGCATCGTCCGAGTCCGCGGGTGCACGTACAGGTCGTCGTCGTCCCAGGCGGAGTCAAACGACGACGCGAGCGCTACCCGACCGGGCGCCAAGAGCAGCGCGAGCGCGACGAGAGGCGAGAGGCGAGAGGCGAGAGGCGAGAGGCGAGAGGCTCATTGGAATTCCCTCGAACGGGAGCGTAGCACAACCGTCAGCGGTCGCGACGACTTTCGGAGAGAAACCTCGATCCTGGTCGCGATGGGTCGCGGCCATGGGAAACACGGGCCGCGAAGCGCCGCCTCGTGGACGCTGGCGCCGAGCTGCGCAGCATGCCGAGCGCCTTCACCCTCACGACGGGGCGCGCCGCATCCCCTCGATGCTGCGAGCGCTGGCTCGCGAAGCAAGGCTACGCCGGAGACGACGACGACAGCACCGACGACGACGACGCGCAGGGGGCGCTGCAGCTGACGTCGCTCAATGGGCTGGTCGCGCTGGGCGAGCGGGCGGCAGGCGAGTGCGAAGAGTGGTGACGCCCGGCGGCAAGCAGTTCGGGCTCGGACCGCGGTCTGCGAGCTTCGACAGCAATAATCTATAGCAGCGGATTCACGACGCGAACCCCGCCGATCACCTGCCCGTGATTGAGGTCCTCCGTGTAGAGCCGCGTCGCCCCCAGGCGAGCCGCACACACCACGATCAGCGCGTCCCAGAATGACATCTGGTTCGTGGATGCGCTGGAGACCGCGGCGAGTACGTCGTCCACCTCGGGGCGCCAGACATCCCAAGCGCGGTACGCACCGACGACCCTGACGATCGCCGCGTCAGGAGCTTGCTGCTTTTTCCTGGCGTTGACGACGAACTCCTGGAGCACCTGGGTGCTGAGCACCCCGGCGCGCGCACTCCAGAGCTCTGTCAGTGCGGCAGCGGCCCGCTCGTGCTTCACGCCAGCGCCGTGATCGTACGCGTAGAGGAGGACGTTCGTGTCCACGAAGGTGCGCTCAACGGTCATGGGCCTCCTCCCGCGCCAGCCAGGCCCCGTCCCCGAGCGGCAAACCGGCGTTCAAGTCCGCCAGCGCCAGCCGCTTGCACGCCTCGTACGCTTCGTCCTCCGCGGCCAGCTGCTCGATGGTCGCGGCGACGAGCGCGCTGATCGAGCTTCCCCGCCGCGCCGCCAGGACCCGTGCGTGCTCGATCACGCGCTGGGACAGCCGAACAGTGAGGTTCTGGGTCATGGGAACGTGCCTCGGGCCATACGTGTAGCACGTAATACACGCAGCCGAGGAGCCTGGCAACGCACACCGACGGAAAGGACCAATCCACCCAAGTGACCGGCATTGCCCCTACGGCACCCGCCCCAACCTCCCCCGCTGATCCTCGACGTTGTCCAAGCTGAACACCATGCCGTGCCCGAGCTCCGTCGCCAACATCGCGCCGAGGTCGTCCGCGCAGCTTTGCATCGATGCGCGCCGATCCTCTTCCTTCCACGTCCCCCACCGCACGAGCTTGGCGTCGGGGTCGTACTCCCAGAGCCCGACCAGTAGACCGCCGCGCACGACGAAGCGGCCGCTGGCGTGCCCCCCCTCGGCGAAGGGTTTGTCGCCACTCCCGAAGCGGCTTGCCGGGCGACCGAGGTGCCCCGGCGCAACGAGGTGACGGGCAACCATCCGATTGGCCACGTAGTTGTCCATGCTGCCGAGGAAGGCGACGTGCTCGGGGTCAGGCTCCTGCGCCGGCAGCGCGCCGCCCGGAATCATCATCGCGGGGCCGAGCTCGGCCACGGTGACGCTGCGCACACCCACGCGCTCGGCGGCGGCGCGGGCGTCTTTCTTCGACGCACCCGACCACTCGGCAAACTCGTCGAGTGTCGCCGGCCCGGCTTGCGGCAACCAGAACCGCAGCATGCCCTCGGTGAGCGCGATGGTGTCGGCCTCATCGGGGACGTCGGCGAAGGGGTCGCCCTGCCCGACGCGCCACTCGTAGCGCTCGCTGTCCAAGCCGGTGATGGGGCGACGCTCGATGCCCCCGTCGAATTCCAACAGACGCAAAACACTCGGCAGCGGAGAGGAGATTCCGATTTTCTTGCCGAGCTCGCCCAGGCTGCGGATCTCGCCCTTGAGGCTGGCGCGCAGCCCGTCGGTGGAGCGCGGAGCCCCGGTAAGCTCAGCGAGCACCCGCGCCGCGAGCCGCTCCCGCTCGTCGGGAGTGACACCGGCTTTGGCAAGCTCCTTGAGCATCCGCTTACGGGCGAGTGAAGCGGCGAACCGGATGCCCCACGGCGCCTGGGCCGCCGGCACCGCGTACATGCAGCCGCGGGCGCACGGAGTGACGCGCAGCTCACCAGACTGCAACGCCGCGTTGACCTCGACGACGGTGACGCCGGGCCGGCGCGCGCGCAACGCCAGATAGGCCTCGGCGCCCCCGAGGGTGCGCAACCACCCGGTGGCGGCGACCATCCCCCAAAGCGAGCCGCCGACGGGCTCGCAGAGCCCTTGCGCCGTGAGCCACGCCCCTCGGGCCTGGCCCAGGGTGACCTCCGCCGTGTTCACGCGTTCATCACGTGGACGGCCTGGCCGATCGCCGCCTTGGCCGCCTCCATCACCCCCTCGCCGAGCGTGGGATGGGGGTGGATCGTGAGCCCGATGTCGAGGGCTTCGCAGTCCATCTCGATGGCCAGGGCCGCCTCGCTGATGAGGTCGCTGGCATGCGCGCCGACGATCGTGACCCCGAGCACGCGCTGATTCTTGGCATCGATGATGACCTTGATGAAGCCGTCCGTGTCGTTTGTCGTCAACGCCCGCCCGATGGCGGCGAAGGGCACCTTACCGACCTTGATGCTGTAGCCTTGGGCCTTCGCCTCGTGCTCCATGAGCCCGGCGGTGGCGATCTCGGGATCGGTGAAGACCACCGCGGGCACGGTCTTGGCGACGTTGTGGGCCCGATGGCCGGCGATCACCTCGGCGCAGATCTCTCCCTCGTGGGTGGCCTTGTGTGCCAACATCAGCCCGGGTGTGCAATCGCCGATGGCGTAGACGCCCGGCACGCTGGTCTTGAGTTGGGTGTCAGTCTTGATGAAGCGCCCTTCCATGACCACGCCCGTCGCCTCAAGCGCACAGGTGTCGGTGTTCGGGCGCCGCCCCACCGTGACGAGGATGTAATCGACCTCGACAGTCGCCTTCCCCTCCGCGGTCTCGTACTGGAGCAGCGCGCCACCGTCGCCCTCTTCCCACCCGAGCGCCTTGGCCTTGCACACGACCTTGACCTTGTCCTTCTTGAGCCGCCGCTCGATGACCTTGACCGCGTCGACATCAAACCCCGGCAGGACCTGATCGGCGGCTTCGATGACGGTGACGGCGCTGCCAAGCTTGGCGAACATCCCGCCCATCTCCAAACCGATGTAGCCCCCGCCGATGACCGCGAGCCGCTTGGGGATCTCAGGAAGGGCCAGCGCCTTGGTGCTGTCGAGCACGCGGCCGTCCGCGAACGAGAAGCCCGGAATCTCGATCGGGCGGCTGCCCACCGCGATGACGACGTGCTCCGCCTCGACGCGCACCACGCCCTCGGCCGTCTTGACCTCAAGCACCCGCGGACTGACAAACGTTGCCGCACCCACCATCATGTCGACCTTGTTGGCCTTGAGCAGCGTGCGGACACCCCCGGTGAGCTTGTTGACTACGCTCCCTTTCCAGGCCTGCAGTTTGGTCATGTTCACCACGGGCGTGCCGGGCACCTCGATGCCCATCGCGTCGGCGTGGTTGATCTCCTCGACCCGCTTCCCGGCCGTGATGAGCGCCTTGCTGGGGATGCAGCCCACGTTGAGGCACACGCCGCCCCAGTACTCACGTTCGATAACCAGGGTCTTGACGCCCAACTGGCCGAGGCGGATGGCGCAGGGGTAGCCGCCGGGGCCCGCGCCCAGGACAACCGCAGTGTAGGACTTGGATTCCATCACGCTCACCGGAAGGCGCGCGGCCTAACGCGGAGCCACGGCCTGGGCAGCGGTGGTAATATCGCGGTGATGTTCATCCTGACCCTCCTTGGCGGCTGCACCTGGATCGAGGACTATCGGGCCTGCTCGGCCGCCCGAGAGGCCGAGACCACCGCCTGGACGAGCCTCGGTTCGGCGCTCGACGGCGCCAGCGTGCTCGCCCGCCGCCAGGCCGACGCGTCGTTGGCGGCCGCGCAGGCCGTCGACCTCGCGTCCAGCGTCGCGGGTACGCCGATGGTGACGCGCGCCGTGAACCGGGGGGAGATGGCCCAGGACGCCTTCACTCGGGGCTCGCGAAGCCACGGTACCGACCTGGGGCTGGCGCAGGCCAAGTGGACGGACTGGTCCTTGCGCACCCAAGAGCAGGTCACCGCGACGGACGCGCTGATCGAAACCGGCCGGAGCGTGGTCGAGCGCCTGTCGCTCTGGGCGCGAGCGCGGGCCGAAAGCTCGCTGGTGGTGGCGCTCGCGTCCACCCGGTACGAGGCCGCAGCCCGCACCGGGGGAGCGCGCCTGACGTTGACCGTGGCCCTCGTGACGCCCCCCACGCCTGCGGCGGCCCCCGACGCCGTCGCGTCCCACCAGGCGGCCGCCGAGGCCGCAATCGAGGCCCACGCCGACCGCTCGCGCGGCCTCAAAGAGGTCTTGACCGTGGCGGACAAGGTAGCCCTCGAGGTCGAACGGGCCGGGCTGAGCGCCCTGTCGACCGCCAGCAACTACCAGTTCCTTGGCTTTCCCCCGGAAGCCCAGGTGGCCCAGGCCGCGGCCCTCGCCGCCGAGAGCAGCGCCAAACGCGCCGCGGATGGTGGGGCGCGCCTACGGGCGGCGGTCCTCGCTGCGCGTGCGGAAGAAACGCCGGCGCCCGCGGACGACGTCACTCGGGCCCTCGTCGCCGCCGTCGGCCTGGCCCACGCCGACGACGACGCTTGTCGTTAGTCACCCATGCCGGGGCGCGCGTCGGCTCCACGAGCCACCAGACGCCGTGCTGCTCCGCGGCTGCGGGGATGGGGAGAGGGGTGCGTCCCGGCGCGTTATCTACGCGCCGGGCGCCGCAGGCCGACGGCTCGCCGGCGGCCGGAGGGGACGCCCCGGTAGGGGAAGGGGCGAGTGCCCCTTCCCCCCGGTAGCGGCGTGCGCGTCGCCGCCATCGTCGTCACCCACCGAGGAGGAGCGCTCCTCCAGGATTGTATCGCTTCGATACGGGCTCAGACGCGGCCCGTAGATGAGCTGCTCGTGGTGGTCTCCAACACCGAGCTCCCGGTCGACGCACCGAGCCTACAACTGCGCCAGAACGTTGGTTTCGCCACCGCGGCGAACGCTGGTGCGCAGGCGACTCGTGGCGAGGTGTTGCTCCTCAACGATGACACACGACTTGATGCAAGATGTGTCGAACGGCTCGTCGCCGCCTGGCAAGGCATCGGCGTGTATCAACCGCGAATCCAACTGGCTGACGGCAGCGGGCGCTTGGACAACGTCGGGCTGGGCTTCCTGCCGGACGCAAGCGTGTGGGCGCGGGGGCGCAACGGCCCCGACCTCCCGATCACGGGGGTACCAGGCTCGTTTTCTGGCGCAGCCGCGCTCGTGGCCCGGGCGGCCTGGGATGGGCTGGGCGGCTTCGATGAACGGATGGGCAACTTCGGCGAAGACGTTGACCTTTCGCTCCGGCTCCACCGTCGTGGCGTCCCCATCCAGGCCGTCCCCGACGCGCTGGTCGTGCACCACCTCGGTGCGACGTGGGGGCGGGCGTCAACGGAAAAGGTTCGGCTCATCGAGCGAAACCGCGTTCGCGCCGCGGTGCGCTCGCTGCCGATGACCGCGCTTTTGTGCCTGCCGACGGCGACGCTGCTGCGATACGCGGTTCTGGCCGGGCTCGCCGGTCTGGGCCATGGTCCCGGCGCCGAGCTGCCAGACGGCGCGCGGCTCGCGGCGCTCCGAGGGCTCGCCGAGGGGCTCGCCGACGCTCCGACCTGGTTCGCCGACCGCCGCCGTGACCGTAGTGGCTGGACCGTGGGCGAGTGGGCGATGCTTACCCGGATGTGGCACGGCCGCGCTCGATGGGAGGACGTGTCGCGATGATCGCCGTGGTCCTGCCCACCCTCGACACCCCCGGCCCGTTGGCGCGCGTCCTCGGCGAGCTTCCGGCCGAGGTCTTCGCCATCGTCGTCGATGACGGCAGCGCCACACCCGTCACGGGAACGCGGCCGAACACGCACTGGATCCGGCACGAGCGGAACCGCGGCTACGGCGCCGCGCAGAAGTCGGGGTACGCCGCCGCGATCGCCGCCGGCGCCACGCAGGTGGTGCTTTTGCACGGCGACGGCCAATATGACACCCGGGCAACGCTCGCCCTCGCGGACGCCCTGACAAACGCCGACGCCGCACTGGGAAGCCGCTTCTTGTCCGATCCCAACGTCATCCCAACGTGGCGGCGGCTTGGCAATCGTTTCTTGACCGGAGTCGCCAACCTGCGATTCGGGACCGCCTTCTCCGAGCTGCACACCGGCGCCCGCGCGTTCAAAATCGAGGCGCTTCGAGACCTGCCCATGGAGGGGTATTCGGACGACTTCCTGTTCGACCAGCAGGTGATCGTGGGGCTGGTACGCCGGGGCCGCCGGATCGAAGAGCGGCCCGTGGCAACGAACTATGCGGCAGGGTCACGCTCGATCTCGTTTCTGCGGTCGCTGTGGTATGCGCTGGGATGCCTTCGGGTGATCCTCGCGTGATATCTTCGGGCCCCATGAGCATCGGCACCTCCCCGCCCCGCCGTGACGGGCCGGACAAGCTCACAGGTCGGGCGTTGTACGCAGATGATCTGCGCCCGGACGGCATGCTCTACGGCGCCACCGTCCGGAGCGAACGAGCCCACGCGCGGATCCTCTCGGTTCGGCCCGACCCTGAGTTCGACTGGAATGGAATCACTGTGTTGACCGCGGCGGACCTTCCGGGCCCGAACGTGGTGACGCTGATGACCGACGATCAGCCCATCCTCGCCGACGGTCTCGTGCGCCATGTAACCGAACCGATCGCGCTGATCGCCGCGCCGACCCGCGAGCGCGCCCTCGCCGCGGCCAAGGCAGTGCTCGTCGAGTACGAGGACCTTCCGGCACTTTTGGACCCCCTCACCGCGGAGGGGCACGCGATCCGTATCTTCGGTGACGACAACGTCTACAAGCGCATCCGCATCCAACGGGGGGAGCGGTCCACCCTGACCGGCCACCTTGTCCGCGCTCGCTACGCCACCGGTCTCCAAGAACAGCTCTACATCGAGCCTCAGAGCATGATCGCGTCGCCGCGCCCGGACGGCGGCATCGCGCTGGTGGGGTCCATGCAATGCCCGTACTACGTGGACCGGGCCGTCAAGCGGATGGTCGGGCACGACCGGGTCAACGTCCTGCAGGCCGTCACCGGTGGCGGCTTCGGCGGCAAAGAAGAATACCCGTCGATCCTGGCCTGCCATGCGACGCTGCTCGCCATGCGAACCGGGCGGCCGGTCAAGATCACCTATCGTCGCGACGAAGACTTGCGCTGTACGACCAAACGGCACCCGGCGGTCATCGACCTCGCCACGCTCGTCTCCGACGAGGGCAAGCTCTTGGAGTTGCACGCCAAGCTGTGGATGGACGGTGGCGCCTACCACACCCTTTCCACCGTGGTCCTCAGCCGTGCGATCCTGCACGTCGGCGGCCCGTACCGCTGCCCGTTCGTCGACCTGTCGGGGACAGTCGTTGCCACCCACACACCCCCGAATGGGGCGTTCCGGGGCTTCGGTGCGCCCCAGGCACAATGGGCGATGGAACGGCACATGGACCGTGTGGCAAGAACCCTGCACCTGGACCCGATCGAGCTACGGCGCCGAAACCTCTACCGCGACGGCGACATCACCGGCACGGGGCAGGTACTCGTCGCGCCGGGGGGTTTCGCGGTTTTGGAGTCAGCCGAGCGGGCAGCCGAGGCCCCCGTCACGCGGACCACGGTTCGCCCGGGGGTCACTGGGGCGCGGATGGCGGCGGGGCGCGGGCTGGCGCTCGCCTGGCACGGCTGTGGATTCACCGGGAATGGCGAGGCGAAGATCAAGGGTAAGGTTGGACTGGAGGTTCGCGGAAGCGACGTTGCCATCCTGTCTTCCTCCACCGACATCGGTCAGGGCACCGAGACCATCTTCCCGATGATCGTCGGCGAGACCCTCGGCATTCCGGCGGCGCGGGCGTTCAATACGCCACACGACACCGGCCTGGTTCCCGACAGCGGTCCGACCGTCGCCAGTCGCACCGCGATGGTGGTCGGCGGCACCTGCCAGAAGGCGGCGGAGCAGTTGTTGACCCTGCTGCGGAGCCGGCTTGGGGACGGGAGCTTCGATGCCTTGGTCAGTCGGTGGGACCCCAACTGGGGCCCGCTCGCGGTCGAGGAGACCTACGAGGTCGACCCCAACATCCAATGGGACCCCGACACCTACCAGGGCGACGCCTACCCCACCTTCGGGTGGAGTTGTGTCATCGTGGACCTGCGGGTCGATCTCGACACCGGCGAGGTGCTCTACGACCGCGTCGTCACCTCGACCGACGTCGGCCGGGCGCTCTCTCCGGCGCTCGCTGCCGGTCAGATCGAGGGCGGCACGTTGCAGGCGTTGGGGTGGGCCACGGCTGAGGAGGTCGTACTCGATGCCCGCGGGTGCATGCGCAACGACCGCCTCACCAACTACATCATCCCCACCGCGCTCGACGCACCGGAGATGATCACCATCCTGGAGGAGATCCCCTACGCGGGGGGTCCGTTTGGCGCCAAAGGCATTGGCGAAATCCCCATGGACGCCCCCGCCGCCGCCGTGGCGCAAGCCATCGAGCGCGCCACCGGCGCGATCCTCGACACCCTCCCGATGACGCCCGAGCGGGTATTTTCCGCTTTGGAGCCCCGATGAACATTCGTTTTGTATGCAACGGAAAGCCAACCGAGGTCGAGACGCCGCCGATGGCACGCCTGCTCGACGTCCTGCGCGAGGACCTGCGCCTGACCGGCAGCAAAGAGGGTTGTGGTGAGGGTGAGTGTGGCGCTTGCACCGTTCGAATCGACGGTCTGACGGTGATGAGCTGCCTCGTTCCGGTCTACCAGGTCCATGGCACGGTCGTCCAGACCATCGAGGGCCTCGCGGCCGACATCTTGCATCCGGTCCAGGCGGCGATGCTGGCCCACGGTGGTGCACAGTGCGGAATCTGCACGCCCGGGCTCTGCATGAGCGCGGCAGCGCTCTTGGAGAGCGACCCGACGCCGTCCAGGGAGGCCATCCGCGTGGCGCTGGCGGGCAATCTCTGCCGGTGCACCGGCTACCAGAAGGTGATCGACGCGGTGGCCGGCAGCCTGGTGGAGGACCGGTGATGTTGCGGTGTGAAGCCCCCGTCCATCGCCCGCACTCGCTGGAGGATGCGCTGGTGCTGCGCGCGGAGCTCCCCGGCGCCACCATCCTGGCCGGTGGCACCGACATCATGGTGTACCTCGAGGCCGGCCAACTGCGACCGACCGAATTCATCGACCTGAGCGGCGTGCCGGCGCTTCGGGCACTCCGGTCGATCACCGGCGGCCAATACTACGGCGCCGGACTCACCTGCACCGACGTCGTCCGCTCGCCCCATACTCACCCGCTGATCCGTGAGGCGGCGCTGACGGTCGGCGCCGTCCAGATCCAGAACCGCGCCACGCTGGGTGGCAACATCTGCAACAGCTCGCCCGCGGGGGACACGCTGCCGGTGTGGCTGGCGCTCAAGGCCGACTTCGAGCTGGCGAGTGTGCACGGTCGTCGACGGGTCCCGGCGGCGCGGTTCTGGCGCGGGTACAAGAAGACTGAGATGCGGCCTCACGAGATCCTCGTCGCCATCATCGTGCCCCCGCTCGCCGGGTACATGCACTTCCGCAAGGTGGGTACGCGCCTCGCCCAGTCGATTGCGAAGGTGGTTTTTGCCGGGCGGTATGTTCCCGGCATCGACGCGGCGCTGGCCTTCGGCGCGGTGGGGCCGGTCCCGATGCGATGCCCAGAGGCCGAGCGCGCGCTCATCGCCGGCGCGTCCCCGGCCGAGGTCGCCGCCCAGGTGGAAAAAGAAATCTCTCCGATCGACGACGTCAGGTCCACACAGGACTATCGCCGGAAGGTGGCGGGGAACATCGTGCGCACCTGGCTGGAGAGCCGGTAGCTATCATGTAGCGGGGGGAGAGGGCTCGCCGCGCTCTCCCCCTCTCCGCAGGCCGCCAAGCCGCCCTTGGCGTTTCATGGCGCATGGAGCCGACCGGCGGCGGCATGGCGAACTCACCCCGGCTTGGGTGCAGCAAGACTCGCGACAATCCGCGCCGCCAGCGCCGGCCCGAATCCCTCCACCGTTGCAATCTCCGCAGCGGTGGCCGACTTGACCCCGGACAACGAGCCGAAGTGCCGCAAAAGGCGCACGCGGCGGTCCTTGCCGATGCCAGGCACGTCATCGAGCGCGCTGGTGAGCCGCGCCTTGGACCGCGCCTTTCGGTGGAAGCCGATGGCCACCCGGTGCGCTTCGTCGCGGAGCTGCTGAAGCAGCCTCAGCGTGGGGTCACCCTCGCGCAGGCGGATCGGCTCCGGCTGGCCCGGCAGCACGATCTTGTCGGTGGCGTCGCGGTCGCCGCGGGCGTGCTCCGTGCGCGGCTTGCTCACCCCGATCACGGGCTGGTCCTCGAGGCCTAGCTCCCGCAGGACGTCCAACGCGGCGGAAAGTTGGCCGCGTCCGCCGTCGACCACGATCAAGTCGGGGAACTCGCCCTCGGCGGCCGCGCGGCGCATCCGCCGAGCGATGATCTCGCGCATCGTCGCGTAATCATCCGGACCCGCGACCGTTTTGACGTGGTAGGTCCGGTACTCTGCCTTCGCTGGGCGGCCGTCGATGAACACCACCTGACTGGCGACCGGCTCCTGCCCGAGCAGGTTGCTGTTGTCGAAGCACTCGATGCGCCAGGGGGGGGCATCGAGACCCGCGAGCTCGGCGAGCCCGTGGAGCCCGCGGGCGATTCGGTCGGACTCCGAGTGCGTGGTGAGGAAACGGGCGCGCGCAGCGTTGGCGGCGATGGTGACGAGCTCGACCTTCGGTCCGCGCTTGGGCACCCCGAGCCGGACCTTTGCACCCCTTCGCTCACCCAAGAGCTCCGCCAGGGCCTCCATGGCGGGGAGTGGCGCGGGCACCGAGACCTCGGCGGGCACGTCCTCACCTTCCTCGTAGAAGTTGTTCAGCACCGCGGAGAGCAGCTCCCCATCATCGACAATCTCCCCCTCGAACGGGAACGTGCGGGGTTCCAGCACCTGGCCGGACCGGGTGGGCAGACACGCCACCACACCACGATCGGCCTCCCGATACACGGCCCATGTGTCGGATGCGTCGGTCTGCGAGTCCGCAACGAACTGCTTTTCCGTCGCCGACTGCATCGCCAACATCACGTCACGAACCCTCGCGGCACCTTCGAAGTCTTCGGCGCTCGAGAGCTGCACCATCCGGTCGCGCAGCCTCGGCACCAACTGTCGATTGCTTCCCGCCAGTGCGAGCGCCGCGTCGTCGACCAGCTCGGCGTACTGCTCGCGTGACACAAAGCCGACACATGGAGCGACACATCGTTTCATCTGATACAGCAAACACGGTCGGGTGCGGCTCTCCAAAACCGCGTCCGAGCAGGTTCGCAGGGCAAAGTGGCGCTGAACGAAGGCGAGCGCGCGCCGGGCGCTGGTGGCCGAGGGGTAGGGGCCGAAGCTCCGTGCGCCGTCGTTTCCGGCGCGACGGGTCGTCGTGAGCCTCGGCCACTTTTGCCGAGGATCGAGGCGGATACGCAGGAAGTTCTTGTCGTCCCGGAGCTTGACGTTGTAGCGGGGGCGATGCTGTTTGATCAGCGAATTTTCAAGAAGAAGCGCATCTTTTTCGCTTCCCACCGGCACGGATTCGACGCGGGCCGCGGCCGCTACCAGGTACCGGACCATGAAACGTTCGTCGTGGCCAGCGAGGTACTGCCGTACCCGGGCCCGAAGATTCGCGGCCTTACCGACGTAGAGCACCTCGCCGTCGCGGTCCTTGAACAGGTACACGCCCGCCGTGGTCGGGAGCGCCTCGGCCTGGTCCGTCAGCTTCATCGAGGGAGGCTATTTCACGGTCGCCGTTTCCGGCTACGTTCTCGGCGTTCCGGACTGTCGTTGACGCCGTCCCCGACAAAAAGGACGTGAGCGCCTCGGCGGCTGACCTATGCGACGGCGTCGGCCTTGTCCTCTGGCCTCATCCCACCCCCCGACGGCATCGGCCCAGATGCGATCGGCCAGCCGCACCAGCCCCACCGGCCCCTGGGGCGTGGACAACATCACGGTCCCCGCCGGCCCGCGGCCCACGGTGTACCGGACCCCGCCGAGCTCGCCGACGAGGCCGACGCCAGGACGCTCGACCACCGTGCGAGGGGCGGGCAGGGCGTCCCGCGTCGGACTGCCTCGGCGAGGATCGCCTGTGCAATCGGGTGTCGTAACTGCCGCGCCGTGCCAGCCGCGGTGCGCAGCACACCCACCATCACCGAGGAAGCTGCTCCGGACCCCTGTCACACAGGCCGTCGAGGCACCTCACAGACTGCCGGTCCGCTTCGGCAGGGCAGTCTGCGTCGGCCACACACGGTAACTGGCAAGTCCACCCCGTCGTATCACTTATCCCCTCGTTCGTGCACTCCAGGGGCGTGGGGCAGTCGCCTTCCCCCCCCCCGGAGTCGCATGCCTGGTCCACTCCAACGGGCCAGACTCCACTCCTGGTGTCGCAGCCGAGAAGCCACAGGAGGACCAGCAGCGGCAATGTAGCGTGGTCGCGGTCAGCCATTGAACGACTGCGAACCCGCCGTGGCGGCAGCCGCACACTCGGAGGGGTAGTCCCAGGACACGGTCAAGGAGTGGTCCAGTGACCACGGCTCCCCTTGTGCACATGCCATGAAAGAACCGGAGGGAAGGCTTGTCGTCGCTCCGCAATCAGTTGGGCCGTCGCAGTCAGCGAGATAGTTCCAGGTCTCGTGGAGGTCAAAGTCAAAGCGTTCCCGCTGATTGCCCAAGTTGTCGGTCGGGAACACAGCACTCCCGCGGTTGGCGTATTCCACAACCCGCCCCGTGGTATCGAACTGATCCTGACCCAGGTTCGGGAACATCGACAGTGGCAGCCCGCAGTCAGCCGTGACGCGGAACCCGTGGAACCATCCCATCTGAAAATGGCAGCACTCCAACTTGCCGGTCCCGCCCAAATCCAGCCCCGAACACTCCGCAAGAGTGAACCGCCAGCCAGCCCAGTGTGAGATCTCGTGCATCAGAAGGGCAGAAATCTCTGCGATCTCGGCGAGACCGGCGCGGGCACAGCACATGCACACCCAAAGGTCCGCGAAGGTATTCGTTGACTTGCCTGCGGCGATCTGGTCGTACAGACGATGAGCCCACCAGAAGTGATAGTCGGCCAACGCCGCATTGAGCTGGACTTCGTCGTTAAGGGTTGAGGCGCCCATTGGCGTAATCCCAGTGTACGCCCCCCGCCAAGTCCGACGAACCGCCAGTCCGCCCATGCCTTCGACCCGAATGAGATCACGGTCATAGCTACACATGTCACCCAGATCCACTCGCCAACCGTTGCGCATCTCAGATCGAATCCAATCCTTGTCGATCTTGCAGCCTTTCTGAAACACGCCGATGCTCTCGCAGGTGAACGCCCAGGCGTAGAGCGTCGCTATGGCATAGCGGACAGCTCGAAAGAGGAACCCGTCGTCGGTCTGCCAATACAAACCGCGGTTGAGCCACTCCTTTCGGGGCAAGGCGGACGCCATGAACACGTCGCTGGAAATTTGCCAAACATCTTCGTCGAAGTCACCTATCTTGTTCCACCAACGCGGCAGCATTACACTGAGGAACTCGTTGTGGCTGCTTGTTGGTTCGAAGTCGAGCGGGACGGTTGCCAGGAGGCGGCCCTCGGGAATGAGGTTTGAGTTGGCGTGATTGACATCCCGTCCGGGAATGCCATTCATCAGGGGGTGGAGGCCCAAATCGATCGCACAGACGTTTCTGAGGTCAGAAACGTCGCAAGACGATACCGTCAGCGGAAGGGTGAGACACTCCTCGCTGAGGCGGTTACTCGACCGGGCCGACACGAGACTGGGGCTGGCCACGGCGAGCGCGGAGCGGCCAGTGGACCCGACCCCCACCGCCGGGGATTGCATGAGGTGGTCGAGTCCGCTGGCGCGTTCAGCGAACGCGGATTGCAGCGTTCTCGCTCGTAGCATGGCCGCGAAACCCGCCGGGTCGCGCGTGAGCCGGGAGATTCCGGCAGAGCTGCCCAAGCGCAGGACGGCACTCCGGCGGGGGGGCGCCGCCGCCCGGACGACTCCAGACCGGCCGAAAATCGGACTCGACGGCCGGTTCGCTCCCATCGTCGGAATGGCGCCCGGCGCTGAGGCGATCGTTCCCGTTGACCGCAGCCGCGCCCGCTGCGTCGCACACGCCATGCACCCACACTCCGCACCCCCGCCGCCAATGACGTGCACTTCGGCACATGCGCAGTCCATGACCGCGCCTACGACGGCAGCTTGACGAGCAGCATCACGCTGATGATGGCGCTCTGCACGCCAGTGATGCCGTCCTTGTTCTTCACGGCGATGCGCAGCCGCGAATGGGGGAGGAAGGCGGTGAGCGTGGTCACCGGCGGCGTGCGCACCGGAATGTCGTTGGTGTTGATGTCCGCTGTCGACAAGCGGACCGCCGCCACTTCGTTGTCGCGGTCATAGCCGCCGATCAACTCCATGTTCCACTCGATGTTCGGGGCGTTGGCGCCCTTCTGCAAGGTGATGAGGGTCACCGACTCGGCGACGAGAACCAGTCCGGACAGGCCGGGCACGTCCAGGTCGATGTAGTTGTACACGCCGGTTGCTCCCGCGGCCCCGGTGGTGGCGATGCGGAGCCTGGAGACGATGGAGAGGACTGCATAGGAACCGGTCATTGATAAACCCTTGGATCGGTGAAGGAAAGCGGACGCCACCCGCGCGGCGACAGAATGAGTGTTTGTCGCGATCCAAGGCTACCCCCCCCCCGCCCCGAGTCGTCAAGGGATAGGCAGAAGCAGAGCAAAAAAAATTTGCCGCCGAGTGCTCCGGGTATCCAGCGAACTGGTGCCGGCCGCCGTTGAATCATGGACGGGAAAGGCTCAGCGACGGCGATACCGGCGACGGCGACAGTGGGACGGACACCGCCGATACAGCCGATACAGCCAACAGTGGCGCCGACGTCTGAATAGGCCACCGTTGACCTGGTGGACTCCACGAGTGTGGCGGTTGGCTCCCGTCAGCCTGCCCTGAGCCGCGCGACCTCGTCCGCCCGTCCGAGCGCCGTCCACGCCTCGCACGCCAACTCCAACGCCTCCTGGGACCGCGCGGCGAAGCCCACGCCGCGCCCGCGAAACACCACCACCGCCGCTGACAACGCGCGCGCCACGTCCTCGGACAGGCACCCCCACGCCGGAAGCTTCGTCGCCGCGTTCGCAAGCCGCTCGACCTCGCCGAGCTCCCCGGTCTTCGCCACGGTGGCGAGCGCCAGGGTGCTCAAGTGGGCGTAGTGACCGGCCGCGCCGCGGGAGAGCGCCTCCCCGCGGCCCGCATCGAGCACCTCAGCCGCATCCGTCAGCCGATCGGTGGCCAGGAGTAGGGCTCCGAGCCGACCCATGACGGTGAGAACCTCGACGTCACCGAGCTCCTCAAACATTTCGAGAGCACGACGATACCCCGCCACGGCCGCCTCGACCCGGCCACGCTGCCGCTCCAGATCGGCGAGGACGACGAGCGCGGCCGCAGTCGTGGGGCGCTGGGTGCGTGGACCCGCGAGTGCAAGCGCCTCGCGGGCCAGGCCCTCGGCGATCGCCGGTTGCCCAGCCGCCAAGGCCACCTGGGCGAGCACGACCCTGGCCTCGCCTCCCAACCGCCGATCTCCCAGCCGAATCGCCAAGCCGCGCGCCTCCTCCAGACCCCGGACGCCAGCAAGATCTCCGCGCCGCAACGCCAACTTGGAAAGCGCGAGGTCGGCATACGCCACGCGCACTTCCTCACCGAGCAACCACGCCGCTCCTCGGGCCTCCTGCAGCCGCTCCGCCGCCGCGCGCCCCTCGCCCGCGAGCTCATGAACCTCGGCGCGAGCGAAAAGCGCCTCGCTCAACGCGTCTGGCCACGATCGACCGCGCGCATCCTCAACCGTCCGATCGAGGAGCCTTCCGGCGGACTGGATGGCTTCCGCGCCGGAGAGGCTGGAGGCGCCCCGGATCCCTGCGCGCGCGCGCCACACCTCAAAGCGCAGCCGGCGCTCGTCGTTCGGCGCGCCCGGGAGCGCGGACAACGCCGCAGCGGCGGCGGTGACCACGCCCTGCACGCCTGACCAGTCCGCCAGTGCAGCCCGCCGCTCGACCGCCCGCAACCACAGATCCAGCGCCGCGGAACCAGCTCCAGCCGCGAACAGGTGGGCGGCGCGCCGGGCATCATCAACGGTCCCCGTGCCGCGCTCGACCTGCTCGTCCATGCTCGACGCGATGGCCCGGTGGAGCTCGACCATCCGCGCGGCCCCGCCAACCCGCCTGCGAAAGGCCTCGCGAACCATTCCGTGGGCGAAGGTCCAGTGAATCGCGTCATCATCCGCTTCCAGCAGGACGACGAGGCGCGCGCGGACGAGCTGCTCGACCAGGCCCACCGGCGGGGCCACGCCCAATCGACGACACACCGCGAGCCATTCGCCCTCGACGACCCGGCCCCCCAGCAGCGCCGCCACGACGAGGGTCTCCACGGCGGACTCCCCAGCCGAGAGCGAGGCCAGAAACCTGTCGACCCTGGCGATCCAGGGCGCGAGCACCGCTTCTGGAAGATCGATGGAGACGCCCGGAGGGGCGTCGAAGCCCGCCGGCTCCGCCCTCAGTGCGCCCCGGTCAGCGAGCTGCCCGACCACGGCCACGGCCATTCCCGGGTTGCCTTGGGTTACCTCCGTCAGCCGGTGGACCAACGCCGCGGCCAGGCCAAGGCCATCTTTCAAGAGCTCATGCTCCTCGACCGGCGCGAGCGGGCCGAGCTCCAGGCGAACGATCTCCACGCGCCCCGCCAGGCCGGAAAGCGCCTGCGCAACCGCAGGTGCCTCCGCGAGGCCCTCCGCGCCCGCCACAAGCAGCAGCAACACCGGGGTGCCGGTCGCATCCGTCAATAGAGACCACGCCAGGGCCACCGCATCCATGTTGGCGTGCAGGTCGTCCACCACCATCACCACCGGTCGCTCGATCGCCACCCCTTCGACGAAGCGCCTCATTCGCAACACCCTGGGGTGGAGACCAGCGCCACTCAGCGCGGCCTCGGGCGCAAACGTGTCGAGGTCATCGGGCTCACCGGCTTCGGGGGGCCGGCCGAGATGACGGGACTGGCAGCGCCAGTAGGCCTCGGGACCGTCGGTGCCTTCGAGCTGCAAGACATGCGCGGCGCCGAGCTCGTGCGCGCGCTCGGCGACCCACCGTGCCAGGCGAGTCTTGCCCACACCTGCGGGCCCATGCAAAAGCACCGCGCGCGGCGACCAGGTCGCGCTGACCTCCCGCAAAAGCTCCCACAGTCGGTCCCGCTCCCGCTTTCGGCCGACCAGCGGAACCGGCCGTAAGGCGTGCAGACCAAGCCCAGCGTCCACCAGACGCGCCGGAATCCGGCCAGGCTCGGTGCGCTGCCAGCTCGCCGGGACCCCGACCGAAGCGACACGCCCCCCTTCGAGCGCCTGCAGCGTCAAGCTGGCGTCGGCGGCGTGTTGGATCCGCCGAGCCGGCCGCTTCACGAGCAGAGTCCGGAGCCAGTCCTCCAGGCCCTCGGGGACGACGAACCGCGCCCGAAAGGCCGGCGGCTCCAGCTCCAGATGCGCCATCGCCAGGACGCTGGCGGGCCGATCGGCGCCGAAAGGAGGCGTCCCGGTGCAAAGCGCCCAGGTCAAACAGGCGAGCTGGTACAGATCGGTCCACGGGCCTTGCCCTCCCAGCTCGCTCTGAAGCTGCTCCGGAGCCATGTACGCCGGGGTCCCGACAATCACGCCCGGCTCCATGCGACCGAGCGGCGCGGAGAGGCCGAAGTCAGTCAGCTTCCGCCCCGGGCGCGCGTCCTCGGCCGTCGCCAACAGCACGTTTCCCGGCGTGAGGTCGCGGTGCAGCACCCCACGCGCGTGGGCATAGGCGAGCGCGGCGAGCACGTCCACCACGACCCCACGGGCCTCTTCCCAGTCCGCTGGGGGCGCTGCCGAGAGCGTCCCCCCCGAGCAGTATTCCATCGCCATCCACGGACTCCCGAGCGGAAGTCGCGTCTTGGAAGCCGCATGGGCCGCCGCATCCACCCGGCCGCAGTCGAGCACGGTGATGATGTGAGGGTGATCGAGCCGCGCTACGGCCCTCATTTCGGCGAGAAAGGGCTCGGCCAGCTCGGGGCGTCCGTCTTTGACGAGCTTCACGGCCACCGCGACGCCGGTGCCGGCATGCACAGCGTGCCAAACCTGTCCCATCCCTCCCTGATCGATGCGGCCGGTGAGTCTGAAGGGCCCGAGCGGGATGCCGATCATCGAAACGCTGAGCTCCGGCCCCCAAGTAGCTCGGCCTCGGCTACGTGGACGCATGCGGTGCCGACATCGCCCGATGTGTCCGGGCTGCCCGTTGGCCGAAGCCAGCTACCCCGACCAGCTCCAACGAAAGCGTGAGCGCCTGGCCCGCGCCCTTGCCCGCTACCCGCACCTGCCGGCGGCGCCCGAAGTGATACCGGCGCAACACACCGAGGGGTATCGCCATCGGCTCAAGCTGCCCATTCGCGTAGACGGCCCACGCGTTGCGGTAGGCCTCTACGACGCCGCTGGAACCAGGATCCTCGACACCCCTGACTGTCCGGTGCTCGAGCCGGGGTTGCGCGCCGGCCTCCAAGGCGTGAGGGCCTGGCTATCGGGACGCAGCGAGGTCCACAGCATCGACCTGCGGCGCTCGCAAGCGACGGGAGAGCTCCAGCTCGTGCTCGCCGTCAAGGGCGGAACGGACGTGCCGGGCGGGCGCAAGGGCCTGACGCAGCTCACCGAAGCGCTCCCTCACCTCGCGTCGGTCGCGGTGAGTCGGGCTGACCCGGATGGCAAACGAGTCATGGGCGCGGCTCCAAGGCTGGTCTGGGGAAAAGCAACGATTGAAGAGAAGATCGGCGACACACGATACCGGCTCCATCCCGGGGCGTTCTTCCAGGTCGATCCCCGGCAGGCGGGGACCCTGCACGGTCTGGTCAAGGCGGCCGTGGGCGATGCGCAGTCGATCCTCGACCTGTACAGCGGCGTCGGCGCCTACGCGCTGATGCTCGCGCCCGGGCGACGTCGCGTGGTGGCGGTCGAGGAAGTGCCCCAGGCGGCGCGGGCGGCGGCCGAGTTGGCCCCCCGGAACATGGAGGTCCGCGGGGTCCGGGTAGAACACCTGGATGTGTCGGAGCCCTTCGACTCGGTGATCCTCAACCCGGCGCGCCGGGGCTCCGATCCCCGGGTTCTTGCGCGTGTCGCCGCCCTGGCTCGACACATGGTGTATGTGTCATGCGGCCCCGAGACGCTGGCGCGGGATCTCGACATCCTGGCCGCCCATGGGATGCGCGTGCGCACGGTCTCGGCCATCGACCTTTTTCCGCAGACACCGGAGGTGGAGACCGTCGTGGCCTTGGAGAGAGGACCGGAGCTCAGGGAGTGGGCGGTGCCGGGCGGGCGGGCGCAGGGCCCATGGCTCGGCGCTCGGTCGGGTGCGGTCGGCCGGCCCGATCGCGTGGTCGCGTTGATGCTCGGTGAGACGCCGCCGTCAGGGAGTGTGCCGGGCGGGCGCTTCCGCCGCGTGGCGATGGTGGCCAGCCACTCGCTCGTCCGCATCGAGCTTCAGGGGCCGCTGATGCCGGCGCTGGCGGCGTTCGCCCGGCAGGGGCACCCCCTGGCTGGGGCGGACCCCCGCACCGCGCGGTTTTTCTCCGAAAAGGCGGGTCTGGTGCGACCGTTCCTCCATGTCGAGCGCGCCGGCGGAGCGGCCGCGCCCCTGCATGGCGACCTCGCGGAGGCGCTCCAGGCCCTCGGCGCACCGCCCGACCTGATCGCACGCGGAGCGGCGGCCGCGCCTACGGAAGGAGGAAGCGGATCCGAGGGCCGGCGCTCACCGTCAGGACCTGCCCGGCGGGGTGGAAGTCGCCGTCGACCATAAACGTCATCGGCGTGTCCGAGCTGAGCACGACCCGCTCGGGAACGGCGCTGTAGATGTCCTTCGCTTCGATCGGCAACGCCATTCGCACCCGCGGCAGGCAGCGGACAATCCCCAGTGCGTCGCAAGCGAACCCCACGACATGGAGCCGTCCGGCGTGCCGCAGGGCCTCGTAGAAGGGGCGAAACCCAAGCCCGATGTCGTCGACGGTCCCCATCGTCACCGTCAAGTAGCTGTCGCCGGGCCACGGCCGGCCATCCACCTCCACCCGACAGCGCGCCCGCGCGGAGAGCCGCCGAATGAGCTCGCCATTGTGCAACGCCGACACACAGGCGCGAATCAGGAGCCACGTGGCTGACAACGGAGAGGGGTCGGGGTGCCGGTAGTGCTCCTCCAGGAAGTTGCTCAACAGCCCATTGCCGAAGAGGAAGCCGTACACCGGCCGCTCGCCCCCCTCCACCTTGAGAATATGCCTCTCTGCCCACGGAATCGGCTGATTGGTGTGGTAGCGCAGCAGCACCGAGGAGAGGATTTCGCCTGGGCTCCCCTTGATGCCGAGCCCGTGCGCGATGGTGTTCATCGTGCCGCCGCGGAGGATGGCGATCGACGGGAGCGGCGTGTCCTCGTACGCCTCGATCATCGCGGTCAGCACCATGTGCAGCGTGCCGTCACCCCCGTTGACCGCCAGCACATCGATGCCCTGGTCCCGAAAGACGCGTGCCTGCGCCACCAGCTCGTCACGGGTCTGCGGCTGGGCGAGGAGCCCACGCGCGCCCAACATGAACGACATCTGCCCGCTCAGCGACGGGTCCTTCCGGTTCTGGCGGGAACGGGGATTGGAGACGACCGCGATGCCGGGCATCGGTCGCCCGTATCACGGAAACGTCACGGACCGACGGCGCGTTCCACGTGGAACGTCCGCGGGGGGTACGTGGTGGCGATGGAATGGACCCCGCTTTTCCCGAGCGCCGACCTCCCCGCCGGTGCCATGAAGGCCCGAGGCGGCGTCCTCGTGGTCCGTGCGGCCGACGGCGCACTTTCTGCACTCGAAAATGCTTGTCCTCACCAAGGCTATCCGCTGGCCCAGGGCCAGCTCACCGGGAAGACCCTCACCTGCGTTTGGCACAACTTCAAGTTTGACGTCACCACCGGGGCATGCGTCCTCGGCGAGGAGGCGGTCCAGTGCCACGCCGTGCGCGTCACGGACGGGGTGATCGAGGTCCAGCGCAACGTGCGCATCGACGTCGAGGCCCGCTGGCTGAGCCTGCGGCAGGCGATGGAGCGGGTCCAGACGTCGCGAATGGCGCGCGAGGTCGCGCGGTTGCTGCTGGCCGGGACCAGCGTGGCCGAGCTGCTGGCGTGGGGCGCCGCTTGGGATGTCGATCGCAACGACGCCGGTCAGGGGCATGCCGCGGCGTTGGCCGCTGACCTCCTCGGGTGGGTGACGCTGCCGCCCCCCGGCCGCTCGCTCCGAGAGCACGAGGTCCAGGTGGTGACCGAGGTCCTCGACCTCGCGGCCCGCGGCGTCGCGGGACAACCCCAGCGCCCACGACCGCAACCAGAGGCGCCTGGGCCGAACGCGGGCGAGGAGCTCCTGCGTCGCGTCGAGAACGAGGACGTCGCGGGTGCGGAAGCCCTCGCGCGAGGGATGGTTGCGGCGCGCTTCGACCGCCCACAGTGGGAAGCGGTGCTCTACCCGCTGGTGGCTGCGCACTTCCTCGACTTCGGGCATCCGCTCATCTACATCGAGAAGGTCCTGGACCTGGTCGAGGCCGCCGGTCCGCCGTCGGACCCGCACCCCGCGGCCGACGCCCTCCTTGGCGGCCTCGTATACAGCATCGCGCTGGGGACGCGGGAGGACCTGCTTCCGCCCTGGGCGGGTTTCCGGAAGCGCTGGGCGGGCTGGGCCGGCGCCGGTGGTAGCCCGGCGGGCAACTCGCAGGTCCCGACGGTCGCGGGTCTCGTGGCGGCCATCACCACCGGGAGCGCGTCGGAGTGCTTCGATGCAGTCGCCGCCGCCGTTTCGGAGGGCCTTTGGGCGGGGGTGGGCGACGCGCTCGTGCTGGCGGGGGCGCATCGCTTGTGGCACTTCGACGCCGCCCACGACGCCAACCCCGAGGTCGAGGAGGGGTGGCTCGACGTCACGCACCGCTTCACGGCGGGGAGCGCGGCGCGGAGCGCGTTGCAGCGGTGGCAGGGACCGGGGGCGGCGCGCCTGGCGTTGATGGTGGCGCAGTTCATCCACAGCGGACGGGCGCTGGACGGGGTCGAGCCGTCCGGGTCTGCGCTTCCCGACAGCGACGCCCTGCGTGATCTGGTGCTCTCGGATCGACGCGCCCGCGCCATCTTCTTCGCGCACGACGTCAAGACGCTGACCGCAGCGCTCCTTGAGTCCGAGCGGTTGGGTGACCCGCTCCCGAGTTTGGCAGCCGTGCGCTTTCTGCAATCGCCGATGCAGGAGCGCCTGGTGCGCCGGTTCGCCCACGAGGCCATCCGGCTGGTGGATCATGGAAAGCCACCCAAGGGTGTCGGGGGCTGAGGGCCAGCGCCGCTACGGCGCCGGCACGGCCTCGGTCTCCGAGCGGGTCACCGCCTCGCTGATCTCACGGGTGAGCTCGGAATAGAGCGTGGTGTCCGGCACGCCACTGCAGGTGGTGCCCATGCGCTGGGCGTCACCGAGCTTGCCCTCGCGGGCAAAGAGCACCCCTTCCATGCAGTCGAACGCGGGATTGTTGGCCGCCACGCGCGCCGTCGCCAACATCGCGTGGGCCTCGTCGTGCCGCTTCTCCTCCCGCAGGACGCCCTGTGCCACTCGCTGTGCGTCGACGTTGCCCGCCTTGACGCCGATTGCCGCCTTGGCCTCGCTCAGCGCAGTCTGCCGGTCCCCGGTCGCGGCAGCGGCCTTGGCATGCCAGAGGTGGGCCTCCAGTTGATCGGCGAAGAGCCGGGTCGCGCTCTGAAGCGGCGTCAGCGCCTCGACGGCGCGCCCTTGCATCACCATCGCGCGCCCCAGGCCGGTCAACGCCTGGCCGCACTCGGGTTCCGCAGCGAGAACCAGCTTGAAGCTCGCCTCTGCCGCCGCCCAGTCGGCGCTGGTGAGCGCAAGCATGCCCTTTTTGTGCTCGTCCGCGACCGCGTCGCCCACGCGCCATGCGGCAACCGGCGGGGGCTTTTTCGCGTCGGCAGGGGGGGAGCCGAAGGTGAGGAAGAGTAGGAGGAGCGTAGACACGCGCCGAGTATACAGAACTTCATGAGTCCGACCACACCACCGTCACCGCCCCGCGATCCTGCCGATGACTGGGGCGCCACGGCCGTGACGGATCGCCTCGGTTTTCTCGGCGCGACGCGGCTGGCCTGGGGGCACGATCACCTGGCCGGCGCCCCCGTCCCCGTCGGCAGTGCTCGTGGCAACGTCGAGGGCCTCATCGGCTATGCGCAAGTGCCGGTCGGCGTCGCCTCGCCGCTTCGCCTGCGGGGCGAGTTCTCGGGCGACTATGCCGTGCCCTTCGCCACCACCGAAGGGACGATGGTGGCGAGCTACCAGCGCGGGTTCCGGCTGTGCACCGACGCCGGCGGGGTCTCCGCCATCGTGCTCCGCGACGGGTACGCGCTCTTCCCGCTGCTGGCCTACGATGGCGTCGATGGCGCGCTCGCAGCGGGGCGCTGGGTGGATGAAAACCGCGAGCAGCTCACGATGGTCGCCGAGGCAACGACCGGAATCGGGCGGGTGACGGAGCTGAGCTGGGAGCTCCTGGGGCGCCGGCTGCTCCTGACCCTGCGCATGACCACGGGCGACGCGCTCGGCGCGAACATGGTGAACCGCGCCGTTGCCGCCGTCGTCGCCGCCATCCCGGGTCAGCCACGGGTGTCGCTCCACGGATACGACCCCGAGAAGCGAGCCAGCACCCGCCACTGGCGCGGCAAGTGGGTCGTCGCCGAAGTGACGATCCCCGGCGCCCTGCTCCGGGACCGCCTCCGAACCAGCGCCGCCGCGCTCGCCGAGTTGTGGACCGACTACCACCTCGCCTACGGGCGCATGGGCACCGCAAACCACGCGCTCCAGATCGCCAATGGTCTCGCCGGGATCTACATCGCCACCGGGCAGGACGCCGCCTATGTCGCCGAGAGCTGCGCGAGCACGCTGTCGTTGGAGGCCCGCGGCTACGACCTGTACGCCTCGCTCGATCTGCCGTCCTTGCACGCGGCGACGATCGGGGGCGGCACGCAGAAGGGGACCGCCGCAGAGTGTCAGGCCCTCATCGGCGCCCGCTGTGCCCGCGAGCTGGCCTGTGTCACCGCCGCCGCGCTCCTGGCGGGGGACATCAACCTTGCGGCGAGCTTCCTCGGCGACGACTTCGCTGCTGCCCACGAGCGCCTCGGTCGGAATCGTGCACCCTGAGAGGGGGAGAGCGCCACGCCCGACGCGCTACCAGCGCGACGGGCGCCGCAGGCCGGAAACCGCAGGTTGGAGGCCGAAGGGTATGGCGCGGTAGGGGGAGATGCCGCCGCGGCCTCTCCCCCCTCCCCTGTATGTTAGCCCGTGCCGATGACGTTCGACCCCGACGCCCCGGCTGCGGAAGGCAGTCTCTATGGGCTGCCCTGTTCACCCGAGACCGCGCGCATCCAGGTGCAAGTGGTGCCCTGGCAGGCGACCACGAGCTATCGCCGCGGCACGCGCGGGGGGCCCGCCGCCTTGGTGAGCGCGTCCGTCCAGGTCGATCTGTTCGACGTCGAGTATGGCGACTTCTGGCAAGCTGGCATCGCGCTCCTTCCCGAGGACGAACGGATTCGCGCTTGGGACGACGAGGCCGAGCCTGACGCGCTGCGCGTGATCGAGAACCTCGGCGACGATCCCGAGGCAGCCGCACGCGTGAATCGGCTGTCCGAGCGGGTGAATGACGTGGTGTACGCCTCCGCGATGGCCACGCTCGATGCGGGCAAAATCCCCACCGTCGTGGGCGGCGACCATTCGAGTCCCTTCGGCCTCATCCGTGCCGTCGCGGAGCGTTTCCCAGGTGTCGGCGTGCTCCACATCGACGCCCACGCCGACCTCCGGGATGCCTACGAAGGCTTCACCTGGTCGCACGCCAGCATCATGTTCAACACACTGCGACACATTTCCGATGTGTCGTTGGTGGTGCAGGTGGGGATCCGGGATGTCGGGAGCGCCGAGGTGGCGCTGATCCGCTCGGAGCCACGGCTGCGGACGTTTTTCGATGCGGACCTCGCGGCTCGCCTCGCGGACGGAGAGCCCTGGACGACGCTCGTGGACGAGATCATCGCCGCGTTGCCGGCTCAGGTCTACGTGTCCTTCGACGTCGACGGGATGGAGCCTTCGTTGTGCCCCACGACCGGCACGCCGGTGCCTGGCGGTCTGGACTGGCGGCAGGTGCAGCGCCTGCTGGCTCGACTGGCCGACGCGCGGGAGATCGTCGGCTTCGACGTCAACGAGATCGGCCCCGGCGAGTGGGACGGCAATGTTGCCGCGCGGCTGTTCTACAAGCTCTGCGGCGCGACACTGCGGAGCCAGCGGCCGTAGGTCACGGCGACACCGCCCAGAAATAACCCTCGCTCCCGCCGGGCTCTGGCCACAACGTCGTGCCCTCGCCCGCGATCTCTTCGTTTTCACGAAGGGTCAGCGCGCAGGTGGCGTAGACGACGCGCCCACCCAACTGCCGTGCCTGGGCCAGGAGCTCGCGCTGCGTTGCGACCGGGTAGCTCAGCTTCCACCGATTTTCGGGATGGCGGCGGAGCACGCCCGTGCCGCTGCAAGGGGCATCGACGAGCACGACATCGTAGGTGCCCGTCGGCTCCGCGATCCGGATGGAGAGTCGCGCCCGCCGCGCACGCTCGGCCAACTCCAGGAGCGCTCTCTCTCGCACGTCCCAGGCGGTGACCCGCGCCCCGAGCGCCGCCAGGGTGAGCGACTTCCCGCCTGCACCGGCGCACAGGTCCAGCACCGTGCACCCGGGCGCCACGAACGCCGCCTCTGCGATCCGCTGACTGCCGAGGTCCTGGAGCTCCAGCGCCCCATCGCGAAAGGCCGGAAAGGTCTGGACGTTGGCACGCGCGTCGAGCCGGATCGCCGCCCCGTCCCGGGTGTGCGCCACCGGAACCTCGGCACCCGCCCGCAGCTCCCGAAGCCACACCGGAGCGCGTCCCGCCAGGGTTTTCGCCAACTCCACGGCGCGCTCGGGGCCGACGCGGGC
Organism: Deltaproteobacteria bacterium; assembly: GCA_947490345.1. Taxonomy (GTDB): domain Bacteria; phylum Myxococcota_A; class UBA796; order UBA796; family SXON01; genus SXON01. The sequence goes on from CANLGL010000028.1 coordinate 54,293, forward strand.
CCACCATTCGTCGGCGAGCTCATGGGGCACCGACAGCGCCACTGCGTAGGCGTCCTCGGGATCATCGAGGTCAGGAGCCCCGTCTTCAGCGAGGAGGAGCCAGGCGCGGACGGGGTCGGCGTCGATCCGTGCCAACGCGCGCTGGTGGCGCACCAGTCCCAGGAGCATGTCACCCGCGACCGGCCGCTCCTTGCTGCCGAGCGTCCGCTCTTCGCGCATCGCCCGCGACACGATCGGCCCGGCCATCCGGGGCGTGTCCAGCATCGCCGACCAGACCCGGTCCACGACCCGCAGCACCCGCGGGCTGGGAACCGGCGGCGACGGCAGGGCGCAGGACCATAGGCGGGGCATGGCGGGGGCTTAGCCGGGTCTCCGCGTTACCGGCGCCGCCATGAACGACGCGCTGATCGTGGCCGCGCTCTCCCTGGTGCCCAAGCACGCCGCCTCCTTCGGGATGGGGGCGCTGGCGCGGCTCCGCCTGCCGGGCCCGTTGCTGCGGGCCGCGCTGCGCTTCTACATCTGGAAGTATGGGGTGAACCTCGACGAAGCCGAACGTCCGCTGGAGTCCTATTCGTCGTTGGTGGACTTCTTCACCCGCGCGCTGAAGCCGGGGCTGCGACCGGTCGACGCCGCGGCCGACTCGATCGTCAGTCCGGCCGACGGCAAGGTGTACGCCTGTGGGATCGTGGAGAACGACCGCATCCCGCAGAGCGACACACAGCACTTCTCGGCGAAGGAACTCCTTGGAGGAGAGGAGGGCTACGAAGGCGGGGCCTACGCGGTGATTTACCTGTCGCCACGCGACTACCATCGCGTCCACACGCCATGTGCGGGGTCCGTCACCCGCTTTCAGTACCTTCCCGGCGCGCTGTGGCCGGTGTTTCCGGCGGCTACGCGACAGATCCCGTATTTGTTCAGCCGGAACGAGCGGTTGTGCGCCCGCATCACCACCGAGGCCGGCGAGCTGGCGCTGGTCATGGTCGGCGCCTTCGGCGTTGGCCGCATCCGCGTCGTCTTCGACCCGATCGTGACCAACACCAGCGGCGAGGCCGTGCCCAGCCGCATCGTCGCTCCGCCACACCCACTCCAGCGCGGCGGCGAGATCGGCCACTTCGAGATGGGCTCGACCGTGGTGCTGCTCTTTCCGCCGGGCACGGCAGAATGGACTGTCAACGCCGGAGATGCTGTGCGCGTCGGCGAACGCATCGCGCGCATCCTCCCTACTCGACTGCCGGTGGTTTGACAGCCTGACGATCTCGGATAGGCGCGAAGCATGTTCTTCCCCGCCACGCCCGAATCCCCGCCGATGTTCGAGAACAAGTTTCTTGACGGGTTTTCCCGGGTTCCCTGGTACGTGGTCCCGCTGGTCTGGGTGCCCGCCGCAACCGCCTCGTTCGCGTGGGGCACTGTCGGTCTGAACTTGCCGATCGCACCGTCGATCGGAGTGGCTCTCGCCGGCCTCTTCGTGTGGTCCCTGGCTGAATACTGGCTGCACCGGACGCTCTTTCACTGGACACCGAAGACCTCCTGGGGCCCCCGGATGCACTTCTTCCTGCACGGGGTGCACCACGAGTACATCGACGACAAGTACCGGCTCGTCATGCCTCCCGCCGCCGCCGCCGCGTTGGCCGCGGGGTTCTACGGGTTGTGGTCCCTCGTGCTCGGCCCGTGGACCTTCGCGTTCATGGCGGGGAAGATCCTCGGCTACATCAGCTATGACATGACACATTATTATGTGCATCACGGAAAGGTACGTGGAGTCTGGTTCAAGCGCCTGCGGGCCCACCACATGAACCATCACCACAACAAGGACGGACGGAAATTCGGGGTCTCGATGACGCTGTGGGACCACGTCTTCCGCACCAATTGATGATCCTCTTCGTCGCTGCGGTGCTGGCCGCACCTGTCCTCTTGCCGCCGCCCGAAGTGGTGCTCACCGTCGCCGATGGGATGACGATGTCGCGTCCAGGCGACGACGCCGAGGGCGAAGACCCGCTCGCGCCGGACTCCGGTAGTCAAAGCGCACAGGACAGTTGGTCGTTCCTCATGGAGCGCCGGCGCGACCGCCGCGTCGATCTGATCGCCACCGACGCGATCATCGCTGATCATTCGCCGCTCATCGCAGCGTGCGCGGTCGCTGCGGGAGCACCGGTGGGGGCCAAGGTCACCGCAACAGTCACCTTCGCCTCCCCCAACGCGGTGCTGTCCGTCTGGGTCCAGGGCGGGGGAGACGCGGCACTGGCGGAGTGCATCCGTTCGACGCTCCACAAACGGCAGGTCGGGGGCCTGTTCCACACCGTGGCCTACCCGTCGGGATCGATGCCGACGCTCAACCCGACGTGGGCGTTCACCCTCCTCGGCGCACCGACCGCCGTGCCGAGTCCGGTGGATGTCGAAGTGAGCCTGGGTGGGGTGCGCTTCGGCCAAAAAGGTTCGGATATCGGCGAACACGGCTCGCCGCAGTACGCGGGCAAACTCAGCATCTACGGCCGTACAACGGATGACAACGTCCGATACATGGGCATCCCATGCACCTTGGGATGGCTGGCCGACGAGGATGACGTGATCCTGGGTGTCCGACTCCGGGTGACCGGCGACAGCTCAAGTCTCTTGCTGCGTGATCGCCTCAAGGCCCGGTTCGGCGCTGGTAAGTATGAAACCAAGATGAAGGGTTGGTACTGGCGGGGTGCGCGCTTCGTGTATGTGCTCCAACACGTCCCCGACTCCGAGAACGAGGAGTTGGTCATCTTCGATGTCGAGCCGGCATTGCGCACGGGCGCGGCGAAGTTCATCCCAGGCGACACTCCGGCCAGCGAGGTCAGCCCCACCACACGATTGCCGAAGATCCTCAAGGACTGAGCCCGATCGGGTTCCACACATCAGCCGTCGCGGAGCAGCTTGTCGACGGTCTGCTGGTCAGCACCGGGAAAGCGGTAGTCGCCGAACTGCTCGGGCGCCACCCAGCGCGCGTCAGCGACGCGGAGGGAGCGCGGAGTCCCCACCACCGCGCACCGATAGACGACCATGTCCAGGGTGTACTCCCCATAGGCGTGGGTGACGTGCAGCACCCGATGGCCCACGTGGGTCTCCACACCGAGCCGGTCGCGCAGGGAGCGACGCAGCGCGTCGATGTCACTTTCTCCCTCGCGCACCCGACCGCCGGGGAACTCCCAGAGGAGCGGCAGCTCCGCCTCGGCACGACGCTGGGTGATCAAGAAGGCACCATCGACTTCCACTTCGGCGGCGACAATGCGAACGTGCGGGAGGGACATGGAGCACCTCGAGAGCGGCCGCGTATCACGCAGCCTCCGTGCGGCAGACTACCGGCGGATGTCCAGACCGCGCTTATACTGGGCGAAAGCGTCCGAGGCCCCATGATCCGCAGTTCTCTCAAGTCTGGACTCAAGCGACTGCTCGGCGTTGAGGTCCGCCCCGCCGCTGCGCCCCCACCCCCCGCGTGGCGCGACGCGCCGCCGGTCCGGGTCGAGCCGCCGGCGGCGAAGGCGCCCGTGGTCGAGGTGGCACCTCCCATGGTCGCCGAGCTTACCCCCGTCGCGGCGGTGCCCGCGGCGGTCGCTCCGGTCGTCGCACCCGTCGTCGAGTTGGCCCCCATCGCGGAGATCATCGAGGCTGTCCCTGCCAAAGCGACGAAGGCCAAGAAGAAGGCGAAGCCCGCGGCCGAGGTTGTGGCGGCTGCGGAGCCCGCCGCGGCCGTAGCGGCGGCGCCCGTTCCCGAGGCCGCGACAGACACCGTCGGCCCGGCGGCCTACTCGATGGAGCAGGTGCAGGAGATCTTCGACGAGATGGTGCGCCCGGCCCTCCAGGGCGACGGTGGCGACATCACGCTGTTGCGCATCGATGGCAACGACGTGATCGTCAAGCTGGTCGGCAGTTGTTCAACCTGCCCGTCCTCGATCATGACGATGAAGATGGGGGTGGAGGCCCTGTTGCGTGAGGAGCTCCCGGGCTTCGGGAACCTCATTCAGGAAGGGTGATCCACCCTTCGTCCAGCCAGCTCTGGACGGGGTGATCGAGGCCGACCTTGCCAACCGACAGCGTTGCCGTCGACCGGCCGGTGGCCAGCCACGCCGACACCCGGCACCATCCCAGCCAGTACACCCGATCTTTGGCGTAGACGCCGGGCTCTTCCGGGTGGGCCAGACCGCGCTTGAGTCGAAGGCAGGTGATCCACGCGTTCCGGGGGCCTACCAGCGGCTCCAGGCCCCGGTAAAGGCCGCTGAAGCTCTGCTCCCGCGCCCGGCGTGCGGCCGCGGCCAGGAGCGCCAGTCGATCCGAGGCGCCCACCGGCAGCCCACACGCCTCGGCCTCAGCGTGCAGCGCGAGCCCCTCCTCCGCGACCAGGGAGCCCGCAAGGCCCAACGAGAACAACCGCAGCGGCTGTGCCGCCCCGGCTTCGGCGCGCGCAACGTGGACCCCGACTTCGTGCGCCACGAGCGCCTCCATGTCGGTCGGGGAAATGGTCGCCCGCGGATTGATGCGGAGGAGACGGCGCGGGGCATCGGCGACCACCCGCGCGGACATCACCGGATCGGCCTCGACCCGCCACCGATCGAAGCCACGAGCCTGCAACGCGGACCGGAACCGGTCGAGGACCACGGCCAAATCCAGGACCTCCTCGTCCGGCTTCCGCACCCGCGGCGGCGCGCCCGTCGGCGCCTCGGCCCCCTCGAACCAACCGGCCGAGACGCCGAGACGCTCGAAGGCCAGTGCGGTCCGGTCTCGGAGCGCGAGCACCGACAGCCGCAGCTCGTCCACCGCCGCGGCGACCTCACGCCCAAGCGGATGATCCAGCGGCGGACTCACGGCATCGCAAGCCCGCAGCAGCTCGTCAGCGTCGGTCAGCGGCGCGTAGCGGAAGCTGGCAGGGGCGCCGGCGAGGAAGCGGGCTTGCGCCTCGACCTCGTCCAGCGGATTGAGATGACGCGACGACGCCAACCGCAGGTGGATGGCGTGCAGCGCCGTGTCGGCGTCGAGAAGATCCTGTGGCAACTGCACCGCCGCGCTGTAGCCGACCGGGCCTACAGCGGGCTAACGCCTGCCGCGATGGAACTGTCGATCGAGACCCTCGCCGCGCTGCCGACGGCGCTCGTCCGGTCCGCGCTCGCCGGGTGGGTAGGAGACCATCTCGATTGCCCAACCGACGCCAAGCACGCCCTCCGTCTGCGGCTGCAAGAAATCATCGATGCGGCCAGCGACGCGGACATCGAGCGGATGCGCGGCACCTTTCGGACAGCCGGCGACGATTGGCGATTGTACCCAGCCGATCCTCTCGCCCAGCGGCTCACCCGCACCTACATGGCAGCCGTCGCAACGCCCTGGATGATCCGCGGGGAAGGGAATCTCCGCAGCTTCCTCGCGTCGCCCGCCCAACGACGGATGATCGTGTGCAACCACCTGTCCTACACCGACACGCAGGTGACCGACGTGGTGCTCTGGCAGGCCGGACTCGCCGAGCTCGCCGGGCGGCTCGTCGCCGTCGCCGGCCCCAAGGTCTACACCGAAGCGTGGCGACGCATGGCCTCGATCGCGCTGAACACCCGCAAGACGGCGCAATCCAGCGTCGTCGCCAGCGAGCAGGACACGCTCACCCCTCGTGAGCTGGCCAGCGTCGCGCTCCAGACCCTGGCGCACTGCGCCGAGCTGATGGACGCCGGGATGATCGTGCTGCTGTACCCCGAAGGGACGCGCGCGCGCGATGGGCGCCTGCAGCCCTTTCTTCGCGCGGCCGCACGCTATCTGAACATCGAGGGGGTCCAGGTGCTCCCCCTCGGGCAAGAGGGCGGCGAGACGATGTACCCGGTGGACGCCCCGCTGATGTACCGCGCCGAAGCCAGACTTTCCTTCGGCGAACCCTTCACGCCGCGGGATTACCCCGGGAAGATTGGCGCCCTGACCGAAGCGCATGTGCGGCTGTCGGCGCTATTATCGGAACCCTTCCGGCCCCCGGCAGACGCGGCGCGGGTCGCCTGATCAGGTTCGCGCCGCTTCGTAGCCATCGCGCGAACGACGCTGGCCGGCACCTCCGTCGCGACAGCGAAATGATGTCAAGAATGCGTCAAGACGCTGGCCATTTGGGGGGGGGGGGGCGGTATGTTCCGGGCCGAGGTGTAGCATGGTCCGTCGAGGCTTCAGTCCGTTTGCATGTGTGTTCACCCGCGGAAGTACCGACAACACGACCGGCTGGCGGTTCTTCCCGCTGACGACGGCGAGGGCTACGGCCGACATCAAGTTCGTGCACGGCATGCTGGAGGTCCTCAACATGACGGCGGATTGCCGTTTTGTGCTCTGGTATCAGGAGAGCGACGAGCCCGAGATGTTCGCCGGGGACGGAACGACGGTGGATGTCAACTTCACGGCGGCGACGACGGATGGGTATTGGGCGAGCGTCGGGTAC
>CANLGL010000029.1 GCA_947490345.1 Deltaproteobacteria bacterium
CGCCGTCGGGGGTTGGGCGACGAACCAACGCCGACAATTCGCGCTCACCACGGCGCGATCAGCCGCAAAACTGCTTTTCGAGCTGGCTACGCCTCGGAAAACTGCTTTTCGAGGCGACTACGCTTCCTCCGCGGCGGCCACACCCTCCGCGGCGAGCCCGCCTCCGCGCAGGCTCAAAAAGCCCGGCTACGCCGTGGAGCTTCCGGCCGCAGCGTAGCGGGTGCCCGAGCACAGGGCGGTGAGTTTCTGGTTAGTTGCCCGTGCCGCATTCTGCGGCTCCCAAAGCCATGAAACGTCAAGCGGCATGGGGGGCTGCCGAGGAGGGGCGGCGAGCGTCCGCCCCCCGAGTTTCTGTTTAGTCACTCATGCTGTCGCGACGCCAGCTCCCAGAGCCATGAAAAACCCAGCGACATGGGCGCCATCCGGAGGGGGGAGAGGGGCGCGCGAGGCGCGTTATTTACGCGACTCGCGCCGCAGGCCGGAAAGCGTAGCTTGGAGGCCGGAGGGGACGCCCCGGTAGGGGGGAACCGCGAAGCGGTGCCCCCCCCGGAGGGGACGCCCCGGTAGGGGGGAACCGCGAAGCGGTGCCCCCCCCCGAGGCAACGCCCCGCTGCACCCGTCCGCGGCGCCGCGATGCGCCGCAGCGCCTTTCTGGCGAGACGTCCTGGCCTGGCGCATCGCCCAGCCCGTCGTCGTGCTGCTTGCGGCAGTGCCTGCGCTCCACGAGACCGACGCGTGCGCGTGCAGGTAGGCCGGCTGACCCCGTCGGGCACCGCGACGGCGCTGGCGACCGATCGCCCCGTCGACAAGATAAGAGCCCCCACGAGGTGCACATGTGGTCGCTGAAAGACAAGGTGGTGCTCGTCACCGGGGCCAGTCGTGGCGTGGGCGCGGCGTGCGCCGTGGCGCTGGCTCGCACGGGCTGCAAGTTGGTGCTCGCCGCCAAGACGATGGAGCCGGACCCGCGCCTTCCGGGCACGCTCCTGGACTGTGCGCGGGAGGTCGAAGCGGCCGGCGGGGACGCGCACGTCGTCGCCTTCGACGCGCGCGACTCTGAAGCCTGTGACCGCGTCGTCCAGGAGTCGGTGGAGCGCTTCGGCGGCTTGGACATCCTGGTCAACAACGCGGGCGCGATCCACTGGGGTCCGGTCGCCGACTGGTCGGTCAAGCGCTTTGATCTGGTCTTCGGCGTGAACATGCGCGCGGCCTTCGCGGTCAGTCGTGCGGCGCTCCCGCACCTCCGCGCGCGCGGCGGCGGCCACGTGCTGATGATGTCGCCGCCCATCGTGATGGACGCCCTGCACGGCAAGGCGCCCTACCTTGTGTCGAAGTGGGGCATGACCGCCCTCGCGATGGCGATCGACGCGGAGGAGGAGAGCCACGGCATCTCCGCGACGGCGTTGTGGCCGGTGACCGGGATCCGAACCGCGGCGACCGAAAACCTGGGGATGGGCGAGGCGCGCGAGTGGCGTACGCCCGCGATCCTGGCCGACGCCACGGTGGCGCTTCTGGCACGCGATCCGCGGAAGTCCCGGTTCCGCGCGTGGTTGGACGAAGAAGTGCTGGCCGAGGCCGGGGTGACCGACCTCCGTGGGTACCGTTGCGATCCCGACCACGAGCCGATGCCGATGTCGATCGAGCTGGTCGATCCGGGTTGGGCGGCGCGGAACGGGCGCTGACGGCGGCGCGGTGTCGCGCTGGAACCTCCGCCCCGAGGTGATGGTCGAGGCGCGCGACGATGGCGGAGTCGATCTGCTCGACCCACTCTTCGAGCGCCTGATGCATCTGGATGCAGCCATGGTAGCCTCGCTTGATGAGGGCGACGACGTCGCGCTTGCGGAGCTCGATGTGCGCCATTTTCGCAGCTGCCCGGAGGCCGACGCGCTCCGTCGGGCGGCGTGGTACGCGCGCCTACGGCCAGAGCCGGCGGCGCCGTCGGTGCCATCGGTGGACTGTCGCCCGCTCGCCCAGGCGGTTGCGGCGCTCGCTTGGGCTGATGCCTGGCGGGACGCCGAGCGGTGGCGGCGACTGATCGAAGGCGGCCGGGCGGGGGGCGGTCCGCGGTGCTTGTCGGGACTCATCCCGACGGCACTGGCGGCTGAGGCTGCCGCCCAGGCCGCGTCGTTGCCCCTGTCGCCGATGGCCACGTCCGTCGTCACCGGAAGTCGCGCACTGGTCGATGAACAGGTCGGCGGCGCGCTGGCCCTGGTGCGGGGGCTCTTCGACGCGCCTGAGGCCCGGGCCGCGTTCGGAGCGGCGCTCGGGCGCGAGCTCGCGCGGGGGCTGGTGCTCAACGCGTGGGCGCTGATGCCGGGCGAGCGCATGGCCGTCCACCCCGATGGCGCGCGGTATGCGGCGACGTTGGTCGTTGGGCTCAACGCCGGATGGACCGCGGGGGATGGCGGCGCGATCGCCTTCGGAGAGCCGGGTTCGGATGGTCTGCATGTCCGATCGCGGTGGCTTCCGCACCTCGGGGACGTGCTCGTCTTCGCGCCGACCGCGGACACATGGCACGCCGTCGAGCCGCCGACCCGCCCCCGCTACACACTGTCGGGCTGGTGGTTGGGATGATCGTCCTGGTGGGGCGCTGCGGTTTGGAGCGGCTGGCGGAGGCGCTGCGTCGCGCGGGTGAGGCCGTGGCGGTGCTGTCGGCGACCGATCCAGCGGCCATCGACGCGCTCTCACCAGAGCTGGTGTACGCCGATCTCTTCGACCGCGACTGGATGCGCGGGGCCTGGAACGCCGCCATCCGCGGGGGGCCGCCGCCCCCGGACAGCTTGGCCTTCGCGCGGGCGGCGCTGGCGACGTTGCAGCGATTTCCGCTGGTTTTGCGCGGGGTGCGGCCGCCGCCGGCGGGTTCGGGCGGCGCAGAGGGTTTGCCGGCGGCGGTGACGGCGGCATGGAGCGACGCGGCCGCCCTCCTTGACGGACATCGCGTGGTCGACGTCGCCGGCCTGTGGGCACGACACGGCATCGTCTCGGACGCGGTGCGCTTCGGCGTCGGTCACGGCGAGCCTGAGCTGGGGGAGCTGGGCGAGAGCCGACTCGGCGCCGGAGACGCGGCCCAGGTCGAGGCCGCTGCGGTGCTCGCGTGGGCGGCAGCGCGGCGGGGGCCGCTGGTGAAGGTGATCGTGGTCGACCTGGATGACACGCTCGTGCATGGGGAGATCGCGGCTGTCGACTTCGCCGTCCGCAACCCGGCATGGAGCGGCGATACATCGGTAGATGCCGATACAGCGTTCTGGTTGGCGCCTCGCGGTCTCCACGACGCGTTGCGGGTGTGTCGGGTGCGCGGCATCGCGCTGGCCTTGTGCAGTCGCAACGACCCGGCGCTGGTGCGGGACCGGTTCAGGCTGCGGCCGGAGCTGCGGGAGGACCTCTGCGACCTCGACAGCTTCGACGTGGTGGAGGTGGGCTTCGGTTCCAAGTCGACGGCCTGCCGTCGCATCGCCGAGCGCCTGGGCGTGGGCCTGGATGCGCTCGCCTTTCTGGACGACAGCGCGGTGGAGCGGGCGGAGGTCGCGGCCAATGCCCCAGGCGTCCGCGTCCTTGGCGGCGACGTCGCTGGATTTCGTGAAACGCTCCTCACCGGCGCGGGGTTCTTCGGGTGGTCTCGGACCGAGGCGGCGCCGGCGCGAGCGTCCTCCTGGAAGAGCGGGAGCGCTGTGGCCGACGCTGCCGCAGACGGTGAAGCGGCGCTCACCCGCTTTCTACACGGCCTGGAGCTGATCGTAGAGGTGCGGGCCGCGTGCGACGCCGACGCGTCGAGGGTCGAGGAGCTGCTGGTCCGGACCAACCAGTTGCGCCTGACGGGCCGCTCCACGATTCCCAGCGAGGCGCGGGTGTACGTCGCCTCGGTTCGCGATCGCCTCGCTGATCATGGCCTGGTGGCGGTGGGCTGGTTCGTCGGGGAGGGTGCGGAGCGGCGGCTCGGGGAGGTGGCGGTGTCCTGTCGGGTGTTGCTCCATCGAGTGGCGGGCAGCATCCTGGCGTTGATGCTTGCGGAGGAGCCGGGCGCGAGCGTGGAGCGCCTCGACACCGGGCGCAACGGCGCCAGCGTGGGGCTCGTAGACGAGGCGCGCGGAGGGGTGGCGGCGTGGGTCCGCAGTAGCGCTCAGCCGCCGCCGAGATAGTGGCCGCCGGCCATGCCGATGCTCCTGCTCCTCCTCGCCTCCGCCCTCGCCGGCGACGCCGCCGGCGCCGCCAACAAGAAAGTCCCCGTCGCCTACATCGACGACTTGCAGTTCAAGGCCGTGGTGCTTCTGGACCAGAAGATCAAGGCGGTGGTGCCCAGCACCTGGGTGGCCCAGTCCACGCCCAAGGGCAGCTACGAGCCCCCTGACGCGGGCGTCCTGGGGCGCGAGTCCGAATTTCGCATCGGCGTGATGTGCGGCCCCAGTTGCAAGCCGGTCGATGACTGGGTGCCGGTCCTGGAGGCCGAGCTGTTCAAGGAGATGATGGGTTGGAGCTGGCGGAAGGAGCGCGACGAGAAGAGCCTCACCCAGCGCTTCATGACCGCGCGGGCCTCGAACGGCACGGTGCAGATCATCCGGGTAATCTCGGCGCCGGGCGGCGACAAGGCCATCTACTGTCGGGCGCGGCTGATCCCCCAAGGCGGCGGGATCACGCACGATCCGCTCATCGACAAGCTGGTTCCCGCCTTCGAGGAAGCGTGTCTGGCGATGAAGCTGTAGCGCCTACGGAAAAAACCGTGCCCGTTCGCCCAAGGTCGGTACCCGGCAAGCGTCGAGCTTCCCCCACACGCGGTACCGGAAGCGCGCGACCAGCCGGTAGCCCAGGTCGGTGAGGGCCCGCGGCAGGAGCCCGAAGGCCCGAAACCACGACCAGGGTGCGCGTAGCTGTGCGGCGATGGCAAACGCGGCCGCGCTGCGCTGAAAGAGCTGGCCCCCCTCCAAGTACAAGACGGTATCGATGTCCCGGGGCATCTCCGGGAAGCGCACGCGGAGCGCCTGGGCGGTGGCGCCCTGCAACGGCGCGAACCGAAAGCGGCCGCCCGGGTCGTGGGCGAGGAGCCACTGCACCAGCCCGTCGCACATGCCGCACTCGCCGTCGAAGAGCACGAGTCGATCGGGGAGCGCGGGGGTGGTCACGGGAACAAGCTAAGCGCGATCGAGGAGCGGGGGAAGGCTACCGCCGCGCCAGCAACGCCCGGTCCACCCGCAGCCGCGAGGCCGCGACGAGCCACCGCCGCAGCGGGGCGGCTTCGGGGACGCCGATGAGCCCGCGGGCGAGCGTCCGTGTCGGCCGGGCGTCGAGGCGCTCGCCGTCGAAGACGCAGTGGTCGTCGGCGTGGATGCGGACGCCGTCGCTCCGGACGTTGCCGCCCTCCCACCTGGGCGGGGGACAGGCCGCGAAGAGGCGGGTCGCGAGCGCCCTCAGCGTGCCGGTCGCGTCCGTGCGGAGCTCGGAGGCAACGCGGCGGGCGAGGATGTGGCGCTCGTTGGCGAGGTGGGCCGCCATCGCGCCGATCAGCCATCGAGCCCGGTCGATCGGGGCGTCGTCGGCCAACATTCCCGCCGCGCCGAGGGGGTCCTTTTCATCCAGTGCGAGCAGGAGCGCGCCCGCCACGGCCTCGCCCCCGCAACCGTTCTCGGACCCTACCAGCCTCCAGGTGCCCTCGACCCAGACCGCCCGCCTCCCAAACCCGGCGCCATCGCCGAGCCGCCCCGCCGCCGCCGCGCTGATCGTGGCCGCGGCCACCCCCGCTTGCAGTGCGACGTCGTCCTCCGCCGCCGTCTCGCCCGGCAGCGGCACCAGGTCATCGAGCGTCCACGCGACGGGCGGCGACCAGGCCGCTTCCGGCTCGATGGGATCGGGGTCCCAGGGCAAGCCGTCCTCCACGGCGGGCCCTCGCCTAAGCACGCGTCGGGTGCCGTCGGCCATGTCGACCGCGTCCCACCAACTGGTCAGCCCGTCGGTCGCGATGCGCCCTCGCACGCGGCCTCGGCCGGGACCGGTCACCGGAGCTCGAGCGTCGCGTTGCTGATCACGAGGTTTCCGTCACCATCGCGCGTTTCCAATGAGTAGACCCCGGGCGCGATGCTCCATCCCGACACCCGCAAGGTGGTGCCATTGGGGACCGGGCGCGCGAAGCGAACGGCCAGGCGACGGAGCCGGCGTGCGTCGCCCTCTCCGACCGATCGAAGCGCGGCTGCGCCGGTCATCGCCATCGTGCAGAGCCCCTGAAGGATCAGGTCTTTGTGCCCAGCCGCCCGGGCGGTGTCGGGGTCGACGTGAATCGGGTTGTCGTCCAAGGACGGCTCGGCGTACCGGATCGAGAGGTCGTCGCCGACCAGGGCCTGCGCGCTGAACGCCGGCGGCCCACGGTCCGGCTCAGGGGCTGGCGGTGTTTTGGGGGCGTCGCTTGGGCGCTTGGGCCCCCGGATGAAGTAGGTCGTCTTCGCCTCGACCGCGAGTTGGCCGTCGACGAAGCCAAAGAGCCGGCTGACCACGACCGTTCCTCCCGGCTTCTCTTCCACCGACTCGAGCTGGGCGCGCAGCTGGACGAGGTCCCACGGCCGCAAGGGGCGATGAAAGGTGGCGTCGTGCTCGCCGTGCACCAGCCGCAGCAGGTCCAACTCAAGCTCGGGATCCGTGGCGATCTTGAACATGAGCCCGTGAAACAGGCGCACGTGGAACATCGGCGGCAGGATCGGGTCGGCCCCGGCGTAGGCTGACGAGTGGTCGCCCGTACAATCGGCGTACATCGCGGCGAAGCGAGGCTCGGCGAACTTCGCGCCGTCCTCCCAGCGTTTTCCGATGGGCCAGACCTTCGCCGTCGTGGTCGGCGCGGTCTCGGCGACCGGCGCGTCGGCCGGCCCGGTGGGGGCGGCCACCCCAGGCCGTGCGGAAAAGTCGAAGTACATGGCGAACTTCATCAGTACGCCCATGTTGTCGGCCGTGATCCGACCCTTCATGAACGCCTTGTCGGGCGCGATCTTCTGGTTGAAGATGCCCACGATGGTCTCGGTGTCGGACTTCAGCAGGCAGTCGGGCGAGCCGGTGAGCCCGTCTTCCACCCGACAGGCGCCGTTTTCGATGACCAGCGTGTGGCTGGAGCCGTCCTTGATGGAGAAGTGAAGCCGCGCGCGCCAATCACCGGCCTTCTCAGGGCGAAAAGCGAGGGGTACGTGCGAGAACGCCGCCTTGACCGGGTCGGGCCCTGCGGCGGCGGGTGGGGGAGCGGCCGGCGCTGATTCAAAGGCGGTGATGGTGGGCCACGCTGCCGCGATCTCGGCGAGCGTCCAGGGCATTTCGCCCGGCTTTTCCACGCCTTCGTTCATGTGGACTTCGTAGAGGTGCAGGCGTTGCCCGGCGACACCAACGATGGTCCCGGTGATGTTGTGGGCGGCGTCGCTGGCGAGGAAGACCACGATCGGGCTGATGTGCGCGGGCGAGAGATCGGCGCCGACCCGGTCGATGTCCTCGGTCATCCGCGTCTTGGCGATCGGGGCGATCGCATTGACGTTGATGTTCGCTTTCTTCAGCTCCATGGCGAGCACACGGGTAAGGCCGTAGATACCGGCCTTGGCCGCCGCATAGTTGGACTGGCCGTAGTTGCCGATCATCCCGGAGACGCTGGTGGTGTTGATGATCGAGCCGCCCTGTCGGGCCAGCGCCGGAATGGCCGCCTTACAGACGTTGTAGCTGCCCTTCAGGTGGACGTCGATCACGAGGTCCCACTCCGCCTCGGTCATCTTCACGAAGCTCTTGTCGCGGAGGATGCCGGCGTTGTTCACGACCACGTCGAGGCGCCCCCACCGGTCGAGCGCGGCGTCCACCATGCGCTGGCACCCGGCGGCGACGCTGACGCTGTCGGTATTGGCGAGGGCCTCGCCCCCGAGCGCGACGATCTCGTCGACCACGCGCTGGGCGGGTCCCAGGTCCGCGCCGCTGCCGTCGCGACCGCCGCCGAGGTCGTTGACCACGACGTGCGCACCCTCGCGCGCGAAGGCCAGGGCGTGTTCCCGACCGATGCCGTTCCCCGCGCCCGTGACCAGCACCACTTTCCCGCGCAGGCCAGAGCTCATATCAGGTGCACTCCTACAACCAGTCCACCGGCCTCCCACCGCTCGCGAGAGGCGCGCCGCTGCCAGCGCACATCAAGGTCGACCCACGCCGACATGGCGCCGGTGTCGACCACCATGCGCAGCTGTTCTGTTGGTTGAACACCGATAGTTATGGCGCACCCGTCGGCGCTGAGGTTCAAAAGCAGGCCCTCGGCTTGTACCGGGTCGATGATGCGGATGGGCCACTTCAGGCGCTCCCGCTGGCTGCCCCGGCGCTGGCCGAACGCGTCCGCGGGCGCGTCTTCGGAGGCCTTCAGCGCCTGGTCGCGCAAGAAGACGCAGTCGAGGTAGCGACTCAGCGCCTGTTCGCCGAGCTTGCTGACCAGCGCCTGCCGCGCGCCGACGTAGCGGTGCATGCTGCGGAGGTAGCGGTCCAGGAACATGCCGCGCTCGGCGTCTTCCTTGGATTCGGTGGCCGTCGGCGTGGTCGACATCTTTCGGCGCAGCGTCTCGGCGGCCGTGGCCACGTCGAGCAGATCGTCAGCACCGTGGCGGATCCACTGCAACCGCTCGCCCACCCCGACGCCGCCTTCGGACAGCGCGAAGATCGGCAACGACCCGCCGGCACGTCGGAACCTTCGGAAGATCGCCTGGGATTCCGGCCGCGCGTGGATGAGCACCCCGTCGACCTCGGTATCCGGCACTTCGCCTTCACCAACCAGGTCAATCATCCCAGCCAACGCCTCCGCCAGGGCTTCGGGAACGTGGCCGCCGAGGACCATGTACCGGGTCATGAGGTCGCGCACGTCGGGAGGCTATCACGAAGGTGGGAGCGGGTCCGTGTGGGCGCCGCCGGGCGCCCGTTGCACCGACCCCCTTCCTGGCGTAGTGTCCGCCTCGCCTCTGGAGCGCGCATGTTCGACGTGAAGATCTCGGGCGGTACGGTGGTGGACGGCACGGGCGCGGCTCCATTCCGCAGCGACGTCGGTGTCTTCGGCGGCCGCATCGTGGCGATCGGCGACCTCAGCGGGCAGGGCGCCACCGACGAGCTCGATGCCACCGGCTCGATCGTCACTCCTGGCTTCGTGGATCTGCACACCCACTACGACGGCCAGGTCACCTGGGACCCCACGCTCACGCCCAGTTCGCTGCACGGCGTCACCACGGCGGTGATGGGCAACTGCGGCGTGGGCTTCGCGCCGGTGCACACCGCCGATCGGGCAGCGCTCATCGCGCTGATGGAGGGGGTGGAGGACATTCCTGGGAGCGCCTTGGCGCAGGGGATCCGCTGGGCCTGGGAGGGGTTCCCCGGCTACCTCGACGCGCTCGCGGCGACGCCTCGCACCATCGACGTAGCGGCGCAGGTGCCTCACGACGCGCTCCGGATGTTTGTGATGCGGGAGCGCGCGGTGGCGCAGGAGGAGGCCACTGACGCCGACATCGCGGCGATGCGCGCCGCCCTGCGCGAGGCCCTGGAGGCCGGCGCCATCGGCTTCTCCACCGGTCGGACCGACAACCACCGCTCCGCGAGCGGCGCGGCAACGCCCGCGTCGGAAGCCACCGTCCGCGAGCTCACCGGGCTCGCCGACGCGTTCGCCGGCCTCGGCCACGGGGTGCTTCAGGCCGTCTCGGACTTCGACATGGCGCGAGGACCCGATCCCTTCGACGGCGAGTTTGATGTGATCGAGGCCATGGCGCGCGCCGCGCACGGCCACCCCACCTCGCTTTCGCTCATGCAACGCGACGGCGACCCGACGCAGTGGACGCGTATTCTCGCGCGGGCCGAAGTCGCCGCCGCGGACGGCGTGCCAATGCACGTACAAGTCGCGCCGCGCGGGATCGGCGTGCTCATCGGTCTGACGGCCACCTTCCACCCCTTCATGGGCAAGCCGTCCTACCTCGCCATCGCGGGACTCCCTCTGGTCGAGCGCGTTGCCGCCATGCGGGACGCAGCGCTTCGGGAGCGCATCCTCTCCGAGCCCAGCCAGGCCCTCGCCGGCGACGGCAGCGCGATTCCCCCGCTGGTCGACCGCCTGCTCGCCATCATCGATCAGGTCGCGTTCAAGATCTTCCGCCTCGGCGACGTGCCCGACTACGAGCCGGGCGTCGCCGACTCGATCGGCGCGAAGGCCCGCGCCACTGGCCGCGCGCCGCTGTCGGTGCTCTACGACGCCCTCTTGGAGAAGGAGGGCGCCGAGCTGCTCTATTTCCCCATCTTCAACTATCAGGCCTTCAACCTGGACGCGGTGGGTCAGATGATGAACCACCCCCTTGCCCTCCCTGGCCTGAGCGACGGCGGCGCGCACGTGGGCACCATCTGCGACGCGAGCTTCCCCACCTACTTGCTGAGCCACTGGGCGCGCGACCGCGAGGCGGGCCGCTGGTCCGTGCAGCGCGCAGTCCACTTCCTCACCGGCCGACCCGCCGCCTTCCTCGGCCTCCGCGACCGCGGGCTGCTCCACGTGGGCCTGCGCGCCGACGTCAATGTGATCGACCACGCGGCGCTGCAGTTGCATCGCCCGCGCATGGTGCAGGACCTGCCCGGAGGCGGCCAGCGGCTGCTCCAGGACGCCACCGGCTACCGCGCCACCTTCGTCAACGGCGTGGCGATCGCTCGCGACGGACGGCTCACCGGCGCGCTCCCTGGCGGACTCCTGCGCGCGGGCGCGTGAATCCGGCGTTCTTCGCAATCGTCGTGCTGGCGGTTGCAGTGGAGGCGGCCGCCGGCTTCGGCGCCACCGTCATCACTGTGACGTTGGCGAGCCACCTGCTTCCCCTCGACGAGGTCCTCGCCACCTTCATGCCGGTCAACGTGGTGTTGGCACTGTGGATCCTGGCGCGGAACCGCGCGCTCGTGGATCGGCGGCTGCTGTTCCGGCGCATCCTCCCGACGATGGGGCTGGGCTTCCTGGTGGGGCTGCTGCTCGTCGATCGGCTCGGCCATCCCTACCTCAAAGCAACCTTTGGCCTCCTCGTGGTGGGGCTTGCCGCGGGGGAGCTGATCGGGGCGCACGAGGCGCCGCCGCCGAGCCCGTTCGCGGCGCGGACAGCCCTCCTCGGGGCAGGGCTGATCCACGGCCTGTTCGCTTGTGGGGGACCCCTACTCGTGTGGGTGGTGGGGCGGGAGCTGCCCGACAAGGGGCGGTTCCGCGCGACCCTGCAGGCCGTTTGGTTGGGCCTGGGCGTGCTGCTGCTCGTGCGGTACGCGCTGGCCGAGAGCCTCACCGCCACGACCTTGGGGCACTCGGCGTGGCTGCTGCTCGCGCTGGTGGTCGCGCTGCCGATCGGGGAAGCGGTGCACCGCCGCATCGCCCCGGCCCCGTTTCGACGCGCGGTGTTCAGCCTGCTCTTGTTTGCGGGGGGGGCGCTGGCGGTACGGGCGGTGCTGCCCAGTTGAGGCGCCGACGGGGTCCCTACCCCCGCCGCTGCCCCGCCCAACCCCAAAGCCCGACGAACCCGGCCCCGGCGATGACCACGCTGGTGCCGGGAAACTCGTCCTCGAAGGACCCCTCCGACTGCAGGTAGATCACGGTGTCGGCCTCGGTCTGGTCGGCGCTGTCTGCGTATTCGGGGTCGATCGTGTTGACGCTGGGCGTGGTCATCGCGTCGTAGCGGGTGAGCCAACCGGCCACGCCGGCGGTGTCGATTGGCCCCGAGAATGCGAGCCACTGGCGACGCTCGGAGTCGCCGTGGTGGAGGAGCAGCTCCTGATACAAGCCGCCGGGATCGACGACGCCCCCGCGCAACTGCAGGCCGCGTCTGTCGCGATCGCTGGATCAACATCGACCAACGGCTGAGAGGCGGCGAGGAGCGCGTCGAGCACCTCGCCGTCGCTCTCGTTCACGTCGGCGATGCTGCCGGACACCGCGAGGACCCACGCGAAGTCGGCGGCGTCGCCTTCGTAGCGGGCGCGGTAGGTCACGGTGATGCTGTTGGCACCGAGCTGGAAGAGGGCTTGCTGCGCGTCGGAGGCGGCCAGGGCCCCGGCCGTGGGGGCGAATCCACCGCAGGCGAAGGCGGCGCGGACGAGGAAAAGGATGAGCATGCGCCAAGGCTAAGCTCGCGGCGGTCACGCGATGCGGTCGAGGCGTCGTCTATGGAGCGGATGGAGTCAGAGCATCGCCCACAGCGCGCTGCGGATCGGTTAGCCGCGGCCCGCCATGGAAGCGCTCGAAACTCTCGCGTACGAAGCTGGGCGTCGCCGGACGTTCGCGATCATCTCGCATCCCGACGCGGGCAAGACCACGCTGACGGAGAAGTTGCTCTTGTACAGCGGCGCCATCCACATCGCCGGGGCGGTCAAGTCGCGCAAGGCCAGTCGTCACGCGGTGAGCGACTGGATGAAGATGGAGCAGGAGCGTGGGATTTCAATCACCAGCTCGGTGCTCCAGTTCGACTATCGGGGCCGGCGGCTGAACCTGCTGGACACTCCCGGTCATGCGGACTTTTCTGAGGACACCTACCGGGTGCTTGCGGCCGTCGACTGCGCGGTGATGCTCATCGACAATAGCAAGGGTGTCGAGGATCGAACTCGGAAGTTGTTCGATGTGTGTCGGATGCGTGGCATCCCGGTGCTCACGCTCATCAACAAGTGCGACCGCGATGGCATCGAGCCCCTGACGCTCTTGGATGACGTCGGAAAGGCGCTGGGTATCGAGTGCGCACCGGTGAACTGGCCCGTGGGCAGCGGCCGCGAGTTCGTAGGGGTCTACGACCGGAATACGGGAAAGGTCCTTCGTTTCGGTCCCGGAAAGGGGACGGAGCTGGTGGAGTTCGAGGCGATCGACCCATCCGAGCTGCCGGACCGGCTTCGCGGGCAGCTCGAAGAGGACAAGGAGCTTCTGGACGCGGCTGGGGACACCTTTGACCGTGAGCGCTTCCTCGCGGGCGCCCAGACGCCGGTGTTCTTCGCATCGGCGCACAACAACTTTGGCGTGCAGCCCTTCCTCGAAGCGATGATCGAGATGGCGCCGGGCCCCCGACAGCGGCCGTGTACGGGCGTGGACCGCGCCCCGGAGGACCCCCGCTTCTCGGGGTTCATCTTCAAGATTCAGGCGAATATGAACCCCCGCCACCGGGACCGGGTCGCCTTCCTGCGCATCCAGAGCGGGCGTTTCGAGCGCGCAATGGAGGTCGTCGTCCACCGCACCGGGCAGACGCTTAAGCTCAGCAAACCGCACACCTTCCTTGGCAGCGAGCGCGAATTGCTCGATGAGGCCTGGCCTGGCGACGTGGTCGGTCTCTTCGACCCCGGCGAGCTGCGCATCGGCGACACGCTCTACGTGGGACCTCGCGTGGAGTACCAAGGCATCCCGAGGTTTGCACCAGAGTATTTTGCCCGGGTCAAGTTGAAGGACCCGATGCGGCGCAAGCACCTCTCGGCCGGCTTGCAACAGCTCAGCGCCGAAGGAGCGATCCAGCTTTTCACCCGTCCGGAGCTGGGTGATCAGGACCCGTTCCTGGGCGCGGTCGGGCAACTCCAGTTCGAGGTCTTGCTGCATCGGCTCGAAAACGAGTACGGGGTCAAGTCGATCCTCGATCCTGCACCGTTCCGCTTGGCGCGTTGGATTCGTGGCGATGCAGGGTTGGCGTGGATGAAAGCCCGTCGCGACTACACCATCGTCGAGGACCGGCACGGGCGGCCGGTCGTCCTCGGCGAGTCGCCGTGGCCCTTGCAGTACGCCCTGCGTGAGAATCCAGGGTTGGAGCTTCTTGAGGTTGAGCCGCTCTGATCCTTGAGGGGGAAGGAGCGGAGCCGGCGGAGGGAGGCGGAGGGCAGCGGATTTTCGCGCCGAGGCCTCGCCCGCGATCGGGCCCGCCGCCGCAGCGACGGCTACAACTCGCGAGGTGGCGGCTCAATGCGTATGCAGATGGCTCAGCCGGTCCGGCCAGGCGCTCACCCCGTACAAGTCGGGCCGTGTCGCCCCACTCGTCGAATTGTGCGGGGGGCGCATGCGTGCGCGCGCGCCCGACGGCTCACGGGCGTGTCGCGACACCATCGTGATACACCCTCAATGCTGGACGAACGCCAACTCTTAGAGCGGCCCTCAGGCGCCCCGCCGCGACCGGCTCCGCCACTCGGCGCACCTCGCCGGTTCACCCCGTACAAGTCGGGCAGTGTCGCCCCACTCGTCGAATTGTGCGGGGGGCGCATGCGTGCGCGCGCGCCCGACGGCTCACGGGCGTGTCGCGACACCATCGTGATACACCCTCAATGCTGGACGAACGCCAACTCTTAGAGCGGCCCTCAGGCGTAGTGGCCCTCTGCCGCGAGCGGGGGCGTAGCCGCGGCGACTATCCCCCCTCAAAGGCGCGCCTCTGGGGAGTATGGTGGACAAAAAGCGCGTCTTTCGGCACTGCAACGGCAGGCGTCGGCGGGCGGCACGGACGAAGCTGCCTTTTTCGGTTGGGATTTTCGGCGCGCAGACGTTGGTGCGGTCGGGACGCACTTTTTGAGCGGGATACTCCTTCAGGGCGCGCGTTTGGAGGGGGATGCTCGGTTGCACGGCCAACGGCGGCCGCCCGCCGCCCGCCGATCGGTGGTTGTCGAAGGTGTTGGCGGGCTATGCAGCCGCGTGCCGCGTCGCCTCCTCATTTTGATCGCCGTGGCCGCGGGCTTGTTGGCGCTTGCGGTCTGGGCGCGGGCGCGCGACGTAGGCTCGCCGTCCGGGGGGTGGTCGCCCCCTCGGCTGGCGTTCGGCGAGCGCCGGGCGGGGGGTGCGGTCCCCGGAGATCCGCAGTTGGACTGGGGCGTCGTGTCGTGCACCGTGGACGAGGCGTTGGGCGAGGACCCCGGGCGACTGCTCGCGCGCAACGAGGAGGATGGCACCGCCGTTTCAGCGGCGTCAGGCCGCACGCTCACCCTCACCCTGGCCCCTGGCGAGTGGCACGTCACCTGGCGCGGCGCCGGCATCGGGCGGCAGACGCAGTCACGACGGTTGGGACTCGTGGAACTGGACGAGGGACAGGTGGAGCGCTGCATCATTGGCGGATCGGGGTGGACGGTGAGCGGGAATGTTCTGGACGACCGGGGCGAGCCGGAGGTTGGCGCCATCGTCGAGGGTTGCGACGCCGAGGTGCTTTCGGGGGAGGCGGGTCGCTTCGCGCTCACGGTCACGCGCGGCGACTGCCTCGTCCGCGCCTGGTCGACGGACGGGCTCCTCCGCCGGCCGAGCGAGCCCCTTTATTTCGACGCCTTCGACCCCCCGGTGAGCCCGACCTTTCGCGTGCCGGGCGGCGAGATCGGCGGGGTGGGGCTCGGACTCCTCGGCTCCGCCGAGGGGCTGCATGTGAACCTCGTCGCCCCCGGCGGCCCGGGCGACCTCGCGGACGTGGCGCTCGGCGACATCATCGTCGCGGTCGACGGCGCCGCGACCGCAGGCTGGAGCGTCGTTCACGGCGTGGAAGTGATCACCGGGACGCCGGGAACGCGCATCCGGCTACGGATTCGGCGCGGCACGGAAGAGTCGGAGCTCGACCTCGTGCGCGCGCGGATCGGGGACACCAACAGCGTGGTGGTAGACACCGGTAGCCCCGAATGAGCGGCGGCACTCAGCGAGGTTCCAGCCCCCACTCCCCGCGGGCGCCCAAAAGTGGGATGAAAACCGGCCCCTTCACGTCGCCGACGTCGTCGTAGTCATAGTTCCAGGCCACGTACATGACGTTGCTGCCGGGCGGGACGAACCACAACTCAGCGTAGAGTGCGAAGCTCCACGTCGTGAAGCGAAAGTCCTTCTGGATATGCACGTCGATCTTTTGGAACGGCGGCAGGCGCACCGAGTTGGTCTCGCCGTACACCGGGGCGTAGCTGTCGTCGTCGGCCTGGTAGGTCCCGTCGACGATGGGCGTGTACGGAAGGCCCTCGCTGCCTCGGTAGCGGAGCCCGACATTCCACGTGGGCGCAATGCTCCAACTGCCGATCACATTGAGCGCCCAGGGCTGGTCGTAGTCGTAGACATGCCCATCGCGTTCGCTGTGGCCGAGGGTGAGGGCGAGCGAGGAGAAGAAGACGTTGCGGATTCGGTAGCGGCTCTCGACTTCGAGACCGTAGGCGGTGCCCTCGATGCCGCCGCGGGGGGCCGCGCCGGGGTCGATCTCCACCAGGTTCTCGCTTATTTTCCCCCAAAGGTCCAGCGCCACCTCCCATCGGGAGGCGATGGCGTAGTCGAACCCGAGGGCAGCCTGTCGCGACACGCTCGGCGATAAGGTGGGTGTGCCGATGTCGGGCGCCAGCCAGGCGGCTTGTGGGAACTGGGAGTACTGGCCGACCGCCAAACGAACCTGCTCATCTTGGCCGATCTGCCAGCGCGCGTTGAGTCGCGGATCGACGGTCACCGCCTCGCTGAGGGTGTCGCCGTCAACGCGTACGCCGGGCACGATTCGGAAGCGGCCGGCGGTGAAGCGGCCTTCGGCGTACGCGCCGGCGATGAGGCGGTTGACGGTGGCGACGCTGGACACGCCGCGTTCCAACAGCGGCGACTCGCGCGCGACCTCGGACCAGGCGCGATCGGTTTGCACATCCAGCGCCAGCGACTCGAAGCGGCCTTCCACCCCCATCGCGACCTGCAACCAGGGCCGCGCGAAGAGCAGCGCGTCCTCGCGAAGTTGCACGCGCAAGAGGTCCTGCTTGTCGTGAGCGGCCGGCAGTTGGCTGGAGAGGCCGTAGCCAGTGACGGCGACGGCCCCATCGAGCCGGGCGCTGCCGACGAGGTGGCGGTGGGTGATTTGCCCGATGTTGTAAGCCTTTTCGTATCGCAGCGACGGGTTGACCGACTGCTCCCACGGGTCGAGAAGCGTCGGCTCGCCGGCGTAGCGCGTGTAGGCGTCCGCCCCGCCGAAGCCGGTGATGGCCCAGCGGACCTCGGTGCTCGGGGCGTACTCCAGCCGCGCGTACCAATCGGAGAAGACGGGGAACGCGGTGTACTGGGGGTCGTCCTTGGTGACCAGATCGAGGAAGCTCCGGCGGGCACTCGCTCGAATGGTCCAGTCGTCGCCGCTCGGCGCCGCCACTTCCGCGCCCGCCATGACGAAGTTCAGGTTCGCGCTTGCCCGCGGTCGGTCGGGTCGCGTCCAGGTGCTCTTGGTGTCGACGATCGCGCCGGTCGCGTTGCCATAGGCGGCGCCGAAGGTCGAGGGGTAGAGCTGCAGCTCGTCGAGCAGCCGCGCCGGCAGGACCGAGCTGTACCCGTTGAAGTGGTACAGGTACGGGAGCTCGATGCCATCGAGCAGATAGCGGGTCTCGTACGGATCGCTCCCCCGCACGGCGAGGTCGCCCGCCGTCGGCGAGTATTCGGGGGTGAGCGCGACGCCAGGCAGGGACTGTACGAGTCGGACAGCGTCCTCGAAGGTGCCGGGCGTCAGCAGCACGCGCTCGCGGTCGAGGGTGTGCTCGGAGACGACGGGTGCGTCGCGACGGGCTTCGACGACGACCTCTTCGCTGGCGGTGGTCGGCGCCGGGGCGGCAGCCGGCGGGACCTCAGGTAGGGGCGCCGGGGCGGCCTCCTCCGCAGCGGCAAGAACGGCCCAGAGCAGCATCACGGGTACACCGACGGGCTGACGCGCACTCGCTTGCCGATTAGCTCGTCGCGACCACAGCGGCGCTCAACGAGTGAGTTCGGGTCCCATCCTGCGGCGCCATCGCCACAGACCGGGTCGAGTACGCCGCCGTCGTCGGATGCGACGTCGACCAGCATAACGCCGGCAAGATCGTCGCTCGCCTCAACGGTCGCGGTGGTGATCAAACCGCCGGTGGTGGCGTCGGCGCCAAGCAGGCGGGTGCCCACCGCGAGTCGGAAACCCACGACACCCACGGGGACGTCGATCGTCGCCCAGCCGGCTCCCCCGTGGCCGTCGAGCCAGAGCGCGACCACGGGCCAGACGCCGTCGCCTGGGGCGGTGAACGTGGTGCTGGTGGCGTCGAGCTCTTCGATGGTCCCCGCGGGCGCCATCCAGCGGACGCGCTCGGCGTCGGGAACGTCCACGCGCACCGTCGCGACGTCGCCGTCGACCGCGATGGAATGGCCGGTGAGGATCGGGCTACCGGCCTCGGCGTCGGTCTCCAGCACACCCTCTTCGGAGCCGTCGTTCCCGGTGACGGTGAGTATCGCGTCGCGACCTGCAGTGAGCGTGCATCCTGCTTCTACGCAGACCGCATCGCCTCCCCAGACGCGCTCGGGCGCGATGGCGCTCCAGGCTTCGGGGCCCTCCCACACGTACGCGTCGAGCGCGCCCGCCTCACCCCGCCGCATGCCGACGATGCGAAGGTCGACCAGGTCGTGGCGATCGGTCGGGAAGGGGTCCAGGCAGCCAAAAAGCGAGAGCACGAGCACGAGCGCGCGCTATCATGAAAAGTGGGGGGAGGCCGCAGCGGCCTCCCCCCTACCGCGCCCTTCCCTCCGGCCTCCAAGCTACGCTTTCCGGCCGAGTGGTGACGGCCCCGGTCGGCCACGCCTACGGGAGCGTGTAGCTGAAGTCCTTGCGGGTGAGCGCCGGATTGGTCACCGGACAGGTGCCCGCCGCCGGCGCCGCTCCGCCTTGCGCGCTGAATTCCCACCACGTGCTGTTGTACACCACGCCGTTGAGGGGGGTCTGGGTGACCCGTGGCCACAAGAAGTTGGCGTCGTAGGTCGTACACGACGGTCCCGGCCAGGTCCACCCGGGCGCGCCAGGCCTCGCGCTTCCGCCCCTTGAGGCTCACACGGAAGTCGATGTCGAGCACCGGAACGAAGGTGGGGTCGGGGTCCGGCGGGCTGCCGGTCCACGGGCGGGGCCCGGAGGACTGGTGCTGGATGTCAAAGCACGTCCGCGCCCAGTGCGCTTTGGCTCCGCTGATGGTGAGGCCGTCGCCATCCCAGGGGTGACCGCGACCACGCAGGCCAAGCAGAGCGCGCAGCTGGCCGGGGCGCGGCACCCGCCAGCGCCGGATACGCACATTCAGCAACAGCAGCACCCGCCGTTTCACCGTGCTCATCGCTGCGATCACGGTACCGTCTCGCTTGCGGACGTGGACGGTGACGCCCTGGCCGGCAATGGGGAGCGCGTCCTTCGTTCGGACGAGGCCGATCACAATCACCGTGCCGACCGAGCGGTACAGCTCGAGAAGATACCGTGCGCCGGCTAGGCCGAGGGGCTGGAGCTCGCCGGCGGTGAGGCCGAGCGACGGGGCGTGACGGACGAGGAACGCACGAGCGGCTGCTTCGGCGCCGCCGGCCTCCGGCAGTGCCCAGGAGTCGGGAAAACACATTCCCAGCAGCTGGCCATCGTCGTCCAGCCACTGGCGCGGGTCGCCGGGAATCGCCATCGTCACTCCAAGGCGGCAGGGTGCGCCGCGCCAACGCGCCTGTCAAGCTTCCCTTCGTTCTGTCCCGCCCCCATTGACAAAACTGTCACGCCCCGCTACCGCCGCGCGCCATGAACAGCGTCCCGGTCCGCGACCTCCTCCCCGATCACGCCAGTCACGCCGATGAGCGCGGCATCCCGATCGATCGGGTGGGCATCAAGGGGCTTCGATGGCCGATCACGGTCTGGGACCGGGCGAACCAGGCGCAGTCGGTCGTGGCCGAGATCGATGCGACGGTGAGCCTGCCTGCCGACGTCAAGGGGACCCACATGTCCCGCTTCGTGGAGGTGCTCAACTCGGTGCGCGGGGAGCTGTCCCTCCACACCCTTCCCGACCTCTGCGCGCAAGTTCAACGCCGGCTCCACGCCCACGCGGTGCAGCTCGACGTACGCTTTGTCTATTTCATGGAGCGCAAGGCCCCGGTGAGCGGCGTCGCCTCGCTCATGGACTATGGCGCCGCCTTCCACGCCAAACGTGAGGGTGAGAAGTTCGACTTCGTGTTGGAGGTGCGTGTTCCGGTCACGACGCTGTGTCCGTGCAGCCGCGCCGTGAGCGAGCGGGGTGCCCACAACCAGCGTTCGTGGGTGGACGTGTGGTTGCGGAGCGACGAATTTTTGTGGATCGAGGACGTGGTCGAGGCGGTGGAGGGGTGCGCTTCGTCGCCGCTGTACTCGTTGCTCAAGCGGGAGGACGAGAAGTTCGTGACCGAGGCAGCCTACGATCGGCCGCGGTTCGTGGAGGACCTGATTCGGGAGGTCGCGGGCTCGTTGCGCGAGCGAGCCACGTGGCTGCGGGTGAGCGTAGAGAACCTGGAGAGCATTCACAATCACAGCGCCTGGGCCACGCTGGAGTGGCCAGCAAATAACTCCGACATCACGATGACGGGGGCCGCGGCCCCCGCGGTGACCCTCGAGTTCGGTCCTTGGATCACCGAGCGCCGGGCCGCGTTTCACTTGTCGCAGGCCCAACTGGCCCGGCGGATCGAGATCAGCCCGTCGTTGTTGAGCAAGGTGGAGAGCGGTGAGCGCGCGCTGGCGCCCGAACGTTTTGGCGCGCTCGCCGAGGCGTTCGGCGAGACCGAGGCCCGCGTCGCCTTGCGTGCGGGGGTGGTGCCCGGTGAGCTACTGCGTCGGATCCAGGGCGATCCGGAGGGGTTCTTGAGCTGGGCGGGGGGGTAAGGCTCTTCCAGCCCAGCTACCCCCCCAAGTCGAACGCCGTGAGCCCATCCCCCGCCGCCGGAACCTCGACGCCGCCGGCCGCGCTCAGCTCCGCCTCAATACAAACACGTTCGCCCCACCCCAACACCTCGTGGTGCAGCACCACATAGCGAATTCCCCACTCGCGAATCTCCGCCGCCGCGGCGTCCGGCGTCTGCGTCGAGTCCGCCTCCAGCCACGCCGCCAGGGGCGGCCAGCCGTCGCGGCTCATGGTGTGGCGCTCGGGGTGCGACAGGCAGCCCATCGTGGACTGATAGAGCCGGTTCTCTCGCCACGGTTCCGGTAGAAAGACGTTGATTGTGTACGGGATGGCTCGGCCATGGACAGCCTGCAGGCCCATCCACCTGCGGTTGAGCGCGCGGAAGTCCGCGGGCAGGTCCCAGACCCCCCCGTCGGTCGGGAGTGTCGCGACACCATCGAGCGAAGCGGTCGGGACCGGCCAGCCCGCGGGCGAGGCGACGACGGTCTCCCCGAGCACCAGCGCCGCCGCCGCGACCGCGAGCCGAGGCCGGTTTCGGAGCGCGTGGGCGCCCGCAGCGGCAAGCACGAGCATCGGCAACACCACCAGCCGATAGGGGTGGTGCACCGCCCGGAACGGCGACCCAGGCAGGTAGAGGAGCGCGCCCGGCAACGGCACAATCTCCCCCCCGAGGCGAACGGGCTGCCCGCGCCAGCGCAACGACGGCCCGGCCGCGAGCACCGCGGCCAGCGCCAGGGCCCCACCCCACCGCCTCCAGGCGAACGCGGCGGCCACCATTGCCACCCACCCCAGGTAGGTGACGTGGCGGATGCCGAAGTTCCCGCGAGCGCTCAGATCGGGAAAGACCTGGTCGTCCGGCAGGAAGAAGCCGGCGAGGTCGTTGGCCGGGAGGGTCACCCAGTTCCAGCCGGGGGCACTCTCCTGGCGCACCAGCGCACCGTCGCCGCTGAGGCTGTCCTGGATCGCCAGCGCGGCGGGGAGCAGCAAAAAGCCAGCGAGGACGGCGACAACGACCGCGCGACCCAGCGCCACCCAAACACGCGGTCGCTCGCCCATCGTCACCCACACCATCGGCAGGACCAAGGCGGCGAAGATCGCGTAGTAGGCGTTGGCCCAACCGAGCCATGCCCAGGCGAGCGCGGTCGCCACCATGCCCCGACGCTCCCCCCGCAGACCGGACTCGGCCGCGAGCCACAAGATGGGAAACGCCGCGAGGTGGAGGTACTCGCTCACGCCGCTGTGAAGGAGTCCGAGCACATAGGGACTCGCGCCGAAGACCACGGCTGCGAAGCAGGCAGCACCGCGATTGCCGGAGATCCGGAACCCCAATGCGTATGCCGCCACCAGCGCCGCCAGGACCTGGGTGGCGAGGAGCAGAGTGAACGCGACCGGCGCCCCCGCCAAGAGCGTCACGGGCGCCGCTACCAGCGCCCCCAGGATGTCCGGGAACCACAACACTCCCTCGACCGGCACCCCGAAGTCGTCCACCCGCCATGGCAGCCGCCCCGCCGCCAACGACTCTGCCACCCAGCGGTAGCCGTGCAGATGTTCGTATGCGTCGGACTGGGGGTGCCCGGGGATCGCCGTGCCCCACGTCGAAATGCCGGGCCAGACGAGGAGAATCGCGACGCAAGCGAGCGCGATCACCGGGCGGATGTGCAGGTGGAGCCGGGTCAACGTCCCGACGTAGCCGAGGTGGGACATCCGTGCCCCGCAGGTGGGGCATCGATGCCGGATTTTCAACCGTCGAGAATTGGTGTATCAGGTGCCGCCCCCGAGCCGATAATGTCAGTGATGCGACTGTTCCCCGCCCTCCTCGTCCTGGCCGCGTGCTCCGACTACAACCTCAACGGCAAGGGCGACCCCAACTCCGACAGCGGCGACGACGACGACTTCGACCCCGACGAGGATGACATCGACCTCGGCCTGTGCGGCACCGCCGACACCGACCCGCGCGAGGTCGCCATCGACGAGTCCTGCATCGCCGAGCCGATCACCGGCACCTTCACGCCGGTCATCAAGTGGCAGCAAACGGCGGTGGGCGACACCTACGTCACCCCGGTGGTCGGGCAACTGACCGACGACAACGGCAACGGGGTGCTCGACGTCGGCGACACGCCCGATGTGGTCGCGTCCAACGGGGTCGGGGTGACCTACGCGCTCAATGGGGCCGATGGCAGCGTCATCTGGGCCGCGGGCAGCCTCGGCGCCGAGCCGGCCACCCCGGCCATCGGCGATCTGAACGGCGACGGTTGGAACGAGGTCGTCGGCGCCGGCGCCGGCGGCACTCAGGCGTATGACGGCCGCACCGGCGCCGTCATCTGGAGCATCGGCACCTATGGCGGCGGGCACACGGCGCAGTGTGGTGCGGTCGGCATCTACGATCTGCAGGGTGACGGCGCGGCCGAGGTGGTCATCGGCCACATCGTCTACGACGGGGCCACGGGTACGGTCACTGCCAACGGGGGCTCTGGGGTAGGCGACGGTGCCGGGCACCCCTGGGCCGCGCCGATGGGGGTGGCCGCCGACATCGATCGGGACGGCAAGCTCGAGGTGGTGGTCGGCAACGCGATCATGTCGCCGAACGGCACCGTGGAGTGGAACAACGGTCGCTCCGATGGCTTTGTCGCGGTCGCGAACTTCGATGGCGACGACAAGGGCGAGATCGTCGTGGCGGGCGAGGGCAATGTGCGACTCCAGGACGACGACGG
The DNA here is from genome assembly GCA_947490345.1 of Deltaproteobacteria bacterium. Taxonomy (GTDB): domain Bacteria; phylum Myxococcota_A; class UBA796; order UBA796; family SXON01; genus SXON01. The sequence goes on from CANLGL010000029.1 coordinate 23,277, forward strand.
AACCGTCATCTGGTCGCGGAACGGCCTCACCGGAACGACCTCCGGACCCCCGACCGTGGCTGATTTCGACGGCGACGGCGAGGCGGAGATCGGTGTCGCGGGGATGGGCCAGTACGTCGTTTTGGAAGCCGACGGCGCGGTCAAGTGGACGCGCACGACCAACGACTACAGCTCCGGCTTCACCGGCAGCTCGGTCTTCGACTTCGAGGGGGACGGGGCCGCCGAGGTGGTCTAGCCCGACGAAAACGACGTCTTCGTGTTCGACGGCGCGACCGGTGCGGTGAAGATGCGCGAGCCGAGCCACAGCTCGGCCACCTGCAGCGAGTATCCGTCAGTCGCCGATATCGACAACGACGGCCATGCCGAGATCATCTACACCTCCAGCGCCTACAGTGGCGGCGAGACCGGTGTCACCGCGATCATGGACGCGGACGAGTCCTGGATGCCGGGCCGGCCGGTGTGGAACCAGCACGCCTACTCGATCACCAACGTCGACGACCTGGGCGCCATTCCCGCCAAGCCCGACGTCAACTGGGACAGCTTCAACAACTTCCGCTCCGGCGACTCCACCGTCAACGAAGGGGGCCTGTTGACGGATGCGGTGCCGATCATCCACGACGTTTGCAACGACGAGTGCGGGGACGGCCATCTCTACGTGACGGTCGGCGTCGGCAACCAAGGGCTGGCCGACATGCCTGAGGGCGTCGCGATCTCCATCTACTCGCTCGGCGAGCTCGTGGAGACGCAGTACACCGACGAGGTGCTGTCGCCAGGCGAAGGGAGCGAAGGTATGGTCTTCGACCTGGACCCTGAGATGCTGGGATCGAGCATCACCGTCAAGGCTGACGAGGACGCGGCGGGCTCCATGCTCGGTGAGTGCAACGAGGACAACAACAGCGAGAAGATCGAGAAGGGGTTGTGCAACTAGGCACCCCGTCCGAGCGGCGCTCCCTACCAGCCATAGAACCCCTGGCCGGACTTCTGGCCGAGCTTCCCCTCGGCCACCATCCGGCGCATCAGCTCCGGCGGCGTGAATGCGGGATTGCCCAGCTCACGCGCGAGGTAGTCGCCGATGGCGAGCCGCACGTCCAGACCCACCATGTCGGTGAGGCGGAGCGGGCCGACCGGGTGGCGGTACCCGAGCACCATCGCCTTGTCGATGTCTTCGGCACTCGCGACGCCCTGTTCGACCATGCGGATGGCCTCCATGCCGATGCAGACTCCGAGGCGTGAGGTCGCGAAACCGGGGAAGTCCTGGACGGTGATGCACTCCTTCCCGATGCGTTGGCCCCAGGCCTGCGTGCGTTCCAGCACGTCGGCCCGCGTGCCCCGGTGCACCACGATCTCCAAGAGCGTCATGATGTGGACGGGGTTGAAGAAGTGGGTTCCGACCACCCGCGAGGGGTCGGCCAGGACCGAGGCGATAGCGGCGACGCTCAACGACGAAGTGTTGGTGGCCAGCACCGCCTCCGGCCCGAGGACCGCTTCGAGCTCGCGGAACAGCTCCTGCTTCACCGACAGCTTCTCGGGCACCGCCTCGACCACGATGTCGCAACCACCGAGGTCGCGCAGGGACGTGCTCAGCCCGATCCGGGCCAGGCCCGCGTCGCGGTCCTCACGGGTGACCTTGCCCTTCTCTACACCCTTGTGGAGGTTGGCGGTGATCTTACGCAGCCCGGCATCGACGCGCGGCTGGTCGATGTCGAAGAGGATGACGCTCTGGCCGGCCATGGCGCAGACGTGCGCGATGCCATGGCCCATGGTTCCCGCACCGATGACACCGACAGTTGAGAAGGACAAGAGGGGATCCGGGATGGCGCCCGGGCTATCATCCCGCGCAGACAACCCGGTCCCGTCCGGCGCGTTTCGCCTCGTAGAGGGCGTCATCGGCACGGGAGACTAGCGCGGCCCCGTCACGTTCGTTGTCGTCGGCTTCCGCGGCGCCGATCGACACCGTGACCGCGAGCGGCCGTCCTTCGTGCGCCCCTCGCCACGCCGCGATGGCCACCCGCAGTCGCTCGGCGACGCCCGCTGCGGCAGCCTGGTCCGTTCGCGGCATGATCACCAAGAACTCCTCGCCACCCCAGCGAACCGCGATGTCGGTGGCGCGAAGCGTCTGCTGGATGACGCGAGCGACGCCGGCCAGGACGACGTCCCCGCCGGGGTGCCCGTGCTCGTCGTTGACGAGCTTGAAGTGGTCGAGGTCGAGCATCAGGACCGTGGTGGGCGCCGCGTAGCGGGCTCCGAAGGCGAGCACCTCGCCGAGTCGGTGCAAACCAAAGCCCCGCGCATACAGCCCCGTGAGCGTGTCATGCGCCGAACGCTGGAACAGCACCGCATTGCTCAGCGCCTGTCCGAAAAGGCCGGCGACGACGGCGCCGAGGTCGTCAAACGCGGATGGGAGCTCGGCTTTCTCCACGTACAACGCGCCGGCCGTGCCACCGTTGCCCGCGATGCCGACGACGATGGCGTCCTCGATGCGCTCCAGGCGCTCCGGCGCTCCAAATACGCGTGCCACCGCCTCGACGACTGGGACCGGCAGGTCGAGATCGCTCTGGAGCCCACGCAGGCTGCCAACGCCCGCGTAGTGGAGAGGGTCTGCGGCGCTGAAGCGAACGACGACCGCTCCCGCTGAGCCTCGTGCGGCCAATAGCTCTACGAAGCCGATGAGGCCGTGCTCAGTGACCTCCTCGGGCGTGCGCAGACTGCTCATCGTGGAGGCCAGCCCCAGCATCCGGTGGAGCACCTCCTGATGACGACGAAGCTCCGCGCGCTCGGCGGTGCGCCTGGCGGCCGAGTGGATGGTGGCGCGGAGTTGGGACGGGGTGTGGTTGGCGGGGAGCCAGGCGTGAACGCCGAGGCCGAACACGACCCCTTCCGGCGGTGCGACGTCGCTTGCCAAAACCACGGCCGCGCCGCGGCCGTAAAGGCTCGGCAAAAGCGAAGGGGCTGGCTCGATAAGTAGGACCACCTCCGGATCCCATTCGTCGAGGAGCGCCACGAGCCCGTCGGCCGTATGGACCGTCCGAGCTTCCCAACCGCTGAACTCGGGAGGCTGCCGTCCGGCCTGCACGTGGATCGCGACCCGGAGGTGTGCAGCGGAGGGTGCGGGTGCGGCGGGACTCACCTGCACGCTCTATCGGTCATGTAGGATGCGTGCATGACCCTTGACCCGACTCGCCAGCTGACGCTGCGCGCGGCCTTTGCCGGCTCGCTGCTCGGCGGCGCCATGTGCCTTTCGAATCTCTACACCGCGCTCAAGATTGGCTGGAGCTTCGGGGTCGCCATCACCTCCGGCGTGCTCGCGTGGGCCATCTTCATGGCGCTTTTGCGCTTGAAGATCGTGCGCACCGGCTTCGGCCTGCTCGAAAACAACGCGATGCAGTCCGTCGCGAGCTGCGCCGGGTACATGGTCGGCGGCGGTGCGACGGCGGCGATTCCCGCGATGATGATGATCAACGCGGAGGCGGGCGTCGAAACGCGGTTGAACTCCTGGCAACTGTTCGCTTGGCTCACCTCGATCGCGCTGCTCGGCGTGGTCATGGCCATTCCGATGAAACAGCAGATGATCAACATCGAGGGCCTCCGATTCCCGAGCGGCATCGCGGCCGCCGAGACGCTCAAGGCGCTCCACGGTGGGGTGTCGGGCATGATTCAATCGCGACTGCTGGCCAAGGGCGCCATCGCCGGGACGTTGGTCGGGTTCTTCCGCGAGGCCCATGCGGGCTGGATTCCGTGGAACCTGCCGCAAAACCTGCCGTTCCGGATTGGGTCGCCGCTGCTGCTGCTGCCGACCGTCGTGCAGGATTGGATCCGGACCAAGCTATCGGTGGGCACCCAGGCGCTTTTGGACGCCGAGCCGATGCTTCGCGGCCGCCCGCTGTCGAAGTACACCTTCACCTTCGACACCAGCATCATCCTGGCCGCGGCGGGCGCGATCATGGGCTGGCGCGCGGCTTGGGGGATGATGCTCGGCGCGTGCGTCAACTACCTGATCCTCGGGCCGATCGTCTTTTCGCGCGGGATCGTGCTCTGGGACCTCGGCTACAAGAACCTCGTGACCTGGAGCGTTTGGTTCGGCAGCTCCCTCCTGCTTACCAGCGGCCTGACGGCGTTCTTCTTCCAGTGGCGCAGCGTCCTCGCCGCCATCAAGAGCGTCGGCGCGGCCTTCGGCCAGAAGAAGCAGACGGAAGAGGAGGCGCGCGAGGTGCCGATGGCGTGGTTCGTGTACGGGCTGTGCATCTTCGCGCCGCTGGTCGTCGCGGCCGAGTACTACATCTTCCACATCAAGGTCTGGCTCGGCGTCGTCAGTGTCTTCCTCTCCTTCTTCATCGCCATCGTTGCCTGCCGGGTCACCGGCGAGACCGATACCACCCCCAGCGGCGCGTTGGGGAAGATCACGCAGATCACCTACGGGGTGCTCGACCCGGGAAACGCCACGACCAACCTGATGACCGCGAACGTCACCGGCGGCGTCGGGCTTCATGCCGCCGACCTGCTGACCGATCTCAAGAGCGGCTACATCCTCAACGCCGACCCGCGGCAGCAGTTCTGGGCGCAGCTCATTGGCGTCTTCGCCGGAGGGCTCTTCGTGGTGCCGGTGTGGAACCTGCTCATCACCGGCCCCGAGGTCTTCGGGGGCGAGAAGTTCCCGGCTCCGGGGGCGATGGCGTGGAAAGGCGTCGCGCAGATGCTCTCCCAGGGCATCGACAAGCTGCATCCGAGCGCGCAGTTGTCGATCGTGCTCGGCGCGTCCATCGGGATCGTGCTGGCGCTGGTTGATCGCACCTGGCCTCAGTTCCGGAAGTGGGTTCCTTCGGCCGCCGGCGTCGGTCTGGGGTTTACGACCCCCGCCTCCAACACGATCTCGATGTTCATCGGCGCGCTGATCGCGTTGTGGTACTCGCGCCGCAATGCCAAGGCCGACGAGACCTTGGTGCCGGTGTCGAGCGGCATCATCGCCGGGGAGAGCCTCACCGCGGTGGCGGTCACCTTGGTGACCGTGCTCGCAGGGTGGCTGGCCACCAAGGGCTACTTCGCCGGCTGAGCCTACTTCGCGGCCGCCGCAAGTGGATCTGTACGCTGTGCTTCCGGTAGCGCGTCATTGACGAGCTGATGGACGTGGGCGATGTGCTCGTCGATCGTCTCCAGCTTCCAGCTCGTGGTGTCGACGGCGGGGAGCACCGTCACGGTGACCGGACCCGGGTTGAGGATCAGCGAACCCTTGAGCCAGATGTTGTGGGCGCCGCCGACGACCACCGGGACGACTGGCAGGCCGGTGGCCAGCGCAAGGTGAGCGAAGCCCTTCTTGAACCCGCGGAGTCGCCCATCGCGACTACGGGTGCCCTCGGGCCAGATCCAGATGCCGAGCCGCTTGGCGCGCACGATCTCGGCGATCCCGCGCATCGCCTCGACCGCTCGGTTGCGGTTGCCCCGATCGATGCGCAGATGTCCGGACAACAGGTAGAGCTGACCGAAGAAAGGGTAGTAGACCACTTCCTTCTTGGCGACGCCGCACGTTCCATAAGGCGACAGCCAGATGCCCAGAAAGATGTCCAGCGGCGAGGTGTGGTTCGAGATGTAGATTGCCGGCATCGCGGCGTTCATGGCCGGGACGGGATCGCCCACGACCGTGCAGCCGGTGATCCAGACCACGAAGCGCCCCATGACGTGGCCGAAGAAGTTGCAGAAGCGGATACGCCAGGTCCGCGGCGGTAAAAGAAGGCATCCCACCGCAAACAGCGGCGCGACGATCGCCATCGCCAACAGGCCGAAGCCTTGGCGGACCAGGGAAGAAAGGACGCGCATGGACCGAGCTTCGCACGCTGGGGTCATGGACACGTCACCGGCCGTGCTAAAGACGGGACCCGGTGCCCGTCTACTTGTCGCTGCCCGTCGCGTGCCTTCCTGCGACCCGCGTGGACAACGTCGAGGTCGCCGCGCGGGTGCGAGCGCGCTTTGCGGGTACCGCGCCGGAGTGGAAGGCGCTGGAGCGTGGGCTGCGCCTGGTCTTCCAGAGCTGCGGTACCAACGTGCGGCACATGGAGACGGCGGAGCCGAAGGCGCCCGCTCTGCACGCGGCCAGGCGGGTGGCGGAGGTTCTCGCCGAAAACCAGCTGAGCGCCGAAGCCCTCGATACCGTCATCTACGGATCGATCGCGCGCACCGTATTCGAGCCGGCGATGGCCTGTGAGGTGGCCGCCCGCGTGGGCGCGTTCGGCGCGTTGGCCTACGACATCGTCGCGGCGTGCGCCGGACCCCTCCTCGCGGTGGAGGCGGTCATGGGGAAAGCCGCCATCGACCCTGATTGGAAGCTGGGCGCCGTCGCTTCGGCGTCGTTGTCCGAGGGCCATCTCAGCTACGACATCGGGTCGTTGTCGGCGCTCGAGAGCCTGGCTGCCGGGTTGACGATCGGAAACGCATCGACGGCGATGTTGTTGGGCCGGGAGCCCTTCGTGCACGGCGGACGGGTGCTCGCCACCTACTCCCAGGGCGCCGCCCGCAACTACGAGCTTTGTAGCGTGCCGACGTCCGGGCCCTTTCGCTCAGCGCGGGCCACGCTTTTGGGGCTGGCGGCCATGGTCCCGGACCACGTGCGCACGGTGACGGCGCGCGCCGGCATCGGTGTCGATGAGGTCGACCTTTACGTGCTCCACCAGCCTTCGGACCGCGTGCTCCGCGGGGTCGCCAGAGCGCTGGGAGTCCCGGCAGAGCGGGTCCCGCAACTGCACGGACTCCATGCGAACACCGAGGCGAGCGCGGTGCCGCTGGCGCTACGAACGCTCTACGACCAGGGGCGGCTGCGTCCGGGGATGAAGCTGTTGCTGGGGTCCGCAGCGGCGGGATTCACCCTGGCCAGCGCGGTGGTGTTGTGGGAGGGGTGAGCGCCGTCCCCGCCGTCAGTCCGCCGACCCCGCCGGCTCCGCCTCCGGGAGCACCTCGACACCAGGGAGCATCAGCGGCTCCAGCGTCTGCCGCGAGGCGTTGAGCGTGGCGAGCTCGCCGGCGACGAAGGGGTCGGGGCTGGCCTGGACGACGCCGATGATGAACGAGCGAATCGCGCGCTTGGCGGCAAAGCCCGCTTCGTTCTCGAGCCGGCTGTCCCAGTACAGGTAGATCAGCCGCCGGCGCACCTCTGGGGCCTGCGCGACGTCGCGCCAGAGCTTGTCGAGGTCGCTCGGGATGTCCTTGTAGATGCGCTGCCCCAGATGGGAGCGCACCACCGCGTCGTTGAGCTTGCGGACATCCCCGCGCACGCTTTCGAGAAGGTCGCTCTTGATCGCGTGGTACTTCACCTTGCTGATGGTCCACCCACCGACCGAAACGCACGCGGTCATCAACGTCGGCACGCACCAAAGGTAGTTCAGCGGCGACCCCTGGTCCGCAAACGCGTGGCCCGGGGAGTGGATGCGTGGGGGTTGCCGTCGCAGCGACACCCAGCCGTCGTCGTGGACCCAAACCTGCGGATGCCACGGGGTCTCAGCCTTGAAAACCGTGTACTCACCGTTGCGTTCGTGCCGACGGTAGCCCTCACTGCGCAGCTTCAGCGCCAACGCGTCCCGCGCTTTCTGCACGTCGGCCTCGCCGAGAACCAGCACCTCCTCGTCGACCTCGTCGTCGCCGAAGATGAACGGTTCCCCCGGTTCGGCGGCCAGCGCCGCGGCGAGCAAGATCCAGGACATGCGCCCTCAGATTAGCCCGCACACCGTCAAGCGTGCAGCAGCGCAGCAACCTGTGACCGTTGCGCCCGCGCGCTCCGGGCGAGGTTGAGCTGGCCCAGGGCGCGGTGGAGATTGTGTGCGGGACGATCAGGGAACCGATCGGCGTTCCAGCCGAAGTAGGCATCCTCGACCACGTCGCGGCAGAATCGCGCCGCCAACTCCAACGAAATCCTTTCCACCGCGTACAGGAGCCCTTCCGCCTCCTCGACAGTGACCCCCCGCACGGCGCGGTAGCCGGCGATCGCCCCCGCGAGCAGGTCCACGTCGAGGCGGGTGTCGGTCCCGTCCTCTCCCACCGGGTTGCACCAGGAGCGCCACGCGTCGCCCAGCTCGACGTCGAGCGACAGCCGGGAAAGCGTGTCCAGGTCGAGTAGACAGAGGCCGTTGCCGAGGGCGTCGAAGCGAAGGTTGGAGAGCTTGAGGTCGCCGTGTGTGTGGCGCATCGGCAGGTCCAGCCGGCCGGGCCAGGCGCGCCAGCCGTCGAGGATTCCTTCCGCGACAGGGAGCGCCGGACCGCCGCGCACCGCCGCCTCCAGCCGTTGCATATGCAGCGCGGTGTCGTGCGCGCCGGGCCGCACGTGGCGGTACTCCCACTCCAGGCTGTCGACCGCTTGGTGGAAGCGTCCGACCAGCGCCCCCGCAGCGCGCGCCCGGGCAACGCTGTCCATCTTGTGCACCGTCAGCCCCGGAACGAAGGTCTGCAGCCGCCAAGCAGCGCCATCCTCTGCGATCGCACACAGCGCCCCCTCGTCGGTGCGTACCAGTCGTGGCGTCAACAGGCCGGCGGCGGCGATGTGAGCAGTCACGGCCTCGATGTCGTCGTGCACGCTCGGCCGGAAGAGCGTGTTCACGCGCTGGAGGACGAAACGCGTGGGGCTCCCGATCAACCACGTGTGATTGATGAGCCCCGCATCCGCGCAGTCTTCGACCCGCGCGTCACGAAGGTCCCTCCAGGTGTCGGCGACCGGAAACGCCGGCGCCAACATCGGAAGCTACTCGACGGCTTCGTTGTTGCCGCGGGACATGCCCATGGCCAGGAGCGCGACGGTGATGACCGCGCTGAGGCAGCAGCAGCCGTCGGCGGCGTAGTTCACGTACCCGAGCAGCGGCACCACATCGGCGGCCATGTTGGGGTCGGCCGCGATCAGCATGGTGGCGAGGGCGCCGGTACCCAGCGTGAGCCCCACGGCAAGGATCATACACAGCAGGGTGAGGCAACCGAAACAACCAGCAGCGATCTTCATGGGGACACTCCGACTCGGCGCGTAGCTATACCACAGCGCTCACTGTGCAAGGTCTCGTCACGAAAAAGCACGGAGGGCATTGGCGTTGGCCCAGCGGGAAGCCCCGCATTCTCACACGGGTTATCCGGTGCGTCCCCACTGGAGACCCCGCATGCTCCGCCTGCCCGTCTGTGTCGCGCTTCTCACCCTCCTCTCCGCCTGCCCCAAGGCCCAACCCCCGGTAGAACCGCCGCCTGTTGGCGGTGACGTGGTGGAGGCGCCTCCGCCCCCGAAAGCCATCGTCCCCGAGTACGTGGCCGAGATGGCACGGAATTTCAACAAGGTCTTCTTCGATTTCGACAGCACCGAACTCAGCGCCACCGGCAAGACTGCGCTTGACGCCAACGCCGCGATCATGGCGCAGTTCTCCGACATTCGGCTGGAGATCCAGGGCCACGCCGACGAGCGGGGCACCACCGAATACAACCTCGCGCTCGGCCAAAAGCGCGCTGACGCCGTCGTTCGCTACCTGCTCGGTCGCGGCATCGGCTCCAGCCGGGTCAAGTCGGTCTCCTACGGCGAAGAGCGCCCGGTCGACGGCCGCGCGGTCGAGACGGCGTACGACGAGAATCGTCGCGCCGAGTTCAAGATCACCTACGGCGGTGATGCGCCGGTGGTCGGCACCACGCCGTGACGTCGGGCCTACGCCGCTGGGTGAATGCGGCCGGCCGGCCGGCGTAGGGAATCGGCGATGCAAATCCTTCGCCTCGTCGTCTTTGCCAGTCTGTTTCTCGGCGCCGCTCGCGCCGAGGCCGGCGCCAACGCCACGCAGGGCCGCTTCGACATCGACAAGGGCGGTGGCATCTGGACCTTCAAGTACAGCTACGCTGACGAAGCCAGCCGAACGCGGAGGCTCGAGTTTTCGCTGCCGGCTGACAAGATCCGGCACGACAACGACGTGTCGCTCACGTTTCCCAAGGGCGCCTCCGCCAAAGCGCAGGTCGCGGCGATCCGCACCTACGCCGAGGGCCGCAAGGGGATGAAGATCAAGGCCCAGGCGACGAAGTCTGGGGGCGTGCAGATCGGGGTCAGCGGGCGGGCCTCCGAGGTGCAGGCCACAATGGCCGGGGCCAAGGCCGCGGCCGGCGCGGCGGCGGACGAGTTCCTGGCCCGGCACAAATACACCCGGCTTCGCGACGGCGGAATCGTGCCAGACCACGCGCGCCTCGCGGAGCTGTACGCCGATGAGGTCGGCCCACTTGCCGCGGCCATCGCCAATGATGCGCCGGACGGGCGCACCTACGTCGCGCGAGCGCTCGCCTTCGTGCAGGCGATTCCCTACGAGTCTGGCAACAACGGGAAGGATCGGGGGTATCGTCGGCCGCTCTCGGTCATCGCACGCAACAAGGGAGACTGCGACAGCAAGAGCGCGCTTTTCCTCGCGCTGGTGCGCGCGCAGCATCCCGAGCTCGCCACCACCGTGGTCTACATCCCGAACCACGTGTTCGCCGGCGTGGCGTTCGCACCGGGGCCGGGCGAGCGGAGCTTCGTCCGGGACGGGGTCAAGTACGTCGGGCTTGAGCCGGTCGGACCGGCCAAGAACCCGGTGGGAAAGGTCTCCGGGCCGTCGGGCTGGCACCTTTTCTGGGGCTCGGTCGAGGCCCGCGCATTGCCGGCGGCGCGGTAAGCTTCCGCGACTATTCCTTAGGGCAACTCTTGATGCAGGACAGTAACCGTCCCGGGCAATGCCGCTACGGAAAGCCCTCCCGCTCCAGCCGCGCCGCTTGTCAGGGCGTGACGATGATCGGTACGCTCGTCTGCTCGGTGACCCGGCGCGCGCGGGCCCTCACCCGCTCGTCCCCGGCAAGCAGCGCGGCGGCAACGAGCTCGCTGGCGAGCGGATCGCGGAGCCCGTCCGTATTCCCCAGCAGAAGCAATACCTGACCTCGGTGGGCCGGATCGGCGGTCCAGTCGACGACCGTTGACCGCACCGACGCGTCGTCGCCGAAGCGCTGGGCAAGACACAACGCGGCTCGCATCGGCACTGCGGACGGCAGGACGTCCGGCGCGGCCAACAACAGGAGCTCGTCTCGCAACGCCGGGGTGGCCTCGCCCAGGGCGTCGCAGCCGACGGCATCACGCACCTTGAGGAGGTCGTAGGCGGGGCCCGCCAGGGCCAAGGACGCGGCGATCAGGATCATCGCAACCCCACGTTGAGTTGGAGGACACCCACCTGGTCGTCGGAGAGCGCCGTCTGTGCGGTGCAAGAGTTGGCTCCGCACACCGGGTAGGGGAACATCAGGTTGTCGGCCAGCGCGGCCTCGCAGGCGCCCGTGGCGCTGCAGCGTTTGGTGTCACCGAGCGCGTCCCATCCGTTCCAACTGCTCTCTACGGGGTGGAAAAGCCCGAGGTAGTGACCGACCTCGTGGCCCATGGTCTCGGCGAGCACCTCGATCTCATCGTCGGAGAATGCGGCGTCGGTCCCGGCGTGGATGAGCCAACTCACCGCGACGCCCGAGTGGGACGACGCGACATACGGACCGGGAATCCCACCCGCCTCGCCGTACAGATCGGCGAAGCCCGCGACATCCTCGCCGATCACGACGACGACACCCTCGCCGATCTCTGCGTAGATTGACGTGTATTCTTCGTCACCGATCAGCGGTTCAGCGATGCTGCCGTCGATGTTGGCGCTGACGTACCGCAGGTCGAGGTCAATCCCGTGCGCCGCATAGATCTCGGCCCAGCGCTCCGCCGCCGCCTCGACCGCGCCCGAGACCTCCCGGTCCCCATCCAGGTCATCGGCGTATGCGATGGTCACGATCAGCGAGGGCCTTCCTTGCAGACAGGAGCGTCGGAGCACGGTGACGTCGGCGTCCACCTCGCCCTCGGGGTAGCCCTCGTCGTCCAGCGTCGAGGCGAGAACCGTCCAGTCGCCAGGGCTCAGTGGGCCGTCCTCGACGCGGACCGGCCAGTTCAGCACTGAGACCTCGGTGGTCGCGTAAAAGGCGTTGGTGAGCGAGTCCCGCGCTTGGATCCAGTCCTCCCAGTCCAGCCGCACCGAGGCGTCGGGGTCCAACACCCCGTCGATGCTGAGGGTCCCCAGGCGGCGCGCCGTCGTGACCATGAACGCGTCGTCGTTGTCATCTACGGCGATGGGGATTTCGAGCACACCGTCGGCGTCGCTGGTCAGGGCGAGCGCCTCGGCGACGACCTTGCCGTCGCACACCACTTGCGGCTCGGCGGTCCCGGTCAGGCAGCCGGCGGTCACCAAGAGGAGCAACGGGCCGACCCTCATCCGTCTTCTACGGTGACGGAGGCAGGAAGATTCGCGTCATTGTCGACGCCACCGTCGACGCGGGTGCCGCGAACCACCAGAACCGGCGCGCGGGTGGTGGTTCCCCGGGCGCCAACGTGTCCGGCGACGGAGCACCCGACCAGGGTCAGCTCGGCGCCCTCGAGCACTTCGATGTCGCCCGCGAAGCTGCCGCCGCGCACCTCGCCTCGGGCCGCGCCGACGATGGCGTAGTCGCTTGCCGTGCGCGCGCGGTTGCCCCGAAGCGCACAATCGCGGAGCCGAAGCATCCCGCGACTCTGGTAGATGCCCCCCCCGATGCCACCGCCGGCGAGCATCGCCTCGTTGCCCTCGATCGTGCAGTGGGAGAGCGTCACCTCACTCCATCCACACAGTCGGAGGCCACCGCCGGCCTCCCCAGCACCCCCGCGCAGCACCAGATCCTGGATGACGACGACGAGCTCATCTTCGTCAACCTGTACGACCGGGCCCGCCCGTCCAGCATCGAGCACCGCGCCCGGTTCGCCGCGGAGCGTGACGCTGGCGGCGATCACCAAGGACTCGGTGTGCACGCCCGCGCCGAGGCACACCACCGCACCAGGCACGAGGTGCACGGCAATCGGCGATCCCGGCTCGATGCGTACGATCGATTCGGCCATCGGTCAGCTCTGTGTGGACCCCGTCGGGGCCTTGTTCGTGGAGATGTTGGTGAAGTGCTTGAGGAATTCGGCGGCAGTGATCGGCTTGGGCTGCCAGGTGCCCCACGGGTTGTAGAACTGCAGCTCCTTCTCGTTGACCACGCCCTCAAACGCGTAGGCGTGATTGGCGACGAGCAGCTTCTCCACGTTGACGGCGCCTTGGTAGCTGAAGCGAAGCTCGAGGTCCTCGCCCTTCGCCGGCCCCTCACCGGGCTTCATCGCAAGCGACATCGTGTTCTTCTTGTAGTCGACCGTCCCCTCCGAAACGGCGAGGCCGTAGAGCCCGGCAGTCGCCTGGTGCTCGGTGCCATTGTCCTTGATCATGCCCATCATCTTGTCCGCTTTGTCGGTAATCTGCATCGTTCCAGGGACCACGTGATTCCAGCGGTGGCCGTGCGAGATGGTTCCGCTGAGCTTGTCTCCCCCACCGGTGAAAGGCATCTGGACGTCGGACTCGCGGGAGTTCTCGACCGCGGCGTAAATCGCCATGCCATCTTTCTTCGCGGCTTCGAAGTACGGAATGACCTCTTCTTCCTTCATCGAGCCGGGGCGCTTCTCCTTGCTTCGTGCGCCAGTGAGCTCGGCCATGGCCTGCGCGCCGTAGCCGCCCTGACCGATCGCTTGATACCCCCCCTTCCACTTGGCGTAGGCCTTCTCCATGATCGCCGGCCACAACTTGCCACCGGCGTCGCCGGCGTAGGCGGGGTCGGCCCGGTTGCCCGCAGAGGTGGGCAGGTAGGCGTCGACTTCGATGTAGACGGGCTTGGCCGATCCTCCGTATGCCTCTTCGTAGAAGCGAACGGTGTACGTCTCCTTTGTGGGGTTGTACTTGATCGCGTCTTTGATGGTCTGGGGGTTGGCGTTGGCCACCGCCGCCATCGAGGCAATGAAATAGCAGTCGCCCATCGCCCCTTGCGCGGTGTCGGTTCCCTTGGGTTCGACGGGCGTGTGGTCGCCCTTCTGGTAGGCGTAGATCAGGTCGTCCCGCTGCCCGGGAGCCTCGTCGTCCTTGTTGAGCCCGGGCTGGTCCGACCAGAGCGCGCGGGGCGCCCAGGCCTTCTTGGTGTCCTTGCCGACGCGCACCTCGACCAACATCGCCTCGTTCTTGCTGTCGAACTCGACGACCTTGCACGGCGTGCCGTCGGGGACCTTGAACGCCTCGGTCTTTTGGTCGGCGCCCATGAACAAGGTGATCTCGTCGGTCTTTCCGACCAACGCGCCGAAGGTCCCGGTGCTGACCTTCGCGCTGCGCATCGGACCGAGGCTATCGGTCGAGGCGCCGTGCGGGGCTTCGCGTTGGGTGTCCGCGTCCAACCACGAGGAGAGCTCGTCGTTGCCGAGGGCGGCGCCCTGGTCTGCGGTTGTCGTCTGCCCCGCGATCGCGGAATTTCCGACGCGAGACTGCCGATCGACCCGCGGTGCGGGACCATCCTGCTCGTTCGCCGGGGCTTTGCCTTGACGGGCGGGTGGGCGGGTCGAGTGTTGGAGCATGAAGTCCCCCTGTGCAGGCTACCCGACGACGGCCACGACCGCCAGCATCCAGCGTCGCATCGCCCTCATCCGCCGACATCGCGTTGCCGATCCCCCGGGGAGAGGTCCTGATGTTGCTCTCCCTGCTCACCACGCTGGCCCTCGGCGCCCCCGAGGATCAGGTCCTGACCAACGCGAAGGGCGCGCGGCTGCGGTGGGCGTCGATGCCGATTCCGTTCGTCGCGGATCCCGTGAACAGCGCGGGCCTCGACGAGGACGGCACCGTTGCTGCCATCGTCGGTGGTGCCGGCGCCTGGATGTGGGTGGAGGGTTCCGAGGTGGAGTACCGCTTCCGCGGTGTGAAGAGCGGTCTTCAAGGCGGCTACGACAGCGAGAATGCGGTGTTCTTCACCGACGACTGGGACGCGACCGAAGACCTGCTCGCGTTGACGAGCACATGGTCCGATGACGACGGGACGATCCTCGACTTCGACCTCGTCGTCAACACCCGGGACCACCAATGGAGTCTGGACGGGTCGGTGGGTGGTGACCTGCAGAACGCCCTGGCGCACGAGTTCGGCCACGCGCTCGGACTCGGCCACGACGAAGAGGACGAAGAGGCGACGATGTTCCCGAGCGCCACTCCGGGGGAGACCCACAAGCGGGACCTCGGCGACAGCGACGTGGCGGTCGCGAGGTGGCTCTACCCCGCCATCGACGGTGAGGAAGTGGACGCCCCTGAAACTCGGGCGCTCATGGCGTGCGGGACCACGCCCTCGACGAGCCTGCTCGCGTTTTTTCCCGCCGCATTGCTGGTGGTTCGTCGTCGTAAGGAGGTCTCGTGATCCTAGCCCTCGCCACCCAGGCCTACGCCACGCTTGCCGCGGAAGCGCTCGACCCCGAAGCGCTCGCCGTGCTCAGCGACGCGACCGCGTTCGGCGATGTTGTCGAGCTGCGCAGCGTGTTCACCGGCGCCTTCATCTGGACGGTTGCCACCCTCGATCTGGTCGATAGCGACGAGATCGCAGAGGTGTGGATCCCGGGCGGGTGTGTGGGCGAGCTCTGTCTCACCATTTCGGGCGCCCCCGCCGTTGTTCGCGGCGAGCGGGTGTTTGTGTTCTTGCGCGATCAGCGCCCTGCCTCGCTCGGCCAGGGGCTCTTCCACGTCACCGGCGACGACGCCGTGCGCGACGTTTCCGGGCTTTCTTTCTTGGACGGCGAGCGGCCCGCGACCGCGTTCGCCCTTGCTGAGCTGCGCCAACTGGCCCCCCGCGTCCGGTCTTCAAGGGAGTAGGTATGGCTAAGCGCCTTGGTGAAATCCTCGTAGAAGAAGCCATCCTCGGCGCCGACACCGTTGAACGGGCGGTAGCCGCCCAGGGGCAGGGTGGTCGTGGACGTCTCGGCCAACTTTTGGTGGAGTCGGGCGCGCTCGAACCGTCGTGGCTGACGGCGGCGCTAGCGCTCCAAGCTGGGGTCGAAACCGTGGATCCGCTCAGCATCGCTGTCGACCCGGCGGTCTTGTGGCGGGTTCCGCCCGACGTGGCGGAGCGGACTGGATGCCTGGTGGGGCGGGATGAGCACGGCCTCGTCGTCGTGGTGCAGGACCCCTCCAATACTCGCCTGCAGCGCTCGCTGTCGTCGATGCTCGGCGTGCCCGAGGTGCGCTTCGCGGCGGGTCTCCCCGATCGGGTCGCCGCCGCGATCAGCCGCCACTACGACACCAGTTCGGCCCGGGCGCGTCGCATCCGCGGCGTCGTCGGCGAGGAGCGTCCCGCCCTGACCAGCCCGACCTCACAAGAGATGGATGTCCGGACGATGCTGGCCCGGCTGCAGCGTCAAACCCCCCGCACTCACGCCGACTTCGCGACTGCGCTGCTGGTTTTTGCCGTCGAGAGCGGAGCCGACTCCCTGACCCTGGAGTCCGGTCGTCTCTCGGTGAGCTGGGATGGCGTCGCGGTGCAGCTTTTGGAGCTGCCGGCCGCACAGGCGCATGGAGTGGCGACGAGACTTCGCACGATCACCAAGCTCGATGCAGGGGCGAACCGTCCCGGTAGCGCGGAGGGTCCCTGCCGCTTGGGCGAGGCGAACGTCGAGCTTTCGGCACAATCGCAGCCCGGACCGGCGGGCGGTCGTGTCGAAGTCAGCTTCGCGGGGTCGGGGGCATCCAAAAACGCCATGCACCCCCGCGTCCATGCCTCGTGGCGCGCGCTGATGAACGCTCCGGGGTTGATCGTCCTGGCGGTGCCGGAGGGCACTCCGGCGGCGGATCCGCCCGAAACCCCGGCCCGGGTCGAACGGCGGACCCTGACTGACTGGGCCAGTGTCGAGGCCGCAGTGCGGGCGGCGGAGACGGGGCGAACGGTTTTGGCGACGATCTCCGCGCCAGGAGTCGCGGAGAGTCTGGCTCGGCTCCGCGACCTCGCGCCTTCCCGCTCCGCCTTCGCATCCGTGCTCACCGGGTCGATCGCGGCACGGCGGTTGAGGCAGGTTTGCCAGACATGCGCCCGGCCGGCGGAAGTGAGCCCGGCGGGCGCCGAGCGCCTCGGTGTGGTCCCCTTCGCCGCGCCGCGAGCGGGCAGCGGCTGTCCGGAGTGCGGATACCGCCGCTACTCCGGGACGGTGTGGAGCTATGAAGTGGTGGTGGCCAGCCAGGCCGTCCGCGACGCCGTGGACACCGGAGCGCCCACTTCGGAGATCGGTCGCGCCTGCAGTCCGGTCGCCGAACGGGCGATGCAGGTCGACGCGGTCGCGCACGCGATCCTCGGCCTCACCACGGCTGAGGAGCTCGAACGATGCGTCCCGCCCCGTCCCCCCTGGGCCGTCGTGGCACCCGAAGAACGGCACCGAGGCCTCTTCCGTGCCGTCACCGATGCGGTTTATGAGCGCGACGACGACCCGAACACCCAGACCAGCGGCATTCAGTTGCCGGGCGTATTGCTTGTGCATCCGGGCGAGGGTGCCGCGACGACGCTGCGTGCCGCGCTGCAGGGGCGCGCCGAAGTGACCGCGGCGTGGTCCGCCGCTGCGGCGCGGGTCGCGGTCAGCCCGATGTTGCCGGTTGTCGGCGTGCTCACCCGGTGGGGTCAGGGGGGCTGGGACGCGGAGCTCATCGCCGAATGGCAGTCGCTCGGCATGCGCGTCATCCTCATGGGTCCGCCTGGCGACATCGCCGAAATGGCCGCAGCCTTCGAGCTCAACGCGGACGAATACGCCGGGAGCATTGAGGAGCTGGGCGTCCGACTGGGTCGGTGGTTGCCCTCCGAGGCGTCGGACCAACGCGCGCGGTGTAGCTTCGGCTAGGATCGGCGGGCGCCCGCCCGCTCACTGCGCGGCGATTCGGAACTCGACCGTCTCGGTGTCGTCGTTGACGCCGTCTGAGGCGGTGACGGTGATTTCGTGGCGCCCACGTGGCAAGCCGTCGATGTAGAAGATCGCTGCGCCGTCCGCGTTGGGTCGGTCCGGCGCGCCGGGTGCGCCCGCCGCCGAGCCCCCCCAGGTCAGGGTGATGTTGCTCATGTCGTCGTCACGCTGTTTGACGGTGACCGATACACCCACCGAGTCTCCGGCACCGTATTCGGCATCTGCCTGCGGCTCTTCGAATTTCACCGACGGCGGGTCGTTCTCGTCCATCTGGAGGGTGAGCGCGCTCTCCGCCGCGGCCTGGAATTCGTCCACCACCAGGATGGAGAGGGTCCAGATGCCCTTGGGGAGCCCATCGCCGAGGTACAGCGACGCCTCGTTCTCGGACCGGAACTCGTTGCCAATGGTTCCCGGATCAGGGTCGATCAACCACGACAGCGCCAGATCCGACGCCCCTTGATCGTCTTCGAGGCTGGCGATCACGGTCAGCGGCTCGTACTCGTGGAAGTCCGCCCCTTCCTCCGGTGAGGTGATCGAAACGACCGGATCCTCGTTCGGAGCGGGTGTCGAAAAACCGCACGACTGAACTAGAAGCGTGATCAGCACGGGCGGCAGAGTAGCGCAGGTGGGGCCGAGTGGGAAGGGCCGCGGCCGCGGCCCGGTGCTGTGAAACCGGCGAGCGGCATGTGGTCTGCGGGGATGCGGAGAGCGGCGCCCGGGGCGCGTTATTTACGCGACTCGGGCCGCAGACCGGAAAGCGTAGCTTGGCGGCTGGAGGGAACGCCGCGGTAGGGGAAGGGGCGTGTGCCCCTTCCCCCTGGTTCTGGTTACCCACCTGGCCCGTGGACCCGATTCGACCCGCGATCGCTGACTTCCGGTGGGCGCTCGCGGTGGGCGGCGGCGCGGGGGCGTTGGAGGCTGCGCTGCGCGCTGCGTCGTCGCGTGGATGGGACTTCGCATCGGCGCTGATCTTGGCGGCCTCCTCGGTGGTCGCCGCGGCGAGCTTGCTGGTACTCGCCACGCTGGCCGTCCGCCTGGTCCGACCCGCGCGCGCCCGCGTCGTCGCCGCTGCGTTCGGCGCCTCACTGGTGGCTGCGGTGACCTACCGGACCGAGCTCGTTCTCAACGAGTTGATGCGCGATCCAGAGGTGTTCTTGGGCGTGCCCCTGGCCGCATTGCTCGGGGGGGCGCTCGGCGCGGCCGTGCTGCCACGGCTCAGAGTACGCCCGGTGTTGGTGGCGGGCGGTGCCTGCCTGCTTGTCGCTGGGCTGCGCACGATTCCTCCCGGGGGTGTGCCCTCGCCACGGCCGAGCGTCCTGGTGATCAGCATGGACACCACCCGGGCCGACGCGATGGCTGGGAAGCCCAGCTGGGAAAGGTTGTCATCCGAGGGGACGGTCTTCGATGAGGCCGTTGCCGCCGCACCGATCACCGAACCCTCGCACCTCGCCATGTTCACCGGAATCGCCCCTTTTCGTTCGGGCGTTCTGAGCAACGGGACGAAGCTGGGCGAACGGCCGCTGGTCTGGAAGCGCTTCCGCGAGGCCGGCTACCTCACGGCGGGCTTTGTCTCGGGATTCCCCCTGCACGGGCGCTACGGTTGGTCCCAGGGAATGGACGTGTGGGACGACGACTTCGGGCGTTGGCCTGGGTTGCAGTCGCTCACCCTCGTCAAGGCCTGGAACCAGGTCGCGCTTCGTGAGCACGCCCTTCGTGAACGTGATGCCGCCCGCCTGCTGTCGCGTGCCGGCCCGTGGTTGGCCGCGCATCGCGACGAGACTTTCTTTGCCTTCGTGCACCTCTACGATGCACATGGCCCCTACGTTTCGGAGCGTGGGGCGCTGGGACCTCCGCCCACCGACGGCGCCGCACTTTCTCTCCCGTCGTTCTGGCCGGAATCGGCCCGGGCAATCACCAGCGTGGAGTGGCTGCGCGCGGCCTACGACGCCGAGGTGAGCACGGTCGATGACGCCGTCGGCGAGTTGCTGGCCGCCCTCGGCGATCGCCTGGACCAGACGATCGTCGTGGTGACCGCCGACCACGGGGAGAGCCTCACCGAGCACGGCGTCCTCTTCGATCACGGCGACGACCTCTACGACCCGGCGCTGCGCGTCCCGTTCGCGGTGCGTTGGCCTGGGCATGTGGAGGCGGGGCGCCGAGTCGACTGCCAGGTCGGCGGGGTCGACCTCGCGCCCACACTCCTGGAGTTGGTCGGCCTTCCCGGCGCCGATACGCCCGACGGAAGGTCGTTGGCGAGCGCGCTCGGCGGCGCTTCATGTGTCGCGACAGCAGTGATATCGTCGACCACCGCGGGGCGGTTCATGGAGGTCCCCCCGGTCGATCATGCGCTTCGCGGTGGCGGGCACAAGGTGCTGGTGAAAGAGAGCGGTCCGGTGGAGCTGTACGACCTTCGGACCGACCCCGGCGAGCTGCAGAATCTGGCTCCCTCCCCCGACGCGTCGGCCCGGGCAGCGGTTCTGGGCGAGATCCTGCGCCAGAGCGGTCTCATCGCGCCCGCGGAGATGGACGCCGCGACCCGGGCGGCGCTCGTCGAGCTGGGCTACCTCGACCCCGCGGAGGAACCGTGACGGACGACGATCGCCCCGAGCTTGCGCCCGTCTCGGAGGGACGCATGCCGCTGAGGATTGCCACCCAGGTGGCGTCCGCCGGCGCGCTCTTGGGCGGCTTCGAGGGGCTGGTCGTGGCGACGCGCTCCCAGCTCTGGCTGACGGGGTGGGAGCGGGCGCAGCTTACGTTGGCGGCCGCACTCTCGGACGCGGCCATCGGGTTTGTGGCGGGGATCGTCGGGGGCGCCGCCGCGTGGTTCACGCCGTCCTGGGAGCCGCTGTGGCGTCGATATCGGCGAGGGTTCGGCGTCGGTTGGTCCTTTTTGGGCGCGTTCTTCCTGGTGCCGATGATTGGGGAGCTCGCCCGCCGGGAGGAGTGGCGGTTCGTTTTCGGGCTCTGCCTGGTCTCCCTGAGCGTCGTGCTCTTCGGCTTCCTGCTGGCGGGGTACGCCTATCGTCGTGAGATGATCGGCCTTGTCCCGCGGGTTGGATTCCGGATCCCTGCGGTGGTGGTGGTCTTTGCGCTGAGCGGGGCGAGCGCATCGGTCCCCCAGACAACCGAGCCTCCGGGGCTCGTGGCTCCGCCAGGCTCAACCAACGTGATCCTGGTGACCCTCGACACCCTCCGCCGCGATCATGTGGGCGTGTATCAGGCAACGGGGGGGGAGGGCTCGCTGCCCTCGGTCGCCACCCCCAACCTCGATCGCCTGGGCCGGGAGGGGGCGATCTTCGATCTCGCAGTCACCCCCGTGCCAGAGACGGCCCCATCGCATGCCAGCATGTTCACCGGTCGGCACCCCAGCGAGACGAAAGTCATCCAGAATGGCCGTGTTCTCGGGGCGTCGGAGCTCACCGTCACTGAGCAGTTGCGCCTTTCAGGCTGGCGCACCGGTGCCTTCGTGTCGAGCTTTGCGGTGGACTCCAGCAGTGGGCTGGACCAGGGCTTCGAGGTCTATGACGACGACTTTGCGCCGGTCCTCAGGGGCGTGGCGGAGTTTCGGGCCGGGTGGCTGGGGCTACGTCTGCTTTTGCGCTTCGGGGATCCTGCTGACTGGCCGCTGCTCCTGGAACGTCGCGGGGACCGGACGGTTGCGCGCGCGCTCGACTGGGTCGCGACCGTTCCGGCCGACGCACCGATTTTCCTATGGGTACATCTGTTCGACCCGCACGCGCCGTACGACGCCCCGGAGAACATGGGCCTGGACCACGCCGCCATCCTCGCTCAAGAGCCGGGGTACGCCTATACCGCGACCGAAATCGACACCCTCCGCCGCCAATACGCAAACGAGGTCCGCTTTGCCGACGCTCAGGTAGGCGCCCTGCTCGACGGTCTGCGCGCCGCTGGCCGGCTCGACGAGGCCGCGGTGGTGGCCCTCGCCGACCACGGCGAGGGCCTGGGCGAGCACGAGATCCACTTCAACCACCACGGCCTGTACGACGAGGTCTTGCGCATTCCGCTCCTCGTGTGGCACAGCACGGCGGTGGGGGAGCCTGGCGTGCGGATCGCCGAGCAGGTCAGCGTGCTGGACGTGGCGAACACGCTGTGCGATGCCGCCGGCGCGCCGAAGCTGTCCAAGACCAGCTCGGTCGCCTTGCAGCATCGCTTGCGCGGGAGCGAGTTGCGCCCGGAGCCGCTGCTCTTGTTCGGTCGCTCCGACGCCGCGTGGCTGTACGGCGTACGCGCGCCCGCGGGCGTCAAATACATCCAGACCGAGGCGGGCGCCGAAGAGCTCTACGACCTGAGCAGGGACCCATTTGAGACCGACAACCTCGTGGCCTCGCAGCCGGCGGCCGTCGAGAACGGTCGCGCCGGCGTCACGCTTTTGCGGCGGCACATCGACCTGGATGCCGGCGCCCCAAGCGACGACACCCTTCTGATGCTCGAGGGGCTCGGCTACCAGGACCCTTCGGGAACTCGATGACCCGTCGTGAGTGGATAGCGGTGCTCGCCTTCTATCTGGTGCTGGCTATCGTGCTGGCACCGGTCGCGGCGACGGGCGAGGGCGCCTTCGGGTATCACGACTTTCGTCATCATCACCTCCCGTGGCGCTCATGGGCCGCGGCCAGGTGGACGCTGGGCGAGCTGCCCTTGTGGGCCAGCGGCGCTGGAAACGGTTTCCCGCTCCTGGCCGAGGGCGAAGGCGGGTTCCTCTACCCACCGACGATGCTGCTCTTCGTGCTGCTTCCGGATGGTCTGGCGCTCAACTGGAGCGTGCTGGGGCACCACGTGCTGGCCGCGATGGGGGTGTGGGCATTTTTGCGGGCCAGCGGCCTACGGGGCGCGGCGCCGGTCCTCGGCGGTCTGGTCTGGGGCTACGGTGGCTTTTTGGTCTCTCATAGCTTGTACCTCGGCTTGCAGAACGGGGTGGCGTGGCTGGGGTGGGCGCTTTGGGCGACGACGGCCAGGCGGGGCTGGCTTCTGGCGCTCAGCGTGGGCATGCTCGGGCTGGCGGGGCACCCCCAGGCGGCGGCGTTTTCTGGGCTGCTGATCCTTGCCCATGCTGTCGTCACGCTAGAGCGTGCGGAATGGCTCCGCTGGGTGGGCAGCGCCGGACTCGGCGTGCTGATCGCCTCGCCTCAGCTCGCCGCGACCTGGGAGCTGGTTCGGCACTCGACGCGGGACGGCGGCCTCGGCAGTGCCTTCGCCGACGTCGGCTCCATGCCGCTGCAGGAGTTCTTGGGCTTCGCGCTCCCCTACGCCTTCGGCTTCGACCGTCCGGCCGACGTCGTCGAGACCTACAGTCACCGCGGCACCAGCTACTGGGGCGCGGGCGTCAACAGTTGGGAGATGTGCGTATACGTAGGCGTGCCCGTGCTGATCCTTGCGGCGGTGGGCCTGCGTCGAAGCCGCTTCTGGACTGGCGTGCTTGCCGTCTCGGTGCTCTTGATGCTCGGGGGTCCGCTCTGGGCCGTGCTGCGCCATCTTCCCGGCTTCGAGGGGTTCCGCTTCCCCGCAAGGTTCGCGATCGGCGCGGTCGCGGCCTTGGCGGTGCTCGCGGCTCACGGGCTGGACGCCCTCCGGCGTGGAGCCCGCCACGGAGCCGTCCGGAGGCGGATCCTGTGGGTGGTGGTTCTCTTTTCGTTGACGACGGGCTTTGGCCACCTGGGACTCAGAACCCGGGTGGGTGAGCTGAGGGCGCTCTTGCACGGGCATTTCTCCGCCCAGGCCGCGTTGCCGCCGCCGCCGCCGCTCACCGGGCTGGCCCTGGCAGCGCTTCCTGCGCCAGATGCGGAGGACCCAGCCCGGATCCCGGCCAAGGTTGTTCATATTCTCGCCGACCTTCGCCGAAGCACTGCGCCCGGCTCGCCCCGCGTGTGGGTGCCGTTGCTGCTGCTGGTCGCAACGGCGGCGACGCTCCGACGCCCGCGCCTGGTCCTCGCGCTGGTGGCGCTGGATCTAGTCGCCTTCGGCCGTGATTATCACCCGACCGTCGCCACTTCGGAGCTCGGGCAGGCACCGCCATGGCTTGCGCCCGCCATGACGGAGCCGGGAGGTTGGCGGCTCTCGGTGCTGGATCGGCGCGTCGACGCTTCGTTCGACGACGAGCTCCTGAGCGCCAGCCTGGGGCTGCCGCTCGGCACCAGCGACGTGATCCTGCCCTCGCCGCTCTTGTTGCTGCGCAACGAGGCACTCTTGGCGGCTGGCGGGCTGGACGTGGGGGACAAGGGCGTCGGGAAGGTTTGGCGCTGGCTGGAGCATCCGGAGGTGGGGCGTCGGCTGTCGCTGCGTTGGATTTTGTCGGTGCACGAACTGCCGGGGCTGGTACCGCGCGTGCGGGGTCGGTACAACTTGTACGAAGACCCCGAGGCGCTCCCGCGGGCGCGTGTCCTGCCCTGTGTGCGGGGCGTGGCCAACGCCGAGGAGGCCCTCGCAGCCACGCTCGCGGAAGACCCTCGGCGGACCGTCGTCGTCGAGGGCGCGGACAGCGTGTGCTTGGGTGACGCTTTCGCGGAAGCGGAGATCACCGCCTACGCCGACACCGAGGTGACCGTGTCCGCGGCCGGTCCCGGCACCCTCGTCCTGGCCGACACGTGGTATCCAGGCTGGACAGCCACAGTCGACGGTACTTGGGTAGAGATCGAACGGGCAGACCTTGTGTATCGTGCGGTGACGTTGTCGCCCGGTGAACACGTCGTGCGTTTTGTCTACCAACCGCGTTGGTTGTGGGGGCTCCTGGCCGTGGCCGCGGCGGCGCTGGGGTCGGTGCTGGTGGAGGGCGTGGCGCGGTTACGTGGCTGGGGATGGACCCAGCCGTAGCGGATGCAGTCGGAGCGCTCCTTTCGGAGCGGCTGGCGGGGATTCCGGTCGCGATGGCGGACTGGGCGGCGTTCGGCCGTCAGGTACACCTCGCCTGGCTGGCGGCGGGTGGGCGTGGTCCGCTCCTGAGCTTGGATCGGGCCCACGTGCGCAGCGCCGACGACGTGCGCGCGGCCGCGCGGGCGCTTGGGGACGGACTCCTTCACCTGGGTCCGGGCGTAGCGGTGGTGCGAGGATTGGACTTGCCGGTGCTCCACCACGCTGGAGCGGACGGCGGGCGGCCGACCTGGAGGGACCCCGACTACCTCGTCGCATCCGACCCCACGCTGGCCCGCGCCCGCGCCGCGATCCGAGCGCACGCTGCGGAGGGCGAGGTCGTGTATGTGCGCGGTCCCGACGGCTCCGGGCGGGCCAGCCTCGTGCGATGGGCGATGACAGCGCTGGCGGCGACGGACTGCTTCGAGGTCGCGCCGGACGCCCCGGCGCACCCCCCGCCGGGGGGGTGGCTCCTTTTTCGCGACTGGGAGGAGCTGCCTCCGGACCGCCTGGGTCCGCTCCGCGCGCGTCTGGCGCGAAGCGCGGGCGCTTGGCGGCCAGCCCGTCCGGGAGTGCGCCCCTCCCATCCCGCGCTCAGCGGGCTGATTGGGCGCGACGAACGTTTCTGCGAGGTACTCACCGCCGCGCTGTTGCATGCCCCCACCCGGGCCCCGGTGCTCATCCTCGGCGAGAGCGGGACCGGCAAGGAGCCCCTGGCACGGCTGGTCCATGAGGCCAGCGGGCGGAGGGGTCCCCTGGTGGCGGTCGACCTCGCGAGTCGGAATGAGAACTTGCTGGAGGACGACCTCTTCGGGCACGTGGCGGGCGCGTTCGAGGGAGCGCGCGGCGCCCGGGAGGGCGCCTTCCGCCGGGCCCACGACGGCACGCTCTTCATCGACGAGTTGGGCAACTTGCCGGTGTCGACTCAGCTTCGGTTGCTTCGCACCCTGGAGACCGGCCAGGTGCAGCCGCTCGGAGCCGACTCGTCCTACGCGGTGGACGTTCGCGTAGTCGCGGCGACCAACGCCGATCTCGCTGGCATG
This sequence comes from Deltaproteobacteria bacterium, assembly GCA_947490345.1. Classification (GTDB taxonomy): domain Bacteria; phylum Myxococcota_A; class UBA796; order UBA796; family SXON01; genus SXON01. Next base: position 48,948 of record CANLGL010000029.1, read on the forward strand.
GTCCAGGCGGGGAGCTTCCGACGCGATCTCTACCATCGGCTGGTCGGCGTGGAGCTGCGGCTGCCGCCGCTACGGGACCGGGGCGACGATGTGGTCTTGCTCGCTGAGTTTTTTGCGGCGGGGGCGGCGGGCCTGGGTCCAGATGTGGCCGATGTGCTTCGCGCCCAGTCGTGGGCGGGAAACATCCGCGAACTGCGTCGGCTCATCGAGGTGGCGGCCGTCGAGGCGCGGGGCCAGGTCATCTTTGCGCGGCATCTGCGCATCCCCGGCCGAGCCCCGCTCTTCGTGACCGGTAGGGCCGACGTCCTGGAGAGTGCCGGGGCGCTCAGCCGTCGTGAGGCGCAGGCGCTTGGAGCTCTGTGTATCGTGGTGCCCGCACCGGCAGAGCGTGGGGATGCCTGTTTGCGGAACGCGATCTTCGCGGGGCTGGGAGGGCGTCCGGTCACCCCGGAAGCCATCGTGCGGCTGCTGGCCTGGCCGTGGTGGGGAAATTTCGTGGAGCTCGACCGCAAGCTCGCCGCGCTGCGTGCTGGCTCGCCCGGCCCCATCGACGTTCTGGCCCTCGCCTCCATCCTTCCCCAGGTGGACGATGCCAGCGGTCGCGACCCGCTCGTGTCGCTCATGTCCCCATCGGTCCGGGACGATGGCAGCGTCGGCGGGTGGCGCTGCCTCCACCACGATGACGCGGTTGTGGTCGGCCGGGCGCGCACGCGGGCTGAGTGCGACGAACCCCGCCGGCTCTGGCTCGCGACGCTGTGCGACTCCCCAGGCTTCCTCGCCTTTCCGCACCTACCCGAGCTCGGACGGGTGCATGCGCTCGTCACGCGCGCGGGTGGGCGCCTTCTGGTCCGGCGCGCGCCCGCAGCGGCCCTGGCGCTGGTCGCCGGCCCCCTCGGTGGGCTCCTGACGGAGGTGGAGGGCGGGGCAGCGTTGGACGTGGGGCCCGCGGGCGAGCTCCGCGTGCAGCGCGGCACCGAGACGCTCTTGCAGCTTTACCTTTTCGTTGGGGAGGGTGCGCTCGCTGAGGCGACGCCGCTGCTGCGGGGGCTGTTGTCGGAGCAGGCGGGGGAGACGATCTACGGTGTCCGTGCCCCGCGTGTCTGGGCGCTCAGCCCGCCAGAGATCGCGGAGCTCAACGGAATCGTCGTGGACTTCGTGCGTGGCGGCGGGGAGTTCGCGCCGCACCTGCGCGCGTCGCTCGCCGAGACGGCGTCTCTTGAGCTGCGCGGGTACCTGCTTTCGTCCCACCCGACGCAGTCCTGCGTTCGGCTGTACCAGAGCGGTGCCAACGACACCCTCCGGGCTGACTTGCGGGCGCGATTGGCCGAGCCAGGTCTGTTGCGCCTGGCCCGGCGACGCCTGCCGACGAATTTGCGTAACGTCGCGCTCGGTGAGTGGAGCGGCGCGGGCGAGCCGCCGACCATCAAATTGCGCTGAGCTGCAACCTCACAGGCTGCACACCCGAGACAGCGGCCTGCCGAACCTGTCGGTGCTCGCCATGCCGATCACCTTGCGCCCGGTGAGGTCGTCCTTGGCGTACCACATCATGTATTGGCCGACGGCCTTCCCGGCGATCACATCCCAGTGCTTCAGGTTTTTGATGTCGAGCGTGGGCGACGTCAGCGGGTCGTCGGACGCGAACTCGAACTCGTAGGCGTCGGGGGACGTAGCGCGGCCGATGCTGCGGACAGCGCCGGAGTTTCCCCCAACGAAGATCTCGACCTCCCCACCCTGGCGACACAGCGCCGCCGCGGAGAGCAGCCATGTGGCGCTCCAGTCCTGGTCGTCGTGGTCCATCACCAGCCCGTCCAGCGACCATTCGGTGGAGAGGTCGATCGGGCCGCTTGCGACGTACAGATCCGGGTATTGGCTGTAGTAGAGGTAGAACTGGCCGTCCAGGATGAGCGCAGAGGCCAGGCCCACCGCGGTGGAGGCGGGCGGTACGACGGCGTCGTCGACGCGCGAGAAGTCCACGCCGTTTTCGCTCGTGGCGTAGCCGATCCCGCCGTTTCGGTTGGCCGTCGCCGTGCTGGTGCGCTTGGTGCGCGACTGGGAGTAGAAGAGGTGGAAGACCTTCCCGTCGAAGACGACGGCGGGTTGGCTCACACCGCAGCGGTCCATCGCGTCCGGATCGATGGCCGGCCCGAGGATCTCGGCGGCGTCGAGCACCCAGTTGCGCCCATTGTTCGAGGTGGCGCGGCCGATGGCAAAGCCGTCGGCGCAATCGGGGGTCGTCGCGGCGCGCGGCGTCTCGAAGTACATCACGTACCCCTTGCCGTCGAAGACGACGGTGGGGGCGCTGATCCCGCCCGCGTAGGGCCCGATGTTGGGGGCGGCGAGGACAATTCCGCGGTCGTTGAAGACTGGTTCGGCGGCGTGACCGAGAGCGATGACGAGGGCGATCATGTGAACTCCGTTGGGGGGCGGCGCACCGGGTGGGGCGTCGCAGTCCGTCATTGCAACCGGCGTGCCAACGGGAGGAAGCCGATTTGTTCGCGGTGTTGCGTTCGTGGCGACGGCGGCCCGGCGAACGTTCATGAACGGTTGGTGAACGGTGCGGTGGACTTCCGCTCACTTCGCGGACGGTGTGGTGGACCTGCCGCTTAGGCGCAATGCCGGTCAGGTAGGCGATCTTGGCGGCGAGGCGTCAGCAATTAGCCTTCAGCCGTCAGCTTCCGATGGAGAGCGATCGACAGGAATCGGGCGAAGTCATGCTTGCCGTCTCGACCGCAGCCCTCGGCGATGTTCGTGGGTACCGACGCTCGTATTCCGCCTCCGACCCGCTAATCGCTGACGGCTAACGGCTGATGGGTCATGCGGCGCTGCCTAAGTGACCGGCATTGGGGTTAGGCCGCCGGCAGACCGGACGCCCGTGCAGCCGTGGACCCCCAACAGTTGGCGCGCGCGCCCGATGCAGCAGGCCGTCGACTACGACGACGCCGTCGGCCTCGCAGCGGCGTTGGCCACGCTGCGCCGAATGCCGCCCATCGTCACCAGTTGGGAGACGGAGCGGCTCAAGGGGCAGCTCGCCGAGGCGGGGCGCGGCGAGCGCTTCGTCTTGCAGGGGGGGGACTGCAACGAACGGTTCGTCGACTGCGAGTCGCCTGTCATCGATGCCAAGCTGAAGATCTTGCTGATGATGAGCGCCGTGCTGACCTATGGCGGCGGTCGGCCGGTGGTGCGCATCGGCCGCATCGCAGGGCAGTACGCCAAACCGCGCTCGGAAAACACCGAGACCCGGGACGGGGTCACGCTGCCCGCCTACCGGGGGGACCTCCTCAATCGTCTCGAGTTCACGGCGGACGCCAGACGCCCTGATCCGGCTCGCCTGGTGGAGGGCTACACCCGGGCGGCGCTTACCCTCAATTTCATCCGCGGCCTGCTGGCCGGCGGCTTCGGGGACGTCCACCATCCCGAGGTCTGGGACCTCTCCTGGGCCTCACAATCGGCCCGCGCGGCCGAATACCGCGCCTTGCTCGACCGGATGCGCGCCTCGGTCCGCTTTTTGGACGCCACGGTGGGGCGGTCGCTCCACGAGCTGGCGACGGTGGACTTCTTCTGCAGTCACGAGGGCCTGAACCTCGAGTACGAGAGCGCTGCGACCGAACGTCCGCCGCTCCGCGACGGCTGGTACGACCTGAGCACCCACATGCCCTGGATCGGCGAGCGCACCCGCCAGCTCGACGGCGCCCACGTCGAGTTCTTCCGGGGCATCCGCAACCCGATTGGGGTCAAGGTAGGGCCGGCGATGACGCCAGAGGAGCTGGTCGCGCTCGCGACGGCGCTCGACCCGGCCGGCGAGCCCGGTCGCCTGACGCTCATCGTGCGGCTTGGCGCACCGCAGGTCGCCGCGCGACTGCCGGTGTTGATCGAGGCGCTTCGGCGCGCCGGTCGCCCCGCCGTGTGGATCTGCGATCCCATGCACGGCAACACCTTTCGGACCGCGGACGGCATCAAGACCCGGCACTTCGACGATATCCTCGCCGAGGTCGATCAGAGCTTCGCCGTCCACGCGGCCGCCAGCAGCATCCTTGCCGGTGTGCACTTCGAGCTGACTGGCCGCGACGTTACCGAAGTGCTGGGAGGCAGTTGCGGCCTCACCGAAAGTGACCTCCGCCGCAATTACGAAAGCGACGTCGACCCGCGGCTGAACTACGCCCAAGCGCTGGAAATGGCCTTTCTGATCGCGGAGCGGTTGGGCCGGCGGGGGTAGGTCGCCGCTGGCCTACATCCCCCCGGCCAACATCCGCAGACACTCGTCGTGGTCCAGGCATCGGTCCACCACCGCGTCGATGCGCGCGCGCTGGCCCGCGATGCGCGGCGCGTTGTCGGCCCAGAGTCCGTAGTAGTCCCAGCACCGCGCCAGCGCCGCACGGTCAAGGTTTTCGGTGCCACGGGCGATGTGCATCCACGAGGCCCACGGGAAGGGGAGCGGGTTGCCCCCACGGGAGTGTTCGTCGCCAAACCACCCGCGGACCCCGTGCGCGCCGAGCGCCAGACGCACCCCCTCCGGCATCGTCGTGCGCTCGCGAAAGGTCGACCAGAACGGCGTGTCGCGACGACGTCCGAGGTAGTGCAGGTAGACGAAGTCGGCCGCGCGCTGGTGGAGGACGCCGAACCAGGAGTTGAAGCGTTCGCGCGCCGAGCCATCCCCCAGGGGCAGGGCCGCCCGGAAGAACTCGTTGAGCGCGAGCACGCTCGTCCAGATCGACGTTGCCTCCAGCGGCTCCAAGAATCCCGCGGAAACTCCGATGGCAACGCAGTTGTGGACCCACGGACGGGTGAACCACCCCGCCGAGAAGTCGATGGTTCGGGGCAGGGAAAGCGCCGGGCCGAAGCGCTCCCGCAGCTCCGCGCGTGCGGAGTCGTCGTCCACCATGCGGGTGTCGTAGACGTAGCCGCAGCCGAGCCGGCCTTGGACTGGGATCACCCATAACCAACCTTGCCGCATCGCGACGCTTTCGCTGTAAACCGGTGTCTCTCCACGGTTATCTACAAAGAATGGGAGAGCCCGATTACAGGGTAGGCTGCCGGAGACGTCGTACCAGGGTGCCTGGTGGAGCTTGCCGATGATGAGGCGCGCGAAGCCGGTACAATCGAAGACGAGGTCTGACGGCACCGACCGGCCGTCGGCGAGCCGGATGGACGTGACCCGCCCGTCGTCGCTCTGCTGAAAACCAGCGACCGACGCGCCGATGCGAGTGATGCCGCGGTCGACACCGATTTTGGCGAGAAGCACCGCCAGCTTCGCGGCGTCGAAGTGCAGCGCGTAGCTGCCGTGGGCGAGGAGCTGGCTCATCGGGTCGGCGAGCGGGTCGATCATCGTGGCGGGGAGGCGTTCCAGGACCACCCGATTGCGTTCGCACGCTCGCCCCGGAAACACGATGGAGGCTTCGTCCCACGGACGTTCCGGGTGCAAAAACGCGATGTCAGGCGAAGGAGTGACGCTGTCCGCGAACGGATGGTAGTACGCCGCCCCGTCGCCATTCCAGTTGGTGTGCTTGAAGCAGTTCTTGATGGTGGCGCCCACCTCGCGGACAAGTCGCGACACAGGAATATCGACCAGGTCAAGGAACTGGCTGATGAAGTGGGGGGTCGTGCCCTCGCCGACCCCGAGGATGCCGATTTCGGGGCTCTCGACCACGGTCACCCGGGCGTCGGGAAGGAATTGCCGAGCCAAAAGCGCGGTCATCCACCCCGCGGTTCCACCACCCACGATCACGATGTTGCGGAGCGCCTTGTGGGCGCCGCCCTCGGGCCAATCCGCCGATGCAGAGCTCATCGCGAGGCTGTTATCCAGTCTCATGGCGCAGACCGCAACCCAGCACGTGTTCGACGTCTCGCTCTCCGACTTGGATCGGGGGGTGTACGAAGAGCTGCCGGTCAAAGTCGCCCGCCACCCATCCGAGAGCGACGCGTTCATGGTGACGCGGGTGCTGGCCTTCGCCCTCCAGTTCGAAGAAGGACTCACCTTCAGTCAGGGGCTCTTTGCGACTGACGAGCCGGCGATGTGGGTGCGGGACTTGACCGGACAGCTCCGCGCTTGGATCGAGGTCGGCACGCCCGATGGTCCGCGGCTGCACAAAGCCAGCAAGGCCTGTGATCGCGTCGTCGTCTACTGCCACAAAGACGTGGACATCTACCTCCGCGGGCTCGCGGGCCAGCGGGTCCACGCACCGGAGCGGGTGTCGGTCATCGCCTTTGATCGGCGCTTCGTGGACGCGCTCGTGGCCAAAGTGGCCCGTCGCAACACCATGGCGATTTCGGTGACGGAGGGCGAGGTGTACGTCGACCTCGGCGGGGAGGCGTTCACGACCACGCCGACGCGACATTCGCTTCCGGGGTAGGCGCCCTCGATGGTTACTCTCCCGTCTCCCGCCACTCGCCCGCCCGCTTCAACAGCTCCGCTGCGGCGCCAGGATCGAGCTGATCACGCGAGGGCGGATAGTCGTCGAAGAGCGGCCGCACGTCGGTCGCGCGCACGCGGCGGCGCATGCTGAGGAAGTGGAGGTACTGCTCTGGCCACCGCCACACCCAGCTCTCGAAGCGCCGAACGAAGGCCTGTAGGCTGGACTCGCTGTCGCCTTGCCAGGGTAGTGCCTCGGTAAGCACCACGCGATGACGGGCCTCCCCCGGACAACGGATGACGTAGGCCGGCAGCAGCGCGGCGCCTGAGCGCTTCCAGAGTTGGGCGGTCTGTTCGGACAGGTGGGCGCGGCGACCGAGCAATTCAACCGATGACCACTTCGTTCCGCCCCCCCCGTCGAATGCGAGTCCCAGAACGCCGTTTTTTGCCAACGTCTCGAAGGCGGGGCGCAGAAAACGAAACACGTTGATGTGCGTCACCGGCAGCCGCTTCTCGAGCTGCCACCGACGGGCGAGCACCCGTTCCCAGAGGGGAGTGGTGCGGCTGTCGTGGAGGATCTCACCCCAAACGGGCGGCGGCGCGCTGAGCTGGGCCATGTGGTAGCCGAGGTGGCCCAACGCCGGCATGATCATCTGGTTGGCGCCGAAGTGCCCGATCAGCACGATGGCGCCTTTCCCTCCGGCCAGCGCGGCGTCGAGGTGCTCGCGACCCTGCACCTCGCACACCTGACCGATGGTGTCCGGGGTGAGCATCGGGTACCGGAGCACCTCCAGCTCGTTGTAGAGCGTCAGCCGGTAGGCGTCGGCGAGGATATCCTCGGCGGCGCGAGGCATCGGCCGATCGGCGTAGATCGCGCCGAGCTCCGCGCGCATGTCCCCATCGCCGAGGCGCCGTACGATGCGGGCGCCCACCCCGGCAGCGGCTTCCAAGGTTGGCTGCGGAAGGCGTTCGACCAGCGAGGGCCCCAAGGCGTAGAGTCCCAGCCCGCCGAGGTCCTTGACCAGCATGTCCGGGCGGAGTCCGCGCCGCCGCTCCGCCGCCCGGTCACGCCCGGACACGGTCGTCACGGGTGGGGTCTGGCGAGCTGCCCAGCACCAACTTCTTGTCGATCTTTCCGTTGGGAAGCTTGGGAATCTCGGCCCAGAACTCAACGATTCGCGGGACCTTGTAGTTCGCCATGCGGTCGCGACAATAGGCCTGGAGTCGGCGGACGTCGAGGGAAGAGCCCGGCCGGAGCTGGACGACTGCCCGGGCGACCTCGCCGCGCAGGCGCTCCTCGGCGCGCACCACCACCACCCCGGCGACGTCGGGATGCTGACCCAAGACCTCCTCGATCTCCATCGGAAAGACACGTATGCCGCCGATTTTCAGCATCTCGGAGCGTCGGCCGGAAAAGAAGAGGAAGCCGTCCTGGTCGGCACGAACGAGGTCACGCGTCTGGTACCAGCCGTCCACGAATTGCGCCGCGGTCTCCTCGGGCTGGTTCACGTAGCCCTCGACCACCGCCGAGCCGCGGATCCACAGCTCTCCCACGGTGCCCACAATCGCGTCAGCGCCATGCTCGTCGACGATGCGGATGTCGTAACCGGGTATGGGCTTGCCGGTGCTCCCAGGACGGGCCGGCTCGCTGGCGAGCATGCCCAAACCGACCCCGCTGGTTTCGGTACAACCCCACACCGGGAGGAACCGGGCGAAAAACGCCGTCTCCATCCGAGCGAGCGTATCGGTGGAGACGTAGGCGCCACCCGCCTCCAGCACCCGCAGCGAGCTGTAGTCCCCGCCGTGGGCCTCCCGAAAGGCCAGCAGCATCTCGTAGAAGCTCGGGACACCCATCGTCCAGGTGATGCGATACCGCGCGATCAGCTCGGCTGCGACGCGCGGATTGAGGGTCTCGGCGACGACGAAGGCCCCGCCCACGAGCACGCTGCGATGGAACAGTTCGTGCGGATGGGCAAAGACCGAGAACATCCCGAGGTACACGTCCGCCTCGTCAAAGCCCAGGCCTTCAATCGTCGCGATCGCGTTGTCGTTGATCTGTTGGTGCGTCGTGAGCGTACCCTTCGGGCGACCCGTGGAGCCGGACGTGTAGTTGTAGTAGACGACGTCGGCCGCCATGGCCACGTGCGCCCCGGTCCAAGGCGCGCGCGGGGCGGCCCAGTCACCGTCGCCGTGGCGTCCGCGCCCGTCGACATAGACGATGCGTCGGGGGTCGGGCAAGAGCGGCAGCAGATGCTTCAGCAGCCCGTCGTAAGCGGGCTCCACGAGGACGCTGGCGATCCGCGCCGTGCGGAACTGGTCGGCGACCTGCTCCGGGTGGAGCTTCACATTGACGGGAACGTAGATGGCACCGACCCGCGCGCACGCGAAGAAGGCGACGACCACCTCCGGTCGTTTGGCCAGGAGCATGCCCACCGGATCTCCGGGGCCGATCCCTGCGTCGGCAAGCACGCCCGCGGCTCGGTCCACCTCAGCATCGAGCTCGGCCCACGACCAAACCCGTGCCAGTCCCAACAGGGCCGGCCGGTCGGGCCAGCGCTGAGCGGCGCGACGCAAGAGCGCACCGAGGGGAAGTTGGGCGAGGTCACGAAGCAGGCCGCCTCGCTAACCAGAAACAGCGACGGTGGCCCGGCCTCCGACGCTGGTGATCACTTCGCTGCGACCGGCATTTCCACCTCGTAGCCGAGCTTCTTGAGCTTCTGCACGAACCGCAGCGCCGTCGCCATCTCCGCCACCGCCGCCGCGATGGCGGCGAGGGTGTCGAACACGAGCGGGGGTCAGGGTGCGCGTGGGCATGCGTAGCGCATCGGCGCACCGAGGCGCGGGTCGGCCGCATCCAATGTGGGCGCAACCGAAGTGAGGCTACAGCCGGCTGAAGGTCGAGTTCGGTTTGCGGACGCAACCGAGGTGAGGCTACAGCCTGCTGAAGGTCGAGTTCGGTTTGCGGGCGCAACCGAGGTGAGGCTACAGCCGGCTGAAGGTCGAGTTCGGTTTGCGGGCGCAACCGAGGTGAGGCTACAGCCGGCTGAAGGTCGAGTTCGGTTTGCGGGCGCAACCGAAGTGAGGCTACAGCCGGCTCCGGCTCCGGCTCCGGCTGCCATCGCCATCGGCTGCCGCTCGGGCGTTTCATGCGTTTGGGAGGCGCGGAACGCGGCATGGGTGACTATCAAGAAACGGGGGAAAGGGCTCGCCGCCTCATGCTTGATCACAACGGGGAATTTTCCTGTTCGGTCAAGGGTTCTTCGAGCCATGCCACCCAAAATGCGACACCCCACGGGGCCATGCCACCCGATTTGCGACATGCTTGCGATCCGCGGCGTCTCAGCCGCCTCGCCACGCGAAA
>CANLGL010000030.1 GCA_947490345.1 Deltaproteobacteria bacterium
GCGCTTCGGGCTGCTCGGTCCGGATCAGCGCCGTCTGCATCGCCAGGCGCACCTGGAAGTTGCCACTCACCGCGTGCGAACGCAGCACCGCTTTGACATTGTCGAGACCGATCGCCGGCATCCACCCGAACCAATGATACGTGGGATCGGTGGTGGTGGTGGAAAGGTGAACTTGAGATTCGGGAGAAGTCTGGCCGCAGGACATTGAGTGCCTCCAATGAGTGGCACTTCTGACAATATACGACGACGACGACGGCAAGAGTCATGCCAAAACAAAAACAAAGTTTGATAGTTATGAGTTTTTGCGTCTCTTGCGTTTTTCGAGCCGACGTGATGTCGCGAGCGATGTAGTACGGTGCGAAGAAAGACGACAATCGGGCGTTCGGCCCCGCCCCCGCTCTTGACTTGGCAATATGCGACCGATCGGCGCCCAAAGCGTGACCGGAGCGCGGGCGCGACGCGGGGACTGTCGCGATATGGTCGGCCTTCTGAGTCGCGCCCGGTCGGGGCGCTCGCAGCGCCCAGACCGACGGCCGCAGGCCGGAGCGCGCAGCGAGGCCGACGGCGCCTCCGGACCCGGACTTCCCGGCGCCGTCACGCCCTCTCGCGGAACTTTCGAATGCCCGCCGTGGTCAGACGTACCACGCGAACCCCGGAGCACCCGATGCGCCTCCCCCGCCTCGTCGTCCTGTCTTTCGTCGGCACCGTCGCCGCCACCGCGTTTGCCTCGCAGCCCGCCGCCGTCGAGCGCGGCCTGGAGCTGTTCACCCGCACCTGGGTGCCCCACGATTCGCGCGCCGCCGAGGGTGGAGATGGACTCGGCCCGATGTACAACGCCAGCTCGTGCGCCGCGTGTCACGCCCAGGGGGGGCTTGGCGGGGCCGGCGGCAAAGAACGCAATGTCCGACTCTCGCGGGCCGGGTCGACCGACGCCTTCCTCATCGACCACCGCTTCTCGACGCTCTCGGCGCGCCCCGTCCCAAGCACGGGCGGCAGCAAGGTCGAGCGCAACACCCCCGCTCTGTTCGGCGCCGGGCTGATCGACAACATCGCCGACGAAGAGTTGCACGCCGTCGCAGCGACCCAGACCGGCGAGATCACCGGTAGGGTTGCCTTCACCACCGACGGCAAGGTCGCGCGCTTCGGCTGGAAGGGCCACAGCGCGTCGCTCGCGGATTTCGTCGCCAACGCCTGCGCGAACGAGCTCGGACTGGCCGTGGACGGGCGGCCGCAGGCACAACCGCCCAAGGGGGAGCTCTACGACCGGCTCAGCCTCATGCAGTCCGCCGTGCGCCAGACCGGCAGCAAGGTGGACCTGATCGCCGGCCCCAAGCGCGACATGACCGCTCGCGACGTCGCGTCGCTGACGGCGTTTGTCGGTTCGCTGCCCGCCCCGCGCCAGGTCACCGAACAGCCTGGCCACAAAGAAGGGCGGGCGCTTTTCAGCACCGCGCAGTGCGAGGCCTGCCACGTGCAGACGATCGGCAAGGTCGACGGGCTGTACTCCGACCTGTTGCTGCACGACGTGGGGCGGAGCCTCTCCGACGAAGGCTCGGGGTACATGACGCGGGGAACCGAGAAGGCGCTCCTGGCCAAGGTCGACGCGGACGGGATGGTGGAGGAGACGCTGAGCGACGGAAGCGTCGTTCGCGTGGAGGCGACCGCGGCGTCCCAGCTGCCGCCGGCCGCGACCGAGTGGCGCACGCCGCCGCTGTGGGGCATTCGCGACTCGGCGCCGTATCTGCACGATGGGCGCGCCGTGACCCTGGACGACGCGATCCGTGCGCACGGGGGTGAGGCGAGCGGGGCCGTCACGGCCTACAACAACCTCGAAATCGGCCAGCAGCAAACCCTCGTCGCCTTCTTGGAGTCGATGGTCGCGCCCACGGTCGCGGTCGCCACGCTCTACTGAACCCGCCTCACACCGCGACGTCGGGCATCGCCTCCACGCCACCCGCGCCCACCATCGGCGCCAGATCGAGCTTGCCGTCCGTCAGCGCGGGGCACCAGTAGTACCCACCCGTCGCCGGGCGCGAGAAGCGGAACAGGGCGTCGACCACACCGTCGTCTTGCCCTGCCATCCGCCGCATCATGCGCTCGAAGCGGTCCAGGTCGGCGCCGTACGCGACGAAGTACAGACCCTGCTCACGGGCGCCACCGTAGGGCATCGAGCGCCGCAGCATGAACGCCGGAGGACCGAAGGACTCCTGGGCGGTGCGCTTGACGGGGGCCGTGGCCGGCGCCGAGGCCAACGCGCTCTGATCGTGCACCCAGCGCTGCACCGCGACGAAGCTGCCGCCGGCGAGGGGGCCGTCGGCGATGATTGCCGCTGCCGCCCCGGCCACACCCTGCGGGTTCTCAGTCCCGTCCTCGTAGCCGCTGAGATCGCGCCCACCCCGGTAGGTGAACGTCGCGACATCCTCGACAATGGTGAGGCCGCCGGGCAGCGAGCGCATGAGCGCCAGGACCCGATCGAGCGCGGCGCCCGCTTCCGCAGCGCGCACATAGACCCAGACGTCGGCCTGGGTGGCGGGAACCGCCGCGCCCCCGGCGGACTCGGGCAGCGTCATCGCCGGAAAGCCCCGCAACCCGGGAACGTTCCCGCTCACCGCTTGCACGAAGTGCCAGCCGAAGCCGACGACGAGGGACTCGTCCATCGCAAGCGCCGCAAACACTCGCAAGAGCGGCTTGGCCTGCTGGGCAGCCGTCAACCGGAGAGTGAGGACCTGTCCGACCGCGAGCGGCGGCAGCAGGATCGCCGGCTGCGGCGTCACCGGGTGGACTCGAAGGCGTGGGCGAGGTCGGCGACGAGGTCCTCGACGGTCTCGATGCCGACGCTCAGCCGGATGAGCCCGTCCTGGATCCCGGCGGCGCGGCGCTTCTCGGGTTCGATGCTGGCGTGGGTCATCAGGGCGGGAGTCTCGATGAGGCTCTCGACGCCGCCGAGGCTCTCGGCCAGCGTGAACAACGTGGTGGCGGCGACGAAGCGCCGGGCACGGTCCAGGTCGCCGCGCAGGTCGAAGCTGATCATCCCCCCGAAGCCCGACATCTGCTTGCGCGCGACCGGGTTGTCCATCGGGTGGTAGACGCGCTCTACGTCGGGGTGGGCGCGCAACCAGCCCAGGATGCGCTCGGCGTTCTGTTGGTGCCGGTCCATGCGTACGCCGAGGGTCTTGACCCCCCGGAGCGTCAGCCACACATCTTGCGGCCCCGGCACCGCCCCGGCGGCATTCTGGAGGTACTTCATCTTGTCGTAGAGGCCGTCGTCCGAGAGGGCCGCGAACCCGCCGACCACGTCGCTGTGGCCGTTGATGTACTTGGTGGTGCTGTGGACGACGATATCCGCGCCCAATGCAAGCGGGCGCTGGAAGTACGGCGTGGCGAACGTGTTGTCGACGACGAGCAAGGCGCCAACGGCTTTGCAGCGTACCGCGACCGCCGCGATGTCGGACACTTTCAAAAGCGGGTTGGTCGGCGTCTCCAACCACACCAGCCTGGTCCCGGCGGGAATCGCCGACTCGGGGGCAACGGTGGAGAAGTCCGCGTACTCAAAGCGCATTCCCCAGGGACGGAGCACCTTGTCGAAGAGCCGGTAGGTTCCGCCGTAGACGTCGTCTCCGCAGATGACGAGGTCGCCCGGCGCCACCAACGCCCGCAAGACGACGTCGGTGGCGGCGAGACCCGAGGCGAAGGAAAGCCCGTACTTCGCGCCTTCCAGCGCCGCGAGACAAGCCTGGAGCGCCGTGCGCGTGGGGTTGTCGGTGCGGCTGTACTCGTAGCCCTTGTGGCCGCCGACCCCGTCCTGCGCGTAGGTCGACACCTGGTAGATGGGCGTCATCACCGCGCCGGTGGTGGGATCCGGCGCCTGTCCAGCGTGAACTGCGAGGGTGTCGAAACCATGATTGTCGTTTTTCACGAACGCTCCCGGGCGGCGGTGGTGACGGTGCTGATGTAGTCGATGAGATCGATGCGGGTGATGATGTCGATCGGGTGGCCTTTGTCGTCAATCAGGAAGGCGACCTTGGCGCGCTTGAACAGCTCCGTGAGCACGCCGACGTCGGTCTCGGCGTCGACGGTGCAGAAGTTGGCCTCGGCCAGCTCGCGCACGTCGCCGCTGCCACGTTTGCTGCCCGCGGTGTCGAGCGCGCGCTCCAACAGTCGCGACTCGTGCAGTACGCCCACGACCTTGCCTTCGTCGACGACAGGCACCTGCGACACGCCGTGCAGCTTCATCATCCCGATCACCTCGACCACCTTCTGTTGGGGGTCGGCGGCGATGAGGTCACGTTGGGCGCCCTTGTTCTCGATGAGGTCGCGCACCTGCCCAAGGCTGCGTTCGGGCTCCAAGAAGCCGTTCTCCCGCATCCAGTTGTCGTTGTACACCCGCGAAAGGTAGCGGGCGCCCCCGTCGGGCAGAATCACCACCGCACGCGTGGTCTTGGTGGCGTTCTGGCGCATCCACTTGATCGCGCCGGCCACCGCCGCGCCGCTGGACGAGCCGGCGAAGATGCCCTCTTCCCGCGCCAGACGCCGCGTCGTGGTGAAGCTCTCTTTGTCGTTGACGCGGACCACGTCGTCGACGAAGGAGAAGTCCATCGTCGCCGGCAAGAAGTCCTCACCGATGCCCTCGACCTTGTAGGCGTAGGGCTTGGTGAGTTGGCCGGTGTGAAAATAGTCGTAGTACAACGAGCCCACCGGATCGACGCCGACCACTTTGAGCTTCGGGTTCTTCTCCTTGAGGAAGCGGCCGGCGCCCGAGATCGTACCGCCCGTGCCCAACCCACACACCAACACATCGAGCTTGCCGGCGAACTGCTCCCACAGCTCGGGGCCGGTGCTTCGATAGTGCCCTTCCGCATTCTGGGGGTTGTTGTATTGGTCGAAGTACACCGCCCCCGGCGTCTCCTCAACCACCCGCTTCGCCACCGAAAAGCAGCTCTTCGGGTCGTCGGCCGGGACATCCGCCGGGGAGATGATCACCCTGGCACCGAACGCGCGGAGCACCGCTCGATTTTCGTCAGACGGCTTCTCCGGCATGACGAACACGGCCTTGTACCCGCGCACCGCGGCGATCATCGCGAGGCCCCCGCCGGTGTTGCCCGAGGTCGCCTCGACGATGGTGCCGCCCGGCTTCAGGCGACCGCTCCCCTCCATCTCGTCGACCATCCGCACCGCCATGCGGTCGCCCACGGAGCCACCCGGATTCAGCGCCTCGATCTTGGCATAGAGCGAGCCTGGCATCCCAGCGCTCACCCGATTGAGCAGCACCGACGGCGTTTGGCCGACCGCATCGAGCAGGTTGTCGTAGACGCGGGGCATGGCGTTCCAGGCGAGGGACGGCGGATATCCCGAGCCAAGGGCGCCAGCGACCCGCAGTGCGTCGAGGCGGGGTCGCAGGCGCGGCGATCCATCGGTGCGTCGGAGGGGGGCGGTAGCCACCCCGCGGCACCGCTCACGGGGCCGTTGGCCGCAGAGGCATCCCCATGAGCGCCGCCGCCCATCTCGACCCAGGCGGAGGCGTCCTCCGTCGGCGCCCACTCACGCGGCGGTTCCGCCCAAGGCGCCTCACGGCGTGCGCGTGACGAGGCTGTCCACGGCGTGTACCGGCGCGTTGTCGCCCTTCATCAGGTGCGTGATCGCGCTGTAGACGAGCCGCTGGCTGGCGAGCATGCCCTTGCCAGCGAACTCTGGAGAGGTCACGACGATCGTGTAGTGGCCGCCGCCGCCGGTGACGTCGGCGCGCGCGTCGGGGATGGCGCCCTCGACCGCGGCGCGGATCGCGTCGATGACCGAGCCCTGGAAATCGGTGGGGTGGGACGACATGGGGAGCTCCTCGAGGTGACGCCGGGACGCCGGCTCAACGCAGGGTCACATACACCCTTCCCCAGTTGCCGTCCTCCCGCGTACGCGCCACCAGCGCGCACTTCGCGAGGATCTGCAGCACCCGCGCCCGCTGCGCGCCCGTGCCCTTGCCGGTGACGATGACGACGTCGCGGAGGCCCGCGTCGAGGCAGGCCTCCAGCCACTCCGGGACGAGGCTGGGAATGTCACGCGGCGAGAACGTGTGCAGGTCGAGCTCGCCGGTGATCGGCATCACGACGGGGTCGTCGTCGCTGGAAGAAATGACGCCTCCGATCTCGTGACCTCTAGCGTGCTGTCGGTGGGTGCGCATGGGCGAGGGCGAAGCCCTCTCCCCCTATGGTACGGTGCCACGGTGAGCCTCGCGTTCCTCCTGCTGACCCTGACCGCCGGCTGCGCCGACGCTCCGGACGCCGTGGTGTGCGACGATGGCTCCGCGCCTGCCCAGTTCTTCCGCGATGCTGATGGGGACGGGTTTGGGCGTGAAGACCGTGCTCGTTACGCATGCGATCTCCCCGTGGGTTTCTCCGTCGAGATCGGGGACTGCAACGACGAGGACGCGGCGATCTTCCCGGGCGCACCCGAGGCGTGCGGCGGGATTGACGACGACTGCGACGGCACCGCGGACAACGGCGCGACGCTCGCCCTGTTGACCTGGTACGTGGATGCGGATGGCGACGGCCACGGCGTGCCCGACGGCTCGGTCGAGGCCTGCTCGGCGCCCCTCGGCTACGCCCCGTCGGCCGACGACTGCGATGACGCCGATGCCAGCGTGCATCCCGACGCCGACGAGCTCTGCGACGGCGCCGACCAGGATTGCGACGGCGAGGTCGACGAAGACGGCGTCGACGGGCCGACCTACCACCCCGACCTCGACGGCGACGGCTACGGCGCCAGCGGCGTGAGCCACTCCGCTTGCGATGGCGGCTCCTGGGTCCTCGACGGCACCGACTGCGACGACCTCGATCCGAGCGTCCACCCCGGGGCGGACGAGCTCTGCGACGCCGCCGACCGGAACTGCGACGGCGACGCGGAGGCAGGCGCCATTGACCTCGTCACCTGGTACGCCGACGAAGACGGCGACGGCTACGGGGGCTCCGACCTGAGCGAGGTGGGGTGTGTTGCCCCCACCGGCTACGTCGACAACGGCGACGACTGCAAAGACGACGCGACCGCTTTCTACCCAGGCGCCCCCGACTTCTGCGACAACCGCGACCACGACTGCGACGGCGAGGTCGCCGAGATCGACAGCGTCGACACGCTGGATTGGTACGCGGACGGCGACGGCGACGGGTACGGCGACGCCGGCGCCGGAAGCACCGCCTGCGAGCAGCCCGCCGGCGCGGTCAGCGACGACACCGACTGCGACGACGCCGACGCCGAGACCTACCCCACCGCGCCCGAGCACTGCGACGGACTCGACCACGACTGCGACGGCAGCACGATGGAGACCGACAGCGTCGAGGCGGTGGCCTGGTACGCCGACGACGACCTGGACGGCTACGGCGACCCTGATGTGCTGGCGGGCATGGCCTGCCCCGGCGTGCCGCCGCCTGGCCTCGCTGCCGACGCCTGCGACTGCGACGACACAAACGCTGCCTACAATCCGGGCGGCCTGGACTGTGACAGCGTCAGCTGCCCCGCGGGCGGCGAGGTGTGGCGGGACGACAGCTGCGGCCTGCGCGAGGTCACCGCCGACATCAGCGGGAGCGTGGGCATCCCCGCGACCTTGGATGTCGACGAGGACTCGACCGTCTGGTTCTGCGCGGGCACTCACTATGTGCAGGTTCGTTCCAACGCCGGGGCCCTGGCGCTCGTCGGTGTGGACGGCGCGGAGAGCGTCAGCCTCGACGCGGAAGGCGGCGCGGGGATCGTCTACGTCGGGTCGCTTTCGATCGAGGGGCTCACGCTGACCGGGGGGCTCTCGGGCTCGGCCGGCGGGGCGGCGATCTACGGGGTCGGGGACGTCGAGCTGGTGGACAGCGTCGTGACCGCCAACACCGGGACGTCAGCGTACTCGACCATCATCGACATCGATGGGGAGCTGAGCCTCGTCGGCACGAGCATCGAGGCCAACGAGGTTACCGCGACCTCCGGCGGCACCGTCAGTGCGACCATGTCGGTCGTCGTTGTGACCGGCGACCTGACCCTGGAGGGCAGCAACATCTCCAACAACAGCCTGTCATGCGAGTCGTCGGGGTCGCTCGACACCAGCACCGAGCAGCTGGGCGGCACTGTGCGCGTGGGCGGAGCGCTAGCGATGGCCGACAGCACGATCAACAACAACCTCCTCTACGGCTACAGCGGCGGCGGCTACAGTGGCAACCAGGGCGCGGCCGGAGCGTGGGTCGACGGCGATGTCACGCTCAGCGGCTCCGAAGTCGCGGGCAACGCCAGCGAAGCGGTGCTGGACTGCGCGTGGTCGGACTGCGGACGGGGAGCGTACGGCGGGGGCCTCCGTGTCGGGGGCGACCTGTTGATGACCGATTCGACAGTGAGCGGAAACAGCGCCGTCTACCTGGGGTCCAACGCTTCCGGCGTGGATGTCACCGCGCTCTGGGGGGGGGGCATCTACCTGGACGGCGGCAGCCTCTGGTGCACCAGCACCGACGGCGGCGACCATGGCATCTATGGGAACAGCACGGACGCCGGCGGGGGCGTCTACTGGGCCTCCCCGACCGCCACCGCGACGATCACCTCCGACGGTTGCGACTGGACCGGCGACGCCGACAACGACCCCGACGACATCGGCGGCGCCGCAACTTGGTCCGGCGGCGACGAGTCCATGGTGGTCTGTGACGCCGCCGGAACGTGTGTGGAGTAGGGGTGCTTTTCGTTGGGCTGGCCTCGCTCCCCCTCGCCGGCTGCGCCCCCCAATGCGCGCCCAACCCGGAGCCCAGCGCCTATTGGGCCGGGAACGCCCGGATGTTTGCCGAATCTCCCGATGGTCACGTGGTCGGCGTGCGATGCCACAACTGCTACGAGGACGGCGAGGAGAGCGGCGATGCAAACCTCGAATCGACCCTCGTTCGAGTGCATGACGCACAGGGTACGGGAGCAGATATCCTCGAAGTCGACGTGATAAAGCAGGATTCATCGTGGTTTGTCGGTCACGAAGACGATGGCGCGGCGACCGGCGCGCGCTTTGCAGACCTCCTCACCGACCCGAGGATTCTCGACGGCGACCAGACCCTCTTCGTTGAGATCAAGGAAGATGATCCGGCCGAGCCCGGCCACGCCGAACTGCTCGATGCCATCGAGGCTTCAGGGATCGCGGCCAATGGCCGCGCTGTGGTGATCAGCGCGCTGAGCGAGCGCGCCGCCGCCCTGCGGGAGGTCGCGGGCCTGTTGCGCGATGAGCCGGAGCGTTTCCCGTACCTTCGCACCACGCTGATGTTCCTCAAAGGCGAGGTGGACGACCCCGCGGTCCTCGCGTCGAGCGCCAACGACGCGGTGGAGGCCGGCATCCACGGGTTGGACTTCTACTGGAATTCCGCGGGGACGTGCGACCAGATCGCGTTGACGCGGGAGCTTGGGTTGGGTGTCGGCGTGGGGGTCTTCGAAGATGACGATGACGGGTCCCTCTGCCGTACCTTCCGGGACGTGGTGGATGTGGTCACGACGGATTCCAGCCACTCCGGGTGCCACGACGCCATCGAGGCGCAGTGATTAGCAGGCCGCGATGACGCTCCTGTTCGCCACGGCCCTCGCCGGCCAGTTCCGCCTCGATGACCCCGACGCGGCGCTGACCCAGCCCGAACGCGAGGGCCTCAGCGCCCAGGCGATCGTGCTGTCCTTCGACGTTCACATCACCGTGGACGACGTGCTGGTCACCCGCGGCTCGATGACCGAGGCGGTGACGAAGCAGGCAAAGGTCGGGCAGGGTCTGGCCATCCTCCTGAATCCGACCAACAAGAACGTCGCGGCCTACACCGGAACGCGCCTGGGCCTGGTCGAGGGCGACGATGAGCGCATCCGCATGGCCGGGGAAACGTCGTTCGCCACGGGCGCGTGGAGCACCGGATTGGGGCAGATGCTCACCGAAGCGGAGTCCCTGCGCCGCGCGCGCGCAGAGTCGGAGTTCTTCCGACGGGTGGGCCTGGGCACGGCGATCGGGGCGTGCCTCGGCATTTTGGTGGCGGTTTTGCGGCGGCGGGGGAAGTGAACTCCGTCAGCGCCCAACGCCCAACGCATCCGCCATCCGGTTGACGTAGTTGAAGAAACCCACGAGCGCCGTCACTTGAAGGACGCCCTCTTCCGGTAGGCCCGCGCCTCGAAGCGCGTCAAGATCGCCCGGACCGAGCGCGCCCGGCGTCCGAGTCATCTTCTCGGCGAAGCTCACGATGACGCGCTCGCGGGCGGTCAACTCCGCGGCAGTGGCATCGGCACGCACCGACGCGACGAACACGTCGTCCCCCGTCACGACACGCAGAAACTCCGCGTGACACTCCAGTCAGTAGAAGCAGTCATTCGCGCGGGAAACGACCACGCCGATGAGCTCCTGTTCGCGTCGGCTCAGTGGCAGCTCCGGCGCCAACATCGCCCGAAAGCCAGCGAACATATGGAACATCACGTCGGGGAGCAGGGCGTGCGAGGCGATGATGCTGTCGCGGGCCACGGCCTTTGGGAGGCGGCTGTCCGCCTCCGGCGGCGCATACTCTGAGGGGAGGCCCGCCCGCACTTCATACAAACGCTCCAGGTAGCGGGCATGCTGGGGGTCGCGGGGAAGGACGGGGCGAATCCAGGTCATGGGGCGGTAGTATCCGAGTGAGGTTAGCCGGTGACGATGTTCTTGTTGCTCGCCGCGGCCTGCATCCTCGACTACGCGACGTACCAGGCGCGGCTGGCGGAGCTCACCGACAACGATGGGGACGGCGTTTCCGAGGTGGGCGGCGACTGCGACGACACCGAGCCGGCGGTATTTCCGAAGCAAGCTGAAACGTGCAACGAACTGGACGACGATTGCGACGGCGGCGTGGACGAGGCGGACGATGTCGTGGGCGCGGATTGGTTTCCGGACAGTGACACCGATGGCTTCGGGAGCGGCACGGCGGTGGTCACCTGCGAGCCTCCGGTCGGGATGGTCCAAAGCGGCGGGGACTGCGACGACACCGACGCGGCCACCTTTCCCGGCGCTCCCGAACGCTGCAATGGCGGAGACGACGATTGCGACAACGACGTGGACGAAATCGGCGAGGTCGAAACGCTGGACTGGTACGCCGACCGCGATGGAGACGCCTGGGGCGATGGCGCCGCAATCCCAAGCTGCGCATCCCCCGGATCCGCGTCCTTGGAGGCCGGAGATTGTGACGACGACGATGCATCGGTTCACCCCGAGGCGACCGAGGTCTGCAACGGCACAGACGACGACTGCAACGGGGCGATCGACGACGCCCCCGCCGTGACCTGGTACCTCGATCGCGACGAAGACGGCTTCGGCGATCAATCTACCTCCTACCTCGTTTGTAGCCCACCTCCAGGCTACGTCCTGGACGGCACCGATTGCGACGACGAGGACGACGGGCGGCACCCTGGCGCGGCCGACGTCTGCGAAGATGGGGTCGACAGCGATTGCGATGGGCTTGACGTGACGTGCGGTCTTGCAACAGGTGAAAGCACCGTAGACGACGCAAGCGCACTGTTCACGGGCACCACCGGCGAGGAGTACGTGGCGCGGACCGTGAGCACCGCGGGAGACCTGGACGGGGACGCGGACGACGAGCTGCTCCTCGCCCGCGGCGGCTACGAGTTTTGGCGGGGGGCTTGGGTACGGACGCAGACCTCGTCCTCGACGCACCACCCGACGTCGGCGCCTTCGGGTCAGTCTGCGGTCTCGAGGACATCGACGGAGATGGCCGTGACGACATCGCGATCTCCGCGGAGGACACCAACACGAGTTCTGGTGCCGTATACGTCATGCTCGGTGACCCGATGCCCGCAACCAGTTCAGGGCTCGCAGACGCGGCCGACGTCACTTGGACCGGCGTTGAAGCCTATCAGGGCCTTGGGGCATCGATCGGGAGTCCCGGCGAACTGACTGGCGACGGATACCGTGATATCGCCTCCAGCACCTCACGAACCGGCTCGCTCGGCGCACACCTGTATGTCCTCGCCGGGGCCGCCGCCCTCCGTGGCACGTACACCACTGACGACGCCTGGGCCGACGTCTCGGGAGGCAACGCCGAGGCACAGGGCAAGGCGATTGCCGACGCCGCGGACGTGAACGGTGACGGCAGGCACGACCTCTACATCGGCGCGTGGGACACGGCGGCAGTTGCGGGACAAGCCTGGCTATTCTACGGCTCGGCGCCCTAGAATTCGGTGTCTAAGAGCGCCCTTCCAGCACGGGTGTGCAACTGGCTCGCCGCTTGCGCGTTCGCCTGGTTCGCCGCGGCACCGGCGCGCGCGCAGGAGTTCCTGCCAACGGATGTCCAAAGAATCGAAGCCGCACTGCAGGAAACCACGCCAGCCGAAATCCTGCTGGCGAGCCCGACCGAGCTTCATCTCATCGTGGCCCGACCGGGCGCAGAACGTCAAGTCGGCGTGCTCCGCGTCACCACCACGCCGGTCGCCGGCGCCCGCCGAACCACGGCGCACTGGACGCTCCATCTCGAACAATGGAGCAAGGGGGAGGGAGACCTGCGCGCGCTGGTTGCCGTCGCTGAAGGTCTGGCGGCCGTGGACGGCGGTTGGGTCGAACGAGCCGAGTTCCCGTCGCCACCTGCGGCCGTGCTGGCGACGGTCGCCGCGATCGGGAGCAAGGTCTACCTGCGCCGAGACGAGCGCCACGTGTTCAACCCCTCCGCCTTTGCGCTGGCGGCCGTAGGTCTGGCCGCGCTGATCGCCCCCAGCGTGGCCTACACGCCCCTGTTCCATACGATGAACCTGCCGCCGTTCATGGGTGAGTGGATTCTCTTGGCCGCGCTGCTTCCACAACTCCGCTTGCCCATCGTGCTCATCACGCTCGGCGCGGTCCTCGGCACCGTGGCCGCCGCCCCGATCGGCCCCGGACCTGGCCTCTTTCGCCCCCCAACGATCCTCGCGATTGCGCTGCTGGCGACCGACCCGGCTACGATTCCGCGTACCCCAGGCGGACGACTGCTTTATGGCATCGGCTTCGGCGTGCTCATGCGACTGACCTCTCTGGCGTTGGTCACCGTTGGCCAACCAGATGATTTGGCCAAGGTACTCCCGCTCCCCGCACTCAACTTGTGCGCCGGCCTGCTGGACCGCGTGGCCGCCCGCATCGGCACTCCGAGAATGCTTGATGTGACCCACAACCGACGCCACGTCGCCGCGTGGGTCCTCATCGCGATCATCGCCCTTTGGATGGAGAAAGCCGGGCAGTTCGAGGGTGCGCTGCACTGGAGCTATCAAACCCCCGGCATGCGCTTCGAAGCCGATCACGTCCCGACCTGCACCCAAAACCCAACCTACTGCCATGCCTTCGGCGTTCCCGGTCCCGAAGACCTGTGGGGCGGGGGCTGAATCGCACCACAGACGAGAACAGCCCCTTCGCGAACGGGTGTTGCGGCTGAGCCGCCGAGCGCCGTCGGGTCAGCGCCTCCCCATGCGCCCGGCGCGTCAGGCGCGTGCTCGACGAGAATGGTCGCCGCCAACCGAGGTCGACCTACAGGAGGCCGTAGCCTCACCTCGGTTGCGCCAGCAAACCGAGCTCGACCCACAGGCGGCTGTAGCCTCATCTCGGTTGCGCCCACAAACCGAGCTCGACCTACAGGAGGCTGTAGCCTCACCTCGGTTGGGCCCCAGCTCGCCCTGTACGGTACGCCGATGCAGGGCGTGGTGTTCATCGTCGACGGCGTGCGGGATCGATCGCGGCGATGATGCGGCGGGGCGCCGAGCGCCGGCCCGCGCGCCCCGCCTGTCCGCGGACGCCTTCGCGGAGCCCCGCTGAGCCTCACCCCCCCCCCGGCACCCCATCCAGCCGCACCAACGTTCCGGGCCGCGTCAGCCACATCGACCCAGCACCGTCGGCGGCGAGCTGCTGCACCGGGCCGCCGAGGTCAGGGTGGGCGCCGTGCGCCGTCATGACGTCGGTCGCGACATCAAGAGTATACAGCCCCTCCGCAGTGCCGATGAACACGGTGTCGTCGTCGAGGGTGCGGACCGCCAGGGCGGAGCCGAGCGTGTCGTAGAGGGTGGTGACGCTGGCGCCGGCGACATCGCTGACATCGACGCGCGCGATGCCGTACAGCGACGAGGCCAGCCAGACGTGGCCGGCGGCGGCGTCGACATCGACAATCCCGACCGGCGTGTCGGCTTCGACCGGCCAGGGCACCCAGTACTCGAAGAGGTCGGAGCTGGAGCCGAGGACGCCGTCGTTGGAATACCGCCAGCGGCCAAGCTGGTACTCGTCGCCTGACCAGACGTCGCCCTCGGGCGTGAAGGCCAGCCCACGGGTGGCGCCGTGGGGGTGCCGGGGGTGGGCGTGCTCTGCGAACACGGCGAGGTCGGCGTCCCAGAGGCAGGCGCCCTCGTTCATGCCCATCCACACGTCGCCGACGCCGACGCCGTAGGGCTGCTGGCGGATGCGGTACCCCGCGGTCTGCTCGGTGCCGACGTCGTAGTCGATGAGGGCCAGGAGCGTCAGGGTGCCGTCCGCGCCGACCGAGAAGTGCTCGCCCTGCTGGTCGACCGTGCCGACCTCGCCCACCCAGAGCGTGCCGTCGTTGGCGGCGAGGACCGCGCGCGGCGAGTCCGTCAACAGCCCATCGGCGCTGCCGTAGAGACGGCTGTTGCCGGTGGCCGGGTCCACGTGCAGCAGTCCGACGGTGCTGGTGGCCCAGACCGACCCGTCAGGCGCCACCGAAAGGCCGTACCAGGCGGCGCCAACGGGCACCAGCGCGCTGACATCGAAGGAGACTGGCTCGGCGGGACCCTGCCCGGTGTCGCCGGTGTCCGCGGTGTCGCCGGTGTCGGTGTCGCCGGTGTCGGTGTCGCCGGTGTCAGTGTCGCCGGTGTCAGTGTCGGCGGTGTCGGTGTCGCCGCTGTCCACGCCGGAATCGGGCACGCAATACTCGCCGTGGACGCCCCCGGGGTGGAGCCCGGGCTCGCACTCGGTCCCCAGGCAGCCGGTCGCGCCCAGCACCAACAGCCCGGTCAGCCCGGCAGGAGCGGGCCCACGGCGCGCAAAACGCTCGTTGCGCATGCGACGACCCCCTGGAGAAGGGCGTTCGCTTGCGCCCAGATCGGTCATTGGACCTTTACCCGAACGGAGTCTTGCACCGGCTCCATCGCCAGCTCGTCGGTGCAAGAATCTTCGACCTGGGCGCGGATGGTCCAAACCCCAATCTCGGCGGGGGTCCACGACTCGACCGTGTTGGTGCCCAGGTTCTCGTCGTCGGAGGCGCCGTCGAGAAACACGTTCCACAGCAGACGCAGGTCCTCGCCCGCATCAACCTCGGACGCCGCATCCATCGTAAGCGTAACCGGTTCGTTGACCGGAAGCTCAGCGCTGGAAGCAGGCGCGGTGATGTCGACAGTCGGGCCGTTGAGACACCCGGCGGGCTTGTCGCCGGTGTCGGCGGAGTCGGTGGCGGCGCCGTCGCAGGCGAGGATGAGGAAGAGGACCATGACTATTGCTTAACGTCGGCCCATTGACAACCGCGCCCGAAGTGGAAAGATGCGCCCGCCGGAGTGGACGATGCGGATTGGTGTTGTGCGGGAGACCCGGGGCGACGAACGACGCGTCGCCGCCACTCCCGAGACGGTGAAGAAGCTGAAGGACAAGGGACATGAGCTGCTCGTGGAGCGTGAAGCTGGACTTTCCAGCTCCATCCCCGACGCGGACTACGTCGCGGCGGGGGCGCACCTTGTCGAGGGCGAGCACGCCTGGGCGGCGGAGTTGGTGCTCAAGGTGCAGCGTCCGATCGCACGGGCGGGGGGGCACGAGGCCAATCGGCTGGCCTCCGGCGCCATCCTGTGCAGCTTTGTGTACCCGGGCGACGAGCCCGAGCTCAACGATCTGCTCGCCGCGAAGCAGGCCACCGTGCTCGCGATGGAGGCCGTGCCGCGCATCTCTCGCGCCCAGTCGATGGACGCGCTTTCGGCCATGGCGAACATCGCCGGGTACCGCGCGGTGCTCGAAGCGGCGAACCTGTTCCCGCGGTACCTGCCGCTGTTGATGACCGCCGCGGGGCGCATTCCGCCCGCGCAGGTTCTGGTCGTCGGCGCCGGGGTTGCGGGGCTCTCCGCCATCGCAACCGCGAAACGCCTCGGCGCGGTGGTGAAGGCCTTCGACACCCGCCCCGCGGTGCGCGACCAGGTCAAAAGCGTCGGCGGCGAGTTCTTGCAACTGGAGCTCGAGGCCGGCGCGGAAGACAAAGGCGGCTACGCCCGCGCTGCCAGCGACGACCAGCTCCTCAAGATTCGCAAGCTGCTGCACGAACACGGCGTCCAGAGCGACATCATCATCACCACCGCGCTGGTCGGTGGGAAGACGGCCCCGAAGCTCCTGGACGCCGCCACCGTCCGCGCCATGCGCCCCGGCAGCGTCGTCGTGGACCTGGCCGTGGAAGGCGGCGGCAACTGCGAGCTGACCGAGCGCGGCGCCGCGATCCAGGTCAACGGGGTCTGGGTGCTCGGGTACACCAACCTCGCCGGGCGCATGCCCTTCGACGCGAGTCGGTTGTACGCGCGCACCGTGCTCAATCTGTTGACCCACATGCACGGCAAGGAGGGCTTCAAGCTCGACCTGGCCGATGAGATCACTGGCCCCGTGGTGCTGATGTACCAGGGCGAGGCGCGCGTCGACGCCATGAAACCCGGAGCGGTCTGATGGAAGCGTTCATTCAACACCTCACGGTCTTCGTACTGGCGTGTTTCGTCGGGTACCAGGTCGTTTGGAAGGTCACCCCGGCCCTCCATACCCCCCTGATGAGCGTCACCAACGCCATCTCCGGGATCATCGTCGTTGGTGCGATGGTGTCGCTGTCGCCGGAGTTGACCTCCGTGCAGACCATCCTCGGCTGCATCGCGATCTTCGTCGCTTCGATCAACGTCGCCGGCGGCTTCCTCGTGACCCAACGCATGCTCAGCATGTTCCGGAGGAAGTAGATGGTCGCGCTCGCTTACCTCGTCAGCGCCATCTGTTTTGTGCTCTCGCTGGGGGGCCTCGCCTCCCCGTCGAGCGCACGCCGGGGCAACACCCTCGGCATCGCGGGCATGGCCGTCGCCGTCGTCGCGACGGTCTACCTCGCGTTCTCCACCGGCAGCGCGTCGAAGGAGTCGCTGACCGCGGCAGCCATCTCGCTCATCGCCGGCGGAGCCATCGGCGCCGTTCTGGCCAAGCGCGTCGCGATGACCGCGATGCCCGAACTGGTCGCCATCCTCCACAGCTTCGTCGGTATCGCAGCCGCGTTCGTCGGCATCGCGGGCTTCCTGGCGCACCCTCCCGGTGAGCTCGATGGCGCGCGGATCGTCCACCTCATCGAGTGCTATCTCGGCGTCATCATCGGCTCCCTCACCTTCACCGGCTCGCTGGTGGCATTCGGAAAGCTCAAAGAGCTGATCAAGAGCAAGGCGCTGGTCTTCCCGATGCGTCATGGCCTGAACCTGGCGCTGGCGCTGGGCACCGTCGCGGTCGGGGCCTGGTTCGTGACCGGTCAGGGCGCGATCGCGCTGTACGTGGGCGCGGCCCTGTTCGGCGTACTCGGCGTGCTCCTGGTCATGGGCATCGGCGGCGCGGACATGCCGGTCGTGGTCTCGATGCTCAACAGCTACTCGGGCTGGGCGGCGTCGGCGACGGGCTTCCTGCTCGGCAACGACCTGCTGATCATCGTCGGCGCGCTGGTCGGCAGCTCGGGCGCGATCCTCAGCTACATCATGTGCAAGGCGATGAACCGCTCGTTTGTGAGCGTGATCCTCGGCGGCTTCGGCGCCGAGGTCGGCGGGCCCGACGATCGGGCCGAGGCCTTCGCGGCCAAGGGGGTCAATCGGGCCGGTCCTGCCGATGTCGCAGAGCTCATGCTCGGCGCCCGCAGCGTCATCATGGTCCCTGGCTACGGCATGGCCGTCGCCCAGGCTCAGCACAACGTGCGCGAGCTGACCGAGCTGCTCCAGAAGAAGGGAATCAACGTTCGCTTCGCGATCCATCCGGTCGCCGGCCGGCTTCCCGGACACATGAACGTTCTGTTGGCCGAAGCGAACGTCCCGTACCCCATCGTGTTCGAGATGGACGAGATCAACTCGGAGATGCCCGACACCGACGTGGTCCTGGTGCTCGGCGCCAACGACATCGTCAATCCCGACGCGCTGGAAAACCCCAAGTCGCCGCTCGCTGGAATGCCAGTGCTCGAAGTGTGGCGCGCGCAGACGGTCGTGGCCATCAAACGCTCGCTCAACCCCGGTTTCGCGGGCATCGACAACCCGCTGTACTACAAGGACAACACCCTGATGTTGTTCGGCGACGCACGGAAGATGGTCGAAGCGCTCGTCAGCGCGGTCAAGGGCGGCGGCGGGCACTGATCCTCAGAGGGGGGAGAGGCGCGCTGCGTCGCTGTCAGCGCGATGACAGCTTGGTGATCGCCTTCTGCAGCTCGGCGGTCAGGCCGGCGCGGTCGGTGAGCGCGTCGAGCTCGGTCGAGGTCACCGCGTCCGGCGCGCGACCGCCTCCGGCCCAGGCGGCGCGAATCGCGGCGCGCAGCGCGTCGCGTCCTTCCTCGCGTCCTTCCTCGCGCCCCTCGAGGCGCACCTCGTCCAGATCGCGGTAGCCGAAGCGGTTGAGCAAGTTGCGGAAGGTGACCTGCTGCGCCGCGATGGGATTCCACAGGGCTTCAGCGGGTATCGGGTTTTCGAGGATGCCGGGCGCGGTGAGCTCTTCGCCCCCCTGCACGCGCTGCACCGGGAGTTGGGGCCGATGCACCTCGACGTAGGGAATGGCACCGAGCCGGACGACCCAGATCACCTCGGTGCCGAACTCCAGCAGATCGGCGATCTTCTCCGCGAGCTTCTCCTCCTCCTGCCCCCGATCGGCGTATTCGATTGCGAGAGGGGGAACGCCGTGGATCCAACCAGGAGGCGCGTCCTTGGGCAGCACCGCGACGTCCGGGGCACGTAGGGTGTCGGGCCGGGGCGAAAAACCAGCATCGACACCCGAGGCCTCGACCGCGGGGTCGGAGGCGATCACCATGGCACCGACGGAGTTCGCGGCAGCGTGCCGACGGCCAGCCGGCGACAACAAGATCGCATGACCCCGGCTGAGCTCGTACGGGTCACCAGCGCGGAGCTGGTCGGCGCGGAAGGGACCAGGGGCGGAGAGCATCGGCTTGCGCATCGTGGGCACAGGATACTCCCGGACGCGCGGATCGGGAAGGACGGCTACCCTCTCCCCATGCGCGCCTTCGAGCTGAGCACCAAAATCGACGCGGCGCCCGCCCACGTCTGGCAGGCCCTCGTGGCGATCGACGCCTGGCCGTCCTGGAACCGGCTGGTGCCGTACGGCGAGGGCGTCGTGCGACCGGGGGAGCGCCTCCTTTTCCGCATCCGCCGGGTCGACGGCTCCTTCCGCGTACATCGCCCGCACGTGGTCGCGACGAACGCCCCCCAGGAGCTGGTGTTGGCCGCGTCGTTCGGGCACCGTTGGCTCGTGCACATGGAGCACGCCTTCGCCATCGAGGCGCGCGGCGTGGGCGGTTCAGTGCTTCGGCAGCGGTGGACGGTCACGGGGCTGCTGGTGCCGCTGCTGTGGCCCATGCTCGTGCGTGCGATGGCGCGGTTTGCCGAGCTCGGCGACGATCTCGCGACGCGACTGAGCCCGACGGGCACCGCCTCCGCCCCCCTCACCCCGCCCGCCGCCACGCCACCATCAGGTCCACCACCCGCCCGTAGCTGTGGTGCCCATCTTTGACGCCGTTGGACCGTAAGTAAGCGTTGTTTACCTGCTCGCCCGCCTCCTGAGCGGCGCCCTCGTGCGCGGTGCGCCACGCCCGCTTGACCGCGAGGTCGCGCTCAACCGCCGAACTGCGCCTTGACCAGACCTCGGCGGCGCCGTCGGGATCCACGTCCTGCCAGGCCTGGATGACATACGACGCCCCAGCCAGCGATGCGCTGTACGCGAAGTCGGCGTCGCCGCGCTCCAGCCCCACCAGGAACGCGACGAAGTTTGCCTCGTCCTCGCGGGCCACGCCGCGCTGGTGCGCCAGCTCGTGGCAGACGTTGAAGGGGATGGAGCTGGCCGGGACGTCGATGTTGACGTGGGGCTCGCCGGTGAAGGGGATGTAGATGCCCCCGACGCCGACGTAGGAGATGAGCGCCGACCCGAGGATCGGCTTCGGCGAGGCGTACCGGCCCCGCAACATCGGCCACGTCTCTCCGGCGGCGGCCATGAGCACCTCCGCCCGAGCCAGCGCCCCCGCGACCCCCGCCTCCAGGACAAAGGCGCCATCGGCATCCTGGGCCACCGCGGTGCGGCGCTCGTTCATCTCGTCGACGATCCACTCCGCCAGGGCGGCGACCTCGTCCGCGGTCGGCCGCTCGGTCGAGAAATGCAGGGTGCGAGCCAGCGGCTCGCGCCGGTAGTTGAGCCCCCACACCGCCACGAAGACCGCGTAGCCGAAGGATGCGACGGCCAGCACGCTGGGCAGCGCCCGACGGAGCGCCCACACGCGGCGATCTGGCCGCCGGAGCCCTCGCCCCAGCCCCACGAGCAAGGCAACCGCCAGTATCAGCCCCCCCACCTGCGCCACTGAGAACGGCGCGAGCCCGGTGATCGAGCCGATCCCCGCGGCGAAGGCGCGCGTCCATCCCATCGCGAAGTGCCGCTCCACCCAGGCCGGCTCCGCAAGCTGGCTCATCCCCCACGCCAGCGGGCCGCTCAAGACGGCGACGCCGATGGCCAGCGGACGACGCACGCTCTTCAAAAACTCAGGGGGAGGCCGCTGGCCGCGTCCTCCCCCTACCGGGCCGTTCCCTCCGGACTCCGGCAAGCCTCCGTCCTCCGGTCTGCCGCGCGTTGGATAACGCGCCGCAGCCGCCCCTCTCCCCCACCCGGGCGGTAGGGGCAACTCAACCCCGGGGCGCGACGGGAGCCGCAGTCGGCGCCGCCGGGACGACGGGTTCCGCCGGGGGCACGACCGCATCCGCCGCCGGCACGACTGGGGCCAGCCGGGGCACCAGAGCGGCTCCGCCGCCCTCCGCCTTCACCGCCGCGAGCGCCTCGGCGAAAGCCGGCTCCAACAAGAGCATGTAGAGGATCACGTCGCGCCGGGCGTCCTGGAAGTAGGGGCCGGCGAGCTTTTCGGGCTCCGGTGACCACAAGCCGCCGATGTTCAGGTGATCCTCGGCAGGGTCGTAGGTGGCCCGCGTCAGCGTACCGAACTCTCCCGCGACGTAGACGGTACCGACCAGTTCGTGGAAGTCGCCCGGATTGGCCCAGGGGTCCAACCGATGGCGGAGCGCGAAGATCGCATCGGCGAAGTACACGTCCTGCTTCTGGCTGAGCGTGCCGAGGAAGGTTTGCTCCAGATCGAGGATCGTGCGTACGGAGGCCGAGCGGAGGTCGAGGAGCTCGGCCTCACGACGGTCGACCACCGCCAGCTTGTCCCCGATGGCCGCGAGCGCCGCGGCGTCCGCGCCCGCGTCCATCGCGCGCCAGAGTTCGTCGTAGACCGCGCCGACCTCGGGCTCGTACTGGGCCACGATTTCGGCGTTGCGGGCGGCGACCGCCACGCGCTCGCGCTGGGTCGCCGCATGTACTTCCTCGAGAAGGCCGATCTGGTACAGATCGAAGGCCATCTCACGGAAGAAGATGCGCAACCGAACCCGCTGCTCCTTGGTCTGGACGGCGGGGAGGAAGGCATAGTCGTAGAGGCGCCGGTACAGCGGCGGAGTTTCCGCACGCACGAGGTCGGCCGCGGCCGCCGCTTGCGACGGGGGCAGCTCGGGCGGGATCACACAGGCCCCGAGGAGCACGACCATCACCACAGCGCGCATCCCCCGAATGTACTCCGTCGGCTACGCTCCCCGGGATGCGCTTTGGTCTGCTCGCCACCTTTGGGCTCGCTGTCCTCGTGACCTGGCCCATGGCGATCGACCCCGCCGGTGGGCTGCTCGGTCACCCGGGCAACGACGTCTGGAACCACGTGTGGGGCTACTGGTGGGTGGGCGAAGAGCTCCAAGCCGGCCATGTTCCGCTCATCACCGACCTTCTGCGCTTCCCCGGCACCAGCAAGCTCTTCTTCATCGACACCTTCGGCGCGCTCTGGACGCTGCCCGTGCAGCTGGCGTTCGGGCCGGTGGTGGCGTACAACCTCGCCTGTTTTACCGGCTTCTGGTTGAGCGGCTTTGCCAGTTGGCTGTTGTGCCGCCACGTGTGTGAGGGGCGCTTCGGCGGAGGCGACCGGGCCGCGCTCGTGGGCGCCACCGCGTTCATGCTCGCGCCGCACCTCGTGGCGCAAGCCTACAACGGCATCAGCGAGACCTTGACCGCTGGCACCTTCGCGTTGGCCATGTGGACGTTTTTGCGCCTTTTGGAGCGCCCGACCCTGCTCGCCGGGCTCGCGGCAGCCGCGGCTGGGGCCCTGTGCATGGTGTCCAACGCCTACTACGGGCTGTTCGCCGCCCTGGGCGCCGTCGTGCTCACGATCGCGATGGTAGCGGGCCGATGGGAGCATGTGCACTGGCGGGGAATGCCCGCACCCCTGGTGGTCGGCGGGGCGCTGGCGGCCGCCCTGGTGGCGCCGAGCTTGTGGCTGTTGGCAGAGTCATTGGAAGGTCCCTCCGCGATTGTCAATCGCGACCCGGAGTTCGTGTGGCGCTCGCTCATCAGCCACAACATCACCGACCTGGTCTCGGTTTTCCGCCCGGGGCACACCTACAGTCCGGACCTCAAGGCCGAGCACGGCGAGGACCTGCTGATCGTGACCTACGTCGGCTGGGTGACGATGGCACTGGCGGGCTGGGGGGCCTGGTCGCTGCGGCGCGGGCGAGATCGTTGGCCCTGGTTCGCGTGGCTCGCCGTCTTCGGCAGTTTGATGCTGGGCCCCTACCTCTACGTGGCCGGCGAGTATCTCACCGTTTCCGACCGAAAAATCCCGCTGCCGTTCCTCGTCTTCTTCGATGCATTCCCCATCTTCGCCCGCATCTCGCATCCCTTTCGGTTCGTGGTGCCGGTGCAGCTGGGACTTGCGGTTCTCGCCACGCTCGGCGCGCGTCGGCTGCCTTGGTCCTGGGGCATTCCGGCGGGGGGCGCGCTCCTGGCGGTCGAGCTGTTGCTCCTTTCCCCGGCCCCATGGCCCATCGCGCGCTCACCCACGGAAATGCCAGAGTCAACCAGGATCATGGCTGCGGATCCCGAGGTCGGCGCCGTGCTCGATTTGCCGATGGGGCTCCCGAATCTGGAGCGGGCGATCTACAACTACTGGCAGATTGCCCATGCGCGCCCCAGCCCCTACTCGCTCAACGAGCCGAACCCGGAGGTTTTGGAGCGTTCTCGCCTTGCCCGCCTGCTCCGCGTGGCCGAGGCAGGCCGGCTGGACCGGCTGCCACCGCAGCTTCCGGAGCTCGACCTGGTGGTCTCGGGACGCGCACTCGCCGGCCTCGGCGTGCGGTACGTCGTAATGCATGAACGATTTTACCTCCGTGAGCGCGCTGCCAGCACGCTTTCGTTGCTGCGCGTGGCCCTCGGACCCGAGACTACGATCACCGACGACGGCGACCACGTCTGGCGGCTGACCATTCCCGATCCGCACGATGTGGTCGCGACAGATGAACGTCCGAGCCCGGCGGAGGCCCTGTGAACCGGACCACACGCGAGGGGCTCGGCCTGGCGGCAGCGGTGGCGGTGTCGCTGTTGTCCACGATTGCCGTCACCTGGCCGATGATCACCTATATGGACGTGATCGTCCTCGGCGGCGGCGAGCTCGGCGGATGGTTGTGGCGGTACCAGTGGCACTTCGACTCGCTGGAGGGCATCGCCGGGTCCGGCTTGGGTCCTGTCGACTCGTGGCTGGCGTTCGTCGGCCTCGGTCGGTACCCGGAAACCGGCAACATCCTCGACGTCGTGGCGCTGTCCTACCCGCTGCAGCAGCTCTTCGGTTTTCCCGCCTCATACAACGCGAAGATCATCCTGGTCCTCACCCTGAATGGCGTCGCGGCCTATGGCCTGGCGCGGTACTTTTCGGGGAGCATTGCCGCGGCCGTGGCCGCCTGCGCGATCGCCGTAGTCAACCCGCTGACGATGCTGGAAGTGCAGGCGTGCGGACTGCGACAGGCGGTTCTGTGGTGGCTGCTCCTGTACCCGGCGCTTCTGGACCGCGCCCTGCGGCGCCGCACGCTGAGCGCAGGAATCCTGGCCGGCGCCTGCTTTGGCCTCGCCGGCGCCTGGTATTGGTTCTATGGGCTCTTCACGGGTGTGTTCACCGTGCTCTGGGTGATCAAGACCTCGGTCGACGAACGGCATCGACTCCGCGCGGCCACCTTGGCCAGGTCGCTCGGTTTTGTGGGGCTGGGCGTGCTCTTGTCGGCCGGCCCGTTCATCGTGGCCTACGCCTTGGGCGAACCGGGCGACAAAGGCGGGGGGGCCGGAAAGCCGCTCTTGCCAGAGATGTCCTTCTTCCTGCCCTTCCCGAGCTACGACACCGTCAGTCACGCGCCGCTTCGCCCCGAAACCTACGCCGAAAACGTTCTGGCCTCGATCAACCGGACCATCGGGTCGAGTTGGAGCGCAACCTACCCGGTCGACCCGCGCGTGAATTTCGCCCTTCCCCTCACGATTGTCGGTCTGGGTGTACTCCCGGCGTTGTTGCGGCGACGGTCCTGGGGATGGCTGGCCGTCTGGTTCTTCTTCTACCTCGGCACGCTTGGACCCTTCCTGCGCATCGGCGACGGCGACGCCCGTGAGGTCGTGCGCATCGACGGCGGCTACGTCGTCCGGATGCCGTACACCCTGATGTTCCAGTTCATTCCTGGCATGTCTCGAATGTTCGCTCCGTATCGACTCGCCTCGTACCTCGTGGTGTCGTCGGTCGTGCTCGTGGCGCTGGCGGTGGCAAGGTTGCCTTTCCGCGCCTGGCTGGCGCCGCTGGTGGTCGCCGCCACCGTGGCGCAGCCGATGTACCGCTGGGGGCGGGGCGCCGTGAACGAGGGCGACGCCGACTCACGCGAGTTCCGCTCGCCCATCAAAGCCAACCGCATTCGCGTGCCGGACTACTACAAGGAGCTCGATTCCAGCGCGCTCTCAGGGATCGTCGAGCTGCCGTTGGAGCAGCAGCAGGACCTCCTGTACTACTACCAGATCATCCATCGGCAGAAGGTGTACCGCTCCTGGGCTTCACCCGGGGCCATCCCTCCGTTCCTGCGCGACGCCGGCTCCGGTGGAGCGGCGGGCGAGCGCCTTCGTTACCTCGCCCGCCCGGACCTCGTCGCCGGCGTTCTGCCCCGCCTGTTCGAGGACCTGTCGCGACACCCGATGACCACCGACGCCACCGCACTGACGCCCGAGGCCTTCGCCAAGTGGGCGAAAACGGGCAACTACAACCGAATTATCGTTCATGAACGAGGCTATTTCCTGGTTGATCCCCAGTCTGGCGCGCGGCTGTACACCGCGACGGTGGAGAAAATCCGCGACCAGCTAGGGGTACTCCCAGTCGAGCTTCCCGAGCTCGTGAAGGGGGATCCGGCGAACCCCGAGTTCGGCGTTCCGGTGGCGGGGGACCTCGTACCGTGGACGTCGCAGCCGGCGGACATTCCCGAAGCGCGCGCCCCGGCGATCTACCGCATGGCAGTTTTCGAGATCGTCGCGGAAATTGACCAATAGGGGGAGAGCGCCACGCACGGCGCGCTATGAGCGCGACGGGCGCCGCAGGCGGAAACCGCAGGTTGGAGGCCGGAGGGGATGGGCGCGGTAGGGGGAGAGGCCGGCAAGGCCGCTCCCCCCGTGGCATGATAGGCTGCGCCGATGCGTGTCTCCCTGATCTTGCTGTTCCTGACGAGTGGCTGCGCGGCAGCGCGGTCAGGCTATTTCTTGCTGAATGCGGGTCGCGAGCTGGAAAAGGCGCGCGACGCTGGCGCCGAGAAATCAGCAGCCTATGAGTACACCTTGGCGGCCGAGTATTACCACAAGGCCTGCGAGGAAAACACCTACAGCGAGTTCGGCGCCGCCGATCAGCTCGCCAAGACCTCGCAGGACTGGTCCGCCCGCGCCATCGAGGCCACCAGCGACGCCGAGAAGGAGTTCGGCGAGGACTTCGTCCCCGAAGAGAAGCAGGTCGAGGTCAAAGAGAAGAACGAAAACACCCTCGATCAGATCGACCTGGACGAGCTCTGATGCGCGCGCCCCTGCTATTGGTCCTCCTGTCGACGGGTTGCCTCCCCGTGGCCCTGCTTCAGGCCAATCGTGACGCGTTGCGCGGAGAGGTCGAGGGCGCCCGCGCCCTCCAACGCTGCCAGCCGACGCAGCTTGCGCTGGCCGAAGCCAACCTCGCCTTCGCCGAAGTAGAGTTCGGGCAGGGAAACCTCCGCCGGGCCGACGATCACCTGACCGCCGGACGCACGGCGGCCGCGTTGGTGCTCGCCTGCCCCGCCAACACCGAGGCCATTCGTCCGGCCACCGTGGCTGACGCCGCTTTCGAGAAGCTGCCCGAGGCCCCCGTCGAGCCGCCCCAGAAGGTGGTGGTGGCCGACGGCGACAAGGACAGCGACGGGGTCAAGGACGCCGACGATCTCTGTCCCAACGACCCCGAGGACCTCGACGCGTTCAAGGACGCTGACGGCTGCCCCGAGCTGGACAACGACAACGACGGCGTCAACGACAGCGCCGATCGGTGCGGAATGCAGGCCGAGGATCGCGACGGCTTCGAAGACGGAGACGGCTGCCCCGACCTCGACAACGACCGCGACGGCCTCAACGACGTGGAGGATCGCTGCCCCGGTCAAGCCGGCGCCGTGCTTGACGGCGGATGCCCCGCCCAGGATCGCGACCGTGACGGGCTTGCGGACGGGTTGGACCAGTGTCCCGACGTGCCGGAGACCGTCAACGGCTACCTGGACGTGGACGGCTGCCCGGACAGCAAGCCCTCGCGTGTCGAAGTCACTGGCACGGCCATCGTCATCCACCAGCGCATCAACTTCGCGACGGGAAAGGATGTGATCCTTCCGGACAGCTTCGTCGTACTGGACGACGTGGCCCAGGCGTTGAAAGACTACCCAAAGATCAAAGTCGAGATTGGCGGCCACACCGACAACGTGGGCGACGACGCCCGCAACCAAAAACTCTCGAAGGAGCGCGCGGACTCGGTGTTCGAGTACCTGTTGAGCAAGGGCGTCGCCGCGCCACGCATGATCACGATCGGCCATGGCGAGACAAGGCCGGTGGACACCAATCGGACTGAGGACGGGCGCGGCAACAACCGGCGTGTCGAGTTCCTGATCGTCGGCGCCAACGGCGCGCCCGTGCCCACAGCGCCGGCCGCGCCCGCACCGGAGCCGTCCCCCTGGCAGTAGACGCCCCGACCCGGGCTGCATTCGATCGTGTTCCGGCCCCGGTTTTCGTACTGGAGCCGGACGGCAGGTGCAACTACGCCAACCCGGCGGCCCTGGCCGCTCTGGGCGGGATGCCGAACCTGCACCGCGAAGACGGCCCGATCGAAGGCGCCCGCACCCTCCGTCGTGCCGATGGCAGCGCGCTGGAAGTGGTGGTGACGCTGGAGGCGGAGCACGACGCCGAGGGCGCACTGGCGCGCTGGATCGGCACCTGGGTTCCGCAACTGGCGCATTCGGTAGCCGGCGACCTCGATGAACGCCTGCGCCTGGCTGGCGCGGTTTTCGAGCACGCGCTCGAGGGCATCATGGTGACCGACACCTCGGGCAAGATCGTCATGGTCAACCCCGCCTTCGAGGAGATCACCGGCTACTCCGCGGAGGAGTCGGTCGGAAAGCCCCCACGGATCCTCGGCACCAGCGGCGCTGACCGGGCCGTCGGCGAGCGCATCGTGCGCGAGCTCGAAGCCGCAGGCCGCTGGAGCGGCGAGATCTGGAACCGACGCCGCAACGGCGAGATCTACCCGCAGTGGCTCAACATCGGCGCCGCGCGCGATGCCGCCGGCGCGGTCACCCACCATGTCGCGCTTTTCTCGGACGTCACCGAACTGCGCGCCTCGGAGATGCGGCTGGAGCAGCTCGCGCAGTACGACACCCTCACGGGCCTCCCCAACCGGGCGCTGCTTTTCACCCGCCTTGAGCAGGCGCTGGCCTACGCCCGCCACTCCAAGACCCTCGGCGCCGTGCTCTTCATGGACCTCGATCGGTTCAAGACCATCAACGACAGCCTCGGCCACCCCATCGGCGACGAGCTGCTCGTGGCCATCGCCCGGCGTCTGCAGACCCACGTCCGCGCCGGTGACACCTTCGCGCGCCTGGGCGGTGACGAGTTCATCCTCGTCGTCGAGGGCCTGACCGCCGCGGGAGACGCCGCCACGCTGGCCATGGAGGTCGCCGATACGCTCTCGGAACCGTTCACGCTGGCCGGCGGCTCAACGCTGTACGCCTCTGCCAGCATCGGCATCAGCGTCTTCCCAGAGCACGGGAACGATGCG
The DNA here is from genome assembly GCA_947490345.1 of Deltaproteobacteria bacterium. Taxonomy (GTDB): domain Bacteria; phylum Myxococcota_A; class UBA796; order UBA796; family SXON01; genus SXON01. Next base: position 28,410 of record CANLGL010000030.1, read on the forward strand.
GCGGGGCTGGTCCGCAACGCCGACGCAGCGATGTACCAAGCCAAGGAAGAGGGCCGCGCCACCTTCCGGTACTACACCCCCGCGCTGACCGCGGCGGTGAACCTGCGCCTGGAGATGGAGACGCGCCTGCGCGGGGCGCTCGATCGGTCGGAGTTCCTGCTCCACTACCAGGCCAAGTACGACGCCGCGGGGAAGGTCACCGGCGTCGAGGCCCTGGTCCGTTGGCAACCTCACGACCGCGCAATGATCCCGCCCAACCATTTCATTCCCTTGGCGGAGGACACCGGCCTGATCGTGCCGATCGGGGACTGGGTGCTCATGGCGGCGTGCAAACAGGCGCGGCAGTGGCTCGACGCCGGGTTTCCGACGCCCATCGCCGTGAACCTCTCCAACGTCCAGTTCCGCTCGAAAAACCTCGTTCGTCGTGTCCGAGAAATCCTCGCCGAAAGCGGGTTGCCTCCCCGTCTTCTGGAGCTGGAGATCACCGAGAGCGCGATCATGGAGCCCGTGCACGAAGCGGTGGCACATCTGGAGGCGCTGCGGGAGCTCGGGGTGCGACTCGCCCTCGACGACTTCGGCACCGGCTTCTCCTCGCTGGCCTCGCTCAAGAAGCTGCCCTTGCACGTCCTGAAGATTGACCAGAGCTTCGTCCGCGGACTGCCCGATGACAAGAGCGACACCCAGATCGTTCGGACCATCATCACCATGGCCGAGAACCTGGGGCTCACCTCCGTCGCCGAAGGCGTCGAGACCGCGGCCCAACTGTCGCTGCTCCGAGAGCTCGGGTGCCGGTCGTTCCAGGGATACCTGCTGGCCCGGCCGGAAACTGCCGCGGCGTTCGCGACGAGACTGGGCCTTCCGGCCGCCGCCTACGGCTGCACGCCGCCCGTCGTCAGCGAATCCGCAAGCGAACTGCCCAGCGACACCGTGCTGGACTCGATCGTAGCCGATAGTGACAGCACCAAAGCGGCCACCGCGATCGAGATCGCGGAGATCGTGAGCAGGTACTCGACGGTAGACTGACCGCGGCGCATCGAGCCTGACGGTATCACACCCCGAAGGCCAGGAGGAGGCGCCGGCGCGATCGGCAGCGCCTGGACGAGGTCCAAGAAGGAGGCGACCTTCGGCAGCTCGCGGACGCGGTCGCTGAGCGCCTGCACCGTGGCGGGCCGATCGTCAGGGGAGCGCGCCATGCAGGCTTCGATGAGCGAGACGTAGCGGTCGGCGAGGCCGGGCGCGAACTGACGCGGGTCGGCGGGCGGGACCACCCCGAAGCCATCCGGCGGGCGCCCGGTGACCATGCAGTAGAGAATACAGCCGAGCGAGTAGACGTCCGAGCGGGCGTCGGCCAGGCGGGCGTCAGCGGCCTGCTCGGGCGCCATGTAGCCGGGGGTGCCCATCATGCCGCCGCTCAACGTGAGCCGGGGGTCGAAGGCTCCCCGATCCAGGATCCTGACGATGCCGAAGTCGGTGACCTTCGCGACGCGGAGCCCGTCGAGCCCGCCCACCAGGACGTTGGAGGGCTTCAGATCGCGGTGCACCACCCCCGCCGCATGGGCGGCGCCGACGCCCGCGCAGATCTGCCCGAAAAGCCGATCGATCATCGGCGCGTCCGGGGGGTCGCGCGCCAGGACGCGAGAGAGCGGCAGCCCCTCGACATACTCCATGACCAGGCCCAAGAGCCCGTCGACCTCCACCACTTCGTACACCGCCACCACGTTGGGATGCCGGATGGCGCCCTGGACCTCGGCCTCCCGCAAAAAGCGCTCCCGCGGCTGCGGTCCCCCGGTATCGAGTAGCTTCAGCGCCCACCGGACCCCTTCGGCGTCGGTCACCCGCCACACCGCCCCCATCGAGCCGTGGCCCAGGAAACTCTCGATGGTGAAGCGGCCGACTTGGGCGCCGGGACTGAGCATCCGTCCTCCGGCTTCCGCGTAACTGTTAGGAAGGACCGATGTTGAGCGACCGGGCGTGGATGGCCCTGCGGGTGGTTCTGTGGATCGCCATCGGGTCCTACATCGTGATGGTGATGCGGAACCCCGAAATCGGGGACGAGGTGGGCCGCACCTCGATCGAGATGCTGGGCATCGTCCCCGTGGAAGAAGCGCCCTGGGCGCCGCTGGGCCGCCCCGCTGGCCTATCGCTTCCGCAGGGGGCGGCCGGGGTCTCGGCCGACGCACTCCTGCTCACCCACAGCCTCGACCCCACCTGCCCCATGTCGGGCGTGGAGTTGCGCCTTCAGCTCGGCGCCACCGGCCTTTCAGAAGCCCACACCCGCGGAGCGGTGCCCCCTTGCGCGGCCATGGCGGTCTGGTCGGTCGCCTGGCCCCTATTGCCCGACGCGACCGAGCTGCAGACGCAACTGTAGCGGTCACCAAGGCGCCGGGGAGCCGTTCCAGGTCCGCACCGTATCGCCGCTGGCGAAGCCGATGCGAACCTCGCGGACGCCGTAACTATTGTATGGCTGAGGCTGGTAAAGCGTCGTCGTATCCCACCCCCCCACGCCGTTGCCCCACACCACCCCGTGCCCGTAGTAGACCGAGCTGGCCGTCACCATGCGGGTGTTCGTGGAGCCGTCGGGCGAGATCCTCCACAACATGCTGTTGGAGTAGTTGGGCACGTAGAGGTTGCCACACTCGTCCAGCTCCAGCCCGTCCATCCAACCGCCCATCCCGGTCGCGAACGCCCGCGGGGTCGAGGCCGCGTTGAGGTCGGCGTCCAGGTCCATCTCGTAGACCGTCCCTGAGCCGATGGTGGCGATGTACATCACCGTGCTGTCGAGGTTGAAGTTGATGGCGTGCGCCGTCTCTCCCGCGATGCTGGACAGGACCACCTGGGACGCGCCCGTATCGGGATTGACTCGCGTCACCGTGCCATAGGTGACGTAGACGTTGCCGTCGGGCCCGGTCGCGACGCCGTAGATGAACCCAAGGCCGCTGGCGATGATGGAGGTGGTGCCCCCCGGTCCCAACCGCATCAGCGCGCCAACGTTGTTGTCGGCGTAGGCCCAATCCCCGTCGGGGAGTCGGTCCATCTGCTCGACATTGTAGATGCCGGGCGCAAATACCCGGCGTGCGCCGGTGTACTCGCTCTTGATGAACGAGGATCCGTCCCACCCGATGAGGGTGCCGTCGATCCCGTCAAAACCGATGCCGTGGTAAGCGCGGGCATCGGCGAGGGTGTTGTCTTCCAGCGCCTCGGCGGGGGGGTTGGCGCAGGTGTACTGCGCGGTGACGGTTGCGACGGCAAGGACTGGGTCGTGGAGGCCGTCGGTGACCGCCACGGTGACCTCGAAGACATCCTGATCGTTGACCCACTTCTTCTCGATGACCGTGACCCCGTCGAACCACGCGACGGGCGTGCCGTTCTTGGTCCAGGTGATGGTGGTCGTGATCGGGTCGCCATCGGGGTCGACCGAGGCGGGGTCGATCGTCAAGACGATCTCGTCGCCTTCGATGGGCTCTTCGGGCGAGAGAGAGAGCCCCGGTGCCGAGGGCGCCCCGTTGCCGACGGTGACGGTCGATTCAGCGGGAATTCCATCGTCTTTCCCGTCCGTTGGGGTCACCTCTACGACCCAGGTGTCACCCAGCACGGAGCGATCACCAGAAACGGAGGCGTCGACCAACTCAGGGACCGCGACGCCGTTTTGGGCCCACGCATACCGGTAGGCCACGGCGTCGCCGTCGGCGTCGGTGGAGGGGGTCGCGACGACCACGGCAAAAGCGACGGCGGGAGCGGGCACCGCGGGCGTGAAGCTGAGTCCGGGGGTGGTCGGGGGCGTGTTGGCGGGGCCGGTGTCCCCGGTCTCGCCGGTGTCCGCGGTGTCGCTGGTGTCGACCAGCTCGCCGCTGTCGGCGGCGGCGGTGTCGCCAGTGTCTGGCGTCGGGCAGCCGACAAGCAGCAGGGAAATCAGCATGGGTCTCACTCCTCACATCGATCGACAGGAAGCTGGGAGCTCGCCCGCTGCTCAACCCACCATGTCTCCGCCTGGCTGTACTCGCCCGCGTACGGGTCGATCGCGACGCCCTCCTCATCTTCAAGCTGGAAATGAAGGTGCGGCTGCGAGGAATAGCCGCTGGAACCCACCTTGCCGAGCGGGTCGCCACAGGCGACGTCGTCACCCACGGCCACGGCGACGCTGCCGTTCTGCATGTGCCAGTACTTCGTCTGCCAGCCACCCTCGTGCGCGACAATCACGTAGTTGGGGTCGCCCGGGTTCCCGTCGCAGTCGACCCCGTCGGACGCCTTGTGGCAGCGGTCGTAGTTGCCGTCCGCGAGGTCGATCACCGTCCCGCCGGCCGCGGCAAGGATGGTAGCGCTGCCGGCGTCCATGGTGTCGAACGCCCCCTCCAGGATGTAGTCACTGCCCCGATGTTCGTCGTAGCAGGCCGGAAAGGGCCGCCCGTCGTACGCCGTGCACAAGAGGGCCTCCGCCATCGGCCCGTCCGAATGGTCAACCGGGTCGTGGTCCACGCCAACCACCAGCTCGAACAGGTGGGTTTCGAGGAGGGGCAAGCGGAACTGGAGCGAGCCGCGGGCGTCCCCGTCCGCGACCTCGGCGGCCGTGTCGACGTCTGCAGACCCGCACGCCGCGAGCAGCCCGAGGACGAGAATCCCCGCGCCGCGGTCAGACCGGAATGATGGTGTCGTCATCGCCCACATCTTCGACCGGCGCCGCCTCGACCCGCAACACGATCGCCGTGATGTTGTCGTCCGACTGGTGGGCGATGGCGCGCTCGCCGAGCGACACCGCACACGCCTGGGGCGCGGGGACGTTGGTCACCGTGTCGGCCAACAGCGCATCGTCGACCCGCCCGTGGAGTCCATCGGAGCTGAGCACGAGCCGGTCACCGGGGCGCAGGGTGAGCGCACCGGTGTCGATCCCTCGGTCGATGCGCAGCGAAGCGTCGTCGCCCAGGCCGCGGCTGCCGAAGATGAAGTTCTGGGCGAGGTAGCGGGGATGGGTGGGAATCGACCGCTGGTCGCGCATCGCGAACTCCTCCCGGGTCTGGTCGCGACTGATGCGCGTAAGGCGGCCATCGCGCCAGTGGTAGAGCCGGCTGTCGCCGACGTGCACCCAGTAGGCCCGATCGCCGACGATCCACACCACGGTCAGGGTGGTGCCCATCTTGACCTCACCCCCGTTGGCGACCCGCTCCCGCACCCGCTGATGGGTCTCCTTCACGAAGTGGTAGAGCTCCAGCTCCGGGTCAGTGGGCACCGGCCGCTGGTACAGCCGGCTGAGCGCCTGCACCGCCGCCGCCGAGGCCACCTCGCCATCTTCGTGTCCGCCCATGCCATCGGCGACGGCGAGGAGCACTTCGTCCCGTTCGGGCGCGTCGAGAATGGTCTCGGTGTCGTCGGTGCGCCAACGCACCGCGCCGTCGCGACAAACGAGGTAGTTGTCCTGGTTGGTGGCGCGGCCGCCCCGCTGGGGACCCACGCCCAGCGCGCAGAGCACGCCCACCGAAAAACGCCCGCCGGCCATCTACGCGACCTCGAACCGGTAGACGTTGGTTCCCGCGAGGAGCCCGTCCCCCGGCCGGAGCTCCACCGCCGTCCCGTCTTCGGGCATCGTCCGCCACGGCTTCCCGCCCTCCCGGAGGAAGAACGGAACAAAGCCCGTTGCGCCGGTGCGATACGTGGAGAGGTAGCCTTCGACCCGCGCGGTGTGCCCGTCAAAGGTCACCGACGCGGTGATCGGACCCAGCCGCAGCATCCGTGCGCTGCGCAGCGGCAGTCCGGTCGTGAACAACCCCGCGACGAGCCGGTCGCTGGTATCGACTTCGAGGAGCTGGGCCCGGGGGTCCGGCAGCCCCGGATTTTCGGTCAGGCGCAGCGTGACATCAAAGTCGGGTTCCATGTTTGCGTCGCGACGAACGATCTCGATCCGCGCATCCTTGACCACGTCAGTGCTGCGCACGCGCGCGCTGCCGACGACGAGCGACGCCTCGCCCTCCTGTGCCAATTCGATGCGGCCTTTCTTGCCGCGCGCGTAGATGCGCACGTAGTCCAGCGTCATGAATGCCTGCTCGGCGAAGGACTTCACCTCGGGCACGATCATGTCCACGCCGCGGTGATTGCCGACGGTGAACTCGCCGTGCACACTCCACCCGGTCTGCACCAGCCGCGCCGGTCGCGACAGCTCTTGCTGCCACTGCTGCTCTTCGACTGACACCACCGGATCGAGCTCGCTGTCGTCGATGAGCATCGGCGCCGCGACCGAGGGGGACGCAGCCGGCGTGGCCTCGGGCTCCTGGGCAACCGACCGGTCGCCGCGGGCCGCCTTGGGCGGGCGGGGTATCACCCCTGAAATGATGCTGGCGTCGAGGTCACGGGGGTCGAGCTTCACCGGCGGCGGGGGCGCGTCCTCGGGAAGATCGGCGCCCGGCACCGAGGGGGCGTCCAGTTTTTTCGCCCGGCTGGCCCCGGCTTTGCTGTCGCGCACAGGCCTTGGCGGTGGCCCGCCCAGCATCCCCGGCTGGACCGGATCGACGGTGGCGAACGCCTGCAAATCGGGGCGAACACCATCGGCAATCGAGGCAAGATCGTTTGCCGTGAACTTCGGCACGGCTGGCGGCGGCATCGACGTCGCCGGCGCGCCCCCGGCCGGGGCGTAGCTCACCTGGAAGAGGCAGTTGCCGACCAGAACCTCGTCGTTGGCTTGGAGCGTCACCTCGTGGCGGCCGCCGGCACCTTCGCGCGGGAAAAGCGCAAAGACCTCCTTCCCACGGCGAACATAGGTGAAGCAGTGCCGGGCCAGCGAACGGAGCGAAGGCTCGTTGGTCAGGTCCAGCTCCGCGTGGCTGGACGCCACCATGATCGAGTCGGTGTAGAACCGGGACTTCTGGATGTCACCGGTGCGAGACCGGATGGTGGCGCCGCCACCGACGCTGGGCAACCACGCAATATTCTCGTTGTGCGGCTCGTCGGGCAGGCGGACCTTGCTGCGCCGGTCGCGACCGAGTTGGTAGGTGGCGCCGAAGTCCAGGTAGGTGCCCGCGCCGGGCCGCCGGAGCTCGCCCAGGTAGGGCCAGCCGTCGGCCTTGATGCCGCTCAGATCGTGGTACTCCACCTTGACCGCGTCGATCTCGATGCTGACGGTCCCCTTCAGCACCACCGTCTGGCCGGACTCGAGCGCCCGATTGTCCACACGAACGCCACCCTCGCGCGCCAGCAGGCTGACGCGCCCGAAGCGGACTTGCAGCACTGCCCGCGGGCTGGACGCGCTGGCCGATGTCGCGACCTGGGCCTTGGGGCCCAGGTACACGTCGTACCCCTCCATGAAGTTGCTGAAGTGCACCTTCTGGAGGAGGGCACCCCGCTCATGGAGGGTCAGGATGCGGGTGTCGTACGCGTCCGGAACGATGGTGCGCTGCTTCTGGCCGAGGCCGGCGGCGCTCATCGTCGGGGGCATGGCCAGCTTCGGTTCGGGCGCGTCGTGAATGGACACGGCCTTTGCCGCCGCTTTGGGGGTAGGCGGGGCAACGGCGGCCAGGCTGCTGTCGTCGAGGGACAGCTCCACCGTCATCGACTCGACCACGGCAAGTACGAGGAAGGCCACCGGACGCCCGCTGATCTCAGCGATGGTGAGCACGCTCGGGCCGCCGTCGGTCTGGTCGCTGCGCACGTAGTACCGGTCCTGCAGCTCGGGGCTGATCACGTGCACCAGCGAGCCGTCGGGGTACTGCTGAAGGCGGTATATCCCAGGCTCACGCAGCCCCGGATGCGCGTAGTTGTCGAGCCAGTGACGCCCGAGGGTGAAGACGATCTGGTCGCTGTAGAGCCGGCCAACCTCGCGATAGCCCTCCCACACCCCCGGCAGGTTCAGGTGCACCGCGAGCACGGGGCGGCTGCGCTGCGCCGGACCGACGTACAGGTTGGGCAGGAGCCCGGTGATGAACTCGCCAGCCTCCAGGCCGTAGGAATGGCTGAGCATGTCGCGACCGCCATCGGCGACGAGGCGGAAGCGCAACGGGCGTGTGCCGTACAGCAGCTCGAAGCGCTCCTGCCCGCAGAAATCGGTGAACAACTCCCCCAGCGTCCGCGCGGTGCGCTCCGTCCACGCCTCACCACTCTGCGCCGCCGCACGCCGCGCGTCGGCCTGGCTCACGACGATGAGCACGTCGGTGAACGAGGCGATGCCATCCCCGCGCTCGGCCTGGATGTGGGCCCGTAAGCCGCCCCGGCGCCCGCCAAAGCTGGTGGTCGACCACAACTGAGCGGCGTCGTCGACGTAGTCCGACTCGGCCTGATGGCGGCGCAATCGCGCCACGTAAAAAGCCGCCGCGGGGTCGGCATCGACCACCATCTCCGCCGCGCCGGACAGCCCCTGGGTGCGTCCTGACGAGAAGATTCGGGAGATGAAGTCCGCGAGCTGCGCCATCAAGGCTCCTGCGCCTGCCGAGATAACCGGACGCGATGCCAGAGCGTATCGCGATCAGCGGGTCCGCCGGGGTCGGGAAGACCACGCTCGCCCGGGCGCTCGCCGCCGAGCTGGGGGTGCCCTACCTCCCGGAGGGCATGCGCGAGTACCTCGAGAGCGGCGCGCCCGACCTTCACGCGCTCGGTCCCGCCGGCGTTCGCGCGCTGGTTTTGCGGCTGTGGCAGGAGCGGCAAGCCCAGGAGGCCGCCGCCCACCGCGGTTTTGTGGCTGACCGCTCGTCGTACGACTTCGCCGCGTTCTGGCTGTTCTACCGCTTTGCTGAACCCAACGACCCGGACACCGAGGCCTACATGGCCTCAGCAATGGCGCCCACCCGCTACGACCTCGTCGCCATCGTGCCCTTCGGGGTGCTCCCCTTCGTCGACGACGGCGTGCGCAGCGCCAACCGGTGGGTGCAGCTCCACACGCAGGTGCTCATTGAGGGGATGGTGCGGCGGTGTGCGCCGCGGGTGCACGATGTCGTGGCGGTGCCGCTGGAGGACCGCGTCCGGGAGCTGGTGGGGCGGGGGAGGTAGGGGGGCGATTCGGGCGGTTCTGGCGGCGTCGGCCCATACCAATTGTATCGACGCAGCCAACACGGAGGCATTGCGCAGCGCTCGGCCCAGCCTTTGGGCGTGGCGAAGCCTTGCGAGCACCACCAACGGGGCGGCAACCATCGCGAATGCCACGATCGGGAACTCGCTCGCCAACAGTGAAGGCACGCTCAGCGAATCACTCAGGCCGCGGGGGACCATCCCCCAAGCCGCGTTCAGCAACCAATAGGAGCCCCAGGAGGCCAGGAATGCTGCGACTGGGAGCGCGGCCAAGGCGGGGCCGTCCCACCACCGTCCGTTCATGGCCGCGGCGGCTCCCACGCCCAGCCCTTGGCGGACGCGCCACCGCTCGCCAGCAATCGACCCGGGAGCGAATGCTCTGCGTCCACTGGCATCATGGCCTGCCCCTGCCGCACGGCGAAGGTGGCGTCCACGTGCCGATGCGGTGTCGCGAGCGCTGCAGTACGGTGCGGGAAAGGGGACAATCGGGCGTTCGACCGCGCCCCCGCTCTTGACGCGGCAATCCGCGACTGATCGGCGCCCCCCGCGTGAGGCGGATCGGAGCGCGGGCCGAGCCGGCCGCCCGACGCCGCGCGGGTGCCCGTAAGTGCCGAGGTGGCATGCCACCTCGGGAGTTGCCGGCACCTCCCGTGAGCGCAGCCGCGTGGCGCCGCGCTCGCCGGCGGTGCCGCCACGGACGAAGGCACATTTTCGTCGTGGCGGTCGCCGCGCCGACGGCGCGAGTGGCCTCTGACACCGCGTAGCTGCCGGTAACTGCGGAGGTGGCACGCCACCTCGGCAGTTACCGGCATCGTGGGTGCGCACGGCGGCCGCATCTCTCGCGTTGGTGAGCGCGGTGGCCGCATCTCTCGCGTTGGCCCGCCGCGTGAGGCGGATCGGAGCGCGGGTGCGACGCAGGGACTGTCGCGACAGGGGCTACTCTCTGAGTCGCGCCCGGTTTGGGCGCTCGCAGCGCCCAGACTGACGGCCGAAGGCCGGAGCGCGCAGGAAGGCCGACGGCGCCTCCGGCGCCGGCACGCCCTGGGCCCCCCTGATGGCGCGGTCTGGGGGCGTACCCACGCGGCGCGACTAGATCTCCGTCTCGCTCGTCCCCGCGCCGGGACTGTCCACGACATCGATGGTGCCGTAGCTTCGGGGCGTCGGCACCATTCGCGCCACCGTGCGGAAAGTGCCACCGAGGAAGGTCAGCTCCGAGCTGAGGAGCACACCCTCGGCGTCCACCACGAACTCAGCCCGACCCTCAACCGTCTGCAGCGTGTAACGAGTGCCAGACACCGCGATCTTGCCGATCTTGACCGAGGCGACCTCGCCGACACTGAGCTCGCCCTCGACGACCGCGCCGGTTTCGCTGAGCAGCAGGCCGATGCGACCGGCGTCGATGAGCCGGCGGGTTCGGCCGGGGTCGAACAGGTCCAGGCTCGTCAATTTGACCTGGGCAGCTGGAATCGTCGCCTCGTGAACCCCGACGGCATCGGCGCGGACGAGCTGCCAGCCACCGGAAGGCATCTCGATGCCCTGCACCTCCGAGAGCTCCTCGCCCACCTGTAGGGAGGTCGTGAAGTTTGCGCCGCGGGGACTCGACTGACCCGACTGGCGGCACTTCACCAGGCCGAGCGGCGTCTCCACCGTGGTCAACACGCTCAGAACTCGGCGTTCACCGTCATCGCGGGGGAGGTGGCGCACCGTCACGGTGCGATCGCCGACGTCCTTTCCACCCAGGAAAAGGTCGTAGACCATCGTGGTCTCGTCGGCCTGGGCCAGTGCGGCGAAGAGCAGCAGCATCCGCGGGAAGCTAACGCCCCGGGCCCGGCGGACGTCCTCGCGAGATAGCCCCCGCTCTTGCCGCCCCGCTCCCTTCGCGACTCATTGACCGCCCTGCGCGCCGCCGAGCATGGTCGGCCGTTTCCGCGGGGGCGCCACCGCGTCGCGATGGCCTACCCATCGCCGTACCGCGCTGGAATGAGCAGCCTTGGTTTCCAATGGATCAGCTCGCTTTTGTCAGACGCAGGATTTGGGGTGGAGCGGGTGTTCTTGCCAGATGATGTCGACGCGTGGCGGAAGGCCAGATTACCACCGTTGTCCATCGAGTCTCACTCAGCGTTGGGGAGCTTCCCGCTCATCGCGGTTTCGGTGGCCTATGAGTTGGAGATCGCCGGGCTCGTAGAGTTGTTGCGACTCGCGGGGATTCCGCCCTTGCGGCGCGACCGGCGCCCCGAGCACCCCAAGCTGCTCCTGGGCGGGCCGCTCACCTTCTCCAACCCGCTTCCGCTTTTGCCGTACGCCGATGCCATGCTCTCCGGAGAGGCCGATGACGTCGTGGTCCCCGCGGTGGAGGGCTTCTTCGAAACGGGCGACTTGGACCACGTCGCCGATCTCGCCGGCGGCTGGGTTCCCGAGCTGGGCACGGTGCGGGTACCGGTGGCCAAGGCCGAGGACGACCACTTGCCGGCCCGGTCGCGATTGTGGTCGTCTAACGCCGAGCTGACCGACATGTTCCTGTTGGAGGGAGAGCGCGGCTGCCACCGTACCTGCACTTTCTGCGTGATGCGGCGCAGCACCAACGGCGGGATGCGGCTGGTGACGCCCGAGCGCCTCTTGGAGCTCGTTCCCGACGAAGCGCCACGGGTGGGGCTCGTGGGCGCGGCCATCAGCGATCATCCCCAGCTCGTGGGCCTCTTGGAGGCGCTCATCGAGAGGGGCAAGGGCGTGGGCATCTCCTCGTTGCGCGCCGACCGGGTTGCCCTCAAGCCCGACATTCCTCGATTGCTCCGAAAGGCCGGCTACCAGACCCTGACCGTGGCCTCGGACGCGCCAAGTCAGCGCCTCCGCCGGGAGATCAGCAAGGGCACCACCGAAGCCCACCTCGTCGCGTGCGCCGAGGCGGCTCGCCTCCACAAGTACCGCACGCTCAAGGTCTACATGATGCTGGGTGTGCCGGGGGAAACGGACGAGGATGTGGACGAGCTGGTGCGGTTCACCCGCCAACTCGCCGAAATCCACCCGGTCGCGCTCGGCGTGGCCCCCTTCGTCCCCAAGGTGAACACGCCCCTGGACGGCGCCATTTTCGCCGGGATCAAGGTGGTAGAGGCTCGCCTGGATCGGGTGCGCGCGGGCTTCCGTGGCACCCGCGCCGAGCTGAGGCCGACCTCGGCCCGCTGGGCGTGGGTTGAACATCGGCTGGCCACCGGCGGCCCCGCTGAGGGCGAGGCGGTCCTCCGCGCGGTCGAGGAGGGCGGCAGCTTCGCAGCGTGGAAGCGGGCGCTTTCGTGAACCCAGGGGGAAGGGGCCCAGAGGCCCTTCCCCTACCGGGCCACCCGCTGGGCGTCGCGGCACCCGGCATGGGGAACCACCCGCCGTGTCACCGCAAGCGGATTAGCACCTCGTCGATCTCGGCAGCGGCCACCCCCGTCAACTGGGCGCGCAGGCGGCCGAAGGTTTCCGCTGCCGCGGCTCGCTGTCCGAGCCCGTTCGCCTGCAAAAGGCCCAGTTGCTTGAGCGCTTCCGGGTGGGTCGGCCGCCGGCGCAGCGCCGCCCGGCACGCCCGCACCGCGCCCCGTACGTTCCCAGCCTCCGCAGCGAGGATCGCCCGATTCACCCACCTCTCCACCTCGAGCGCGGCCGGCGCCAACACCGTCTCGGCGTTGAGCGACTGCATCGCCCCACGACAGCCCGCGAGGCCAGCCGCCACCCGTCGAAACAGCGCCCGCGGGGTCCCCGGACGACAGAATGCGAGCGGCGCCGCGAAGCCCGGCGTCAGCCTTCCGACCAGGTGCGGACGCGCTTCCGGAAGGTGCGCCGCCACCCACCGACCGAGCGGCGCGTTGCTGTAGACGCGGCCGCCCGCCGCCCACGCGAGGCCCAGGCCGGCGGGGAGGGCACGGTCGATCTCGCAGGCGGCGGCGATGGCCGAGTCGATGCTGGCGTCGTCTTCGAGCGGATGGGCGCCGAGCAGCACGCTGCCGCCGAGGGTGCGGTGGCCGCGGCGGAGGTAACGCTCCACCAACGCGTCGATGCTGGCGCGGTTGGTCGGGCCGGCGCCGGCGCGCAACAGCCTGTCGTCGAGGTGGCCCAGCTCCCAGGACAGCGCGCTGGGGTCGACCCCCACGCCCTCGAAGGCATCGAGCAGCGCGTCGTCGACCGGTGCCGGTTGCAGAAAGCCGCTGACGTCGAGATCGAGCCCCGCCGCCGCAATCGCGCGCAGCACAGCCGTCGCGTGGCGGGCGTCGGGCACGTTGAGCTCGCTGGCGGCGAGCCAGATGCGGCGCACGCCCGCGCTCTGCAACAGGCGCAGCTCGGCGAGGACTTCATCCACCGGCCGCGGGCGGACAGCGCCACCGACGAAGCTGCCTTCCACACAGAAGTGGCAGCGACGGTCGCAACCGGCGGACAGCGCCACAGGGACGCGGCCGTCACGACGGCGGGCGAGGGTCAGCCAACGGGCGTCACGCGGCGTGGGCCCCGGAACCGGGCGGAAGGGCGTGTCACGCACCGCGATCCGCACCACCGAGGCCCCTCGACGAATCACCCGGGGATCATCCGGCAGCGCCTCGGAGAATCGCGCCCCCTGCGCCAGCCCCCGCCCGAGCCGCCAGGCGAGATCGTCGGCCGCGCCCACCACCCCGACCTCGGCTCCCAAGAAAGCCAGCACGCCCTCGGGACACGCAGAAAATCCAGCTCCGCCCAACAGGACCGGCAGCGCCAGCCGGGCGGCCTCCCGAATCAGCGGCCGGATCGCCGGGAGGTAGAAGGTCGTGTCGAGGTCGGTCTCGCCCTGCCCGCTGCGCACCACCAAGGCATCATCGAGGTTGCGAATGGAGAACGCGACCAAATGGGGCTGAAACGCCGACGCCGCCTGTCGAAAAGCGGCCAGCGCGCCCGGCTCCATCCACGGGGAAACCACCCGGGCGTCGCACCCGGCCAGCCTCATCGCCTGCGCGATGCGCTCGGCGCCGTAGGGCGGCACCGGCGAGGCAGTCACCGCCGGATTCGCGTACACGATCAATACCCGAGGTGTCACCGAGCGATACTATCATGCAAAGAGGGGGAAGGGGCACACGCCCCTCCCCCTACCGCGGCGTTCCCTCGGGCCTCCAAGCTGCGCTTTCCGGCCTCCGGCGCTCGCCGCCCCTTCCCCTACCGCGCCATCCTGCCCAGCCGCAGAACGGCCCCCTCACCGGCCCAAGGCGCCTGGGCGTTTCATGGCCCTGGGAGCCGTCGTCGCGACCGAATGGATAACTAACCGGACATGGACTTCCCCTACCCGAGCGCGCCGGCGTCCGTCCCGGCCGAGTTCACGCGGCCTACCCGAGCCTACCAGCGGCACGTCACCGCCGCTGTCGCCGCCCTCGCGGCGTTCGCTCTGTTGTATTTGGGCATGGCGTGGTGGTTCGCCCACACCGCGTGGGTGCTGATCCAAACCGCGCGGGGTGGGGAGGCGTTCTGGGCCTGGTTCGCGGCGATTCCAGCGCTCTTCTTGTTCGCGTTTCTGGTCAAGGGGCTCTTCTTCCTCAAGCGCGAGGGCCCCGACACCTCGGACGAGGTCAAGCGAGAGGATGAACCCAAGCTCTTCGCGTTCATCGACCGCCTCGCGGACGATGTCGGCGCCCCGCGGCCGCACCGCGTCTTCCTCACCAACCGGGTCAACGCGGCGGTGTTCTACGACGTGTCGTTCTGGAACCTCATCTTCCCCTCGCGAAAGAACCTCGAGATCGGCCTCGGGCTGGTCAACGTGCTGACCCTGGACGAGTTCAAGGCGGTGCTCGCCCACGAGCTCGGGCACTTTGCGCAGCGGTCGATGACCGTCGGCACCTGGGTCTACACCGGGGGGCGCGCGATCAGCGCCGTCGTGAGTCGGCGCGACGCCTTCGACGGCTTCCTCAATGGCCTCTCGCGCTTTGACCTGCGGATTGCCTGGGTCGGCTGGCTGTTGCGCATCGTCGTCTGGTCGCTGCGCGCCGTGCTCGACACTGCCTTTCGCCTGTTGATCCTCGCCGAACGGGCGCTGAGCCGCGAAATGGAGTTCCAAGCCGACCTCGTGGCGGCCTCGGTCACCGGCAGTGACAGCCTGCTGCACGCGCTACGCCGGCTCGGTCCCGCGGACGATGCGTTGGGGCGGGCGATGGGCTTTTCGGTTGGGCAGGCCCAGGGTGGCGAGGGTCGGGTCGCCGACCTGTTCGAGGTGCAGACCGGGATGCTCGGCCACCTTCGCCGGGTCATGGGTGACCCCCACCTCGGCAGCGTGCCGCCCCTTTCGGGAGGGGGGAGGAAGCAGCAGCGCCTTTTCTCCCCAGACATCGCCGAGTCCCCGCGGATGTGGTCCTCTCACCCACCCAACCACGAGCGGGAAGCGAACACCAAACGCCTCTACGTCGCGTCGATTCTCGACAGCCGGTCGGCGTGGTGCCTGTTCGCCGACGAGAAGCGCCTCCGCCGAGACGCCACCGAGCGCTTCTACAAGGAGGCCC
The DNA here is from genome assembly GCA_947490345.1 of Deltaproteobacteria bacterium. GTDB lineage: Bacteria > Myxococcota_A > UBA796 > UBA796 > SXON01 > SXON01. Next base: position 43,874 of record CANLGL010000030.1, read on the forward strand.
ACCTCAAAGCGCTGGAGTCCCCCGCCGTGGACGGTCCGACCTCGGTGGTGGAGTTGGACCGACTGTGGGAGCGCCGGCGCTTCGACGCCGCCTATCGCGGCGCCTATGTCGGGCGTTCGGCGGTGCTCGATGAGACCGATGCGACCGCGCTGATGGGGAAGGAACCGCTCGACCTCCGGGACGCCCGCGACCGGCTGTACCCGCCGTCGCTGGTGACCACCTTGGAGGCTTGGAAGGCCTCCGAGGCGCAGGCTGCCCAACTCAAGGCGCTCCGCGACGGGGTGCTGACCGCACCCGGCGGCGTCATCCGCTTTCAGGGCCGCGACATCGCGCGCTCGCAGCTTGCGGCGACGATCCAGACGGTCGAGGGCGAGCGCCTGACCCTGCGCAAACGCCTCGCCGATCACGACCGCGACGTGCGCCGAACCCACTTGGGGATGGCGGCCGCGCTCGGGCAGGGCTGGGATGCCCACCTGCGGGGCACGCTGCGGGCGATTCACTTTCTTGAACATGCCGGCGCCGATCTCGACGATGCCGAAGGCGCGCTGAATGCCACCTTTCACGTGGTGATCGCCGACGGAAACGTGTCCAACCGCGAGATGAAGCTGCTGCTGGCGGCCTGCACGGCCGTGCACCAGTCCCTGGTCGGCATCTATGGCAGCGCCAAGGTCCTCTCCCTCCCCGCGGACGCCCTCGCCGCGCTCAAGGTGACGAGCTGGGAGGCGGAGCTGGCGGAGGAGCTGAAGCTGGGCGCGCCGACGCGCGAAGGGCTCGCGGAGAACTGGCTGCAGGTGGCCTCGACCTGGATCCGCGCGGGCGGCGGCGGGCTCGAACGAGCGGCCAGCGCCGCCCTGGACTCGCTGCTGGCGGCCGAGGCGCACGTCGCCCGCTGTTGGACCGAGGCCCTGGACCCAGGCGTCGCGCCGCCCCCGTGCACGGTGCCCGCGAACTACCCGACCGTGCGCGAGGGCGTGCGGAGAAAGCGGCCGGCTCTGGGTTGGTGGGATCGTTTCCAGACCGCTGACGGCGTCGTGCCCGGCGTGCTGCGGCTCGGGGCGAGCGCGGCGGTGCTGACGCCGGGGCTCCTGCTCACCTGGCAGCTCGGCGAGTCCGACGTCGCCGTGTACAACGGCCCTCCACATCCCGGTGACCGTGCAGCTTGGCGACAAGACGGTACCCTTGTTGGCCGGCGGACACCGGACGGTCTCGGTGGGGAACGACGACGCGCTGGCGGTCAGGGCCACCTCGGAGGCCGGCGTGGAGATCGAGGCCTTCAACGCCGATGCGGGCTCACCGGGTGTCACCTACGTCTACAACATCGCCCAGGCGGACAGCTTCGCCAAGACGTGGTTCGTGTACGGCGAGATGAGGGCGCCCGAACCGACCCCGCTCGGCGCCGACCGATGGTGGAAACCCGATCTCGACCACATCAACGAGACGCCGCCGACCTCGATCAAATCCGACGGCCCCACGAGTCGGACGGTCCTCGCGAGCCTTGCCGAGTATCCACCGGAGACGATGGCCGGCTTCTACGCGGACCAACCCGCGGTCATCGCTACGGTCGCCACCGCCCACGTGCGGTGGGACCCGCCGAGCGAGCGGGACTGGCAGACGTGGTGGGCCCTCGCGAAGGGCGGCGGAGTCGATGTGCAGGCGATCGTGGCGGAGCGCATCGCCGCCGAAGGGCTCAGCGTCGAACTGGGCAGGTCACGCCAAGACGGCGGCGGCCCCGAGGTCTGCGTAGCGGACACCGCAGCGGCGGCGGCCAGCCCCACCGATCCTGACCTCCGCTACCTCGCGGACCGGTGCGCAGACCCGCCCGTTCCCGGCGCGTTTGCCACCGCACTGGCGGACCACCCCGACCACCCATGGTTGCGCTGGGGCGCAGCGTGGGAGTCGATGTACCGCGCCGACTGGGCAGGCGCGGCCTCGCTCCTGGAGACGCCACCGCCGCCGGTGCGAGACGACGCGGCGCTGTGGCGCCTGCGGGCGCTACGGATGCTCGGAGCCGAGGCTGACGCCCAGCTCGGCCTCCTGGCGAAGCTCCGCAACCCGGAAACGATGGTGGCGATCCTCCGCCAGGAGCTGGCCCCGGACACGCCGCTGGAGGACGGGCCCGATCGCAACCGCCTGATGGCCGGCGGGCGCCTCGACGAGCTGCGCACCCTTCTCGACGCTACCGCCGCCGATCGCTGGTGGTTGGCCTGCGCGGACGGAGCCACGGAGCAGGACCGGGAGCAGGCGCGCGCCGCGGGTGCGCCGGACCCGGGGTCTACCGCCTACTTGTGCTTCGTTGCCGACGGCGCGCGCACCGGAAACATCGACGAGGGCGCTGTCACCGCGCTGGTGGCCGCGCAGCCGCAGGTGGGACCGGTCGTGGTGGCCGTTCTCCGCGCCCCGATGGCGCAGGTGGCCGCGGCGGTGGAGGCGCCAACGAGCGGCGTTGATCCTCGCGTGCGCGGGTGGGCCCGGCTGATGGGGGTGGTCCGCCTTGGTGCAGACGCGCCCCCGGCCTGGAGGAAGGAGGCGCGGGCGCTGCTTTTGCCGTGGGAGCGGTGGTTTTTGGCGCCCTGACACCGTCACACGACAGCGCGCAGTGTTCACCGACACAGCACCGACCATCCCCCCCCAGAAGCGCGCCTTCGGGGAGTATCCCTGCACAGAAGCGCGTCGCGCCGGCGCCGGCACGGAGCCGAGGGGACGCGACAGAAAAAAGGCAGGTTCGCTCGTTCGCTGCCGCCGCCGGCGCCGCGGGATCAGGGTCCGGGCGCGCTTTTTGACGACCATACTCCCGGAACGCGCGCTTTTTTGGGGGGATAGTCGCCGCGCGGGTCTCGGAGCGCTCCCCCACGCCGGCCCTGGCTCGCCGCGCCCCCCCGGCCACCGAGAGGTGGAACAACCTCGAAAACCCCTCAGTCCGGAACCTCGACAATCCCCGCGTCCGAAAACGTCGTGCCGCCCTCACCCCCCCGAACAGTTCCGCGGTCCCGACACCTTGGTCACCCCGTCCTCCATCAGCACGGGGTCGCCGTTGTCGTCGTACTCGTAGTTCTTGCGGTACACCCCGGTCACGCCAACCGTCCCCTCGGGCCAGTTCACCTGCCCGAGCTCCCAGGTGTAGTTGTACTCCATGGTCTGCGAGGCCTCGTACACGAGCACGCCATAGGAGTAGACCCGCACGGTCGCCAGCACGCTCGCGTCGGTGTGATCGTCGTAGTAGTGCACCAGGACTCGGTAGGTGCCATCGACTGGGCGGTCGATGTTGATGTTCTCGGGACCGAAACCGCTGGTGGCGTCGATGTCGAGCGAGGGGTCGTCGTTGGTGTCGAGCGGCACGCCCCAATCGGGGACCTGGTTGCAGAAGGTGCAGTCGCCGGGCACCGAGAAGAAGTCGGCGTCCTCCCACATCACGTGCAGGTCCATGTCGGCGTTGGGCGTGTTCCAGGACAACTCGACGTGAAACTCCTCCTCGGGGATCGCCTCCATCTTGCATTGGCGCTTGGCCGAGGAGATGCCCGAGCTGTTGGTGACGACCAGGCCGACCGCGTACTCCCCCGCGATGTCGGAGATGAACGAGGCGAGGCTCTGCGCCGGGTCGGTGAGGGCTTCGACGCCGGAGCCGGCGGGGACACCTTCGAGCGTCCACGCGTAGGTGAGCGGGAGCCCATCCGGATCGGTGGAGGCCCGACCGTCGAGCCAGACCAGCTCGCGCGGGCGGATCGGGGTGTTGCAGTCGATCACCGCCTCCGGATACTCGAAGTCGCCGCCGCCGTTGCCGAGCAGGTAGACGATGAGCTCGGGCTCGTCGGGATCATTGCTCTGGATGACGAAGGTGCCGTTGTCGCCGGTCTCGACGTAGGGGGTGTACGACCACACCAACTGCTGCGATTGGCCTGGTGGGATCGAGAAGCCGGAAGGGTTGGCGCCGATCAGCGCGAAGGCGCCGCTGCCGTGTTGCTCCGCGCTGGTGAGCGTGAGCGTGGCCTGACCCTCGTTGGTGATGCCGAGCGTGGAAAACGCCGTGGCGCCAACCTCGACAGCGGCGAACTCGACCGAGAGCGGGTCGACCGCGATGTCGGGGGTGGGCGCATACACGCCGACGCCGCTGAGCGGAATGACCAGCGTCGGGTGCTCTTCGTCGTTGCTCTGGATGGTCAGCTCGGCGGCGTAAGGCAGGTAGGTCAACGGGGTGAAGACCACGCCGAGGGAGGTGACCTCGTCCTTGGCAAGGCTGAGAGGCACCTCGACCGTCACTGAAAAGGCGTCCGCATCGGCCCCGCTGAGGGTGGCCGACTCGATCTCCAAGGCGGCGAGTCCAGCGTTGATCACCTGGATCGAAGCGGCTCCGGTGAAGTCGACCGCGACGTCGCCGAAGTCGACCGAGGCCGGGGCGACGACCATGTCAGGGTAGACCCGGTTGACCGCCTGGTCGCTGCTGTCACAGCCCACGAGCACGACCAGGGCGAAGAAGTGCGCGGCGTCCCTCATGTCCGTCTCCACAACCAGCATAGCCCGCGACGTCGGGGTAAGCTGAGGCGTGCTCTGGCTCCTACTGTTCGGTTGTCGCGGCTGCTTCGAGCTCCCCTCGGAGAGCGATGCGGACGTGTCGCAGCCCCAACAGGACCCCGACACCGACAGCGCGGAAGACACCGGTGACACCGCATCCGAAGACACCGGCGAGGCGTTGCCGGGCCGTTGTCAGCTCGAAGAGAGCGAGGACGAAAACTTCAACAACGACTACACCCAGATCGTCACCCTGCCGCTGGAAACCTGGGCTTGTGGCTATGTCGATGTCTCCGGGGATCGCGAGTACTACCGGTTCACCACCGACCAGACCGGGTGGCTCCGTGTCGACACCCAGGCGGAAGCGCGCGGCTCGTCGGCCGACATGGACCACATCGTCAGCATGCCCGACGCAGACGAGACTGTAAAACAGATCGGCCGGTACGGCAGCGCAGATCCACTCAGCGTCTTTTACGCGGCAGTCTCAGGGGAATACCTGGTTGCCCTCGGGGAGCGCGGGAGCGGATTTGGCGAGGAATACGGCTGGTGGTTGCGGGTGTCCGAGATCAAGGCGCCCATCACCACGGACCTCACCGAGCTTGAGCCCAACGACCGAGTCGCGGAGGCCAAGCCCCTGGTCGAAGGGGACCGCTACGGCGGCGTTCTCAGCGATCCTGGCGACGACGACTGGTACCAGATGACGATCCCGGCCGGCTCTACTCACATGGCCTGCGGCACCAAGGCCATGGAGTATGGCTCGGCTGCGAACATGGAGATGGAGCTCTTCTGGGGCGGAACGATCGGAATGCGGGTCTGGGACGAGGGGGTCGACGCGCGAACCGGCAGCGAAGATGCCTGGTTCGAATATGATATTGCCCACCTGATCGAGCGAGCCGAGGGCTTCATCGCCCTGGACCGGCTGAACGACCCGGACAACTGGCCCGAGGACTCGATCGACTTCGGCACCTTCAACATGCGCGTCCACGACTACGACGAAAGCGTCGGCTCGATGTTTCACTGGTACACCTTCGAGTGTACCTTCTCGAACCAGGATAAATGATGCGTCTCTCTCTCGCCGCCCTCCTGCTGAGCGCCTGTCCCGCCGAAACCGACGACAGCGGTGCCAAAAACGACAGCGCCGGGATCGACGACACCGCGGACACCAACTCGTGCGCCATCCACGTGATCAGCCTGTCGCCCACGGATGGCGCGGTCGGCGTCTATTACCGCGACCCGATCTACGTCAGCTTCGATGGTGACGGTGCCGCCGCGGTGGTGGAGGTGCGCGATTCGGCCAGCGCGGCGGCCCCGCTGACCGCAAGCTGGGATGCGGCGGGCACGCTCTTGACCCTTTCCGGCGTGCTCACACCGAGCACCGCCTACACCATCCACACCGAGCTGTGCGACGTCGTAACCGACACCACGTTCACCACGTCCTCGATTGGCACGCCGCTCACGGTGACGCCCGACGAGCTCACCAACCGTACGTTCTCCTTCGCCCTGCGCGACGCCGAGATCGTCGAGCCGCCAGCTCTGGAAATCCTCGGGGACGCCAGCCTGGTCACGCCCTTGGGGTTCATGGTCCAGTTCGCTGACGACACCCAGCTCGAGCTCCTCGGCGCGGTGCTGGACTACAACTCCGACGGCCTCGAACAGCTCGACGAAACGAACACCTGGGACTTCCCGACGGCCGACTTCACCGGCGCGCCGTTCTTCACCACGTCGATCGACGCGCTTACCATCGTCTACGAGACCGAGTCGATCCCCAAGACCGACATCAAGCTCTACGACTTCCTGTTCGACGGCGTGTTTTCCCCGGACGGAAGCGCGATCGAGTACGGCCACGTCGACACCGTCGTCGACTCCCGCGGCCTCGGGCCCCTCTTGAGTCTGCCCGACACCGACGACGCGGTCTGCTCGTTCGCCGCAGACTTCGCGATCGTGTGCATCCCCTGTCCCGATGCGGAGCCCTACTGCATCCACATGATCGGCGAGGACATCACCGCGCCCTGGATTGAGGGGCTGGTGTTGTCACCGTGGCCGGTTTGACACCCGCCGCACCTCGTCCCCCGAAAAACACGCGGCGTACAGCGCCAGCGTAAACGGGGTGAACAAGGCAACGTCCAACGTCGCCTCGATCGACAGATGCATGACCACGCCGAACGCGAGGTAAAACCGGCGCGGGTCCACGCGGTTGCTCTGCGCACGCAGCCAGCCGCCGCGGCCGCGTGTTGCTCGAAACCAGGCGGCGACGACGATGATCGGCGAGGCGTGCTCCCACAACCAGGTGCTGGTGGTCATCAATTGGGTGAACGGGAAGATGGGCGCCAACCACGCCATCTCGAAGTGGTGCCACGTGGGCTGCTGCAGGATGTACCAAAGGGCATCCGCGGGGCCGCCGATGACCCAACTGGACGACAACTTCTGCCACGCGGTGGTGTCGTACATGACCACCAACTGCCAAACCATCAACCAACGTGGCCAGGCCGGTACGTCCAGGGCCGTAGCGCCTTGCCGGCGCCGCCACCACGCGTCCACGGACCACGCTCGCCCCGAGCCGGCGAAGATCAGCAAGAAGAGGATGTTTGCGCCCAAGAAGTCGTAGGACCCACCGGCATTGGGACCCAGCCCCATGAGCACCCACCACCCCGCGGTGGTGAGGAGGACCGCGCCGGGCGTAAACAAGCCGAGCCCGAGCGCCAGGCTGGACAAGAGCGTCGCGCCAATGACCCCGCCAACCAGCATGGGCGTCGCGCCGCCGAACCAATCCAGCGGGCCGCTGTTGAGCGGCACCAACCCCCCGTGGGCCGGCGGCAGCCACACCCACCGCCACGTCTCAGTCCACAACAGGCGCACCAGATGCGCCACGATCGAGACGCCCACCACGATGCGCACCACCGCGACCGCGTGCGCCGGCTCGCGGCGCGTGACCGCGCCCACCCAACGGGTCCACAAGCGCGGCGCCGTCGCGCTCACCGAGCCGCCGGCCGCTTGACCGTACGCTCCAGCACCCACTCTTCCTTCACCCTCTCCCCCGCCAAGACCTGCGCCGCCGAGAGGCTCGCCCCCTTGCCGAAGCGGCACTGGAAGGCAGCGGCCTCGGCCGTCTCCGCGAAGTAGTCCCTGGCAAAGCCGGCGCAGGCTGACGCCCAGCGCTTCTTGTTCTGCGGCCAGCCCCAGGCAAACACGGCCGCCCGCATCCGTTCGGTTGCAAACCGTTCGCCGCGCCACCGCGGCGCATCATCGCCTTCCTCGTACACCACCGCCCAGGAGCCGTCCGACCCCTGGGCACGCAACTGCAGGCGCGTCGGAAACCGATGCGGCGCCACGAACATCTTCCAGCTCTGCGCGGTGTTGGTGACCGACAGGTACTGCCGAAACGGAGCGTTCGCGGCGCGCACCGCCGCCTGGACGTTGACGGCGGCGACGTAGAGGCCATCCTGGAAGGTGACCAGATCGGTTCCGAGTGCGGTCGCCCAGGCCTGAAACTCAGCCTGTACCGTTGGTTCGGACCAGTAGGAACGGTTGACGCCGCGTCCGGGCGACGGCAAGGAAGACGCGGAGACCGCCAGGGCGTGCCACAGCACGAAGGCGGCGACGAGGTGGCGCTTCACGCGGGCTCATATCCGCCTCGCCCCATGGGTGACTCCCGGCCGTGAGGATACGCAGCGCCCCGATGATCGCCGACCTTGACGCCCTGCCTCCCGGTGAGGCGCTCTTCGACATGGACGGCACGCTCATCACCAACGACATCGCGGAGGCCTGCCTCCGCGGCATCGATCGCATCGGCCATCGCAATCGGGTCACGGAGAAGGCGAACAGCGTCTTTGCGGCGTACCAGGGGGTCCTCGACTACCGGGAGCAGTGCCGCTTCGCGGCGCTGGCACTGGGCGGGTTGCGGGTGGGTCAGGTCGAAGAACTGGTGGACACGGCCTTGGACGCGGGCGAATGCGCGCCCGTGCCGGAGGTGTGCGAGCTGGCGCACTGGGTCGCGCGGCGGCATCGCGTCTGGCTGCTGACGGGGAGTCCCGAGGTGGTGGGCCGGATCATGGCCGACCGGCTCGGCATCCGCCACGTGCGGGGCATTCGCCTCCGCCAGGACGGCGAGCGCCTGCTTCCGGAGACCTTCGGCATCCTGACGTGCGACGAAGGAAAGGTCGAAGCGGCGTGGGCAATGACGGGCCGGATTCCGGTTTTCGCCATCGGCGACACGGCCCACGACCTGCCGCTGCTTCGGCACGCGCGAATCGCCAGAACGGTGGGACACATCGCGGGGGTTGAATTCCCCGCTCTCGCCCTGCGGGGAGCGCCGGTGGGCGATCTCGGTTAGCGCGCGCTGCTCCAAAAAGAGGCTCGTGATGACCCGCGTAGAAGTCGCCATCAATGAAGGGCGCTGTGTGCTCGTGTTCGGTAGTCGTGCCCTCGCGGATGCCGAGACCCTGGGAGAGCTGCGTCGTCGCAACGCTGTTCCGGCCGTCGTGCTCGGCGGCGATACGCCGTCGCCAGCCCTGAAGCTTGATTCCAAGACGCTCGCGCCGGCCCTGAACCGTGAAGGTGGGCTGCTGTGTCTCATCGACGCCGATGGTGTGGATTCTGTCGGCCTCGGGCTCCTTGCGGATGCCGTGTCCGGCGCCTCGCACAAGCCTCGACTGGTGGTCGTGGCCCGGAACTTCAATCCGTTCGCGTTGCCGTCGGCGTTGCGGACCCTGAAGTTCGACCACGAAAAACTGAAGGCGCGTGACTTCCTGTTCACGCTTCCCGTGCCCGCCCCGGTGGCCCCGGTGGCCGTCGCCGCGGCCGCGGATGCCAAGAAGAAGGGTGGAGCGCCGAAGATTGTCTTCGTCGGCCGCGAAGACGAGCTGGCCTGGCTGGCCGAGCGCCCCGAGGGCGCGTCGGTCATCGCCGGCCCGTCGGGCATCGGCAAGCGTTGGTTGGTCGAAAAGGCCCTGTCGGGCTGCATCAACCGGCTCCCCGACTTCATCGTCGGCTGGGGCTCTGAGGCCGACGCGCTGTACGCGCGCATCGCGGCGCTCGCTGCAGACGCCGGCGACAAACGCCTGGCCGAGGCGCTGACCAACCCCGCTGAACGGCCGGTGCCGTCCGCCCTCGCCGCCCTGGCGGTCGAATCGCTCCGCGACCTCGATGTCACCTTGGTGATCGACCGTCTCGATGCAGTGATGCGTCGCGATGGCACCTTCCATCGTGAATCGCGCTTCGAGCTCCTGCTGCGCGCCCTCCTCGTCGGAAAGTACAAGGCCCGCGTGCTGTTCCTCAGCACGGTGCGCCCACGCTTCTACCGCGAGGGGGAGGGCCTGGAGCTCCCGGTCCTGGAGTTGGCCGGGCTCAAGGGCAAGGACCTCCACGAGATCTTCGAAGCCTACCGGGTTGAAGACTTCGCCCGCGACAATTTCGGCCTCGTCAACCAGCGCATCCACGGCCACCCGCTCGCGGCGCGGCTTTTTGCGGTTGCGGTTCGCGACCCGGAAACGCGCGAAGAGTTGATGGAGTCCAACAAGTTCCTGGCGATGGAAAACGTCAGTGACCTGGACGCGCCCCGGCGCCGCATCGAAAAGACCATCCGCGAGCTGACCGAGGACGAACGCCACGACCTGGCGCTCTTCGCCCACTTCCGCCGCCCCTTCACTGCGGGCGACGCCGAGATTCTCCGCGTCAAGCGAGAATCTCGCCTGAACCTCCTGGGCAAGGGCCTGATCGAGATGGTCCCCGACGAGGGGCGCGAGCGAACCTTCTACGTCCACCGCCTCGTCGCCGGGCAGCTCCCGGTGCGCGAAACCAGCCTCTACGATCTGCTCGAAGCCCTCGGTGACCAGTACGTGGCCGCCTCCGTCAAGGAGAAGGGTCAGGCCCAACTTGCGCTCGCCCAGGAAGGCAACCGCCTCTTGTACGAAGCCCACCGCACCCGCAACCGCGCGCGCATGTCCTACCCCGATCACGACGGCGCGCTCGAGTCGATCCGCGGCATGGTCCGCAGCAAGAAGCCCCACTTCGAGCTTGCCGAGCAGCGCATCGCGGAGGTGCTCAAGCTTGATCCGGGCAACACGGAGGTCGCCCTCCTGGGTTGCGAGCTGATGGTCGAGAAGAACCTGAAGGGCGCCGAGGTCGCCGCCGTGTACCAGGACCTCGCCACCCGTGCGCCCACGCCCGAGGTCTTCCACCTCGAATGCAACTTCTGCGAGAAGCGCGGCGGCGGTCGCAACCGTGCCATCGCCGCGTTGGAGCGCGGCGTCGTCGCGTTCCCGGACAACGCGCGGATGAAGCGCCGGCTGGCTGGCTTGCTGGTGGACGCGGGCCGCCGTGAGCCGGCAGCGGAGCTGTTGAAGGCGGCGCTCGACCTCGAACCGATGATGCCGGACAGCTACGGCCTGTTGGGCGAGGTCTACTACGGCATGGGCCCGGACCACTGGGGTGCCGCACGCGACGCGCTGGCGGAAGCCCGACGTCTGGACCCCGCCAACACCCTGCACATGGCGCGCCTCGGTGCGCTCTTGATTGAGACCTCGGCCGGTGACGGCGCGATCCTCGACGAGGCGCAGGCCCTCCTTGAAGAAGCGCTCCAGACCGACAAGAAGAACTACCCGGCGCACCTGTTGCTCGGGCGCTTGCTCATCAACCGCGGCGGGGACCTCGAGCGCGCCGACTGGCTGCTCAAAGCCGCGGCGAAGATCGACGACCACGCCAGCGCCCCGCTGATCGAGCGGGCGCGGATCTCGGCGCGCAAGCGTCTGTGGCCCGAAGCAGAAGCGATGTTGGACAAGGCCCAGAAGGCGGACCCCAAGGGCCACCACGTCTTCTCGGCCCGCGGCGAGATGTTCGAGATGCGCGGTCTGATCTTCAACGCCGTGCCCGTTGCGATGAGCTCGGCGTTCTCATTGGCCTTGGCCATTTCCTGAGCGGCGCCGGAAGC